>CANHVY010000042.1 GCA_947464185.1 Burkholderiales bacterium
AAAACGCAAGTCACTTTAGTGACTACACATTCGGGCGCAAAAAAGGCCCGAAAGGGCCAAATTTGTGAGGCGTGACAGGGACTTGCTCCCGCCGCGCTTCATGTGAGGACGCGGAACTTCAGGCTAAGACGCGGGCGCCTACTCTAACGACATCTTGAGCGCCGCCTCGTGCGCCGCCAGTTCGCGCGGTATCGCCTCGGCGAGGAAGTCGAAGGCGTGGCGCACGAGTGCGCTGCCACGAATCTCGCGGTGCACCGCCAGCCAGCAGGGCAGCGGCGGGATCTTCAGCATCGGCAGCACCGGCACCACCCCCGGAAGCCAGCGAAGGCTGTAAGCAGCGAGGAAACCGATGCCCGCCCCGGCGGCCACGCAGTGGCCGTAGGCAAGCTGGTCGTCGGCGCGCAGCACAAACTGCTCACGCCCGATCGGAAAGCCCATCGCCGCAAAACCTCGCAGCAGCGCGTCGTCACGGTCATAGCCGACGAGGCGGTGGCGCAGCAGCTCGTCGGGCCGCCGCAGCGCGCCGGCGCGCGCGAGGTAGCTCTGGTGCGCGCAGGCCGTGAGCGGGATGTTGGCGATCTTCTTCGCCACCAGTGAGGCCTGCGCCGGGCGCACCATGCGCACGGCGATGTCGGCTTCGCGGCGCAGCAGGTTGGTGAGCTGGTTGGACGCGACGAGTTCGACCGCGATCCCCGGCTCGGCCGCCTGCAGCGCGGCCAGCACTGGCGGCATGAGGTAGCTCGCCGCAACCTGGCTGGTGGTGATGCGCACGGTGCCGCTGGTGCGGATGCGCTGGTGCGCCAGGCGCTGCTGCAGCTGCTCGGCACCGCGCTGCATGGCGTGCGCGTCATCGGCGATCGCCAGTGCCAGCGCAGTCGGCGCGACGCCACGACCGGTACGCTCGAAGAGCGGCGCCCCGAGCTGCGCCTCCAGCGATGCGATCTGCCGCGACAGCGTTGGCTGCTGCGCGCCCAGCTTCTTGGCCGCGCCGCTCAGGCTGCCGGCGTCGAGTACGGCGAGAAAGCTCTGCACCAGCGCCCAGTCGAAGCCGCGGTTCCCGGGAGATCCCGGCCCGACAGGTCCACCGGCTGAGGGCGTTGGCCAGTCGTCTTTTCCTTCGGTCGATCTGTTGCGAACGCCGCCGTGTGTGGTCTGAGGCATACAGAAATGTATAACTCAATTGCACGATTCGCCAGTTGTCGAATGGCTCGTCGCGGCGCACAGTGAGGCCATCGAAGACGCCCCATGTTGCTGCAAGGAGTCCCCATGTCGAATCCCATCGCTCTCGTCCTTGGTGCCAATGGACGCTTTGGCGCCGCCGCAGTGGCCGCCTTCGCCGCCGCTGGCTGGACCGTGCTGGCGCAGGCGCGTCGCGCGCCGGCCGGCCTGCCGCACGGGGCCAGGCATCTCGCGGTCGCGCTCGAGGACACCGAGGCCCTGGTCGCCGCGGCGGCCGGTGCCTGCGTGGTGGTTCACGCCATCAACCCGGCCTACACAGACTGGGCGCGGCTGCTGCTGCCGCTGGCCCGCCAGGGCCTGAACGCGGCCGAGCGGCTCGGCGCGCTGTTCATGCTGCCGGGCAACGTCTACGGTTACGGCGAGGACATGCCGTCCGTGCTGCGCGAGGACACGCCAGTGCGTCCGACGAACGAGAAGGGCCGCCTGCGCGTCGACCTCGAAGCCGAGATTGCCGGCCGCGCCCGCGCCGGGCGCCTGCGCGCTGTCGTCATCCGCGCGGGCGACTTCTACGGCGGCGGCCAAGGCTCGTGGCTTGACCTGGCTGTGGTCAAGTCGTTGCGCACCGGCAAGCTCGTGTACCCCGGCCCGCGCGACGTGCCGCACGCCTGGGCCTACCTGCCTGACCTCGCGCGCGCCTTCGTCGCGGTGGCCGAGCGGGCACGCGCGGACGATGCACCGGGTTTCGAGACGCTGCACTTCGCCGGCCACACGATGACGGGCACCGAACTGCTCGACGCGGTGGAGGCCGCCGCCGCCGACCTCGGCATCGTGCCGCCAGTCGTGGAGAAGCGCGGCTGGCGACACGGCGCCATGCCCTGGGGTTTCATTCGCGTGATGGGATTCGTCATGCCGATGATGAAAGCCATCGCCGAGATGAGCTACCTCTGGCGGGTGCCGCACGCGCTCGACGGCACGCGGCTCGCGGCGCGCATCGGCCCGCAGCCGCAGACGCTGCCCCGGCAGGCGATGTGCCAGGCCCTGGTCAATCTCGGCTTCGGCGCCTCACCCGCGCCCGGCGGGCAAGCCACGCAGTGACCCAAGACCAGCCGCGCGGCGAAGTCGCTGAGGGCTGTGGTGAGCGAAACGGCCACCGTGATGAGGCAGGGGCGACGAGTTCGCGTCGAACCGACGGTATTCGCGTCGTGGCGGTCTTGTAGCGGGAGGTCAATGACCGGTCTCGGGCTGACCTCTCGCCGACTTGGCTGGCCGGAACCGACCCAAGGCAGCCCTCGATCGCTTCCCATAGCGGTCGCCCCGCGCGATGCCCATGCCCAGAACGCTTTGGGCGTCGGGCAGCACCCGTGCAGCGCAAGGCCTATCCCGACCGTCCCGCAATGCGGCTCCGCGATGTGGTGGCATCAGGCTGCGCGCCACCCGCCACTTGATGAACAGCGCTACGGCGGTACGCGTTAACCATGATTGATTTAGTTTTTGATGTTTATAAAGTACAAACATCAAATAACCTACAAACATGGCTACCTCACCCACCATCGCCGAGATCGCCCGCTTGGCGGGCGTGGGCACCGCCACCGTTGACCGCGTGCTCAATCGGCGCCCGGGCGTCAATGCCGAAACCGTCGACCGGGTGTTGCAGGTCGTTGCCACACTTGGCGCGACACCACAGCCCGGACGCCCGCGCCGCGGCGAAAACTTCCGCTTCGCCTACGTGCTGCCAGATGAAGCATCGCCCTTCTTCGGCTTGATCGACAGGCAGATCGCCCAGTCGGCTGGTGACTTCCGTCACCAGCACATCACTGAGGTCACCCACCGGCTGGACGCGCGGAACCCGGTGCGATTTGCTGGCGAATTGGCGGCGCTAGGTAACTGTCATGGCATTGCCGTACTGGCTCCCGACCTTCCGCCCATCAAGCTGGCGATCAATGAACTGGTCCGCGCCGGCGTGCACGTGGTGACGCTGTTCTCCGATGTGGCGGGCTCGATGCGCGAAACCTACATCGGCGCCGACAACCGGGCCGCAGGCCGCACCGCAGCGCTGCTGCTGGCGCGCATGGCGCGGCCGGGCGCACGCGACACGCTGCTTTTGGCTTCACAGGCCACCCGCTGGTCGGCCGAGATCGAACGCCGGGTGGGCTTCGCCCAGGTTTTGGAAGAGCGCTTCCCGGACTTGCGCATGGTGCGCGTGCCCGACTTGCCAGCAGATTCGGATGGGTCTGAGAAGGCCCTTGGCGAGTTCCTCTCGGGCGGCATCGACCCCTCGCGCGTGGCAGGCATCTACAACGTGGGTTCAGGCGGCGCCGGCGTCGCGAAGGCTTTGGCACAGGTTGACATGCCGCCCGAGGTCGGCGCAGTCGCCCACGACCTCACCGACGAGCACCGCACGCTGCTGACCTCGGGCGCGCTGTCCTACCTGCTGCATCAAGACATTCACTACTGCGTACTGGCAGCCGCGCGCGTGCTGCGCGCCCAGTGCGAGAACGTCCGCGGCGCACTCAACGTCGCGCAACCACGCATAGAGATCCTGACCGCCGAAAACCTGGACTGAGCGGATGTCGGGTGTGTAACCAAGAGTCCAACCACCGCAACGGAGACCCCATGAACCTGAAACTCAAATCGCTGTCGGGACTGCAGGCCCTGGCCGCTGCCGCCGTCTTGTCGTTGGGCAGCACTGCCGCTCACGCACAAGACAAGACCATTACGCTGTGCTGGGCCGCCTGGGACCCTGCCAACGCGCTGGTCGAGCTGTCCAAGGACTTCACGGCCAAGAGTGGCGTGAAGATGAAGTTCGAGTTCGTGCCCTGGCCCAACTTTGCCGACCGCATGCTCAACGAGCTCAACTCCAAGGGCAAGCTGTGCGACTTGATGATCGGCGACAGTCAATGGATCGGCGGCGCCGCCGAGAGCGGGCACTACGTCAAACTCAACGAATTCTTCGCGAAGGAAGGCATCAAGATGTCTGACTTCGCGCCTGCCACGGTGACCGGCTATGCGGAATGGCCCAAGGGCACGCCGAACTACTGGGCGCTGCCTGCGATGGCCGACTCGGTGGGCTGGACCTACCGCAAGGACTGGTTCTCCAAGCCCGAACTGCAAGCCGAGTTCAAGAAGAAGCACAACCGCGACTTGGCGCCGCCCAAGACCTGGACCGAGTTCAAGCAGGTGTCCGAATTCTTCCAAGGCCGCATGGTCGATGGCAAAAAGGTCTACGGCGCCTATATCTTCACCGAGCGGGGCAGCGAAGGCATCACCATGGGCGTAACCAACGTGCTGGTGCCCATGGGCTTCAAGTACCAGGACCCGAAGAAGCCGTATGCGATGAACGGCTTCGTCAACTCGCCCGATGCCGTGAAGGCCCTGGAGTTCTACAAGTCCATCCACAAGGGCAGCACGCCGCCGGGGTTGACCAACGCCTACATGGGTGAAGGGCTGGACGCTTTCAAGTCGGGCCAGGTTGCGATGATGATGAACTGGTTCGCCTTCTTCCCGGGCCTAAACAAGGACCCGAACGTGGGCGGCAACAAAATCGGCTTCTTCGCCAACCCCGCTGACAAGGGCAAGGGCGTGCAACTCGGCGGCCAGGGCATCTCGGTGGTGTCCTACTCCAACAGCAAGAACGAAGCACTGCAGTACATCAAGTGGTTCGCCGACCCGGCAGTGCAGAAGAAGTGGCAGGCCATCGGTGGCTCGTCGGCCGCCAAGGCCGTGCTCAACGACCCGGGCTACGCCAAGAGCTCGCCCTTCGCCCAGGCGTTCCTGGATTCGATGGGCATGGTGGTGGACTTCTGGGCCGAGCCTTCGTACGCGCAGTTGATGCTGGCAATGCAAAGGCGCATGCACGACTTCGTGGTGGCTGACAAAGGCACCGCCAAGGAAGCGCTCGATGGGTTGGTGGCTGACTGGACGAAAGTCTTCAAGGAAGACGGCAAGCTGAAGTAAGGGGCTGCGGTTGCCCTGGGCCACATCGGCCCGGGGCAAACCTTTCAATCATCCTTCCAAGTCCGACCTCATGAGCCTCAGCAACACGCCCTTGGCCAGGAACGCGGCCCGAGCCACACCCGCGCCCTTGGCCGCGCGCATGCGCGGCTTGTCCGACCGGACTGTGGCTTGGCTGTTCATCGGCCCGACGATGGCGTTGCTGCTGGCGATCAACATCTTTCCCCTGATCTGGACGGTCAGGCTGTCGTTCACGAACTTCCGTGCCAATCGGCCCAATGCCGAGGTGCTGGGCATCGGCTTGGACAACTACATCTCCGTGCTCACCGACCCCGACATCTGGGTGGCGCTGCAGACAACGGCGCACTTTCTGTTCTGGACCATCCTGCTGCAGGTGGTGATCGGCTTCACGCTGGCTTGGCTGATCGACCGCAAGTTCCGCGGCCATGGCTTCTGGACCACCCTAATCCTCATCCCGATGATGTTGTCGCCCGCCGTGGTGGGCAATTTCTGGGCCTTCCTGTACCAGCCACAAATGGGGCTGTTCAACTACGTGGTCGGCTTCTTGGGGGGTGTTTCGCCATCGTCGTTTTCGATGCTCGGCGAGGTCAAGCTCGCCCGCTGGGCCATCGTCATCGTGGACACCTGGATGTGGACACCCTACGTCATGCTGATTTGCCTGGCCGGGCTGCGCTCCATTCCCGACTACATCTACGAGGCCGCCGAAGTGGATCGCGCCTCGTCATGGCGACAGTTCTGGTCCATCACGCTGCCGATGGTGCTGCCCTTCGTGATGCTGGCGGTGCTGTTCCGCGGCATCGAAAACTTCAAGATGTTCGACATGGTCAACCTGCTCACCTCGGGTGGGCCGGGCTCGGCCACCGAACTGGCCTCCATCACGCTCAAGCGCGAAGCCTTCGAGAAATGGCGCACGGGCTATGCGTCGGCCTTCGCCGTCACGCTGTTTGTCGCGGTGTTTGGCCTGGCCAACATCTACGTCAAGGCGCTCAACGCCGTGAAGAGCCGCTGATCTGTCCAGAGCCCAATTCATGAATTCAGGCATCAGTACCGCGCACTCCGTCGTCGAACCCACCGCCCGCACACGGGTGGTGGCTGGCGTGTTGGTCGCACTCTACGCGTTCATTACCATCGTGCCGCTGGCATGGATCTTCATGACCGGCTTCAAGACGCAGTCGGACGCCATCAGCTACCCACCCAAGGTGATCTTCACACCCGGCATCGACGGCTACTGCAACCTGTTCACCACGCGCTCTCGTCAGACACCGGAGTACATCGCCGCCCTGCCGCCGGCCAGCAGCGCGTGCGAACAAAAGGCGCGCGACATCAACATGGTGGTGGCGGGACCGTCCAACTACATTCCTCGCTTCATCAATTCGCTCGTCATCGCCGTGGGCTCCACGGTGCTGTCGGTGGGGTTGGGCGTCATGGCGGCGTATGCCTTCTCGCGCTTCAAGGTCCCCTTGAAGGACGACCTGCTTTTCTTCATCCTGTCCACGCGCATGATGCCGCCCATCGCAGTGGCCATCCCGATCTATCTGATGTACCGCGAACTCGGCCTGTCCGACACTCGGTTGGGCATGATCTTGCTCTATAGCGCAGTCAACGTATCGCTGGCGGTGTGGCTGCTCAAGGGCTTCATTGACGAGATACCGCGTGAGTACGAAGAAGCCGCCATGGTCGACGGCTACACCCGACTGCAGGCCTTTCGCAAGGTGGTGCTGCCGCAGGCCACCACGGGCATCGTGGCCACGGCCATCTTCTGCCTCATCTTCTCGTGGAACGAGTACGCATTTGCCGTACTCCTGACCTCGGGCACGGCGCAGACCGCACCGCCCTTCATCCCCATCATCATCGGCGAGGGCGGGCAGGACTGGCCTGCGGTGGCTGCCGGCACCACGCTGTTCCTGGTGCCCATCCTCGTCTTCACCATCCTGCTGCGCAAACACCTGCTGCGTGGCATCACCTTCGGGGCGGTGCGCAAATGAAGTCTTCCTCCTGGCCCAAGGCGCTGCGGCGCGGCCCCATGGAACTGATCGCCTGCATCGTCATCGCCTTGGGCATCTTCATGATGCTGCAGCCGCTGGCCTTGGTCCTCTACACCTGGTCCTTCGTGACCACGCTTCTTGGCACCGTGATGTTCATGGTGGTCTCGAAGTTCCCTGACTGAAGCAAAGCGATGGCCCAGATTCGCGTTCAACACCTGCACAAGGCCTTTGCCGGGTTCACGGCCGTGCAGGACTCGACCTTCACCGTGAGTGACGGCGAGTTCTTCTGTCTGCTGGGTCCTTCGGGCTGCGGCAAGACCACCACGCTGCGCATGATTGCGGGGCTGGAGTTGCCCACCTCTGGGCAGGTCTTTCTGGGTGATGAGGACGTCAGCTTCAAGCGCGCCTCTGCACGCGACATCGCCTTCTGCTTTCAGATGTTCGCGCTCTACCCCCACATGAATGTGCGCCAGAACATCGCCTTTCCGCTGCTGTCGCAAGGCCTGCCCAAAGCAGAGATCAGCCGCCGCGTCAACGAGGCAGCGACCACGCTGCGTATCACCGATCTGCTGGGTTCCTCGGTGTCAGGCCTGTCCAGTGGCGACCGCCAGCGTGTCGCGTTGGGCCGGGCCATCGTGCGCCAGCCCATGGCGTTCTTGATGGACGAGCCGCTGGGAGCGCTGGACGCCGAGTTCCGCGAAGTGATGTGCAACGAACTGCGTGCGCTGCATGACCGGCTGCAAGCCACCACAGTGGTTGTTACACACGACCAGACCGAAGCGATGTCCATGGCCGACACCATCGCGATCATGAACCGCGGTGTGATCGAACAACTGGGCGCGCCGATGGAAGTCTACGAACGGCCGGCCAGCGTCTTCGTGGCCGACTTCATTGGCTCGCCGGCCATGAACTTCCTGCCCTTCGAGGCGGCCTTGAACAAGGGTTCCGAGACAGTGCAGATCGGGCCGGCCCGCGTGGCCGTGCCCGCCCTGCGGCAGGACGTGCCACAAAGCGCCTTGTTGTGCGGCGTGCGGCCCGAGCATGTGCACTTTGCCGACGACTCTGCTCTGCGCGCCGAGGTGCTGGGTACCGAATACCTGGGCATGAGCCAGATCGTCACCGTCGCCACGGCATCGGGCACCACCCTGCGCGCCAAGGTGGGTGGGGATTTGCCGGTGGTGCGCGGCGACCGTGTCGGGTTGCGTTTCGATGCGTCTGCGGTGTCCTTGTTCGACCAGGCCAGCGGTCGCGTGCTGCAGACAGCGCGCGATGACCATCCCCTGGCCGCACACGCACGCGTCAGTCGCACGCATGCAGGAGCCCGTCATGGCTGATCTTCGGCTGGAAGGGGTAGGCAAGCGCTTTGGCGAGGTTCAGGCAGTGAGCGGCCTGAACCTGGATATTCGCAGCGGCGAATTCATCGTGCTGCTGGGGCCCAGCGGGGCTGGCAAGACCACCACGCTGCGCCTGGTGGCCGGCCTGGAAACCCCAGACGCGGGCCGTGTGTCGATCGGCGGACGCGACGTCACCGCGCTGGCGCCTGCGCTGCGCGACGTGACCTTCGTGTTCCAGCAGTATTCCCTGTACCCGCACCTCACCGTGTTCGAGAACCTGGCGTTTCCGCTGCGCTCGCCGATGCGACCGACGAACCAAGCCGACATCGATCACAAGGTGAACGAAGTCGCCCGCATGCTGCGTATCGAAGACAAGCTTCAGAACCCGGCCACGCGTTTGTCGGGCGGGCAGATGCAACGGGTGGCGATTGGCCGCGCATTGGTGCGCAATCCGGCGGTGACATTGATGGACGAGCCGCTGTCGTCGCTGGACGCCAAGCTGCGCAACGACTTGCGCCTGGAACTCAAGCGCATCCAGCAGGACATGGGGGCCACCATGCTCTACGTCACCCACGACCAAACCGAAGCGCTGACCATGGCCACGCGGGTAGGCGTGCTGGAGCAGGGTCGGCTGGTGCAGTTGGGCACGCCGCGCGAAATCTACGAAGACCCGGTCAGCAGCTATGTGGCTTCACGCCTGGGGACGCCGCGCATCAACCTGGTGCCGCGCGCCGCGTTGGCGGCCTTGGCCACCTTGGCCGCGCCTGACCACGCAGCCACCATCGGCATCCGCAGCGAGCACCTTGTCCTCAGCCGCAGCAATTCCGATGCTACCGAGCCCCTGGCGCGCGTGGTGCGTGTCGAGCGCCTGAGCGACCAGCATCTGGTGCACGTGCAGGTCAACGGAACCGACCAGGAGCTGGTGTCGGCCACGCCCGCCGGCACCGGCCTGGAAACCGGCGAGGCGGTGAACCTGCAAGTGCGGCGTGCGCTGTGGTTCGACGCCAGCGGGCAGCGTCTTTCTGCTTGAGCATTCATCCACAGTTTCGAGAGCCCCCATGAACCACATCCCAATCATTCAAGCGGCCACACAAACCTTGATCGACCACGTAGAAGAGCTGACCGCGCTCGACCAAGCCATCGGCGACGGCGATCACGGCCTGAACATGCGCCGCGGCGCCCAGGCCATCCAAGCCAAGATGGAAGCGTTGAGCACCCAAACGCTCAACGAAGCGCTGAGAACCATGGGCCTGACCTGCATGTCCACCGTCGGCGGCTCGTCGGGCCCCGTGTTTGGCACGCTGCTGGTGACGCTGGGCAAGGAATTGCCGGCACAACCGAACGCTGCCAACGTCGCCCAGGCATTGGATGCCAGCATCAAGGCCTTGACCCGTCTGGGCAAGGCCGAAGTGGGCCAGAAGACGCTGCTCGATGTGCTGGACCCGGTGCGCCAGGTACTGGCTGACGCCGGTGACCAGAAGGGCCCTGAACTGCTGGCCCGCGTTCGGAAATGTGCCGACGACAGCGTACAAGCCACCGCACAGATGGAAGCCAGTCGGGGCCGATCATCCTTTCTGGGGGAACGAGCTCTGGGTCATGTGGACCCTGGTTCGCGTTCGTTGGCCCTGATCATCGGAAGCATCTGCGACGGGCTCTGAAACGCACACGATCCGCCCCGAAACGTCCACCCACCGAGATCTCGAAATGAAGAAACTCATCAACCACGTCGACACCGTCCTGGCTGAGTCGCTGCAAGGCTTTGCAGCCGCCCACGCCGACATCGTGACCCTGGACCCGAGTCTGCAGTTCGTTCGCCGACGCGCGCTCAAGTCCGGCAAGGTCGCGCTCATCTCAGGGGGGGGGTCTGGCCACGAGCCGCTGCACACAGGCTTCATCGGCCATGGCATGCTCGACGCGGTCTGCCCGGGGCAGGTGTTCACGTCGCCCACGCCCGACCAGATGCTGGCCGCAGCGCAAGAGGTGGACACGGGCGCCGGGGTGCTGTTCATCGTCAAAAACTATTCCGGTGACATGATGAACTTCCAGATGGCCGCTGAGATGCTGGATCGCGACAACGCCAGCGTCATCATCAACGACGACGTGGCGGTGGAGAACTCCACCCACACCACCGGGCGCCGCGGCGTAGCGGGGACGGTGCTGGTCGAGCGCATCGTCGGTGCGGCGGCCGAGCGCGGCAAGGGACTGGCGGGCCTGAAGGCGCTTGGCGACGCGGTGAACAAGAGCACCGCCAGCATGGGCGTGGCGTTGACGTCGTGCACCGTACCGGCTGCGGGTTCGCCCACGTTCCAGATTGGCGCCGATGAAATGGAGATGGGCGTCGGCATCCACGGCGAACCCGGGCGGCGCCGGGTGAAGTTGACCAGCGCTGAAGAGATTGCCGCCGAACTCACTGGCGCGGTGCTGAAGGACCTGTCGCTGAAGCGCGGGCAAGAAGTATTTCTGCTGGTCAATGGCTTCGGTGGAACTCCGTTGATGGAGTTGTACGTGATGGTGAATGCGGCGAACCAGGTGTTGGCCGGCGCAGGCGTGAAGGCCGTGCGCTACCTGACGGGGTCTTACGTCACGTCGCTGGAAATGGCGGGGTGCTCGATCACTGTCTGTGCGGCAGACCCGGCGATGCTGGAGCTGTGGGATACGCCTGTGCACACGGCTGCACTTCGCTGGGGCATGTAAGGCAACGCCAGCGATCGAGGCAAGGATGAAGTGCCCCTGTTGTGCCCGAACGGCCTGAACCGGGCAGCACCCCGACAGGCGCAGCGCGCGCCCAACGAGCGCTCGAAGCCCGTCGCAACGCTGAGTACAGGTTCCAGGCCGGGCTTCCGTTCCACCGCAGGCCGGGTTTCATGGCGCGGGACCTCCCAATGGCCGCTCTCGACGGTCTGATTCAACGACTGCTTCTGGCCGAACAGCGACTTCAGCACCCGCTCTTGATCATCGGCAGTCGCAGCTCATGGATGTCTATCAGGGTGTGCTGCGCAACGCAACGGGCTTGATCTTCAGTCGCTGCGCATTGCGGCTCAGGACACCATCCAGGGTTGCCATGTGCTTCGCACCCGCAGCTTCGGCACACGCCAGGTGGAGGGCGTCGCCGGCGCGCAATGCGCTCGGAGCATCGAGCACCAATTCGGCTGCGCGATGAAAGTCGGCGGGCGTTACCGGAAGCAATCGAAGGTCAGCGGCCACCATGCGCTCGAAGCGCGTCCAAGCGCCCTGGGCCTGCTGGGCATCGATCGCGCCGGTACGTTGCTTGATGCCGAGGGCGCTGGCGAACTCTGGAATGCACCACGCCGCGGCGACGAGTTCACGCTTCTCGCGTGCATACCATTCAGCTGCTGCCACGCTGTACGGCTCGTTCAGGAACAAGGGCACCAGTACGCTGGTATCGACATAGACCATGTCAGTACCGCGCCCCACTGCGCAGTTCTTCCATCACGGACTCGCTCAAGGGCATGGTGTTGCGGGCCTCGTTCAGCTCGAGCGCGAAAGCCCTGCGATCCCACTGCGCCAGCCGAATGGACAGGCTGCCGTCAACAGTGATGTGGGCGTCCACAGTGGCTCCTTCGTGCAAACCGAGTCGGCGCACGATTTCGGAGGGGATTCGCAGGGCGAGACTGTTGCCCCATTTGGCCACTTGAAGATCCATGATGTATATCCTTAGATGTTTCTACATCCTACTGGCTGAGCTCAATGTGTCAAGCGGTCGGTCCGATGAAAGTGCCAGGCCCCACCGTCTGCCAATGGCCGGCAGGTAGCAGGTGAGGCGCCTGCCCGTCAGTGAGGCGCGACCCTGGGGCCACCATGGGCAGCCACCGAACAGAACTGGCACGCGTGATCAGCGCGGGTCGATCGGCGTCATCGCCGGGCAGTGCGCTTCGATCACTTCCGCCGCGTCGAACAGCAGGTCTTCGCGGAAGCGGGGCGCCGTCAGCTGCACGCCCATGGGCACCGCGCCGACGAGACCAGTGGGTACCGACAGGCCGGGCAGCCCCAGCAGCGGCAACGCGAACTGGGATTCCTGCGCGCGCAGCACCCTGGCCATCGTGTCGGCGCTTTCAACGTCCAGGCCCCAGGGGAACGGTGGCTCGCCCGACACCGGCCCCAGCACCAGCGGATAGCGCTCCATGAAAACCTGCCAGCGGCGGATCAGCGTGCTGCGCCGCGCGAAGGCCCGCAGGTGCGCCGCGTGGTCGAGCACCGGTGAATCGGCCAGCATCCAACCGAAGGACCGGCGCACGCCCTCGTCACCCAGCTGCTCGATGGCGGGCCACATGAAGAACCGGGCTTCGTCATTGCCGACCAGATTCCACAGCCGGTGGGCTTCGCCCAGGTCGGGCGGCTCCACCTCCTCCACCAGATAACCGGCATCGGCCAGCCAGGCGCCGGCCTGGCGCACAGCGGCCACCACCGCCGGGTCGGCCGGCGCGCCATGACATTGCACCGTCATGGCCACGCGCAGCGGCCTGGGCAGGGCCGGGCCCGCCAGTGGCGCGGGCACCCACCAGGGGTCGCGCGAGTCCCCTGGGCTCATGGCCGCCAGGGCCAGGCGCAGGTCGGCCACATGGCGGGCCAGCGGGCCCTGCACGGACATCATGGCCAGCGACACCGGACGCTCCTCCTTGGCGCTGGGCAGAAAAGCCGGCACCCGGCCGAACGACGGCCGCAGGCCATACACCCCGGTGCAATACGCGGGGTAGCGAACCGATCCCGCCAGGTCGTTGCCGTGCGCGATGGCCCCCATGCCGGCGGCCACGGCCGACGACGCGCCACCGCTGGAGCCGCCCGGCGTGTGCGCACGCGACCAGGGGTTGTAGGTGCGGCCATGCAGGTCGTTTTCGGTGAACCACCGCACCGAGAACGCAGGCGTGTTGGTGCGGCCGATGATCACCGCGCCGGCCCGGCGCAGGTTGGCCACCACCGGGCTGTCTTCCGATGCGATGTTGTCCTTGAACGCGACCACGCCGTTGGTGGTGGCGCGGCCGCGCAGGTCGACGTTGACCTTCACCGTCACCGGCACGCCGTGCAGCGGGCCCAGTGTGTCGCCGCGCCGCCGGGCGGCATCGGCGGCATCGGCCGCCGCCAGCGCCTCGTCGGGCAGCACATCGACGATGGCGTTCAGCGCCGGGTTGACCGCCTGCACACGGTCGAGGGCGGACACGGTCGCCTCCCTGGCAGACACCGCGCCGGCGCGGATGGCGGCAGTGAGTCGATACGCGGGCCAACGCCACAGGGGTTCAGACATCGCGGAGTCTCCAGTTGAATGGTGACAAGAGCGTACCCGCTGCGCGCAACGGCGGGCGCGAAGGGCTTGACCCGCATCAAGCCCTCGGGCGAGGTCGGGCCGCAGGATGGGGCATGCGTTCAGACCAGGCTCGCGCGACACCGGAGGGCGTGCGAGCCGAGGCCGGCACCAGGCGGCCGTCCCACCTGCGGGCGGCTTTCAGCCGCTTCCTGCACCGGCGGCGCAGGCTGGGCCACTTTGCCCGCCACCCGTTGCAGGACGCCCTGGCCGGCCGCGGCCAGGCCATCGCCCTGCCCGGTGCCCCGCCCGACGTCATCACGCAGGACCTGCTGGAGGTGGCGCGTGACGAGCCCGAACAGGCCCTGCACCGCCTGCATTCGCGCCCGGAGGGCCTGACCACGCGCGAAGCCGCCGCCCGGCTGGCACGGCACGGGCCCAACCTCGTGGAGCATGAAGGCCCCCTGCCCTGGTGGCGCCACCTGTGGCACTGCTTCCTGGACCCGTTCAACCTGCTGCTGACGGCGCTGGCCGGGGTGTCCTGGGCGACACACGACCTCAAGGCCACGGTGGTGATCAGCACCATGGTGGCGCTCAGCACGGCGCTGCGCTTTGTGCAGGAGCACCGGTCCAGCCGCGCGGCAGAGTCGCTGAAAGCGCTGGTGAGCAACACGGCCACGGTGATGCGGCAGGGGCGACGCGAGGTGCCGATCAGAAAGCTGGTGCAGGGGGATGTGCTGCTGCTGTCGGCGGGCGACATGATCCCGGCCGACTGCCGCCTGCTGACGGCGCGCGACCTGTTCATCTCCCAGGCGGCACTGACCGGCGAGTCGCTGCCGGTGGAGAAGTTTGCGCAGCTGGCAGGCCCGCTGCAGGATCCCGACCCCCTGGCCCAGGCCAACCTCGTGTTCATGGGCACCAACGTGGTCTCAGGCACCGCCACGGCGCTGGTGGTCCACACCGGCTCGCGCAGCTTTTTCGGCGCGGTGGCGGCGCACGCCACGGCCACCGACACCGGCCCCAACGCCTTCCAGGCGGGCATCAACAGCGTGAGCTGGCTGCTCATCAGGTTCGCCGCCATCATGGTGCCGGTGGTGCTGCTGATCAACGGCCTCACCAAGGGCGACTGGGTGGCGGCTTTCTTCTTTGCGCTGGCGGTGGCCGTGGGGCTGACGCCCGAGATGCTGCCCATGATCGTGACCTCCACCCTGGCCCGGGGCGCCGTGCAGCTGGCGCGCCGCAAGGTGGTGGTCAAGCGGCTGGACGCGATCCAGACCCTGGGCGCGATGGACGTGCTGTGCACCGACAAGACCGGCACCCTGACCCAGGACGAGATCGCGCTGGCCCAGCACATCGACCCGCTGGGCCAGCCCTCGGACGAGGTGCTGGCCTTCGCTTTCCTGAACAGTCACTACCAGAGCGGCCTGAAGAACCTGCTGGACCGGGCCGTGCTGGACCACGTGGAACTGCCCGCGGAGTTGGAACTCGAGAAGCGCTACCGCAAGATCGACGAGATCCCTTTCGACTTCCAGCGCCGCCGGATGTCGGTGGTGGTGTCCGAGCGCCATGAAGACCAGGAGCACCACGAACTGATCTGCAAGGGCGCGCTGGAGGAGATGCTCGCGGTGTGCACACGCGTGCGGCTGACCGGGAACACGCAGCAGCAGGAAGCCGACGACGCGCCTCTGGAAGACGCGATGCGCGAGCGCGTGCAGCAGGTCAGCACCCGGCTGTCGCTCAGCGGACTGCGCATCGTGGCGGTCGCGATGAAGGAGCTGCCGCCCCAGCAGACGGTCTACAGCGTGGCCGATGAGGCCGACCTGGTGCTGGTGGGCTACATCGCCTTTCTGGATCCACCCAAGGAGTCGGCCGCACCCGCCCTGCGCGCCCTGTCGGCCCACGGCGTGGCCATCAAGGTGTTGACGGGCGACAACGCGCAGGTGACTGCGCAGGTGTGCGCCCAGGTGGGCCTGCCCGAGGGGCAGGCGCTGCTGGGCCACCAGGTGCAGGCCATGAGCGACGCCGAACTGGCCCCGGCAGTCGAGGCGCACCAGGTCTTCGCCAAGCTGAGCCCCCTGGACAAGGAGCGCATCGTGCGCGCGCTGCGCGCCCAGGGCCACGTGGTGGGCTTCATGGGCGACGGCATCAACGACGCGCCGGCGCTGCGCGCGGCCGACCTGGGCATCTCGGTGGATTCGGCCGTGGACATCGCCAAGGAGGCGGCCGACATCATCCTGCTGGAGAAGAGCCTGATGGTGCTGGACGAAGGCGTGGTGCAGGGCCGCACCACCTTCTGCAACCTGCTGAAGTACATCCGCATGACGGCCAGCTCCAACTTCGGCAACGTGCTGTCGGTGCTGGTGGCCAGCGCCTTCCTGCCCTTCCTGCCGATGCTGCCGCTGCACCTGCTGGTGCAGAACCTGCTCTACGACCTCTCGCAGATCGGCATCCCGTTCGACCGTGTCGACGCGGATCTGGTGGCGGCCCCCCTGAAATGGAACCCCGGCGACATCGGCCGCTTCATGCTGTGCTTCGGACCGGTCAGTTCGGTCTTCGACCTGGCCACCTTCGCCCTGATGTGGTGGGTGTTCTCGGCCAACACCGTGGCGGCGCAGGGCCTGTTCCAGTCGGGCTGGTTCGTCGTCGGCCTGCTGACGCAGACGCTGATCGTGCACATGATCCGCACGCCCCGGCTGCCCTGGCTGCAGAGCGGGGCCTCGGGCGTGCTGACCGGCCTGACCGCGGCCGTCATGCTGCTGGGCCTGTGGCTGCCGGCCGGGCCCCTGGCGCACTACTTCAAGCTGCAGCCGCTGCCCGCCGCCTTCTACCCCTGGCTGGCCGCGCTGCTGCTGGGCTATGCGCTGATGACCACGGCCATGAAGCGCTTCTACATCGCGCGCTTCGGCTGGCAGTGAATGCTGGCCGCAGTGCAGCGAAGGTCGAGGTCAGCCCACGGCGACGCGAGCTGCAGCCGAACACCAGGCAACGTGCAGCTTGGACAGACCTCAGACGGCGGGATGGCCCACCGTCTGCGCCAGCAGCAGTTCGTGGTCGGCCGACAGGCCCATCGCCTCCGACAGGCTCGCCTGGTCGAACCAGGCGCGCACCACGGTGGCCAGCCCGGCCGACGCGCTGAACAGGTAGACGTTCTGCGCCATCGCCCCGGCGCAGGTGAAGGCGTAGGCGCGGCGGCGTGCGGCGGGCACGAGCTTCATGCGTGTGTGATCGGCCACGAAGATCAGGTCCAGCGCCGCCTGGTCGACAAAGTCCTGGTAGCCGGTGACGCGCCGCACGTCACTGGCCACCTCCAGCCGCAGCGCATGCTGCGTGGGGTCGTACAAGTGCAGGCCGCTGGGCAGCGCCACATGCAGGTCCACCTCCTGCGCGTGCAGCGCACTGGGCGCCGTGCGGCCACCTTCCGCCGCACGGTTGACACCCGCCGCAGCCCACAGCAGGTCCGACAGCAGTTGCTCGCTCAACGGCTGGGTGGAGAACTTGCGTTGGGACTGCCGGTGCTGCAAGGCCTCCATCAAGGGCATGCCGCCAACGCGACTGGGCGGGGGCAAGGGCTTCAGCGCCGCCGCGAGACCGGTCAGGGGCAAGGGCTTGTTCTGGCCGATGAGGCCGAGTGCGAGCTTGGTCAGGGTGTTCATGGGCGGCGCCGGAGGAAGTGCATCTGCCGACGCTAGGCGGCCTCTGCAAGCGCCGCTTGAGCGGGCGCAAGGTTCAGCAGGTGCGCATCGGGTGTCAGTGAGGCCAGCTACGCCCGGGTTTGCGCAACCGCCGCGCCCGAGTAGGCGAGCCAGCTCGCCAGATAGTGCTCGTGGCTGCGGTCGGCGAGCAGCCAGATGCGGTCGGGCCCCTGGCGTACCAGCGTGACCGCGATGTCGGCCAGCCGGGCGCGGACGGCGCTGCCCAGTGTCATCGGCAGCGAGTGGCTGTCGACCAGACGATGCAGCAACTCGTCCACCCGGGGGCCCTGCAGTTCCAGGGCCAGCGTGCCCTCCGACTGGTCGACCGCGCAGGCCAGCGCGTCGGCAGCCAGGGCGGCCATCGAAGCGTCGGCGGCAGCACGCTCGGCGACGAGCAAGACCACTTCGCTGGGGCTGCGCCACAGCGCCGTGGTGCCCTGGCTCTGGCCGTCGCCCAGAGCCTGACCCGGCGACGGGACGCCCGTCACGCCGGCCGCCCGCAGCGCGGCGACCAGCGACTCGCCTGCGCCAGGCAGGTGCCGCAGCGCAATCACCGCCAGCGGCTCGATGCGGCGCACCGCCACGGGGCCAGCGTCGAACTCAAGCGCGGCCATGCAGGCGCTCTCCTTGCGGGTCGAAGAACGGGGTGGACACCACCTCGGCATCGATGGCCGTGCCCAGGTGGTGCACGGTGATGCGCTCTCCCACACGCGCGCGGCCGCGCTGCAGCATCGCCAGCGCCACCGGGTGGCCGAGGTTGGGGCTGTCGTGGCTGGAGGTCACGAAGCCTTCGATCGTGCCAGGCGGCCCTGGCGGCGCTACGGCGTGGGCGCCCACGGGCAGGCGGGTCTTGCGGTCCACCGGCACCAGGCCGACGAGCTGCATGCGGTTCGCATCCAGCGCCGCCGGCCGCAGCAGCGAGCGGCGGCCCACGAAGTTGGCGGCCTTCTTGGCGATGCCGCGGTCCATGCCGATGTCGCCGGGCAGCGTGGTGCCGTCGGTGTCGCCGCCCACGTGCAGGAAACCTTTCTCGGTGCGCATCACCATCAGCGCCTCGATGCCGTAGGGCACCGCATCGAAGGCCTGCCCGAACTGCCAGAGCCGATCCAGCAGCGCCTGGGCCTGCAGCGCGGGCAGGTTGATCTCGTAGCCGAGCTCGCCGTTGAAGCTGGCGCGCAGCACGCGCATGCGGGTGCCGGCTTGTTCGGTCTCGCGCATCGTCATGTGCTTCATCGCGCCGGGTGCCAGCGCGGCGTCGAAGCCTGCGGCCTCCAGCAGCGCCCAGGCGCGCGGGCCGCTGACGGTGACGTTGCCCCAGGTCGAGGTCACGTTGGTCACCAGCACGCGGTGGTTCACGTACTCGCACTGCAGCCATTCCTCGAAGGCCAGCGCCACGCGTTCGGCACCGCCCGAGGTGGTGTTGACCCAGAAGTGGTCCGGCGCCAGCCGCGCGACGATGCCGTCGTCGAAGACCACACCGTTCTCGTTGATGAGGATGCCGTAGCGCGCGCCGCCGACGGGCAGCGTGGACATGGTGCCCACGTACATCAGGTCCAGGAACTCGGCCGCATCGGGGCCGAAGACCTCGAGCTTGCCCAGCGGCGAGCCTTCGAACAGGCCCACCGTGCGCCGCACCTGCAGCGCCTCGCGCTGCGCCGCCTGCTCCAGGGTCTCGCCAGCCTGAAGGTAGGCCGCGGGTCGCGCCCAGCCGCCGAACTCCTCGAACAGGCCCTGCCGCGCGGCGTGCCAGGCATGGCCCGGCAGGCGCTTGAGCGGCTTGTGGCGCTCACCCGTGCGCCCGCCGGCGATGGCGTTGATCGTGACCGGCTTGAACGGCGGGCGGAACTTGGTGGTGCCCACCTGCGGAGGCGTTCGCTGCGTGTGGCCGCCCATCAGCACGAGGGCGTTGACGTTGCTCGTCTTGCCCTGGTCGGTGGCCATGCCCATGGTGGTGTAGCGCTTCAAGTGCTCCACCGAGCGGTAGTTCTCGCGCGCGGCCAGGGCCACGTCGCTCTCGGCCACGTCGTTCTGCAAGTCCACGAAGACCTTGCCCGGCCGGCGGCCGAGGGCGGACAGCGCGGCTGCCGAAGGCCGGTTGTCAGCCGGCACCTCGCCAGCATCGACCTGCCCGGCGCAGGCGCCCACCACGGTGAGGCCCGGCAGTTCCAGGCTCGGCACGAACATCGAGGCCCGCTCGTCCCAGCGCAGCTTGCCGCCGGCCATGGAGTACAGGTTCACCGCCGGTGTCCAGCCGCCAGCCACCGCGATGCAGTCGACTGCGAACTCGTGGCACTGGCGACCGTCGTGGCTGATCGCCGTGGCGCCTGTCACCGCGCGGCCGCCATGAACGGCCACGACGGCGCTGGCCAGGTGAACCGGCACGCCGGGCGGGGCCTGAGCGCCGGCCGCCACACGGTGGTCGACGATGCCGGCCACCTCGATGCCCAGCGCCTGCAGCGAGCGCGCCACGCCATAGGCGCTGTCGCAGGCGGCGGCGATCAGCACGCGGCGTCCGCAGGCCACGCCGTACAGCTCGGCGTAACGCTGCACCGCGCTGGCCAGCATCACCCCAGGGCGGTCGTTGTCGGGGAACAGCATCGGCCGCTCGAAGGCGCCACAGGCGATCACGATCTGCTCGGCACGCAGCTTCCACAGACGTTCGCGCGGCGCGCCGACTGGCGCTTGGTCGCTGTCGTCCACCGTCTGGACTGCAGCCGCGAGCTGGTGGTCGTACAGGCCGAAGACAGTGCAGCCCGTGTGCACCCGCACACCGGCCTGCTGGGCCTGCGCCGCCAGCGCCGCCACCCGGGCGCGCCCTTCCTCGCCCTGCGCAGCGGCCCAGCCCCCCAGCCTCGGCTGGCTTTCCATCAGCAGCACCTCATGGCCTTCGCGGGCTGCGCGAACCGCCGCCTCCAGGCCCGCCACGCCGCCGCCCACCACCAGGGTGTGCACCTGCACCGACACCTCGTCGTAGCGGTCGGGGTCGGCACCGGTCTGGGCCTCGGCCGCGTGGCCCAGACCGGCCGCGCGGCGGATCGCCGGTTCGAACCAGCGCCAGCCCGGCCACATGAAGGTCTTGTAGTAAAAGCCCGCCGGCAGCAGCGCAGCGAACCGCGAGTTGAGGGCGCCCAGGTCCCAGCGCAGGCTCGGCCAGGCGTTGCCAGGGCGCGCCACCAAACCTTCGGCCAGCGCGATATCGGTGGCGCGCGTGTTGGGCGTGCGCCGGGCGCCATCGCCTGCGTCCACCAGCCCGGTGGGCTCCTCCACGCCGCAGGAGAAGACGCCCCGCGGCCGGTGCAGCTTGAAGCTGCGACCCACGTGTACCCTGCCGCTGGCCAGCAGCGCCGAGGCCAGCGTGTCGCCGGCGTGGCCTTGCAACGCGTGTCCGTCGAAGCGGAAGTTCAGTCTGCGCGTCCGATCGATCCAGGCCCCGGCCGGCGCGGGAAGGCGGTAGCCACTCATGGGACCACCCTTCGCGCGCGGGTGCGGCTCGGCCTGCTCATGACACCGCCCCTGGAGGCATCTCGGTGATGGCGCAAACCGCGCTCACCTCGTGCGTGACCGTGTCGCGCCTCACGTTGAACCACATGCCGCACCCAAAGGTGTGGCGCCAGCGCTCGGCGTGCGAGCCCTTGGGGTTGTCGCGGAAGAAGAGGTAGCGGCCCCAAGTCGCGTCGTCGCAGTCCAGCGGCGGGCGTGCGATGGCGGTGGTGCCGCCACAGTGGAACTCGCTGGCCGCGCGCGGCCCGCACCAGGGGCAGTGGAGTTGCATCATGGGCAGCGGCCTTCCCGGTTCCTCAGTGCGCGATGCCGGCGGCCGCCGCTTCGTCGATCAGCCGGCCGGTGTGGAAGCGCTCGAGCTGGAAGGGTTCGGCCAGCTCGTGGTTTCGGCCCGTGGCCAGCTGATGGGCCAGCGTCCAGCCCCCCACCGGAATGGCCTTGAAGCCGCCCGTGCCCCAGCCGCAGTTGATGGACAGGCCCGGCACCGGCGTGGGGCCGATGATGGGGCTGGAGTCCGCCACCACGTCCACGATGCCGGCCCACTGACGCAGCAGCCGCAGGCGCCCCAGCGTCGGGAACATCTCGGCGGTGGCCGAGACCACGTGCTGCATCACGTCGAAGCTGCCGCGCTGGGCATACGACGGGAAGTGATCGAGCGCCCCGCCGATCACCACCTCGCCCTTGTCGCTCTGGCTCCAGTACGCCCCCAGCGCCGGCGACAGCGTCACCGTGTTGAGCACGGGCTTCACGGGCTCGCTCACCATGGCCTGCAGCGCATAGCTCGTCACCGGCAGGTCGAACCCCGCCATCCGCGCCAGCACCGACGAATGCCCCGCCACGGCCAGTGCCACCTTCTCGGCGCGAATGCGCCCGCGCGCCGTGTCCACGCCCACCACGCGCTCGCCCTGCTTCAGGAAGCCCGTCACCGGGCAGTTCTGGATGATGTCCACGCCCAGTGCCGAAGCACCACGCGCGTAGCCCCAGGCCACGGCGTCGTGGCGTGCGGGCCCGCCGCGGCGCTGGATGAAGCCCCCCAGGATGGGAAAGCGCGCGTCGGTGCCGAAGTTCAGGCGCGGCTCCAGGTTCTGCAGTTCACGTAAGTCCAGCAGATCAGCATCGATGCCGTTACAGCGCATGGCGTTGGCCCAACGGCTCTGGGCGTCCAGGTCGTGGCGCGAATGCGCGAGCGTCAGCACGCCGCGCGCACTCAGCATGATGTTGTAGTTGAGCTCGTGCGACAGGCCTTCGTACAACTTCAGCGAAAAGTCGTACAGCCGCGCGCTCTCGGGGTACAAGTAGTTGGAGCGCACGATCGTGGTGTTGCGCCCGGTGTTGCCGCCGCCAATCCACCCAGCCTCCACCACAGCGACGTTGGTGATGCCGTGGTTCTTGGCCAGGTAGTACGCCGTGGCCAGGCCATGGCCGCCACCGCCCACCACCACCACGTCATAGGCCGCCCGGGCCTCGGCCTCACGCCAGGCAGGGGCCCAGTCGGCGTGCCCACGCCGTGCAGCGGCCAGCAGGTTCCAGGCGGAGTAGCGGGTTCGCATTCGCGCTACAGCCACGAGGCGATCTGATCGAGCGGCTTCTTGATCCCGCCGTGCACGGGGACCTGGCATCCCTGCTTGGGGTAGCCCACCACCAGCAGGATCACCGGCTTTTCCGAAGCCGGCCGGCCGCACAGCTTGTTCAGAAAGCTCATGGGGTTGGGCGTATGCGTCAGCGTGGCCAGGCCGGCGTGGTGCAGCGCGGCGATGAGGAAACCGGATGCAATGCCAACCGATTCGGGCACGTAGTAGTGGCTGAAGCGCTCGCCATCGGGGCGCACGCCGTACTTCTGCGCAAAGATGGCGATGAGCACCGGCGCCTCTTCCAGGAAGGGCTTGTTCCAGTCAGTGCCCAGCGGTGCCAGCGCGTCCAGCCATTCCTGCGGTGCGCGTTCCTCGTAGAAGCTGCGCTCTTCGGCCTCCGCCGCTTCGCGCACGCGCCGCTTGTGCGTGGGCTCGGTGATGACGCTGAAGAACCAGGGTTGCTGGTTGGCGCCCGACGGCGCCGTGCCCGCAGCCCGCAGGCACGCCTCGATCACCGCGCGCGGAACGGGTCGGGAGTCGAAGTCGCGCACCGTGCGGCGGCGCCGCATATCGGCGAGGAAGCCCTCCGCGCGGTCGATCATTTCGGGCGGTGGGTACTCGCGGAATGCCGGCAACGGCTCCTCGACAAAAGGGGCAACGGCTGGGGTCATGGGTCAGCGCATTTGCTGGAAACGGTCGATGAGTTGGCGCACCGGCTCATCGGTTGTTATCGGTCGGCCAGATCCGCGGGTACAACTCTCCCTGCAGAGGCAAGCCCGGCACCTGGCCCGCGACGTCGAAGGGGTAGGTGCCCGGACGGTCGTCGAACACGGCGTCGTCACCCATCCAACGCAGGGACACGGCCCGACGCCGGCGCTGTGCGTTGCGGTTACCGCCAGCGCCGTGCACGACAAGTCCGTGAAAGGCGATGGCATCGCCCGGCTCCATGGCCCATGACAGTCGGTCCCTGGCATCGACCGTGGCGTCGATGTCCGGCATCGGCTCGCCAGACGCGCCGTCGTAGCCGGAGGCGCCACCAAAATGCTGCGGCCGGTACCAGCGCCCGCCAAGGTGCGAGCCGCGCACGTACTCGACTGCGCCGCTGTCGAGGTCCACGCTGTCAAGAGGGCACCACAGGCCGCAGATCTGATCACCTCGCAGCGGCCAGTAGGGCAGGTCTTGGTGCCAGGGCGTCGGCGCCATCGAGCCTGGCTCCTTCACGAACATCTGGTCATAGAAAAAGCGCACCTGTCGCGCACCCATGAGCCGGGCGGCCGCTTCGGCCAGAGGCGAGTCATGCACCAGGCGGCGGAAGGCGGCGCCAACCGCGTCCGGCCGCTGCGCCATGAACATGTCTTGTGCAAACCGGCCCTCTCCGGGCTGGGCGTACTCGTTGCCGTGCGGGCTCAGGTCGCCAAGGACGGCCTGCACCGCATCACGCAGCCGCTGCACCGTCCCTGCATCGAGCAGGCCGCGCAGCACGACGGCTCCATCGTCGCGATAGCGGCGGATGCTCTCTTCGTCGATCATGGCTTTACTGCGGAAGAAGCAGAGTCTGAACCGAGGAGGACTTCGCGCATCACACCCGTCGTCCACTGCGCTTCTTCGTAGACAAAGTTGTGGCCGGAACCCTGCGGCGCCACGACGCGGCGCGAGCGCGTGGACGTGGCCAGGTAGCGCTCGCGCGTGGCGGCGAAGAAGTGAAACATGCGTTGCGCGTTGGCGGCGCTGCCTTGCTGCGCCTCTGGCAGCAGGGCGATATCACTGTCGTTGTCGTCACGCGGGCCCACCAGCCACACCGGCAGGTCGCCCAGATCGCGGTCGTAGACCACGGTGTCCCAGGCCACCGCAGCCACGCCCTCGGGGCTGAGCTCGCTGTAGATCGATGCCTGGGTGAAGTAGGCAGCAGCATTGAACTCCACGGCGCGCACGGCGGCCGCTTCAGGCCCGAGCACCGCGCGGGCGGCATCCATGGCCTTGGCGTAGGCCGGAATCTGGCGCGCCTTGGCCTCGGCTCGGGCAGCCATGTTCAGGCCGAACAACTGCATGAAGCCGCCCAGCCAGGCCGTCCGCCGCATCTGCGCCAAGGCCCCTAGGCGCGGGCCGAAGACGATGGTCTCCAGAGGCGTGGGGTCGAGCAACACCACCGTGTGCACCAGGTCTGGCCGCCGTCGCGCGATGTTGGCCACCAGCAGGCCGCCAAAGGAGTGACCGGCCCAGACGTAAGGCCCCTTCTCGCCCGCGCGCTCCAGCGCCAGCACCATCTCGTCGGCCTCACGAGCGGTGGTGCGGGGGAAAGGGCCTGCGTCACTCCAGCCCGTGCCCGGCCGGTCGATGAGGATGGACCGGGTCTCGCCGCGAAAGGCCCGGTGCAGATGATGCATGGCGAAGCCGCCGGCATGGCCGCCGGCAAACCAGACCACGGGGGGCCGGCCATCGCGCGCCTGACCTTCGGCCAACACGTGCACACGGTAGCCGCCCAAGTCCACCATCCGGCCGGGCGGTGGCACATCGCGACGCACCTTCGCCAGGACCCAAAGGTGCCGCAGCGACGCGACAGCCAGCAGCAGCCCCAACGCCAAGCCCAAGGCCCTGAAGCCACCGCGCAGGTCGCCGGGCATGGCCCAGCCCAAGGCCCAGAACAAGGCCGTTGCTATCGCCGCGATCAGCAAGCCTGCAGCGTCATGGCTGAACAAAGCCAGCAGGGCATTGCGTGCGCGCCGCATCGCTTCAGCCCTCCGCGCCGACAGGCTTGCCGGCAGGGGCCTCACCTGGACGGAACTCGGGCAGCCACGCCGCCGCCAGCGCGGCACCCCCCATGCAGGCTGCAGCCATCAAGAGGGCCAGGTCATAGTTGCCGGTGCGGTCATGCACCACACCAGCCAGCCAGGGCGAGACACCGCCCCCCGCCGCCACGGCCACCATTTGGGTAGCGCTGGCTCGGCCGAACGTTTCGGCACTGAAGTAGCGCCGCGCCAGAAGGATGCTCACGCTGTTATCGCCGCCAGAACACAGGCCCAGCAAACCCGCGGCAGCGATGCTGACCCACAGCCCACCGCCCGCGTAGATGACCAGCGTGGCCAGCATCGGCACCACCATCACGATCATGGCCAGGCGCGCTGCAGGCATGCGGTCAACCAACCAGCCCGCCAGGACATTGCCCAAGAGACCCCCCAGCCCCACCAGGCTCATCGCCATCGCGGCCTGTCCCGGCGTGGCACCGCGGTCTTGCAGCAATGCGGCGAAGTGCATGAAGATGGCGCCCACGCCCAAGGCAAACAGCATGTTGAAAAGAGCCAGTTTCCACCAGATCGGGTCTCGCAGAAAGGCGGCCATGGACTGAGGACCGCTGCCAACCAGCGGGGCCAACGAATCGCCACCGGTGCTGTTGCCTGGCAAGGCGACAACGGTTCGGGGGCTGCGTGGGACGCGCTCGCGCACCAGCAGCAAGGCGGCCGAGCCGCACATCAGCAGGCTCAGGACACCCATCACCAGGAAGGCCTGTCGCCAGCCGAAATGGGTGATGACCGCTTGCGTCCACAGCGGGTGAATGATGGCACCGACGGCTCCACAGGCAAACAACAGGCCCAGGGCTCGGCCCATCGACTTGTCGAACCAGCCCTGCACCAGCTTGGCCAAGCTCAACAGGGATGCGCCGGCCGCCGTCAGCATCAGCAGCAGGCTCAGCCCGTAGTAGGCCCAGACGCTGCCCTCCATCAAGGAAAACGCTGCGAAGTTGGCCGACTGCAGCACCACGCCGGTCAAGATGAGCGGGCGTAACGGAACCTTGTCGATGACCCACCCTGTCAGCGGCGCCACGAGGGGCGTGAACAAGGTCGCCAGCGTGAGTGAGAAGGCGATCTCGCCCCGGCTCCAACCCAGGCCCTGCTGCAGTGGCAGCAGGAACAGGCCGAAGGTGCTGCCGTACAGCGCCGACACACCGAACAAAGCCAGCACCCCACTGCCAGCCAGCGTGCGCCAGCTGGCAGGGGTATCGGGCGCCGGAACCAGATGGGGGTCTTGCTCGGCGCTCGGGTTCATCGATCCTCAGAAGTCGTAGCGAACCGACAGGTCCAGCGTGCGCGGCCGCTGCAGGTAGTACTGCTGGAAATTCTTGTTGCCGTCCGGCGTGCCTTGGATGTTCATGATGCCGCGCTCGTCGGTGGCGTTGGTCAGACTGGCAGCCAGCGTCCAGTTGCCCTTGCTGAAGCTCAGGCCCAGATCCAAGGCCTCATAGGCCGGTGCCTTGTAGAAGGCCGTGAGATCAATCACCCGGTCTCCCACGTGGGTGTGTGTGACGTTGAATCGCCCTGCCGAGCCCAACGGGCCGCTGAACCGATAGTTCCCCTGCAGTGCCGTTTGGAGCTTGGCGGTGCCGGGCAGCCGTGCACCGGAAGCGATGGTCACGGGTGCGCGGCCTGCCAAGGTCTTCACGTCCTGGGTGGTCTTGGCGTCGATGCTGGCCAGCGAGGCTGCCACGTCGAAGGCCGGGTTCATGCGCCAACGCAATGCCGCCTCCAGGCCAGTGCTGCGGGCCTTGCCGACGTTGCCGATACCGGAGAACGGCACAGCCCCGTTGAGCGCGAAGTAGGTGAACTGCGCATCGGTCCAGTCCAGGAGGAAGGCGGAAAGGTCCAACTGAACCCCGGGCGCCGGCGCCAGCCGCACACCGGTCTCGTAGTTCCACAGACTGTCGGACTTGAACGGTGTGGGCGGCGGACCCTCGTTGACACCGCCGTAGCGGTAGCCCCTGGAAGCCAGGGCGTACCACATGTTGTCGCCAAACCGGTACTTGACGCTCAGCTTGGGCGTGGTGCCGTCATCGCCGCCAGCCAATACCGGGGAATTGCTCGGGCCGCCGAAGACGGTGCCGGTTTGCTGGAACGAGGTCTTGGTCTTGTAAGCACGAGCGCCCAGGCCGGCACTCCAGCCGCCCCCCAGGCTGTACTCGCCGTCGAAGAAGAGGGCGCTCTCGCTGGCGTCCTGCTTGGTCTTCAAGTCCACCAAGTCCACCACACCGAACGCTCCGGAGGGATCGCTCTGCTTGCCGCTGCCGCTGCCCTTGTTGGTCTGGTAGAACAGGCCAGCTACCCAACTGAAGTTGCCCCCGGGCTTGCTTGCAAGGCGTAACTCCTGGGACTGGGCATCGCTGCTGCCCGCGCTGACCCGAGACACCAGCGGCAGTGCCATTGGCAGGCCCAACGTGCCGAACAGGCGAGTGTCGTCCCCAACACCATTGGTCTTGGTCTTCCAGTAGCCCGTGATGGAGGTCAGCATCGCGCCGCCCAGGTCGTAATCCACCGTGAGACTCGAGAAGTCGAACTGCGAGGTACCGCGGCCCAGCGTGGGGTTGTCGTGCTCGAGCTTCTTTGGATCACCAAAGACATAGCTGAAGTCATCCTGCTTGGTCTTCTGCGTGCTGGCCACGAAGGTGGCCGTCAATTCGCGCAAGGGCTTCACGGTGACCAACACCCGGCCGCCAGTCTGACGTACCTCATTGGCGTCCTTGGTCTTGGTGCCCTTGTTGTCGATGTAGCCGGGTGAGGTTCGATCAAAGGCCACCACACGCAACGCGGCCACGTCACTGAGGGGCGCATTGACCATGCCGTACAGGGAACCGGCAGTCTTGCCTTGCGACACGCTGGTGAACCCCACCTGCGCCGCAGCCCCGAAGGACTTCGGGTCGGGCTTGGCCAGCAGATAGCGCACCGCGCCCCCGAGCGAGCCCGAACCGAACAGCGCGCCCTGCGGCCCGCGAAGCACCTCGATACGGTCCAGGTCGAAGGGCAGGATGTCTGCTACCAGACCTTTGCCGATGGGCGAAGCCAGGGGCACGTCCTCCAGGTAGCGGCCGCTGGGATTCTGCTGCCCGCCACCGCTCTCCGGGGCCGCCTGACTGCTCAGACCGCGGATGGTGATGCCGTTGTTGTTGGGATCACCGCGGTTGAGTTGCACGCCGG
Organism: Burkholderiales bacterium; assembly: GCA_947464185.1. Classification (GTDB taxonomy): domain Bacteria; phylum Pseudomonadota; class Gammaproteobacteria; order Burkholderiales; family Burkholderiaceae_C; genus Rubrivivax. The sequence continues at coordinate 28,452 of CANHVY010000042.1, forward strand.
GGGTCAGCTTCAGAAAGTCCTCCTGATCACGCGCCCCGCGGCGCTCCAGATCGCTGCCCGAGATCACCGACACCGTGCCCGCCACCTCGCGCTGCTTCTCGGCGCGCTTGTTGGCGGTGATCACCACGCGCTGCGACTCATCTTCGGATGCGGGCGCTGTCGCGGGTGCTTGCTGGGCCAGGGCGGGCCAGGCGGCTGAAAGGGCCAGCGCCATCGCGCTGAGTCGGAAGTTTGCGGTCATGGTCAGGCTCCTTGTCTGGGGGATTGCAGGCACGATAAGAGCGACCGCAACAGCCCGCGTGAGCCCTTGCACCAAAGATTTAGGCGATCCGACCAACTCCGGGTGGAAACCCTAGGCTGGAAGCTCCAGGCTGAAAGGGGCGCGATGGCGGCGGTACTCGCGCGGCGACATGCCCACCTGGCTTCTGAAAGCCGCCGTGAAGCTGCTCTGGTGCTCGTAACCCACACGCTCGGCCACCTGGGCAATGGTCAACGTGGCCTCCATCAGCAACTGCTGCGCCTCGCGCACGCGGCGTTCCAGGCAGTAGTCCGCCATGGTCAGGCCAAAGGCCTGCTTGAAGACGGACTTGAGCTTGTTCTGGCTGGTGCCGATCTCGCGCGCCAGATCGGCAAAGTTGGGGGGGCGGCGGTAGTCACGGTCCAGCCTGGCCTGCGCGGCGCGCGCAAGATCGAGATCGCGGCGACGCGACAGCACTGCAGTCCGGGCCTCGTGCTGGTGCAGCATGGCCTCCAGCGCATAGGCCACCAGCTCGGCCAGACGGCCGGCCAGCTGCACCGTGCGCAACTCGCCATGCAGGCGGCTGTCCAGTGTGTCGCCCACCAGCGCGGCCACCCGATGGTCGATGGGAAACGACGCGATGCGCCCCATGCCGGCGTCACCCTCGACCGCAATGCGCAGATCAGGCGGCAGGTCCTCGGGCAGCAGGCCGAAACGCGAGGCAAAACTGCGGGCCTTGAACACCGCGACGATGCCTTGTTGTCGGGCTCCTGCTGCGATGTGGGCGCTCAGCGGGAGCAGGGGCGGTATGCAGGTCAGGGTCAGTTCGGGCCGGTTGAAGACCAGCGCGGGCCCCGCCCCGTATCTGAACTCCACGTCGCAGGCCAGGGAAGCGCGCAGCGTGATCAGGGGCTCCTGATCGGCGTAGATCCAGTGCGCTGCCCTCGGCACCACGCAATTGATGACGTTGACCAGAGCGTCGGGCCCAAGCCGCACCGTGTCGGTCATGCCGCTGCCGTACGGGGGCGCGTAGATGGTGCGGACCACGTTGCGCGAGATGCGCTGCGATCGCCCTTCCTCCTGGGCGGCGCGATGCCATTCGCTGTCAAAGTCCAGGGCGGAAGGCAGTTCCGGCGCCGTGTCGCGTTGCAGTTGCATGCGGTCGGGTCTCCTAAATATTGTTTGCCCGAGCCTAACCGGTCGCCTCCCCGCCCGTCGTAAGGTCGGACCCCAGGATCAAAGATTGCTCATGCCTCACGCCACCCCCTCCCCCGCGCGCCGGCTCATCGATGCCGTGCCCGTCTGGGACCACCACGCCTGCATGCCGCTGCGCCCGCAGGACACCTCCTTTCTGCCGCAACTGGCGCGCCACAAGGCAGCCGGATTCGACGCGATCACCGTGAACATCGGCTTCGGCGAGCAAGGTCCGGAAGAGCACCTGCGGATGATCGCCGCGATGCGGCACTGGCTGCTGGCGCGTCCTGACGATTACCTGCTGCTGCTGGAAGCGGACGACATCGAGCGGGCCCGCGCCACGGGCCGCTTGGCGGTGGGGTTCGACATCGAGGGCGCCAACGCCGTGGGGGACCAGCTCAGCCTGATCCAGATGTACTACGACCTGGGCGTGCGCTGGATGCTGATGGCCTACAACACCGCCAACCGCGTGGGCGGGGGATGCCAGGACGAGGACGGCGGCCTGACACCCTTCGGCCGCGCCGTGGTGGCCGAGATGGAGCGGGTGGGCATGCAGGTGTGTGTCAGCCACACAGGGCACCGCACGGTGCGTGACATCTTCGACGTGGCGACACATCCCGTGATCTTCTCGCACAGCAACTGCGCGGCGCTGCACCCGCACCCCCGCAACATTTCTGACGACCTGATCCGCGCCTGCGCAGCCACCGGAGGCGTGGTGGGCATCAACGGCGTGGGCATTTTTCTCGGCCTCAACGACATCTCCAGCCAGACCTATGCCCGCCACGTGGACCACGTGGTGCAGCTGGTGGGGCCGGCCCATGTGTCCATCGCGCTGGACTATGTGTTCGACACCCGCGAGTTGGAGGAACACGTCGAGAAGATGAAGGCCACCTTCCCACCGGGGCTGGGATACGAGCTGGGGGCCCGCTTCGTGCCGCCCGAGCAACTGGAGGAGATCGTGGCCACGCTGCAGGGCTGGGGCTACTCGGACGCCGATCTCGCGGCGCTGCTGGGCGGCAACCTCTTGCGTCTGGCGCAGCAGGTGTGGAAGGCCCCGACGCATGTCTGAGAGCAGCGCTGCACCCCCCGTGAGTGGCGATGCGGGCCCTGCGGCCGCAACGCTGCAAGCCCTGACGGAACGCTACTGGCAGTTTCTGCGCCACGAGTTCCCGCTGAACGCCCTCACGGCAGGGCAGCCGGCAGACGACCCCACCATGTTTCGCGAAGGCCCCGGGGACTTCGCCCGCCGGGCCGAGGCGGCACGTGGCTTGCACGCGGAACTCGGCGGCATCCCGCTGGCAGGCCTTTCGCAGCAGGACCGCATCACCCACCGCCTGTTGGAGCGTGAACTCGCCGACTTGCAGGATTTGCACGCCACCGCATCTCACCTGCGGCCCTGGCTGCTGCCGGCGGGGCCGGAATTCAACAC
>CANHVY010000043.1 GCA_947464185.1 Burkholderiales bacterium
CACGTTGTCGCCGCTGCGGCTGTCGGCGAAGTTGAAGACCACCGCCCGGGTCTCGTTGAAGCTCGTCGTGCAGTACGTCCACAGGTACGCCTTGTGCGTCTTGCCGTTGCCCGGCTTGAGCATGGCCACCGGCGTCTCGTCGGCGTGCAGCACCGCGTGCCGGCGCACCTCTGTGCTGAGTACATCCACCAGCGGTTGCAACTGCGACCCACACTCGCCCACCCACTGCGCCAGTGTCGAGCGCGCGATCAGCATCCCTGCACGCTCGAAGATGCGCTCCTGACGGTACAGCGGCAAGTGGTCCATGAACTTGGCCACCAGCACATGGGCCAGCAGCCCGGCAGTGGGGATGCCCTTGTCGATGACGTGTGCGGCCACCGGCGCCTGTATGAGCTTCTGGCACTTGGCGCACGCCCACTTGCCCCGTACGTGGCGCTGTACCGTGAACACGCCAGGCTCGTAGTCCAGCTTCTCGGCCACGTCCTGACCGATGCGCTTCATCTGGCATCCACAGCCGCACACCGTGCTGTCGGGCTCGTGCTGTACCTCCACGCGCGGCAGGTGGGCCGGCAGCGCTTCGCGCTTGGGCTGGGCCTTGGGCTTGCTGTCCTGGCCAGCGCCGTCGCGCTGCAGCTGCTCGATCTCGGCCGACAACTGCGCCAGGTCTGACTCCAGCGTTTCCTCCAGCAGGCTCTTTTGCTCGGCCGGCAGGCCCGCGCAGAACTTCTCGCTAGTGGCGGCGTACTTCAGTCGCTTGAGCACCGCCATCTCGTGCGTGAGCTTGTCCACCAGCGCGCTCTTGTGGCGCAGCTCCGTCATCAGCAGCTCCACCGTCTGGCGCAGCTGCGCCTGGCTCAAGGCATCGAGGTTGTCGACGGCGATCACGATGCCGTGATCGTGCGCGAGACTGAAGTCCCTGCCATCGGCACATTCAGCAATTGCAACTGCCTACAAGACCCTGATGATTCCAGCCTCTCCCACGCGCTGCCAGGGCAGACCCAGCACCAGGGCGTCCAGCTGAGGCTTGGTCAACGCCAAGGTGGCCGTCGCCCCGTCGCGCGGCCAGATGAACTTGCCAGCGTTCAGCCGCCTGGCGGCCAGCCACACGCCAATGCCGTCGTGCACCAGCACCTTCAAGCGGTTGGCTCGGCGGTTGGCAAACAGGTAGGCCTGGTGCGGGTGCGCTGCCCCGAAGACCTGGACCACGCGTGCCAGCGCAGACTCGGTGCCCGCACGCATGTCCAGCGGCTGCGTGGCCAGCCACACCGCATCGATGCGAATCACCTCAGCAGCTCGCGCATCCAGGCCGCGCAGTGCGCGGCCGCCTGCGCCGGCCAGGTCACCTTGACGCAGGTGCCCTGGCGCTGCACCTCGATCACGATGAGCGGCTCTGGCGTGGCCAGGGCCACCGGAACGAATGACGCGGTTGGCGCCTGAGCCTGAACTCCCGCGGCGACCGAGGTAGGCGCCACCGATGGCGCCACTAAGCGGCCGGGGGTGACACCGTCCGCATCGGCCATCCACTTGCGCACCATGTTCGGGTTCAGTCCATTGGCCAGTGACACCGCCGACAGCGACATCCCCGGCTGGCGGCACGCCGCCACGATCGAAGCCTTGAACGAAGCCTCGTGGCGCCTGCGCGTACGGCGCGCCGGAAGCTCAACTGAAGTCAAAGTGTCCATGTGTCCGCCAAGAAGTGAAGCGGACACCAGCATCCTTCAACTACCCAGCCGCCTCAAGATGGGTTGGCCGGACGCTTACCTCTCGGGGGGTCGGCAGCACAGAACACATGGCAGCTCGCGATCAGCCGCAAATACGTATTCATCGCTTATCATCTGCCGGTGAACACGATCAACTGACAGCCCAAGGCACTTCGTCAACTGCGCAGGATCGATGTTCACGCGGGGAAGCAGATCCGTACCGCGGTCAGTTCTGAACTCGTGGACCTCGCCTCGGCGAGGAATGTCAAGGTTCTCACCCACCACGAGTACGGGTACAGGCTGCGTGTAGGCAACTACCGGGTCTTCTTCGAGTTCGATGGTGCTGTCCGCATCGTGAGCATTGAAGAGGTCAGGAAGCGCGATGAACGCACGTACTGAGTTTCAGGTCATCGTCGGCCAGGACGGGAAGCCCGCCTTCGTGGTGGTCCCCTACGAACAGTTCCGCCGGATGAAAGGCGGCTTCACGCATGGCACCGTGCCCAACGAGGTTGTGAACCTCTCGTTTGAACGAGGCGTTTCCCCTATGGCGGCGTGGCGCGAGCACTTTGGCCTGACCCAGGCCGAAGTTGCGGGCCGAATCGGCATCACGCAGGCCGCCTACGCACAGATGGAGCGAGTCAAGCAACCTCGCAAGGCAACCTTGGAGAAGGTTGCGACTGCTCTTGGACTTGAGGTTGAGCAACTTCGCTGGTGAGTGAGGTCGCCTTTCAGGCCGTTCATTCAGTCGCCTGGCCGACCCTCCCCCCCTGGCTGCACTCCACTCCTTCGCCATTCATGGAAACCCGCTGGCTTGAAGATTTCGTGAGCCTGGCCGAGACGCGCAGCTTCTCGCGCTCGGCGCAGTTGCGGCATGTCACGCAGTCGGCGTTCTCGCGGCGCATCCAGTCGCTGGAGGCCTGGGCGGGCACGGATCTGGTGGACCGCTCGTCCTACCCCACGCGGCTCACGCCTGCGGGCGAGGCGCTGCATGCGCAGGCCCTGGAGATCCTGGCGGCGGTGCAGGTGGCGCGCAACAGCGCGCGCAGCCACCAGGCCAGCGGGCAAGATGTCATCGACTTCGCCGTGCCGCACACGCTGGCCTTCACCTTCTTTCCCCACTGGCTGATGGACCTGCGGCCGCGCTTCGGGGCGCTGAAGACGCGGCTCATCGCGCTGAACGTGCACGACGCCGCGATGCGCCTGACCGAGGGCGCGTGCGATCTGCTGATCGTGCTGCACCACGCCAGCCAGCCGCTGCAGCTCAACCCGCAGCGCTACGAGATGCTGAGCCTGGGCCATGAAACGCTGGCGCCCTACGCCTGCGCCGATGCCGCGGGCGCCCCGATGTTCCGCCTGCCGGTGCCGCCGGGCCGCACCGTGCCCCTGCTGGCCTATGCCGAGGGCGCCTACATGGCCCGTATGGTGGAGTTGATCCTGCGGCAGGCAGGCGACGCCAGCGGCGGCCTGCAGGCGGTGCACGAGGCCGACATGGCCGAGGGCCTGAAGGCGATGGCGGTGGAAGGCCACGGGCTGGCCTTCCTGCCGGCCAGTGCGGTGCGCAACGAACTGCGCGCAGGCCGTCTGGTGCCGGCCGCGGCACCGGGCAGCTTCGAGGTGACGATGGAGATCCGCCTCTACCGCGAGCGGCCCGAGACCGCGCGCCACGTCAAGCCGCTGGCCCAGGCACTGTGGGAGTTCCTGGAGGCGGGCGGCGCCTGAACCCGGTTGGTTTCAGTCGTGCAGCAGCTGGTCCACCAGGGCGCGCACCTCTGACATCAGCGGCACGGCTGACCGCCCGGTGAGGGTGGCCAGACCGAAGCGCGCGGTGGCGTTCATTGACGGCGTCAAGGCCAGCTCCTGCAGCCCGGGCGCGGCCGCGCGGATGGACAGCAGCACGGCGTCGGTTTCGCGCACCACGTCCACCAGAGTGGGGATTTCCTCGCAGCGCAGGGTGACGCACTGGCCCGGGTGGGCCTGCGGTCCGTAGCGCTCCACCAGCACGCGGGCTACCTCGTCGCTCAGCGGGATGGAGGCGATGGGGTAGGCCAGCAGGTCCTTGAACCTCAGCGGGCCCTTGCGCTGCGTCAGCGGGTGGCCGGGCCGGCACATGAAGGCGCCGCGCAACTCGCCCAGGGGCTCCACCTGCAGGTCGGTGGAGGGGATGACCGACCGTGCGTCCACCAGCAGCGCATCCAGCCGGCGTTGCCGCAACCCCTCTTCCAGCACCGCCGAGGCGCCCACGGTGAGCTCCAGATGCACGGCGGGGAAGTTCAGCGCCATGTGGCGCATCAAGGGCACGGCCAGGATGGCCGCGGGGCCGGAGCCCAGGCCCAGTTTCAGGTGGCCTGTGGCGCCCGTGCGCAGGCGCTGGGCCACGGCGCGCAGTTCATCGGCCTCGGCCACGAGGCGCTGGGCGCGCACCAACATCTCGCGCCCGAAGGCGGTGAGTTCGCTACGCCAGCCGATGCGGTCCAGCAGGGGCTGGCCCAGCTCCGCCTCCAGGCTGCGGATGCTGCGGCTGAGCGCCGGCTGGGTGATGAACAGGGCTTCCGCCGAACGGCTGAAGGAGCCGGTCTCGGCCAGGGAAAGCAGGTGCCGCAGCTGAACCAGGGTCATGCGAGGGTCTCCTAAACGATGCCCAAAAAGCATCATATTGAAAACAAATATGCATTGGACTTGCCGGGTGCCCCTGCCTAGCATCCCGTCCGTCAAGCCCGCCGATCCAGCGACAGGCACGACGGTGGCGAGGCCCGGCAGAGGCCTGCCGTCCCCAGGCCACGAGACCTCAGCGAGGGTGTCTGATCTGCCCGATGGCGCCCCACACCCGGAGACATCACATGACCATCCAATCCCCTCTGAAGTCGGGCCGTCGGGCCCTCATGACCCGCGCCATCGCCTGGGCCGCCGGCGCCTTGCTGACAGGCGGGGCCGCCGCCCAGTCGGTCAAACCCGTGACGCTGCTGGTGCCCTACCCCGCGGGCGACCTGTCCGACGTGATCGCCCGCATGGTGGAAAAACCCTTTGCCAAGGTCTCCGGACAGATGGCCATCGTGGACAACCTGGGAGGCGCCTCGGGCTCGATTGCGGCGCAGAAGGTGCTGAACGCGCCCGCCGACGGGCAGATCGTCTACCAAGGTTCGCCCAATGAACTGATCCTCGCGCCGCTGGCGATGCAGACGGTGAAGTACAAGTCCGAGGACTGGCGCATGGTGCAGGTCATCGGCAGCTTCCCGATGGCCGTGCTGGCCCGCAAGGGCCTGTCGGCGAACAACATCGATGAGATCGTCGCCCTGGCCAAGAAAGCCTCGGCCGAAGGCAAGCCGCTGACCTACGCCAGCGTGGGCATCGGCTCGCTTTATCACTTCGTGGGTGAGCACTTTGCCGACACCATTGGCGTCAAGATGACTCACGTGCCCTACAAGGGCCTGGCCCCCGCGCTGCAGGACCTGGGCGGCAACCTGGTGGACGTGGCCTTCTTCGTGGTGGATTCACGCCTGCCCGGCTTCGTCGATCAGGGCTTGTTCAAGGTCCTCGCCACCATGGCCCAGCCGGGCAAGCCCGAGGCGAAGTTCCTGGAGAAGTATCCGAGCATCACCGAGCACAAGATCTTCAAGGACTTCGCCTTCGACGCCTGGACCGGCTACTTCGTGCGCAAGGACACGCCCGAGCCCATCGTCGCGGCCCTGAACAAGAATCTGGCCGCCGCCATGAACGACCCCGAAGCCCGCAAGAAGCTGGCCGACCTGGGCGGGCGGGTGCCGCCGATGCTGTCCGTGGCCGATGCGCAGAAGGAGTACGAGCGCCAGACGGTCCGGCTGCGCACCATCGCCAAGTCCATCAAGCTCGAGCCACAGTGAGCCTGCGCCCGCACCGGCCCGTTGTCCTCGCAAAAGGAGTCTTCCCATGAAAGTCATCGTCCTCGGTGCCGGCCTGCTGGGCGTCACCTCGGCTTACTTCCTGCGCCAGCAGGGCCATGAGGTCACGGTGGTCGACCGCCAGGCTTCGGCCGCGGGCGAGACCAGCTTCGCCAACGGCGGGCAGATTTCCGTCAGCCACGCCGAACCCTGGGCCAACCCCGGCGCTCCGCTGAAGGTGCTGAAGTGGCTGGGCAAGGAGGACGCGCCCTTGCTATTCCGCCTGCGTGCTGACGCGCGTCAGTGGCGCTGGGGCCTGCAGTTCCTGCGCGAATGCACGCCGGCGCGCACGCGCCACAACATCGAGCAGATCGTGCGCCTGGGCACCTACAGCCGCGACACGCTGCAGCAGCTGCGCCGCGACCGTGACATCGCCTATGACGAGCGCACGCAAGGCATCCTGCACTTCTACACCAGCCAGCAGGAGTTCGATGCGGCCGAGGCGCCGGCCGCGCAGATGCGCGAGCTGGGCTGCGACCGCCGTGTCATCTCGGCCGACGAGGCCGTGAAGATCGAGCCGGCCCTGGCGCACATTCGCCCGAAGCTGGCCGGCGCCACGTACACCTCGGAAGACGAGTCGGGTGATGCCAACCGCTTCGCCCGCGAACTGGTCAAGCGCTGCGAACAGGACGGTGTGCAGTTCCTGATGAGCCACACCGTGACGGCGCTGCGCGCGGCCGGCGGCGAGATCGACCACGTGGAGGCCACCGACAGCGAGGGCCGCTTCCAGCGCCTGCGCGCTGATGCCTATGTGCTGGCCATGGGCTCGCTCAGCCCGCTGCTGGCCAAGCCGCTGGGCATCGAGCTGCCCATCTACCCGGCCAAGGGCTACTCGGTGACCATGCCGGTCAAGGATGCCTCCATGGCGCACCAGGTGTCCCTCACGGACGACGAGTTCAAGCTCGTGTTCTCGCGCCTGGGCGACCGCCTGCGCATCGCCGGCACGGCTGAGTTGAACGGCTACGACCGCGACCTGAACCGCGTGCGCTGCGAGGCCATCGTGCGCCGGGTGGAGGAACCCTTCCCGGGCGCGGGCGACGCCGAGCGCGCGCAGTTCTGGACGGGCCTGCGCCCGGCCACGCCCAGCAACGTCCCCATCATCGGCCGCTCCAGGGTGGGCAAGCTGTTCCTGAACACGGTACATGGCACGCTGGGCTGGACGCACGCCTGCGGGTCGGGCAAGAGCATTGCGCGCATCGTGGCCGGCCTGGCCCCGGAAGTGGACTTCGCCTTCACGGGCGTGGAGCGTGGCCTTCGCCAGCCCTACGTCCCCGTGCAGACGGCCGCCGGCACGCCGCAGGGCTGAGCCGCCCAGGTGGCCCGGCAGCGGCCTGCCGGACTGCCGTCACCCCGGCGGCGGCGCCCCCGCCCGCCACGGCGGCAGTTGCCAGCCGGTGGCCAGGGCCAGCACGCGCAGACCGGTGGCGGTGAGGGCGGCCGCAGCCAGCGCCGTTTCGCCCGACAGGCCCGCCTGCTGCGCGCCCACCAGCACCCAGCCGCCCGCGAAAGAGCACACGGCGTAGGGCCGGTGGTCGCTGAAGGCGCTGGGGATCTCGTTGCAGACGATGTCGCGCAGCACGCCGCCGAACACGGCGGTGACCATGCCCATCAGCACCGCCACGATGGCGGGCATGCCATTGGCCAGCGCGATCTCGGTGCCGCCCGCCGTGAACAGGCCCAGGCCCAGGGCGTCAGGCCACTGCATGGCGCGCTCGGTCACACCGAAATGCCGGGCCCGCAGGAACAGCATCGCCAGGATGCACAGGCCCAGCAGGCCCCACAGCCAATCGGCATGCGTGACCCAGAAGAAGGGCCGGCGGTCCAGCAGGATGTCGCGCAGCGTGCCGCCGCCGAAGGCGGCCAGCCCGGCCACCACCACCACGCCCACGGCGTCCAGCCGTTTGCGCGCGGCGGCCAGCAGCCCCGACAGCGCGAAGGCCAGCGTGGCCAGGGCCTCGATGAAGGTGATGGCGTTGTTCAGGGCTGACCTCCTGGCGCAGTGGCTGACGCCAGCCCGTCCGCGCCCCCAGGCGGGGGTGGTCCATGGCCGCGTCGGCGTGTGCAAGCCGCAGGCAAGTATCGTGGACACCTGGGGACCGTTCGGGCGGCGGCGAGAATGCCGGCATGACCGACATCCTCACCCTGAAGCGGCCCGACGACTGGCACCTGCATGTGCGCGACGGCGCCGCCATGACGGCCGTGGTGCCGCACACGGCGCGCCAGTTCAGCCGCGCCATCATCATGCCCAACCTCAAGCCGCCAGTGACCACGGCGGCGCAAGCTGTGGCCTACCGGGAGCGCATCCTGGCGGCGGTGCCGGCCGGCCTGCGCTTCGAGCCGCTGATGACGCTGTACCTCACCGACAACACCCCGCCCGAGGAGATCCGCCGCGCGCGCGATGCGGGCGTGGTGGCGCTCAAGCTCTATCCGGCCGGGGCCACGACGAACAGCGATGCCGGCGTCACCGATGTGCGCCGCACCTACGCCACGCTGGAGGCCATGCAGCGCGAAGGGCTGCTGCTGCTGGTGCACGGCGAGATGACCGATGCCGACATCGACCTCTTCGACCGCGAGGCGGTGTTCATCGACCGTGTGATGCAGCCGCTGCGGCGCGAGTTCCCCGAATTGAAGGTGGTGTTCGAGCACATCACCACGCGCGAGGCGGCGCAGTACGTGGCCGGCAGTGACGAGCGCACGGCGGCCACCATCACCGCGCACCACCTGCTGTACAACCGCAACGCCCTGTTCATGGGCGGCATGCGGCCGCACTATTACTGCCTGCCCGTGCTCAAGCGCGAGGTGCACCGCCAGGCCCTGGTGGCCGCGGCCACCTCGGGCAGCCCGCGCTTCTTCCTGGGCACCGACAGCGCCCCGCACGCTGCGGCGCTCAAGGAGCAGTCCGTGTGCGGTGCGGGTTGCTTCACCGCGCCGGCCGCGTTGGAGCTCTATGCCGAGGCCTTCGAGGCCGCAGGTGCGCTGCACCGGCTGGAAGGCTTTGCCAGCCTGCACGGCCCGGCCTTCTACGGCCTGCCACCGAACGACGGCACCGTCACGCTGCGGCGCGAGCCTTGGACTCTGCCCGAGACCATGCCCTTTGGCGACGCCGTCATCAAGCCCCTGCGGGCCGGCGAAACCCTGAACTGGAAGCTGCTGCCATGACACAGGACAAGGTGATGCTGCTCATCGACGCGGACAACGTGTCGCTGGACGTGATCGAGCAAGCCGTGGCCTGGGTGGGCAAGCACTTTGGCGGACCCCATGTCCGTCGGGCTTACTGCACGGCCGAATCCGCCGTCAAGCACCAGGTGGCTTTCAAGCGCCTGTCCATCCGCCCGATGGTGAACCTGGCCGCGGGCAAGAACTCCACCGACATCGCGCTGGCCGTGGATGCCATCGACCTGACGCTGGCCGAGCGGCCCGATGTGGTGGTGATCGCCTCCTCCGATTCGGACTTCGCGCCCCTGGTCAGCCGCCTTCGGGAGAAGGGTTGCCGGGTCATCGGTGTGGGCCAGCAAGGCAAGACGGGCGACGAGACGCGGGCGGTCTATGACGACTACGAAGTCATGGAACACCGCAAGTCCAGATCTCAGGCGGGCGGCGATGCCAGGGCGGAGGGTCGCGGCAAGGGTCGGGGCGACGGGCGAGCTGAAGGACGAGGTGAAGGACGAGCTGATGGCCGGGGGGAGGGGCGCACAGAGTCTCGCCGCGAAGGCCGCAGTGGGGGCCGAAGCGGAGGCCGAAGTGGAGGCCTGGAGCGCGGACGTGCGCCGCGCAAGGGCGTGGAGCCCGCCACCCTGCCTCTAGAAGCCCTGGACAGCGCTGCCGTTCCCGAGGCGGCGCAGCAGGCCCCTGCGCCGCCGCCTGTGCCCGAGATGCTGCCTCCGCCGGTCGAGGCGCCGACAACGGCACCGCCTGAGGCGCGGCCCGCGCGGGCCCGTTCGCGCGGCGGCCGGCGCAAGCCGCAGGTGGAGGCCCTGCCAGGCGCCACCGCGCAGGCGGAACCGTCACCCGCCGCACCGCCGCCAGCCCCGGACCTCCCCGCTGAACCGCCCGGTGCGCAGGCCAAGCCGGCGCGCAAGCCTCGACGCCGCCGCTCTGCGGCGGCCAAACGCCCGGCCGACCAGGGCGGCGGCTCGCTTCCATGACGATGGCGGGGGTATGGCGGGCCGGCGCAACTTGAATTCCGCACCCCGGCCCTAACATCCTGTTCTGTCTTCATTCCCTGTTCCGCGCCCGGCGCGGTTTTTGCCATGAAACGCATCGTCCTGTTCATCCTGACCAACCTGGCCGTCATGGTGGTGCTGGGCATCACCGCAAGCCTGCTGGGGGTCAACAAGTTCCTCACGGCCAATGGCCTGAACCTGGGCATGTTGCTCGCGTTTTCGCTGTTGATGGGCTTTGGCGGCGCGATCATCTCGCTGCTGATCAGCAAGCCCATGGCCAAGTGGAGCACCAAGGCGGTCGTCATCAACGACTCCACCGACCCCACGCACCGCTGGATCGTGGGCACGGTGCGCACCTTCGCCACCAAGGCCGGCATCGGCATGCCCGATGTGGCGCTCTATGAGGGCGAGCCCAACGCCTTTGCCACCGGCGCCTTCAAGAACTCGGCGCTGGTGGCCGTGTCCACCGGCTTGCTGCAGAGCATGACCAAGGAAGAGGTCGAGGCCGTGATCGGCCACGAGGTGGCGCACGTGGCCAACGGCGACATGGTGACCATGACGCTGATCCAGGGCGTGATGAACACCTTCGTGGTCTTCATCTCGCGTGTGGTGGGCTACTTCGTCGACAAGGTGATCCTGAAGAACGACCGTGACGGCGTGGGCATCGGCTACTACATCACCACCATCGTGATGGACATCGTCCTGGGCCTGGTGGCCGCCGTGATCGTGGCCTGGTTCTCGCGTCAGCGCGAGTACCGCGCGGACGCCGGCGCGGCGCAACTGATGGGCCGCAAGCAGCCCATGATCAACGCGCTGGCCCGCCTGGGCGGCCTGGAGCCCGGCGCCTTGCCGCAGACGGTGCAGAACATGGGCATCTCCAGCAAGCCCAGCGGCCTGATGGCGCTGTTTTCCAGCCACCCGCCAATCGAAGACCGCATCCGTGTCCTGCAGGAATCGAAGTGAGCGTGTGCTGACTTGAACAAGGGGCCTTTCGGGGCCCCTTCTCGTTGCTGAACCCAAGCGGCTGGCGGCAGCCACCGGCCAAGGGGTGGGACAATGCGAGCGTGAAGCAGGCCAGACCGCCGCTGGCGCGATCGGGGAAACCCGGCGCTGGAGGAAGGTCCGGACTGCACAGGGCAGCGCAGGAGCTAACGGCTCTCCACCGCGAGGTGAGGATCAGAGCAACAGAGACGAGTCGCGGCGGGGCAACCCGTCGCGGGTGCAACGGGCAATCTCTGCGCGCAGCAACACCAAGTAGGCCGGCGTTGACGTGGCTCCGCGGAGCCGGCGGGTAGGTGGCACCGAGCCGGTGGGGTGACCCCCGGCCCAGAGGAATGGCGGTCACGCCCTGCGGGTCGCAAGGCCCGACGGGCGCACAGAATCCGGCCTATCGGCCTGCTTCACACTATGGACGGTCTGCGTGGCACGAGCCACCGCAGGCCAGGCACGAAGGACGCTCCGACCATGCATCCCCAAGCCGCGACCTTGTGGCGCGGCCCTCTGTGGACCCTGGCCCTGCTGCTGGCCGGCCTGAGTTCGCTCGGCCCCTTCGCCATCGACACCTACCTGCCGGCGTTTCCCGGCATGGCCGCTGACCTGTCGGCGTCGGCGGTGCAGATGCAGCAGACCCTGTCGACCTACCTGTTCGGTTTTGCGCTGATGAACCTGTTTCACGGCGCCTTGTCCGACAGCCTGGGCCGGCGTCCCGTGGTGCTGGTGGCCATGGCGGTGTTCACCCTGGCCTCCGTGGGGTGCGCGCTCAGCCCTTCCATCGGCTGGCTGCTGTTCTGGCGCACGGTGCAGGGCTTGTCGGCCGGCGGGGGCATGGTGATCGGGCGGGCCGTCATCCGTGACCTGTTTCCGCCTGCGCAGGCCCAGCGCGTGATGTCGCAGGTGACCATCTTCTTCGGCGTGGCGCCGGCCGTGGCGCCGCTGGTGGGCGGCTGGCTCTTCGTTGCCCTGGGCTGGACTTCGGTGTTCTGGTTCCTGGCGCTGGTGGGGGCGGTGCTGTGCACGGTGATGTGGCGAAAGCTGCCGGAGTCGCTGCACGCCAGCCAGCGGCAGCCGCTGCACGTGACCCATCTGTTGCGCGGCTACTGGCAGATGGGCGCGAGCGCACGCTTCATGGCCCTGGCGCTGGCCAGCAGCCTGCCCTTCAACGGGATGTTCCTGTACGTGCTGTCGGCACCCGTGTGGCTGGGCGAACTTCTGCAACTGCAGCCCACCGAGTTCTTCTGGTTCTTCGTGCTCAGCGTGGCCGGCATCATGTCCGGGGCTTGGATGAGCGGCCGCCTGGCCGGGCGTATCCGCCCGGCGGCGCAGATCCGCCTGGGCTTTCTCATCATGCTGGGCATCTCCGCATTGAACGTCCTGCTGAGCGCGGTACTGCCGCCCCACCCGGGCTGGGCGCTGTGGCCGGTGGCGGTGTACTCGTTCGGATGGTCGGTGATGACGCCCTCGGTCACCTTGCTGCTGCTGGACCTGGTGCCCGAGCGGCGAGGCATGGCCTCCTCTGTCCAGGCCTTTTCCTCGGGCGTCATGAACGGGCTCGTGGCTGGCGTGCTGGCGCCACTGGTGATGCATTCGTCGCTGGGGCTGGCCCTCGCCTCGGCTGCGCTGATGCTGGGTGGGCTGCTGAGCTGGGCCTGGGTCCGAAACCGGCTCAGTTCGGGGACGCCGTGATTCTCTGAAGGACGCCTCATCGGGCCCCGCACCATGCAGAACGTGTCTGGTTTCCGAAGCTTCTTGCGCATCGCAAGCGCCTGGGTGCGCCATGTGCTGGCTGCGCTGGGCCTGCTGGCGGCCCTGGCCGGGCTGGGCCTGTGGCTGGTGCCGTCCTGGCGGGCCGCCGGCGAGGACCGCCTGCTGATCTGGCTGGAGCGACGCTCGTTCGAAGACCTGGTGCTGCCCGCGCCCGACCTGCAGGCCGCCGAGCGCGCCACCGCCATCGATCCCGCCACGTTGCCGCAGGAGCAGGCACGCATGGCCCGCTGGCTGGCCAGCACCTACAAGGTGGCGCCTGAACCCGTGGCGGCCCTAGTGCGTGAGGCCCACGTGGTGGGGCCTCGGCTGAAGCTGCAGCCCACCATGATCCTGGCCGTGATGGCCACCGAGTCCAGCCTGAACCCCTTCAGCCAGAGTTCGGCCGGCGCCCAGGGGCTGATGCAGGTGATGCCCAAGGTGCATGCCCGGCGCTTCGAGGAGCACGGTGGGCCCATGACGGCCTTCGATCCGCTGACCAACCTGCGGGTGGGCGCGCGCGTGCTGCACGACTGCATCAAGCTCACGGGCGGTTCGGTGGAAGACGGGCTGCGCTTCTACCTGGGCGGCAGCCGGGTGGACGATGCGCTGGCGGCCGATTACATCGCCAAGGTGATGGCCTTGAAGGCCCGCCTGGAGGACGCTGCGCTGACGGGCGGACCCTGATGCCGGCCGCTGCGGAACTCAAGTTTGCATGGTGCGGGCCGAAATCGAGGCAGGATGCCGCCGCGATGACCGACTCTGCCCCACGACTGCTGCCAGTTCGACCAGCACCCACAGTGCGCTTGGTGCTGTCGGGGCTGACGGCGCTTCGGTCGCTGTCGGCGCTGGTTGCGCTGTCCGCCCTGGCAGGGCTGTTGCATGCGGCAGAGCCGGCGACCAAGGCGCAGAACCCTGCTAGTCCCGCGCTGGCCCCTGCGCCTGCGGCCGCGAACGCTGCCGCTTCACCGGCTGTCACGGCGACCACCGCTGCTGCCGCAAACGCCGAGGCTGCGGCGTCGGCGGCTCGTGGTCCGGCGGGCATGCGCACGCCTTATCGTCCCCGCAAGCCCGGCCCCATCGGTGCTGCAGGCGCTGGAGGCGCGGGTGGAGCGCCTGGCGCTCCTGCCGGCCCGGGCGCCTCCTTCGGCGCTGCTGCGCCCGTCAGCCCCGGCGCGCCGGGCTCGCCTGCGGCCGCCTCAGGTGAACCCCTGCTGGGCACGCCGATCAAGCTGGGCCCTGGCGATCCGCTGGAGCGCCTGCGTGAGCGCCTGGCTCGCGGGGTGGCGCTGGATGGGGCGGCGAGGCCGGGCTCACGCGGCACGCCCGAGATCAAGGTCGACAACCGGGCCTCCGGGGAATTCGTCATCAAGGCGCCGCCACCGGGCGCGACGGCAGCAGCCCGCACCAGCCGTGCGGGCTCTGCGGCATCGCGCGGGGCGGTGGTGGCCGGCGCCACAGCCGCCGCAACCGCTGCAGGCGCCGAAGCAAAGCACGGGACCGATGCGGGTGCCGGCGCCCACGGGCCGGCCTGGAGCTACGCCGCCAGCCTGGGCCCGCAGTCCTGGGCCTCCCTGCACCCCTCGTTCTCCTTGTGTGGCAGTGGGCAGCGCCAGAGCCCCGTGGACATCCGTGATGGTCTGGCGGTGGACTTGGAAGAGGTGGAGTTCCAGTACCGGCCGGGCTTCTTCTCCGTCACCGACAACGGGCACACCGTGCAGGTGCAGGTGGGCAAGGGCAATGCCATCGAAGTCGGCGCGCGTCGCTACGAGCTGACCGGCTTCCACTTTCACCTGCCGGGCGAGGAGCGGGTGGACGGGCGTTCCTTCGCCATGTCCATCCACCTCGTGCACCGCGACCCTCAAGGCCGCCTGGCCGTGGTGGCCCTGGTGGCGGAGGAGGGCCCTGAGCATCCCGCCGTGCAGGCCGTGTGGAACAACCTGCCGCTGGAGCGCGGCGAGTTCGTGGCAGCTTCCATGGAATTCGATCCGATGTCGCTGCTGCCCGCGCGGCGAGGCTACTACACCTACATGGGTTCGCTGACCACGCCGCCCTGCACCGAGGGCGTGCTGTGGATCGTGATGCAACAGCCCATCCAGGTCTCGCCCCAGCAACTGGCCATCTTCGCGCGGCTTCACCCGATGAACGCGCGGCCTGTCCAGCCCCTGAACGGGCGGGTGATCAAGCAG
This sequence comes from Burkholderiales bacterium, assembly GCA_947464185.1. Taxonomy (GTDB): domain Bacteria; phylum Pseudomonadota; class Gammaproteobacteria; order Burkholderiales; family Burkholderiaceae_C; genus Rubrivivax. Next base: position 14,706 of record CANHVY010000043.1, read on the forward strand.
TCACGCTGAGCGTGCAGCCGGGCGGGCCGCCGGCCTGCCAGGCAGCGCCGGGTCAGGCTCCCGGTCTTCCGCCCCGGCTGGCCCACCACAGAGCGGGCCACAGCCACAGGCTCAACACCCAGCGCCCCAGGCGCCCGATGTTCAGGGGCCGCGTCTCGTGCTGCGCCACCTTGACGAACAGCACCACGGCGCCCACCAGCACGTACAGCAGCAGCGCCGCGTACACGCCCACGCGCCAGGCGTAGGTGCCGCCCCACGCATCGCCCAGCACGCTGCCGATCAGCGCTGCGATCAGCACCGAGCAGGCGAGTGCCAGCCCCATGCCCATCAGGGCATGGCGCAGCCGCCACAGAGGGTCGTTCCCGTTCATGGTGGTGTGACCGCGTGCCCTCAGCACCCAGTCACCCAGGCCTGGGTGTCGGCCAGCGCCCTATCGAACTTTTCCAGCAACTCGTCGATCTCGGCCTCGGTGATGATCAGCGGCGGTGAGAAAGCGACGATGTCGCCGGCCATCGCGCGCAGGATCAGGCCGTGCTCCTGCGCCCGCCGCACCAGGTACGCACCCACGCCGCGCTTGGGGTCGAAGGGCTTGCGGGCAGCCGGGTCCGCGGCCAGTTCCACGGCGCCGATCAGGCCCAGCCCGCGCACGTCCCCGATCAGCGGGTGCCCGCGGTAGCGGGCCAGCCCCGCTTGCAGGCGGGGGCCCACCTGCGCCACATGCTCGACCACGCGGTCGCTTTCGTAGATGCGCAGCGTCTCCAGCGCCACGGCACATGCCAGCGGGTGGCCGCTGTAGGTGTAGCCGTGCCCGAACACGCCGATCTCGGCGCTGGCGTCGGCAATCGTCTGGTAAACGTGGTCGGCCACGTACAGCGCCGACATCGGCACGTAGGCCGAGGTCATCATCTTCGCCACGGTCACGAAGTCGGGCTTCAGGCCGTACACCTGAGAGCCGAAGGCCTGGCCCAGGCGGCCGAACCCGGTGATGACCTCGTCGGCGATGAAGAGCACGTCGTGCTTCTTCAGGATGGGCTGGATCAGGTCGAAGTAGCCTGGCGGCGGCACGATCACGCCGCCGGCGCCCTGCACCGGCTCGGCAATGAAGGCCGCCACGGTGTCGGGCCCTTCGCGTTGGATGGTGTCTTCCAGTTCCTGCGCCAGGCGTTGTGCAAAGGCCTGCGGTGACTCGCCGTCACGGGCGAACTGGTAGGCGTGCGGGCAGCTCACCCGCACCACGCCGTCCATGGGCAGGTCGAAGTGCTGGTGCATGGTGGGAATGCCCGACAGCGAGGCGGCGGCCACCGTCACGCCGTGGTAGCCCTTGACGCGGCCGATGATCTTCTTCTTCAGCGGCCGGCCGCGGGCGTTGTTGTAGTAGCGCACCAGCTTGACGGCGGTGTCGTTCGATTCCGAGCCTGAGTTCGCGAACAGCACCCGGGCGCCCCGGATGGGCGACCAGCGGTCCAGCGCCTGCACCAACTCGGTCACCGGCCCCGGTACCTTGCCGGAGAACGAGTGGTAATACGGCAGGGTGCGCATCTGGCGTTCGGCGGCGTCGGCCAGGCGTCGCTCCGAGAAGCCCAGCGAGGCGCACCACAGGCCCGCCATGCCCTCCAGGTAGCGCCGGCCCTGCTCGTCCTCGACGTGCACGCCGTCGCCCTTGACGATCACCAGCGGCCCGTCCTTTTCCAGCTGGCGCAGCTGGGTGTAGGGGTGGAGGTGGTGCCGGGTGTCGGCCAGGGCGGCAGCGGTGAGGGTCATGGGTGGGTGCTCAGGGTGGTGTCGCGTGGGGGCCATCGCCCTGGCGCTGCAATTTATCAGCGCGCCCGGTGCAGGCTGGTCCAGCAAAACCCGGGGTCCGTTGCGCGTCCAGCAACGCGCTCGCTATCCGATCCATGGAATCGGCCGGCCCACGCAAGGTGAGCTTGTGGGCGAAGTACGCGAGTTGCTGCGGGCTGTAGACCATGAACGGATTGAAGCTGACCGCGGGCTGAGCTATCCGCCCCGCAGCAGATTGCGCGCAATCGTGTAGCAGTGGAGGGCCACTGGGAGAAACTCGATCGTCATGCCCTCCAGTTCGGCTCTTGTGGTGACCGTACGGGTGGTGACCAGAGGCGCCCGGGCCAGGCGATGCCGAGCCGCGATCTCGCGCAAGCCGCGCAAGCCGTTCAGGACTTGGGGCGTCCGGTCAGACCACTTGATCTCCACGGCGAACCGAGGTTTCTGGGTGCGGGGGTCGAGTGACACGATGTCGACCTCCAGATCTTGCCGCCCGGCCTTCCAGCGTGCGTGGTGCAGCGATCGGCTGACGTCGGTGCTGTGCAGCCACTGGCTCCAGACCGCGGTCTCGGCCAGTTGGCCCATGGCGTCGTCTTCAGCGGAGACCATGCCGAACAGGGCAGCGCGAATAGACGGGTTGATCAGATATACCTTGAACGTGCGGGCGCGCTGGAGGCGCAGAGCGTTGTCGTCGATGCGGTGCACGCGCCGGATCAGATAGGCGGCTTCCAGGTACTCCAGGTAGTCGTTCAGCTTGGCCTTGGTGATGGCCGAGTGTTGGCTGAGCGCTTCCAGGCTGACCTCATTGCCCGTGTTGAACGCCAAGACGTTGAAGAAGCGGTTGAGCTCCTGGGTGTCGCCGATGCCGTACAAGCTGGGCAGGTCCTTCAGCAGCACCTTGTCCACGATGTCCTGCCGCAGAAAGCGAGCAGGGTAGGCTCGCACCACCGGGTTCATCACGGCCTCCGGGAAGCCGCCGTGATTCAGGTAGTTGATGAACTCCGCGTTCAGTGTGTCGATGTCGTTCGTCAGAAACGTAGGTGTGCCGGAGGTGGAGGGCTCGCCGTCGCGGATCAGCGCCTCTTCCTGTTGCGCGAAGCGCAGGTACTCGGCGAAGGTCAAGGGTGGCAGCACGAACTCGGTGAAGCGGCCTGCACCCGACTCACGGCTCTTCATGCGCAGTGCAGCAGCTGCGGAGCCGCTGGCGACGAAGCGGATGTGCGGGTAACTGTCAACCAGGGACTTGAGGTGAACTTCCCAGTCCTTGAGGTACTGCACCTCGTCGAACAGCACCCAGAGCGGCTTGCCGGCCGGGTGCCGGTGCAGGTCGGTGAACATCTGCACCAGGCTCTCGAGCGAGCGGCCCGAGTACAGGGGCGTGTCGATCGAGAGGAACAGCACCTGCGTGCCGGTGACACCGTCCTGGAGCAGCCGGGCGATGAGGTGCTTGAGCATCACGGTCTTGCCGACCCGACGCGGGCCGATCAGCACCACCGCCCGTCGGACCGCCGCCTCGCGCACAAGCCGGGAGAACTGGCTGAAGTAGGCCCGTCGCGGCCAAGATTCCTCTTCGGGGTCGATGCCGTGGCCTGCCTTCCACCAAGGGTTGTCCAAGGCCAGCCGTCGCTGGACCTCGTGAGGCGGAATCTGGAGACTGGTAGCCATTGATGTGCTGAGTGATACCTAGTATGTCATGTTAAGCAATCTGATTGAAGCTTATTAATACATTTGGCGATTTTCCTATTGGTGACAGTCACTTAGCGCGTCGTCGTGCGCGCGCACAGTCTGCGCGTCGACGTTCTCACTTGAACAACCGAGCCCCGTTGGGCCTCCCGCCCGCCACATTGCGCTCCCCCGGAAAACCCTCGGCTTGCTCACAAAGCAGTTTCACTGCCCCTTGCAAGTGCTTGGTTCTGAACAACTTTCTTTCGAAAAAATGCTCTAAAGTCGGGCCTAAGTGCTTGATTCCATTGATCTTTTTTCGTTTCCGTGCATTGACCCGCACCGATGGCGTGAGATAAAGTGCGCGGAAGTGCAGAAAAGTGGGTTTTTGTGTCGGCTTTTGCGTTCAAGGGTGGTCCGGTGCTCACGCTGGACGGGAAGGGGCGGATCACTGTCCCGGCCCGTTGGCGGGACGTGCTCGTGTCCGCTGTGCAAGGCCAGATGATGGTCAGCAAGAGCCATGTGCGCTGCCTGTCCCTGTTCCCGCGCCCGGTGTGGGACCAGTTCGAGACCCGCCTGAACGCCCTGCCTGCATCGGCCGACGGGCTGCGCCGGCTGTACATCGGCAGTGCCACGGAGGCGGCCATCGACGGCGCGTCGCGTCTGCTGCTGCCGCCCGAACTGCGCGCCTGGGCGGGCCTGGAGCGGGAGGTCGTCTTCATGGGCCTGGGCAACCGCTTCGAGCTCTGGGACAAGGCCCGTTACGACGCTCATGAAGCCGCCGTCCTGGAGCAGGACATGACCGGCCAGCTCGACACCTTGTTCATCGGGTGAGTGCCTTGAGCGATGCCGGCGCGGCCTTCCAGCACACCACCGTCCTGCTCACCGAAGCCGTCGAGGCCCTGGTGACGCGGCCGGAGGGCACCTACGTGGACGGCACCTTCGGCCGCGGCGGGCACAGCCGTGCCGTGTTGCAGCGCCTGTCGCCCGCTGGACGTCTGGTGGCCTTTGACAAGGACCCGGAAGCGGTGCAGGCCGCCGGCGCGCTGCAGGACCCGCGGTTCTCCATCGTGCACGACAGCTTTGCCAGCATGGCGCAAGCCCTGGCCCGCCTGGGGCTGCCGCACGTGGACGGGGTGCTGCTGGACCTGGGGGTGAGCAGCCCGCAGATCGACAACCCTGCGCGTGGCTTCAGCTTCCGCTTCGATGCGCCGCTGGACATGCGCATGGACACGACCCGCGGCGAAACCGCCGCGGACTTCCTGGCGCACGCCGACGAGCGCCGCATTGCAGAGGTGATCCGAGACTATGGCGAAGAACGGTTTGCTGTTCCGGTTGCAAAGGCGCTTGTCGCTCGCCGCGAGGGCGGGAGTCCCGTTCGCACCACAGGCGAGCTGGCCGCGGTCGTGGCTCGTGCGGTCAAGACCCGAGAGCCGGGCCAGGACCCTGCAACGCGCACGTTTCAAGCTCTTCGGATTCTCGTCAACGCCGAGCTTGAAGAACTCGAGCAGGGGCTGAAGGCAGCCCTGCAGTGCCTGCGCCCTGGCGGGCGGCTGGCCGTGATCAGTTTCCACTCCCTGGAAGACCGCATCGTCAAGACCTTCATCGCTCGTGAAAGCCGCGACGAGGTGGACCGCCGCGCCCCCTTCGCCCCGGCCCGTCCGGTGCGCCTGCGGGCGCTGGCGCGCCTGCGGGCGAGTGAGGCCGAGGTGGCGGCCAACCCGCGCGCCCGCTCGGCCATCCTGCGGGTGGCCGAGCGCACCGAGGTGCCTTTCGAGGCCGCAGGGAGCGAGTCCCATCGTGTGGAGCCTGGCGCGCGTCAGGTGCGTGAGGTGCGTCAGGCGCGCCAGACGAGTCAGGCACGTGCCCGGGGGCATAGGTGACCCGGGTCAACGTCCTGTTGGCCGCGGGCCTGATCGGCAGCAGCCTGCTGCTGGTGAACAGCGCCTATGAGACGCGGCGCCTGTTCTCGGCGCTCGAGCGCGCCAAGGCCGATCAGCGCCAACTGGACAGCGAATACAAGCGCCTGGACGCGGAACGCCAGGTGCAGTCCACCCATCTGCGGGTGGAACGCGTGGCGCGCGAGCGGCTGCAGATGCGCACGGTGACCCCGGCGGTGACGCACTGGGTGAACGAGCGTCCGTCCGACGCGGCAGGCTCCAGCCCGGGCACCTCGGGTGCTCCGGCCGCTGCCCCCGCCGGCCCCGCCGCAGGAGCACGGCCATGAAGCCGACCGTGCAGACCGGCGCGCGCGCCGTGAACTACGCCACCAGCCCGCTGCTGGCCAGCAAGACGCCTCCCTGGCGCTCACGCTTCATGCTGGTGGTGGTGGCGCTGGCCTTCCTGGTGCTGGCCGGCCGCGCCGTGTACATCCAGGCCGTGGGCACCGACTTCTACGTGAAGCAGGGCGAAATGCGCTACACGCGCACCCTCGTGCTGCCGGCCAGCCGGGGCCGCATCCTGGACCGCAACGGTGTGGTGCTGGCCACCAGCGTGCCGGCGCCGTCGGTGTGGGCCATTCCCAAGGATTTCGAGGCTGACGTGGCCCAGCGCAAGGCCTTGTCGGGGCTGCTGGGCATGACGCTGCAGGAGCTGAAGGAGCGCACCGCGGGCGAAGGCGAGTTCGCGTGGCTGCGCCGCCAGGTGGACGATGCCGTCTGGAACGAGGTCAAGGCCCTGGGCATCAAGGGCGTGCACCGGCATGGCGAGTTCAAGCGCCGCTACCCCGAGGGGGAGGCCGCGGCCCATGTGGTGGGCTTCACCGACGTGGAGGAGGCCGGGCAGGAAGGCATCGAGCTGGCCTTCCAGAAGGAGTTGCAGGGCAAGCCCGGCTCGCGCGGCGTGGTGCGCGACCGCCTGGGGCGCATCGTCGAGGACACCGGCGCCCGGCTGGAGCCCGTGAACGGGCGTGATGTCACCTTGTCGATCGACAGCAAGGTGCAGTTCTTCGCCTGGCAGCGCGTGCGCGACGCCGTGGCACAGCACGGTGCCAAGGCCGGCAGCGTGGTCGTGCTGGACGCCAAGTCGGGCGAGGTGCTGGCCCTGGCCAACTACCCCAGCTTCAACCCGAACCAGCGGCAGAACCTCAGCGGCGGGCAGCTGCGCAACCGCGCCCTGACCGACATCTTCGAGCCTGGCTCGACGATGAAGCCCTTCATCGCCGCCTGGGCGCTGGAGAGCGGGCGCGTGACCCCGCAGACACCCATCCAGACGGCCCCCGGCTCCATCACCATCACCGGTTCCACCATCAAGGATGCCCACCCGCACGGCGTGCTCTCGGTGGCCGAGGTCATCCAGAAGTCCAGCAACGTGGGCACGGTGAAGCTGGCCATGCAGATGTCCCCGCGCGAGATGTGGGAGCTGTACGCCGGCGTGGGCTTCGGACAGAAGCCGCAACTGGATTTCCCGGGCGCGGTGACGGGCAAGCTGCGGCCGTACAAGACCTGGCGCCCGATCGAGCAGGCCACCATGAGCTATGGCTACGGTGTGTCATCCTCGTTGTTCCAGCTGGCCCGGGCCTACACCGTGTTCGCGCGCGATGGCGAGCTGATCCCGGTGTCCATGCTCAAGCGGCAGGAGCCCGTGGCCGGCCTGCGCGTGATCTCCCCCAAGACCGCCATCGACGTGCGCGAGATGCTGCGCATGGCCGCAGGCCCGGGCGGGACGGCGCAGAAGGCACAGACCATCGGCTATTCGGTGGGCGGCAAGACCGGCACCGCGCGCAAGCAGGAGGGCAAGTCCTACACCTCCAACAAGTACCGGGCCTGGTTCGTGGGCCTGGCCCCGGTGAGCGATCCGCGCATCGTCGTCGCGGTGATGGTGGACGAGCCCAGCAAGGGCGTGTTCTACGGTGGTGACGTGGCGGCGCCGGTCTTCAGCGAGGTGGTGCAGCAGACGCTGCGCATGATGGGCGTGCCCACCGACATCGAGGTCAAGCCGCAGATCGTGTTCCAGCCGGGCGCGGCCGAGGTGGAGAGCTTCTGATGCAGCACCTGGGCTCCAGCACGGCGGCCGCAGCCTGGCTCCACGCCCGGGGGGTGCGCGCGCTGCGCACCGACCACCGCCAGGTTCGACCTGGCGATGCCTTCCTCGCCTGGCCCGGGCGTCGCCATGACGCTCGCGCGCACACGGCTTCAGCGCTGGCGGCCGGTGCAGCGGCTTGCCTGATCGAGGCGCAAGGGCTGCAGGCCGAAGGGCCAGGTCGGGCCGCCCTGGCTGCCCTGACGACGAAGGTGCCCGAGGCTGAAGGCGCGGGAGAAGGCGCGGGAGAAGGCGAGGGCCGTATGGCTGCCTTGACGGACCTGAAGCGCCAGGCCGGCGAGGTGGCCGACACTTTCCTCGGTCACCCCAGCCGGGCGTTGGACGTGGTGGCGGTGACCGGCACCAACGGCAAGACCTCCACCACCTGGTGGGTGGCGCAGGCGCTGGGCGCCCTGGGCCGCGGCTGCGGGGTGGTCGGCACGCTGGGCGTGCGTGGACCGGGCACCAACCTGCACGATCTGGAGCCCGCGGGCCTGACCACCCCCGATGCCGTGGCCTTGCAGACCGCGTTCCGGCGTTTCGTGGACGCAGGGTTGTCGGCCTGTGCCATCGAGGCCTCCTCCATCGGCATCACTGAGCACCGCCTGGCAGGCACTTCCCTGGCCGTGGCGGCCTTCACCAACCTCACGCAGGACCACCTGGATTACCACGGCACGATGGCCGCCTACGGCGCCGCCAAGCGGGCCCTGTTCGACATGCTGGGCCTGAAGGCTGCGGTGCTGAATGTGGACGACCCCCACGGCCGGACCTGGGCCGCGGAGCTGCAGGACAGGCGCGGCCCGCAGGCACTGGCGGTCTGGTGCGTGTCGGCCAGCGCGCCCGGCGAGCCCGCGCCCGGCATGGCCGAACCCGGTGCCGCAGCGTCGCCCCGGCTGTGGGTCCGGCAGGTGCGACACACCACCGAGGGCCTGGAGATGATGCTGTGCGAGGGCGAGCGCGAGGGCGCTGGCGCAACGCCCGGTGCAACGGGTGGTGGGGTGGCCGGCGCAGCCGTCAGCGTCCACGCGGTGCGCACCTCCTTGATCGGTGGCTTCAATGTCGAGAACCTGCTGGTCGTGGCCGGCTGTCTGCGCGCTCTGGGCGTCCCGCTGGCCGAGGTGGCCCGCGCGTTGGCGACGCTGACGCCGGTGCCGGGACGGCTGCAGCGGGTGGCCGCGGTGGCCACAGTGGGAGATGGCCCGCAGCCTGCCGTGGTGGTGGACTACGCCCACACACCCGATGCCCTGGACAAGGCCTTGCAGGCCCTGGCGCCGCTGGCCCAGGCGCGAGGCGGGCAGCTGTGGTGCGTGTTCGGCTGCGGCGGCGACCGCGATGCCAGCAAGCGCCCCCTCATGGGCCAGGCCGCCGTGCGCGGCGCAGCGCATGTGGTGGTGACCAGCGACAACCCGCGCAGCGAGGATCCGGCGCACATCCTGGCGCAGGTGATGGCCGGGGCCCGGCAGTCGCAGGCGGCCGCCGCCACGCGCAGCCTGCAGGCCATCGAGGACCGCCGCGCGGCCATCGTCCACGCTGTGCGCCAGGCCGCGCCCGAGGACGTGGTGCTGATCGCGGGCAAGGGCCACGAGCAGACCCAGGAGATTGCGGGCGTGAAGCATCCGTTCTGCGACGTGGCCGAGGCCACGGCTGCTTTGCAGGCGCGCCCAGCGGGAGCTTCCTCGCAGGCTGTGGGGGCACAGCCATGATGACCCTGGCCCAGGCCCATGCGCTGCTGCCCGGCTCGGTGCTGGTGGGCGATGGCGCGGTCGCGTTCGAGCGGGTGCATTCCGACACCCGCACCCTGCAGCCCGGCGACTTGTTCGTGGCCCTGCGCGGCGAACGCTTTGATGCGCATGACTTTCTGGCTGCGGCGCGCCAGGCGGGCGCCGTGGCGGCCCTGGCCGAGCGTGGTCTGGCCCAGGCGGGCCTGAGCGGCCTGCAGGTGTCCGATGCTCTGGTGGCCTTGCAAACGCTGGCCGCCGCGTGGCGGCACCGCTTCCACCTGCCGCTCATCGCGGTGACCGGCAGCAACGGCAAGACCACCGTGACGCAGATGATCGCGTCCATCCTGCGGTCCGGGCACGGCGCCGGGGCGTTCGCCACTCAGGGCAACCTGAACAACCACATCGGCCTGCCGCTGACCCTGCTGCGGATGCGCCAGGACGACGCGGTCTGGCACCGGGTGGGTGTGGTGGAACTGGGCATGAACCACCCGGGGGAGATCGCGCTGCTGGCCCGCCTGGCCGCGCCGACGGTGGCGCTCGTCAACAACGCCCAGCGCGAACACCAGGAGTTCATGGCCAGCGTGGAGGCCGTGGCGCAGGAGAACGGCGCCGTGCTGCCGGCCCTGCCGGCCTCGGGCATCGCGGTGTTTCCTGCCGACGACCCGATGTCCGCAGTGTGGCGCCAGATGGCCGGCACCCGCGAGGTGCGCACCTTCGCGTTGCAAGGGCAGGCCTACGCCAGCGCGCAGGCGGACTGGGACGCCACGGCCCAGGCCTGGGAGGTGGAGCTGCGGCTGGACGCCGCGCGCTTGCGCGTGCGCCTGGCCGTGCCGGGGCTGCACAACGTGCGCAACGCGCTGGCCGCCGCCGTGTGCGCGCAGGCTGCCGGTGAACCTTTGTCGGCCATCCAGCAGGGGCTGGAGGCGTTCCGCCCGGTCAAGGGCCGGTCGCAGGTGCGCGCCTTGCCCTGGGCCGGCCACATGGCCACGCTGGTGGACGACAGCTACAACGCCAACCCCGACTCCGTGCTCGCGGCCATCGAGGTGCTGTGCGGTCTGCCTGGGCCGCGTTGGCTGGTTCTCGGTGACATGGGCGAGGTGGGTTCGCAAGGTCCGGCCTTCCACGCCGAGGTCGGCGCGCGGGTCCGCGAGTGCGGCCTGGAACACCTGTGGTGTGTCGGCCCTCTTGCGGCGCATGCGGCGCAGGCGGCCACCCCAGGTCCGGGTGCTGTGCGCCATTTCGAGACGGTCGAGGCGCTGCTGGCCGCATTGCGCGATGCCGGGGCCGCCCACGGCCTGCCGACGGCTGCCAGCATCCTGGTCAAGGGCTCGCGCTTCATGCGCATGGAGCGCGTGGTCGAGGCCCTGACGTCGGGGTCTGCGGCCCCTGCGGTGGCTTCTCCGGCGGCCCCCTCCCACACCCCTCCACAGGCGCCCCCGGCGGCGCCAGAGAGCCCGTCGTGCTGCTGAGCCTGAGTCAATGGTTGCTGACCTTGTTCCCGGAGGAACTGGGCTTCCTGCGCGTCTTCCAGTACCTGACCTTCCGCGGAGTCATGGCGGCCATGACTGCGTTGCTCATCGGCCTGGCCTTCGGGCCGTGGGTCATCCGCCGCCTGACCGAGATGAAGATCGGCCAGCCCATACGCGCCTACGGCGTGCAGGCGCACCTGGGCAAGCGCGGCACCCCCACCATGGGCGGTGTGCTGGTGCTCATCGGCATCGGCGTGTCCACGCTGCTGTGGTTCGACTGGAGCAACCGCTTCTGCTGGGTGGTGATGCTGGTGACCTTCGGCTTCGGTGCCATCGGCTGGGTGGACGACTACCGCAAGGTGGTGCACAAGGACCCGGAGGGCATGCGCTCGCGCGAGAAGTTCTTCTGGCAGACGGTGATCGGCCTCGTGGCCGCGCTGTACCTGGCCTTCAGCGTGTCGGAGGTGTCCAACCTGCGCGTGCTGGAACTGTTCTTCAACTGGATCGCCAGCGGCTTCTCGAATGAACTGCCGCCCAAGGCCGATCTCATGGTGCCCTTCTTCAAGAGCGTGAGCTACCCGCTGGGGGTCTACGGCTTCATTGCGCTGAGCTGGTTCGTCATCGTGGGCGCCAGCAACGCGGTGAACTTCACCGACGGCCTGGACGGCCTGGCCATCATGCCCGTGGTGCTGGTGGGCTCCGCCCTCGGCCTGTTCGCCTACCTCACCGGCAATGCGGTGTACGCGAAGTACCTGCTCATCCCGCACATCCCCGGCGCGGGTGAACTGCTGATCTTCTGCGGCGCGATGGCCGGCGCCGGCCTGGCTTTCCTGTGGTTCAACGCCAACCCGGCGCAGGTGTTCATGGGCGACGTGGGCGCGCTGGCGCTGGGCGGGGCGCTGGGGACGATTGCGGTCATCACCCGACAGGAAGTCGTGCTCGCCATCATGGGCGGCATCTTCGTGGCCGAGGCCTTGAGCGTGATCCTGCAGGTGGGCTGGTTCAAGTACACCAAGCGCCGCTACGGCGAAGGCCGCCGCATCTTCCTGATGGCGCCCCTGCACCACCATTTCGAGAAGAAGGGCTGGACCGAAACGCAGGTGGTCGTGCGTTTCTGGATCATCACCATGCTTTTGTGCCTGATCGGGCTGGCCAGCCTGAAGTTGCGCTGAAGACCTGGACATGCAGCAACTCACCGGCCTCCATGTGCTCATCCTCGGCCTCGGTCAATCCGGGCTGGCGATGGCGCGCTGGTGCGCACGCTGGGGGGCACAGGTGACGGTGTGGGATTCGCGCGAGCAGCCGCCCCAGGCGCAGGCGCTGGCCGAGCAGGTGCCGGAAGCGAAGCTCGTTGGCGGACCCTTACCCGCCGATGACCTGCAAGGGCCGCAAGGCCGGTTGGCCGCCGTGCAATGGGTGCTCAAGAGTCCGGGCCTGGCCCCGCAAGATCCCGCCATCGCGCCCCTGCTGAAGGCCGCCCGTGACAAGGGCTTGAGGGTGAGCGGCGAACTCGACCTGTTCGTCCAGGCGCTGGCCGCGCTGAAGCAGTCGCAGGCTTACGCGCCTCAGGTGCTGGCCATCACCGGGACGAACGGCAAGACCACCACCACCGCCTTGACGGCCCTGCTGGTGGAGCGCGCCGGACGCACCGCAGTTGCGGCAGGCAACATCGGCCCGACCATGCTGGACACCCTGGCCGAGCGGCTGGATGCAGGCACGCTGCCCCAGGTGTGGGTGCTGGAGCTGTCGAGTTTTCAGCTTCACGATGCGCAGGGCTTCGACCCCGCTGCGGCCGTGGTGCTCAACCTCTCGCAGGACCACCTGGACTGGCACGGCACCATGGCCGAATACGCCGCAGCCAAGGCGCGCATCTACGGCCAGCAGGCGTGGATGGTGGTCAACGTGGACGACCCGCTGGTGGCGGCCATGGAGCCGCCCGCGTTCAGCGGCAAGCCGGCCAAGGGCGAAGTCCGCCCTGAGCCCCGCCACGTGCTGCGCTTCGGGCTGCAGACGCCGCAACGTGCGGGCGACTTCGGCCTGGTCACCGAGAACGGCATGGCCTGGCTGGTGCGCGCCCTGCCGGGTGACGAGACCGGCGTACGGCGCAAGCGCGGCGCCGAAGCCGAGCCCGAGGAACTGCATCTGCAGCGCCTGATGCCGGCCGATGCCCTGCGCCTGCGCGGGCGCCACAACGCCAGCAACGCCCTGGCCGCGCTGGCCCTGGCCACGGCCATCGGCTGCCCGCTGGCGCCCATGCTGCACGGCCTGCGCGATTACCGTGGTGAGCCGCATCGGGTGGAACTGGTGGGCCGCATCGGCGAGGTCGAGGCCTTCGATGACAGCAAGGGCACCAACGTGGGGGCCACCGTCGCGGCGCTCAAGGGGCTGGGCGCCGATCGTGCCCCGGCGCGCGTGGTGGTCATCCTGGGTGGCGACGGCAAGGGGCAGGATTTCTCCCCGCTGGCCCCGGCCGTGGCGCAGCACGCGCGGGCGGTGGCGCTGATCGGGCGCGATGCCCGCGTGATCGAGGCGGCCCTCCTGGCCGACCCGGATGCGGCCGTCGTGCCGCGGGACACCCATGAAACGCTGGAGGCGGCGGTGGCCTGGTGCTTCGCGCAGGCGCGGCCCGGCGATGCGGTGCTGCTCAGCCCGGCCTGCGCCAGCTGGGACATGTTCCGGAACTACGGCCATCGGGCCGAGGTCTTCGTCCAGGCGGTGCGGGACTGGGCGGCCGAGCAGGGTGAGGTGCTGGCATGAGCGCGCGCAGCGCTTCCACGACGGCACACGCCGGCCGCGGCGGCCGGGTGCATGCCGCCTGGGCCATGCTTCGCTCCCACCTGCGTGGGGGGCTGTCGTCCGTCCTGGCTGGGCGCTCCGCTGCTGGCCTGGACGGCGCCTCTCAGGCCCTGCCCGTGCGCGATCGCTTCGAACTGCGCTCCTCTGGCGTCACGCGCATCACGGGGTTTGATCAGGCGTTCGTGGCCGTGGCCCTGGCCCTGGTGGCGCTGGGCGTGGTGATGGTCTATTCCGCCTCGGTGGCCCTGCCCGACAACCCCAAGTTCGCACGCTACGCCGCCACGCACTTCCTCAGCCGCCACCTGCTGTCCATCGGCATCGCCACGGTGGCGGCCTTGCTGGTGCTGCAGATTCCGCTGGCCTGGTGGGAGAAGTACGCCGGCTACCTCTTCATCCTGGCGCTGGTGCTGCTGGTGCTGGTGCTGATCCCGGGCATTGGCAAGGTGGTGAACTTCTCGCGGCGCTGGATTCCCCTGGGGGTGATGAACTTCCAGCCTTCGGAGTACGCCAAGCTGGCCATGGCGATCTACGCGGCCGGCTACATGGTGCGCAAGATGGACGCGCGTGAGAACTTCGTGCGGGCCGTCTGGCCCATGGCCATGGCCGTGCTGGTGGTGGGCCTGCTGCTGCTGCGCCAGCCCGACATGGGCGCCTTCATCGTCATCGCCACCATCTCCATGGGGGTGCTGTTCCTCGGGGGCGTCAACTCCCGCATGTTCTTCCTCATCGCCGCCATGGCCATCGCGGCGCTGGCCATGATCATCGCCTTCGACGAACTGCGCCGCGGCCGCATTCTGGCCTACCTGGACCCGTGGGACCCCGCCAACGCCCAGGGCAAGGCCTACCAGCTCACGCATTCGCTCATCGCCTTCGGCCGGGGCGGCCTGTTCGGCCAGGGACTGGGCTCGTCCGTGGAGAAGCTGCACTACCTGCCGGAGGCCCACACCGATTTCCTGCTGGCCGTCATTGGCGAGGAACTGGGGCTGGTGGGTGTGCTGGCGGTGATCGTCGGCTTCTTCTGGATGGTGCGCCGCATCGTCAACATCGGCCGCCAGGCCATCGCCCTGGACCGCGTGTTCGCCGGCCTCATGGCGCAGGGCATCGCCATCTGGTTCGCCGCCCAGGCCTTCATCAACATGGGCGTGAACCTGGGCGTGCTGCCCACCAAGGGCCTGACGCTGCCGCTGATGAGCTTCGGAGGCTCGGGCATCCTCATGAACCTGATCGCGCTGGCCCTGGTGCTGAGAGTGGATATCGAGAACAGAGCCCTCATGCGAGGAGGCCGAGCATGAGGATGCTGCCGAACACCGTGAGGCGGCATGCGGCGGCAGCCGCAGGGCTGCTCCGGCGAAGCCAGAACAGAGCCCTCATGCGAGGAGGCCGCACGTGACGCGCGCGCCGCATCTGGTCATCATGGCCGCGGGCACGGGCGGGCATATCATGCCGGGCCTGGCGGTGGCGCGTGAGGTGCGCGCCCGTGGCTGGACCGTGAGCTGGCTGGGCACTTCGCATGGCATGGAGAACCGGCTGGTGCCCCCCGCCGGCATCGAGATGGACACCATCGCCTTCAGCGGTCTGCGCGGCAAGGGCCTGCTGCACACCGCCACGGGCGGCCTGCGCCTGCTGAAGGCCTTCTGGGACTGCCTGCGTATCTTGCGGCGCCGCGGGGCCGATGTGGTGCTGGGCATGGGCGGGTACGTCTGTTTCCCAGGCGGGTTGATGGCCAGCCTGCTGGGCAAGCCGCTGATGCTGGTCAACGCCGACGCAGCGCTGCTGCTGTCCAACAAGAGCCTGCTGCCGGTTGCGGACCGCGTGGCCTTCGGCTTTGACGGCCCGGCGGTCAAGGGGGTGAAGGCCGGCGTCGTCACGGGCAATCCGGTGCGTGCCGAGATCGAGACCTTGCCCGAGCCGGCTGAACGCCTGGCCGGGCGCAGCGGCCCGCTGCGCCTGCTGGTGGTGGGCGGCAGCCTGGGCGCCCAGGTGCTCAACCGCACCGTGCCGCAGGCCCTGGCGCTGATGGAGGCAGGCGCGCGGCCTGTGGTGGTGCACCAGACCGGCGCCGCGCAGGCCGACGAGGTGCGGGCTGCCTACGCGGCCGCAGGCTTTCAGGCGGAGGTGCGTCCCTTCATCGACGACATGGCCACACAGCTGGCCCACTGTGACCTGGTGCTGTGCCGTGCCGGCGCCGTCACCGTGAGCGAGCTGTGCGCCGCCGGCGTGGCCAGCATGCTGGTGCCGCTGGTGGTGAGCA
Organism: Burkholderiales bacterium; assembly: GCA_947464185.1. Taxonomy (GTDB): domain Bacteria; phylum Pseudomonadota; class Gammaproteobacteria; order Burkholderiales; family Burkholderiaceae_C; genus Rubrivivax. The sequence continues at coordinate 30,404 of CANHVY010000043.1, forward strand.
CCACCTCGCACCAGCGCGACAACGCCCTGTGGCTGGCCGGGCACGGTGCGGCCGTGCACCTGCCGCAAACCGAGCTCACGCCCGAGGCCCTGGCGCAGCGCCTGCAGGCGCTGGACCGCGAGGCCTTGCTGGTCATGGCCCGGCGCGCCCGCAGCCTGGCCCAGCCGCAGGCGGCGGTCCGCGTGGCCGACGAGCTGCAACGACTGTGGGGAAAGCGCGCATGAAGCACGCCGTCAAGCACAGCCACTTCGGGGGCATAGGCGGTGCCGGCATGAGCGGCATC
>CANHVY010000044.1 GCA_947464185.1 Burkholderiales bacterium
AGACCGGTCACGATCACCGAAATGGGCGGTCACGTTGCGCCGAAATGACCGGTCACCTTCAACCGAAACGACCGGTCACGATCGCCGAAATACGCAGTGTTGGTATCATCCGCTTCACTCAACCCGGCCAATGGGTCTGAGGGGGCCGTGAGGCTCGACGGTAAGCAGTCACCGTAACAAAGACCTCCGCCGCGAGGCCGTTGACGTCCAACGAAGCACCCAGTCCACGACTGGGTAGATGCTCGTTTCAAGGACTAGACGCTATGACACACGACCAGTTTCCGCCCCTGGCGGAAGTGACCCGCCCGACTATCACTACGCCCGAAGCGGCTTTCTACCTCAACTATGCGCGGCAGACCCTCAGGGGTTGGGCCTGTATGGAACGAGGTCCCATCAGACCGATTCGTTTGCCCGGCTCGTCAAAGCTGCATTGGCGCACGGCTGACATTCGACGGTTGCTCGAAGCGGAGGTGGCGACATGAAAGCCACCCTGCGTTCGTTGGCGCTGCGCCTGTGGTGCGCCATGCCGAGCCGATGGTTGCGGCGGTGGAGGTCCAAGCGATGAGCACGACTGTCTCTGATCCAGAAGAAGCGCCCTTCGAGGTATTCCCGCGCACCTACGAACAGTGGATGGCGGACCCCAAAGGCACGCTGCTCATCCTGAACCAGATCGACCTTGACTCGGAATCGACCCGGGCTCATCACGGTGAGATGCTCGCGAACGGACTCGGCGCACCGGCTGACGCAGCGTGCCACCAGCAGCCGTGGAACGCTCTCACTGAAATCCTCGACAAGGCCCCCTTCTCGGGCCGAGTGGACCAGTACGACGAGATCGACGAGCGTTTCCTGGTCGACCAACTGCTCAAGAGATTGTTGGTGCATGAGATCCGGATGATCTGCGCGCAGGAGGTTGAACCGATGCGGGTCGCCGGTGAGGTGCGGAACGTCATCGTCTCGGCATACTGGTTCTTCCGCCGGCATGAGCAGGCATGGATGCTGATCGAGGCTCTTCGAATGCTCGACTGGTTTGCCGACACCCGAGGGTGCTTTTGCCCAACCGGAGGGCACCTAATCGATCGCGAGACACCGGCACTGCGCCGCTTCCTGGCGGGGAGGAGGCCGTATGAGCGCTGACCCGTTCCAGTGGCTACCCATCGCACCCTCGGGCGTTGGCCTCATCAGGGACACGGTGCAGCGACGCTGGAACGAGTGCGCCGCCGAGTTCGGCGCCAGCCCAGAAGAGCCACCTAGGTCCAAGACGCGCTTCCATCTGCAAACAGGCTCGGAGATGTTGGCGATGCGCCCCCTGCGCTGGAGGGTGAAGCGGGTCCTTCCGGAGCAGGGCGTCGCAGCCGTCTATGGCGCATCGGGCAGTGGGAAGTCATTCCTGGTGCTTGACCTGGCCTTGGCCCTGTGTAGAGGTTCTGCTTGGTTTGGCAACCGCGTCCACCGCTGCTCCGTGACCTACGTCTGCCTCGAAGGGGCGGCCGGCATCTCGCTGCGATTGAAGGCACTGGGCGAGACTGTTCCCGAGGATCTGCTCTTCCTCACGGTACCGGTGAATTTGCTGATGACCAAGGACCTCACCGACCTTGTCGAGGCTATCCGGGTCGCAGGCGCCGAGGGTGGCGTTGTCGTGGTCGACACGCTGAATCGTGCGACACCGGGGGCCGACGAGTCATCCTCAGTTGACATGGGGCAGGCAATCGCCGGGGCCAACGCCATCCAGCGTGGCCTCGGCGGGTTAGTGCTCTTGGTCCACCATGTCGGAAAAGACTCCTCAAGAGGTCTCCGTGGGCACTCATCACTGCTGGCCGCACTTGACGCAGCCATCGAAGTTCGGCGCGATGGTGATGCGAGATCGTTCACTCTGGCCAAGGCAAAGGACGGCGCAGATGGTGTCGAGCACCACTTCACCCTGGACGTAGTCGATCTGGGCATCGATGAAGATGGCGAACCCATCACTTCCTGCCGCGTTCGTCCCGTCGACCGGGTCGTGAAGGCGAAGGCGCTTGGTGTCACGCAGCGCATCGCCATGGATGCCTTCATGGCGGCAGCATCCGCAAACATCAGCGGCGATGATCGAACGGTACACGCGAGCATTGATCAGTGGCGCGACGAGTTCTATCGACGCAGCACGGCCGAAACGATGGATGGGTCGCGGTCCTTATTCAGCCGTGTCCGACGAGAGTTGGTCGAGATGGGTCGATTGACCGTGTCGGACAACGTCTACAGACTGCCCCAGAAGATGTCTGATGGGTTTAGTCCACTGAGCGAGTCAGCGAAACAGACCGAAACATGACCGAGTCTGACTCACCCGAGACCGAGTGAAACGAAACACACCCCTTTAGGGGTGTTTCGCTGACTCGCTCTGAACCAACTCATTCGATGGAAAGGAATCTCAATGAAACAACCCGTTCGACATGACCATGATGGCGTATGGGCGCAACTGCTACCGCTCGTCGCATCGGGTCTTAGCCTGCCCAAGGCACTGGCGAAACTACCCGAACCTCAACCGAGTCTGTGGTGGGTGAAGATGGCAGTTCGAGCAGACCCCGAACTCGAAGAGAGATATCGGGCCGCGATGGAACTTCGAGCCGACGCGCTCGCTGATGAGATCGCCACCATTGCCGATGAGGAGATACCGGGGCATCTTCAGGGGTCAGATGCAAGTGCATGGGTCCAGCAGCAGCGGCTGCGCGTCGATGCGAAGAAATGGCTGAGTTGCAAGTTGTTCCCCCGCAGATACGCGGACCGTGTCGGGATCGACTTGGCAGTCGAGCAGCGTATAAGCATCACCGCTGCTCTGGAGGCGGCACAGCGCCGCGCTGCTGCTGTCGATGCTTTGGATGTGGAGACAGTGCCTGTAATTGAACTGGAGCAGGCCTCGTGCGGGCGTAGTGGGTAGGGGGGATGAAAGGCTTGCTGCCCAAGGCCATCGTCACCAGTGACGGTCTGGGGTGCTTAGCCGCGGTCACCGAAGCCGGATGCACCCACATGCCCAGGGTGGTGGGTGCACTCAAGCCCCGGGACGTGCCCGAGTTCAAGTGGATCAACACCTTGCTGGGAAACCTCAAGACCATGATGTCGGGCGCCTTCAAAGCGCTGAAGTACCGCAAGTACGCCCAGACCTACCTCGGCGCCTTCGCCTACAGGTTCAACCACCGGTTCGACCTGCGCGACCTGATCGTCAGGCTCATCGTTGACGCAGCGAGGACCAAGCCGGTGCCGAAAAAAGTGATCAGAGGTGGGCATGCTGAAGCACGCTTCTGATCAGGAACAGTGAAGTCGCCAATTGTAGTTTTTCGGGTGGCGTAGGGCGAATTTGAGACTAATATGGAAGAAAATCCATCTTCTCACACTCTTCATACTTTGTAAATTCAACGTTTCTCCGCTTGAAGCAGGCAGAAATACGATCATTTGGAGGTTCGGCGTCCTTTATAGAATCGCTTATACAGGATGTTCGAATACTGTCTATCCGATTCTTTTCTTCGGTGCCGGATTCCACTGCAGCCATGAATTCTTCAAGTGACTCGAGGGTAAGCGTCTTTGTTCGTGTCAGTACAAATCTTCGGAGCTTGTTAAACATCGCCTCATATCTTTGATGAGATTCCCGAATTTTCTCGCTAGGGCTTAACTTTACAAGAAGAGAAGTAGTCTCGTATCGCTGCTTGATAAAGGGCGTGCAGAATCCTACCTTTAGATCGTTAGGTGTTGCGTTCTGGTTATTGGCAACAGATTGTCCGCTCGCGATGAGAAAGGCGCAGAGCACGAAAGGTGCGAGGGTCAAGCGTGCAACACCTCCCATCGACAAGTCTTGTAAGCCTTTGCCCTTTTGGCTCATCAAGTTCCCCCTTGGTTCGAATTGTGGGCTGCCTAGACCCTGGCCTTCGCGTTTCCTGCTTGATTGTGACGGTCTTGAAGGTCGATCTGCTTAGCGCGTAGAGCAACTCGGCGGCTTCGCCGGCCCGTAGCGCTCGGGTTCCGCGAGTTGGCTGTGCCGGGCTCGCAACGGTTGACAGCCATACTGGCCTGATTGCTCGATTTGCGGCTGACCGCCAATACGCGCAGATTGAGGGCCGACCGTCAGCGATTCTGCCCATCATTGGCCGTCCGCATTGGGTAACTGAGGCGCGTATCTCAGCAGCCCAGTGCCTGTGGACCTACACCATGCGCCGGGACGCAATCGCCCGACAGACCTCAGGCCAACTCGAAGACGATGAGCCCCTTGTCAACGGGTTGCTGGGTCCCTACCGCCTCCTCACGCAAACCCATTCCCACCTGCAGTTTTGTGCCTGCGAATCGCATCGGCACTCTGCGACCAGATCGTCGCACCCCAGCGGAGTGAGCGGCTTCAAAGGCATTAAGCCACAGCCTGACGCACAAACATCTCCGGGGATCAGTGTCAAAAGGCCGGCTACGAAGGCCAGCATCGGAGCCAAAAAGATGAATCGCTTCATCGCTTACCGCCTTTGTAATCACGCCTTGAGGGGGTGCAGGATACATAGACCGCGCGTCGCTGGCAATTGGGTTTCTTGCGTACTTCAGCGATCGCGAACTCCTGTTTCAGCCTGATCTTGGGCGGCAAGACGCTGTTGCCGAGGCTTCCGCAACGCTTCCTACCCGGCTTGCGTCGCGCTACCAGTACACAGCCGCGCAGACTTCAAAATTTTCTCGCGGGGTCACCCATTCGTGACCGGGGACTCGCTGGACCTCCCCCCCCCCTGCCTGTGCCCCGGCATTGTTGCCGGTGAGCAGAGAGGCCAACAACCAGGCTTGCTTGCCTGCGGTGATTGCAGACGGCGCCGAGAGGTCGCAGACGGTCGCGGCACCCTGATGGGCTTGACCACTCCTCAACCGTCGCCATGGCCTCCCTGCGTCCTAGCCGCGCCTTTTCGCTACCGGCGGGTCGCCCGTTTGAGGAAGCTCCGCCTGTGGGGACTGGAGACGTACCGACAGGCTCCGAAGTCACGGACTCCGGCCGTGTGAAATCGGAGCCCGCAGCACCGAGGACCGTCGCGGCCAAGTCCAGGCCGGTCACCGTGGCTACGTGGCGGCTACATGATCCAGCGCAAAGAAAAACGGGCCAGAAGCCTAAGCCTCTAACCCGTTGATTTCACTGCTTTTTTTCTGGAGGCGCGGCCCGGAGTCGAACCGGGCTAGACGGATTTGCAATCCGTTGCATAACCGCTTTGCTACCGCGCCTGGGTCATGCTTAACCAAAAAAGGGAAGCCCGTGCTTCCCTTTGAGGCCAGACTCGGCGTCTGGAACTTGGAGCGGGAAACGAGGCTCGAACTCGCGACCTCAACCTTGGCAAGGTTGCGCTCTACCAACTGAGCTATTCCCGCGTAACTCTCATATTATATGCAGAGAAGCCTGCCCCACAAGAAATTTTTCAGTGTGGTAACCCATCACCAGCTGAGGCTTCAGCCACAGCGGCCGCAGAGGTGGCCACGGCCTCAGGCTTGGTGGGCAATTCTTCCTCCGGTAACGGCTTTGGCATGGTCTCCAATGCTATCTCCAGCACCTTGTCGATCCACCGCACCGGGATGATCTCGAGTTGGTTCTTGGCGTTCTCGGGAATGTCCTGCAGGTCTTTGACGTTCTCCTCGGGAATCAGCACCGTCTTCACGCCGCCGCGCAAGGCGGCCAGCAGTTTCTCCTTCAGGCCGCCAATGGCGGTCACCTCGCCGCGCAAGGTGATCTCGCCTGTCATGGCGACATCGGCGCGTACGGGAATGCCCGACAGCGCAGAGACGAACGCCGTGGTCATGGCAATGCCCGCACTCGGCCCGTCCTTGGGTGTTGCGCCATCGGGCACGTGGATGTGGATGTCCCGCTTCTCGAACAGATCATCCTTCAGGCCCAACCGGCGGGCACGGGACCTCACCACGGAACGCGCAGCCTCGACGGACTCCTTCATGACGTCACCGAGAGAACCGGTGCGAATGATGTTGCCCTTACCCGGCATGACGGCGGCCTCGATGGTCAACAAATCGCCGCCCACCTCCGTCCAGGCCAAGCCCACCACCTGCCCCACCTGGTTGGTCTTCTCAGTGCGCCCAAAGTCAAACTTGCGCACACCAAGAAAGTCGTTGAGGTTGCCCTCCTCGACCACCACCTTCTGCTCATACTTCTTCAGCTGCACGCCCTTGACCACCTTGCGGCAGATCTTGGAGATCTCGCGCTCCAACGAACGAACACCTGCCTCTCGCGTGTAGTACCGGACGATCCCGCGGATGGCACCCTCGGTGACCTCCATCTCGTCATCGCGGATGCCGTTGTTCTTCTGCTGCTTGGGCAACAGGTAGCGCTGCGCGATGTTGACCTTCTCGTCCTCGGTGTAGCCTGCCAGACGGATCACTTCCATGCGGTCCAGCAGCGCCGGGGGAATGTTCATCGAGTTCGATGTCGCCACGAACATCACGTCTGAGAGGTCGTAGTCGACCTCGACGTAGTGGTCGCTGAAGGTGTGGTTCTGCTCGGGGTCCAGCACCTCCAGGAGCGCCGAGGACGGGTCACCCCGGAAATCCATGCCCAGCTTGTCGATTTCGTCAAGCAAGAACAGGGGATTGCGGGTACCGACCTTGGTCAGGCTTTGCAAGACCTTGCCCGGCATGGAGCCGATGTAGGTACGACGGTGTCCGCGAATCTCCGCCTCGTCGCGCATGCCACCCAAAGCCATGCGGACGAACTTGCGCCCAGTGGCGCGGGCGACGCTCTGCCCGAGAGAAGTCTTGCCCACGCCTGGGGGCCCCACCAGGCAAAGGATCGGCGCCTTGACCTTGTCCACGCGCTGCTGAACCGCGAGGTATTCGAGGATGCGGTCCTTGACCTTTTCCAGGCCGAAGTGGTCCTCGTTCAGAACGGTCTCTGCATTGCCCAGGTCATGCTTGATCTTGGTCTTCTTCACCCAGGGCAGGTTGATGAGGACATCGATGTAGTTGCGCACCACCGTGGCTTCTGCAGACATCGGCGACATCAGCTTGAGCTTCTTGAACTCGGCCTCAGCCTTCTTGCGTGCCTCCTTGGGCATGCGCGCGGCCTTGATCTTCTTGTCGAGTTCCTCGAGATCAGCACCTTCCTCTCCGTCACCCAACTCCTTCTGGATGGCCTTGACCTGTTCGTTCAGGTAGTACTCGCGCTGGCTCTTCTCCATCTGGCGCTTCACGCGCCCGCGGATGCGCTTTTCGACCTGAAGAATGTCGACTTCGTGCTCCAGCAGTTCCAGCAACTTCTCCAGTCGCCGCGCCACAAGAAACATGTCCAGCACCGACTGCTTGGCATCCAGCTTCAAAGGAAGGTGCGCGGCGATCGTATCTGCGAGCCGGCCTGGGTCGTCGATGCCCGCGATGGAGGTCAGGATCTCGGGGGGAATCTTCTTGTTGAGCTTGACGTATTGGTCGAACTGCTGGGTGACAGCCCGGCGAAGCGCTTCGATCTCCGGGCTGCCCTCTGCGGGGGGCGCCACCGGCGTCACGTCGCCAACGAAGTGGTCGCCTTCGTCACGGATGGCCTGCGTGGTGGCACGCTGCACGCCTTCCACCAACACCTTCACCGTGCCATCCGGCAGCTTCAGCATCTGAAGGATGCTCGAGATGCAGCCCACCTCGAACATGTCTTCGGGCTTAGGCTCGTCTTTGCCCGCAGCCTTCTGTGCCACCAGCATGATCTGCCGGCCTGCCTCCATGGCGGATTCCAGGGCCTTGATCGACTTCGGCCGCCCCACGAACAGGGGAATCACCATGTGCGGGAACACGACCACATCGCGCAGCGGCAACAGCGGCAGCGTGATAGGTTCAGATGGAAGAACAGGATGACCTGACATGACATTCCTCACTTTCTTCAGCAGACATGGGGCCCGTGCGACTTAATGCAAGGGCGCATGCTGCGGAGGTCGGCCCCGGGGGGGCGGATCAAGCGCTTGCCTTGGCTTGCTCTTTGTAAACCAGCAGGGGTTTGCCCCCTTCTTCAATGGTGTGGTCATCCACCACCACCTTGGCCACACCGTCCAGATGCGGCAACTCGAACATCGTGTCGATCAGGGCGTGCTCGACGATGGACCTCAAACCTCGGGCGCCGGTCTTGCGAGCCAATGCCTTGCGCGCCACCGCGGCAAGGCCTGAAGGCCGGACTTCCAGTTCCACGCCGTCCATGCCAAAAAGCTTCTGGTACTGCTTGAGCAAGGCGTTCTTGGGTTCCGTCAGGATCTGGACCAGCGCATCTTCAGTCAATTCACCCAGCGTGGCCACCACAGGCAGGCGCCCCACGAGTTCGGGAATCAATCCAAACTTGATCAGGTCCTCAGGCTCGACTGCCTGAAAAGTCTCCGAGACGCGCTTCTCTGTCTTGCTGTGCACGGTGGCAGCAAAACCGATGCCGGAGCGTTCGGTACGGTTCTGGATCACCTTTTCCAGCCCATCAAATGCGCCGCCGCAGATGAACAAGATGTTGGTGGTGTCGATCTGCAGGAAATCCTGGTTCGGGTGTTTGCGTCCACCTTGAGGGGGCACGCTGGCCATGGTGCCCTCCACCAGCTTGAGCAGGGCCTGTTGCACCCCCTCACCCGAAACATCGCGCGTGATGCTGGGGTTGTCGGCCTTGCGGCTGATCTTGTCGATCTCATCGATGTAGACGATGCCGCGCTGGGCCCGCTCGACGTCGTAGTTGCAGTTTTGCAGCAACTTCTGGATGATGTTCTCGACGTCCTCGCCAACGTAACCGGCTTCCGTCAGGGTGGTGGCATCCGCAATCACGAAGGGCACGTTCAGCAGTCGCGCCAGCGTCTGGGCAAGAAGCGTCTTGCCAGAGCCCGTCGGACCGATCAGCAGGATGTTGCTCTTGGCAAGCTCGACCTCGTCCTTCGAAGCACCCATGTGCTTCAGGCGCTTGTAGTGGTTGTACACCGCCACGGCAAGCGTCCGCTTGGCAGCTTCCTGCCCAATCACGTACTGATCAAGACTGGCCTTGATTTCGCTGGGGATTGGCAGATCAGATCGCCCCGCCTTGCCTGCCGGGCTCTCCTGCGGCGCCTCATCCCGAATGATGTCGTTGCAAAGCTCGATGCACTCATCACAGATGAACACCGAAGGGCCCGCGATGAGTTTCTTGACCTCGTGCTGGCTCTTACCGCAGAAGGAGCAGTAAAGAACCTTTTCGCCCGAGGCGCCTTTCTTTTCGGCCATGTGTGGTTGCGAGCTCAGGTCAGTGGTTGTGTTGCGGATGATGATAGTTCATACGACATCTTCACCCGGAATGCAGCGGGCCAAGCGTTGGAATTGAACGCCTAAAGCCCGCTTCAACCGGGACGCCGCTCCAACACCTGGTCGATCAGCCCATACTCCTTGGCCTCGGTGGGAGACATGAAAAAATCCCGCTCCATGTCGGCGGTGATCTTTTCCAGGGACTGGCCCGTCCGCTCAGCGTAGATCCGGTTCAACTGCTCGCGGGTCTTAAGGATCTCACGCGCGTGAATCTCGATGTCCGTGGCCTGACCTTGCGCGCCCCCGGAAGGCTGGTGGATCATCACCTTCGAATTCGGCAAGGCGGCTCGCTTGCCCTTGGCGCCGGCCATGAGCAGGAAGGAACCCATGCTCGCTGCAATACCCATGCAAAGCGTCGACACATCCGGCTTGATGAACTGCATGGTGTCGTAAATGGCCAAGCCTGCACTGACGCTGCCGCCAGGTGAGTTGATATAGAGAAAAATGTCCTTGTCAGGGTTCTCGCTCTCCAGGAACAACATCTGCGCCACCACCAGGTTGGCGCTTTGGTCGTTCACTGGGCCGACGAGGAACACGATGCGCTCCCGCAGCAATCGGCTGTAGATGTCGTAGGCGCGCTCACCCCGCCCCGACTGCTCGATGACGATGGGCACCATGCCCAGTCCTGTCGTCTCCAGTGCGCTCATGTTGGATCGTCCCTTCAAGCTGATGCCATCAATTCGTCGAACGGTACCACCTTGTCCACGACCTTGACCTGGCCGAGCACATGGTCGGTGACGTTGTTCTCGATCACGACGGCCTCGACCTCCGCCATGCGCTGACGATCGCTGAGGTAGTACCGCACCACCTCGGCAGGCCGCTCATAGCTCTGGCTCAACTCTTCGATGTGCTTCTGCAGTTGCTCGGGCTTGGCTTGAAGACTGCTGCTGCGCACCAACTCGGCCACCACCAGCCCCAGCCGCACCCTGCGCTCGGCTTGCGGCTTGAAGATGTCAGCAGGAATGGGCGCGGTGTCTGCGTCCTTGATGCCGCGCTGCTTGAGGTCGGCCCTTGCCGACTCGACCATGCGCTCGGTCTCGCTGTCGACTAGGGACTTGGGAACGTCGAGTTCGGCCGACTTCACCAAGGCGTCCATCACCGCCGCCTTGTTCCTGGACATCAGGCGGAACTTGACTTCTCTATCCAGGTTCTTGCGTACATCGCTGCGCAGGGCTTCGACGGTGCCTTCCTTGATGCCCAGCGCCTTGGCAAACGCGTCATCCACTTCAGGCAGGTGCGCAGCCTCGATCTTCTTCATCGTGACCAGGAAGTCAGCCTCCTTCCCCGCCACGTCCTGGCCCTGGTAGTCGGCCGGGAACTGCAAGGGGAAGGTCTTGCTCTCACCCACTCGCATACCGCGCACGGCCAGATCGAATTGCTCCAGCATCTGGCCCTCACCAATGATGAACTGGAAGGCCTCAGCCTTGCCGCCGGCGAAGGGCTCTCCGTCGATCTTGCCTTCGAAATCGATCGTGACACGATCCGCTTCGGCAGCACCTTCCGATGCCGGCCGCTGGGCAAAGGTGCGGCGCTGTTTGCGCAGGATATCGATGGTGCGGTCTACCGCAGCCTCGGTCACCTCGGTGGAGATGCGCTCGACCTCCAAGGGCGAGAGGTCACCCAGGCGAACCTCCGGGTACACCTCAAACGTGGCGTCGAAACCCAGGTGCCCTTCTGGAGCTTCGTCCTTCTGGGCGATTCGCGGGGCACCCGCCACCCGCAATTTCGCCTCGGTGGCGGCGTCCGAAAAGGCCTTGCCGACCTTGTCGTTGACAACTTCATATTGCACCGAGTAACCGTACCGCTGCGCCACAACCGACATCGGCACCTTGCCTGGTCTGAATCCATCGGCCTTTACCGTGCGTGACAGGCGCTTCAGCCTGCTGTCGACTTCCAAGCCTATCTCCTGGACTGAGAGGTTCAGGGTGATGCGACGTTCGAGCTTCTCAAGGGTTTCGACGGTGACGGTCATGGGGGAACTCTGTTCAATGGACGGAAGGTTGGAAGTGGTGCGCGGGGTCGGACTCGAACCGACACGGGGTCTCCCCCGTCAGGACCTAAACCTGGTGCGTCTACCAATTTCGCCACCCGCGCATGTCCGGAAGGCACGGCACCCCTTCTGAACGGGTACCGAATGGTGATCGCAAAGCGCACGATTTTAGCCTGTGGCCGGAAGGGAGACCGCAGGACACAGACCGCCCACCATGGCCGCCCATCATGGCCGAGGCGCCGCCTGACGGATCGATCATCCGACACGGCGACAATCCGGCTCGTGGCGGTCCAGCATTACGAGAACTTCCCGGTAGCTTCATGGCTGTGCCCGCCAGCCATGCGTGAGGCTGTTGTCGCGATCTATCACTTTGCACGGACGGCAGATGACATCGCAGATGAGGGCGACCTGGCGAGGGAGCAACGCCTTTGCGAGCTGAAAGCCTATCGGCTCGCGCTTGAAGACACCCTGCAGGGGCGCAGCCGCGATCCAGATGCGCCGTGGTCTCGCATCTTCAGTCTGCTGGCAAGCGCGCATGCCAGGCACCACCTGCCACCGGGCCCCCTGCATGACCTGCTGGACGCCTTTGAACAAGATGTGCGTAACCCCGCCTACGCCAGCCGTGATGAATTGCTGGACTACTGTCGCAGATCAGCCAACCCGATTGGCAGGCTGTTGCTTCATCTGCACGGCGTGAACCGCGAGGCGCTGTTCACCATGTCCGACAGAATCTGCACAGCCCTGCAGTTGATCAATTTCTGGCAAGACCTGAGCATCGACCTCCCCAGGGCCAGGGTGTACATCCCTCAACAGGATGCGGCGGCCCACGGTTTGCACTGGCCGCCTGGCTCAGGAAACCTGCCATGCACTCCAGGTGAGCGCGCCCTCGTGGCGGATCTGTGCGATTGGGCCAGCGCCACCATGCACGAAGGCGCCAGGCTGCCGCTGGAGATCGGTGGCCGCCTGGGCCTGGAGCTTCGCCTCGTGGTGCAGGGTGGGCTGCGCGTTCTGGAGAGAATACGGCGCATGGACTACCAGACCTTTCGCCAACGTCCGGTGCTCGGCGCAGCTGATATGCCAGCCCTGGTCTGGCGAGCCTTGTGGATGCGCCCCGCCATCGGACCCGCACGATGACGCCCGAGCAGTACGTCCAGCAGAAAGCCGCGCGCAGCGGATCCAGTTTCTATTACGCGTTTCTTTTCCTGCCGCCCCGCAGGCGCCTGGCCATCACGGCTTTCTATGCGTTTTGCCGCGAAGTGGATGATGTCGTGGACGAAGCCACGGAGTTGTCCGTGGCGGGCGCCAAGCTGGCCTGGTGGCAGCAAGAGGTTGCTGTAGCCTTTGGCGGCGCACCCTCGCACCCGGTCATGCGGGCCCTCATGCCCATGACGAAGGAGTTCGGCATCGAGCAGGCGCATCTGGAAGCGGTCATCAGGGGCTGCCGGGTCGATCTGGAGCAGAACCGGTTCATCGACTTCCCTGCTTTGTCAGGGTATTGCCATCTGGTGGCCGGCGTGGTCGGTGAAGTCGCCTGCAACATTTTCGGACGTCAATTGCCGCAAACCGTCGACTATGCCCATCGACTGGGACTGGCGATGCAACTGACCAACATCATCCGTGACGTGGGGGACGATGCCAGGCGAGGCAGGATCTATCTGCCCATCAGCGAACTGCAGCAGTTTGGCGTCAAAGCACATGAACTTCTTGCGCGTCAGCGACCCTGGGGCTACAGCGACCGCTTCACAGCGCTGATGTCGTTTCAGGCCCAGCGTGCCCATCGACTGTTCGACGAAGCCTTCGCGCTGCTTCCAGCCGAAGACCGGTCCCGACAGCGGCCTGGACTGATGATGGCCAACATCTACCGCAACCTGTTGCGCGAGATCGAAGCGCAAGGATTCCAGGTGCTGCACCAGCGCACTTCGCTCACCCCTCTGCGAAAGCTCTGGATCGCAGCCAAAACCCAATGGCGTGGGTCCTGAAGACCGCAACGCGAAGACCGCGTCGGGCATGAAGATTGCCATCGTCGGGGCTGGATGGGCAGGTCTGGCGGCCGCGGTCAAGGCCGTGCAACGCAGACACGAGGTCACACTGTTCGAGATGGCTTCGACCTTGGGAGGTCGCGCCAGGACAGTGCAGACGCATGGACAGCGCCGCGACAACGGCCAGCATATTCTGATCGGCGCTTACCACCACACCCTGGACCTCATGCGGGAACTGGGCGTAGACATTCCGCAGGCACTGCACCGAATTCCCCTGTGCCTGATAGACCCCAACGGCAGCGGCCTGGCGCTGAACGCCACGTCTTCTCCAACATCTTTCGCCATGGCGGTCCTTGGCCAGGACTCCTGGAAATGGTCTTCACGCCTTGCGCTGCTTCGCGAAAGCGTGCGTTGGGCATTGAGCGGCTTCAAATGTGCGGAGGACCTCAGCGTCGAGGCCTTGACGCGAGGCTTGCCGCAAGAGGTCCGCCAGGGGCTGGTGGATCCCCTGTGTGTGGCAGCCTTGAACACCCCGCCCGCCAGGGCGAGCGCGCGGGTGTTCCTTCGGGTACTGAGGGATGCGCTGTTGACCGGCCGGGGCAGCGCCGACCTGCTGCTGCCAAGCCGTCCCCTGGGGGACTTGCTTCCGCTGCCGGCGCTTGACTGGCTCCAGCGCCACGGGGCCGAGGTGAAACTTCGGCAACGTGTAGCCTCGCTGGAGAGAAGCGGCGCAGGCTGGCAGCTGTGCGGCGGCCACTTTGACGGCGTGATCCTCGCGTGTTCAGCCAAAGAGGCGGCCCGCTTGGCACAGGATCATGATCCTGACTGGTACCGCCTGGCGTCACAAATTCCTCATGAATCCATCACGACGATCTACCTGCGTTGCGTTGGCGCCCGGCTGAAGGCTCCCATGACATTTCTTCCCAGGGGCCCGGCGCAGTTCGCCTTCGATCTGAAGGCGATGGGCCACGCAAGCGGCGGCTTTGCATTCGTGATCAGTGCCGCCGATGAGTTCAGCAGTCTCGACCGCGACGAACTTGCGCAACTGGTGCTGCAGCAGGCGCAGGATCAGTTTCCGCCCCGCACGTGGCCGCAGACCCCCCAAATAGAAGCCATCCTCACTGAGCACCGGGCGACATTTCGTTGTGAACCCGGCCTGTCCAGACCATCCGCGCAGGTCGCAGGCAATCTGTGGGCGGCGGGGGACTACATCGAGGGCCCCTACCCTGCCACCTTGGAAGGTGCTGTCAGATCCGGACAGTTCGCCGTTGAAGGGCTGGTCGGAAACATTTCCGCCATGCAAAATACAAGTCCGAATCGTGGAAACTCATGAGCAAGTCGGATCCCCCAACCCCCGCCATTCAGGTCTTGGAGCGCACCTTCGCGCTGCTCGACGTCCTCGCATCTCACCAGGATCCGGTGTCGCTGAAAGAGATCAGCGAACGCACAGGCCTGCACCCGTCCACAGCACACCGCATCCTGAACGATCTGACCATTGGCCGATTGGTGGACAGACCAGAAGCGGGCAGCTACCGCCTGGGAATGCGTCTGCTGGAGCTGGGAAACCTTGTCAAGGCCAGACTCGACGTGAGGGACGCGGCCTTGGGTCCCATGCGGGAACTGCACCGCCTGACCCACCAGCCGGTCAACCTCTCCATGCGCCAGGGCGATGAAATCGTCTACATCGAACGCACATTCAGCGAACGGTCGGGCATGCAGGTCGTCCGGGCCATTGGCGGGCGCGCTCCTTTACACCTCACCTCTGTGGGCAAACTGTTTCTGGCGCACGATGACCCTCAGCGGGTTCGCGCCTACATCACCCGCACGGGCCTGATGGGCCACACACGCAACAGCATCACCGAACCGGCCCGGCTGGAGCGAGAACTCGCGGCAGTCAGGGCCCTGGGCTACGCCCGTGATGACGAGGAACTGGAACTCGGCGTGCGCTGCATGGCAGCGGGCATCCATGACGATCAAGGCAAACTGATTGCCGGGTTGTCGATCTCCTCACCTAGCGATCGACTGGAGGAATCCTGGCTGGAACGCCTGCGTGCTACGGCCACGGAGATTTCGGCGGCGCTGGGGCACCACAACCGCTGAAGCAGGGAGGCTCAGCCTCCTGAAGCAGGCGCCGTGGCAGCCTGGGCGGCCGGCACGGAATGTGTGATCCAGTTGCGCAGGCGCTCAGCATCGCCAATGCGAGAGTAGCGACCTGCCGAGTCCAGCAGGACCATGATGAGTTTGCGCCCCGCAAGCTGGGCCTGCATCACCACGCAACGACCAGCCTCGGAGATGTAGCCCGTTTTCTGCAGACCGATCTCCCACGAAGGGTTGCGTATCAACCCGTTGGTGTTGCGAAACTGCAGGGACCGGCTGCCGACGTTGACACTCGCGTCTGCCGTGGTGGACAACTCGCGGATCAGTTGATGCTCGGAAGCCGCACGCACCAAGACAGACAGGTCATGCGCACTGGACTGATTTGCACTCGACAGACCGGTGGGCTCCGCATAGCGCGTGTTGGTCATGCCCAGGCTGCGAGCCTTGCGGTTCATGGCGTCCACGAAGTCCTTCAGGCCCCCCGGGTAGTGACGTCCCAACGCGTTGGCAGCGCGGTTCTCCGAAGCCATCAAGGCCAGATGCAGCATGTCCCCGCGTGACAGGGACGACCCCACCCGCAAGCGCGAGCCGCTGCCTTTTTCGGTGTCCACGTCGTCCTGCGTGATCGACAGTTGCTCGTCAAGCGACTGACCAGCCTCCAGTACCACCATGGCCGTCATGAGCTTGGTGATGGAAGCGATGGGCAACACGGCATCTGGGTTCTTGCTGAAGAGCACCTGCTGGGTATCTTGATCGATCACCAGAGCCACACTGGACCTCAGATCCAAGGGGTCAGCCGTGTCATGCAGCCCCGCACGCTGCCCAAACGACGTACGCGCAGGCCCGCTGCTGGTCCGCGTGACGGACTGTGCGTTCACAACACCGCCAGAAGACTTCGGACGGCGCACGGTGGCGCCGACGGGCGCTTTCTTCCCCAAGCCATCCTTCTGGGCCGTGCGCTGCGAACGAGCATCGGTGCGTGCCTTCAGGCCTCGGTCCGCCTTGGCCCCCTTCGCTCCTTGGGTCTTGGCGGTTGCAGGGCGGGAACTGCCCTGTGCTGAAGACGAGCCTTTCTGCGCCTTCTCGGTCTTCTGCGCGTTCACTTGCGACTTGCCAGGAGAAGTGGACTGCGCACCTGCCAACAAGGTCCAGCCGACCCCTGCGAGCACCAGCACCCCCTTCAGCAACCGTACAACTCGCATTTCACCTCCGACCGGCATCTTCACCACCGTGCGCGTCACTCCGTCAGAGTGTAGGGGAAGGCTAAAGATTGGGCAATATCAAGCACTTGGAAAATGCTGCTCAACAGTCACCTGAGAAATTGCCACACTGCCGGACAGGCGGGAGACGCTCAACCCTGAGCAGCCACTCTCTCGGCCTTGCTTTGCAACTTGTTCAGGGCCGCAAGGTACGCCTTGGCCGAGGCCACCACGATGTCAGGGTCGGCACCCACACCGTTGACGACGCGGCCGCCCAACTGAAGGCGAACGGTCACCTCGCCCTGGGACTCGGTGCTGCCCGAGGTGATGGCGTTGACCGAATACAGCAACATCTCAGCACCACTGGAAAGCTTCGACTCGATCGCCTTCAGGCTGGCATCCACCGGCCCATTGCCGTCGCTCTCAGCCTTGAACTCCTGCCCGCCCGCGGAGACCGTCACGCTGGCATGCGGGCGCTCACCGGTTTCGGACCTCTGGGACAGCGACAGCAGCCTATAGTGCTCTTGCTCGACAGTCACGCTCTCGTCGCTGACAAGCGCAATGATGTCTTCGTCGAAGATATCGCTCTTGCGGTCGGCAAGGTCCTTGAAGCGGGCGAAGGCGGCGTTGATTTCCGCTTCGGATTCCAGTTCGATACCCAACTCTTGGAGCCGCTGCTTGAAGGCGTTGCGCCCGGAAAGCTTTCCCAGCACGATGCGATTCGCACTCCAGCCCACATCCTCTGCGCGCATGATCTCGTAGGTGTCACGGGCCTTGAGCACCCCGTCTTGGTGAATGCCCGATGCGTGCGCAAACGCGTTCGCGCCTACCACCGCCTTGTTGGGCTGCACAACAAAACCCGTGGTCTGCGCAACCAGGCGCGAAGCCGGCACGATCTGAGACACGTCGACGCCCACCTCGAGCCCGAAGTAATCACGGCGGGTACGAACCGCCATCACCACTTCCTCCAGCGAGCAGTTGCCGGCGCGCTCCCCCAGCCCGTTGATGGTGCACTCCACCTGCCGGGCGCCGCCGATCATCACCCCGGCCAATGAGTTCGCGACGGCCATGCCCAAGTCATTGTGGCAATGGACGGACCACACCGCCTTGTCAGCATTGGGGATACGCTCTCGAAGATTTTTGATGAAGTTCCCGTAGAGCTCAGGTATGGCATAGCCTACCGTGTCGGGTATGTTGATGGTAGTGGCGCCTTCGGCGATCACGGCCTCAAGCACGCGGCACAGGAAATCCGGGTTCGAGCGGTACCCATCCTCGGGCGAAAACTCGACGTCACCGCACAGGTTGCGGGCAAACCGCACAGACAGCCGAGCCTGTTCCATGACTTGCTCCCGGCTCATGCGCAGCTTCTTCTCCATGTGGAGTTCACTGGTGGCGATGAAGGTATGAATGCGTGAAGAGGCCGCACTCTTCAGCGCCTCGGCTGCGCGGGCAATATCGCGATCGTTGGCGCGGGCCAGCGAACACACCGTGCTGTCCTTGATGACGTCCGCGATGGCCTTCACGGCCTCGAAGTCACCGTTGCTGGAAGCGGCAAAGCCGGCCTCGATGACATCCACCCGAAGCCTTTCCAGTTGCCTGGCGATACGCAACTTTTCCTCCCGGGTCATGGACGCACCCGGCGACTGCTCACCGTCACGCAAAGTGGTATCGAAGATGAAGAGCTTATCGGTCATGAAAGATCTCCCAGGCGGGGTTGGAAATCAGTTGCGGAAGGAACGTGGGCTGAAAATGAAAACGGCCCGCTGCGCGAAGCTGGCGGGCCGTCTATCCAAGGCAGTTGCGACGAACGTGGATGATCAGCGCGCCATCGGCACCTCTAGGCGTAGAACCATCAGGAAAGCATTCATGTTCATCACCGATTGAATGTAGCACACCCACTCGTCAATGAAGTCCGCGTTCTTCAGGTTCATCCGTCGAGGTGGCGATGACGCTCACGGGCCTGCCCTTGGCCTTTCGGTAGGCATAGATCACGTAGCCGGACAAGCCGTAAGCCAGGAACAAGCTGAACAACACGATGGGCGGGTGGACGTTCACCAGTGCGATACCCAAGGCCACAGCGACAATGACAGCGAAGGGCACTGTCTTGCGCCCTCCCACCACTTTGAAACTGTAGAAAGGCAGGTTCGTCACCATCGTCAAGCCGGCAAAGAGCGTGACGCCCAAGGCGGTCCATGACAGCCAGGCGATGTTGGAGACATCCCGCCAACCCGCATCTTCCGCAACGAAGATGAGGCCGATCACCAAGGCAGCGGCGGCAGGGCTGGGAAGCCCTTGGAAGAAGCGCTTGTCAACAACGCCGATGTTGGTGTTGAAGCGGGCCAGACGCAAGGCCGCAGCAGCGCAATAGATGAACGCGACGATCCAGCCGGCCTTGCCCAGCCCTTTGAGCGCCCACTCGTACACGATGAGCGCGGGCGCCAGCCCGAAGCTCACCATGTCGCACAAGCTGTCCATCTGCTCACCGAACGCGCTCTGTGTGTTCGTCATCCGGGCGATGCGGCCATCCAGACTGTCCAGGATGGCCGCACAAAAGATGCCGATGGCGGCCAACTCGAACCGGCCAGACATCGCCATGACGATACCATAGAAGCCCGCAAACAACGCGGCCAGTGTCACCGCATTGGGCAACACGTAAATGCCGCGCCGTCTTGGCCTCACGGGCTCCTGACCCTCCTCAAGCTCGCTTGAAGGCATCTCGTTCCTTCGGGTGCGGGGTGGCAGGATGTGTCGCAACTCTGGTCAGTTGCGGGTCTTGTCGACCAGCTTGTTGGCCTTGATCCAGGGCATCATGGCACGCAGCTTCTCGCCCACGACTTCGATCTCGTGTTCTGCCATCAGGCGGCGGCGCGACGTCAGCGTAGGAGCGCCAGCCCGGTTCTCGAGAATGAAGCTCTTCGCGTACTCGCCCGTCTGGATGTCCTGAAGGACCTTGCGCATCACCTGCTTGGTCTCATCGTTGACGATGCGCGGGCCGGTCACGTACTCGCCATACTCCGCGTTGTTGGAGATCGAGTAGTTCATGTTGGCGATACCGCCCTCGTAGATCAGGTCCACGATCAGCTTGAGCTCGTGCAAGCACTCGAAATACGCCATTTCAGGTGCATAGCCTGCTTCCACCAGCGTCTCGAAGCCCGCCTTGATGAGCTCGACCGTGCCGCCGCAGAGTACCGCCTGTTCGCCGAAGAGATCGGTCTCGGTTTCCTCGCGGAAGTTGGTCTCGATGATGCCTGCCTTGCCTCCACCATTTGCGGCGGCGTAGCTCAGGGCCACGTCCCTGGCCTTGCCGGAGCGGTCCGCATGCACCGCAATGAGGTGGGGCACACCGCCACCTTGCGTGTACGTGCTGCGCACCGTGTGGCCTGGCGCCTTCGGGGCCACCATCCAGACATCCAGATCCTCGCGCGGCACCACTTGGCCGTAATGCACGTTGAAGCCGTGCGCAAAGGCCAGTGAAGCGCCTTGCGGAATGTGCGGCTCGATGTCGTTCTTGTAGACCGATGCAATCTGCTCATCGGGCAGCAACACCATCACCACATCTGCGGACTTGACGGCGTCGGCCACCTCGGCCACTTTCAGCCCGGCCTTTTCGACCTTGGACCAGGACGCGCCCCCACGGCGCAGACCTACGGTCACCTTCACGCCGCTGTCGTTCAGGTTCTGCGCGTGCGCATGGCCCTGCGAGCCGTAGCCGATGATGGTGACGTTCTTGCCCTTGATGAGGCTGAGGTCAGCGTCCTTGTCATAGAAAACCTTCATGATCTCTCCGTTCTTGGTGGTGGGATGGATGGTGGGTGAATGCGGTCGTGACCCTGATGGCGTCAGACCCTGAGGATGCGCTCGCCGCGACCGATGCCGCTGGCACCCGTGCGCACAGTCTCCAGGATCGACGCGCGATCGATGGCGACCAGGAACGCGTCGAGCTTGCTGGAGTCTCCCGTCAACTCGATGGTGTAACTCTTCTCGGTCACGTCGATGATGCGCCCACGGAAGATGTCGGCCATGCGCTTCATTTCCTCGCGCTCCTTGCCGACGGCCCTCACCTTGATGAGCATCAGTTCACGCTCAGTGAAATGGCCCTCGGTCAGGTCCACGACCTTGACCACCTCAATGAGCCGGTTCAGGTGCTTGGTGATTTGCTCAATGACGTCATCGGAACCCGTGGTCACGATGGTCATGCGGGACAAAGACGCGTCCTCGGTCGGCGCGACGGTGAGACTCTCGATGTTGTAGCCACGGGCCGAAAACAAGCCGACCACCCGAGACAGGGCGCCCGGCTCGTTCTCGATCAGTACCGCAATGATGTGTTTCATATTGAGTTCGCCTTGGGGCACTCAGGCGGACCGTCTGTAGACAGTTCGCCCCAGCCTTGAGGTTTCAATGAGGTTGAGAGGTGAGGAAACGAGAGGGGACCAAGACAGATCTGCAACATTTGGCGCCGGTACTTCAGATGCAGCGGTAACCGCATCCAGCCCCGACGCCTTGCGCAAAGATCAAAGGTCCTCGGAACCCAGCAACATCTCTGAGATGCCCTTGCCCGCCTGAACCATGGGCCAGACGTTTTCGGTCGGGTCCGTTCGGATGTCCAGGAACACCGTGCGGTCCTTCAGCCGAATGGCTTCCTTCAGGGCCGGCTCCACATCTGCCGGCGACTCGATCTTCAGACCGACATGGCCATAGGCCTCCGCCAACTTGACGAAGTCAGGCAAGGCATCCATGTAGCTGTGCGAATAGCGGCCCCCGTAATCGAGTTGCTGCCACTGGCGCACCATGCCGAGATAGCGGTTGTTCAGCGACAGCACCTTGACGGGCGTGCCGTACTGAAGACAGGTGGACAACTCCTGGATGCACATCTGGATGGAGCCTTCGCCCGTGATGCAAAACACATCCGCATCGGGCTTGGCAAGCTTGATGCCCATGGCATAGGGAAGGCCCACACCCATGGTGCCGAGACCGCCCGAGTTGATCCACCGACGCGGCTCGTCAAACCCGTAATACTGGGCCGCCCACATCTGGTGTTGTCCGACATCGGAGGTGATGTACGCGTCTGTGCCGCGAGTCAGGCGGTGCAGGGTCTCGACCACCATCTGGGGCTTGATGACCTCGCTGCTCTCGCGGTACTTGAGACACTCACGGCCGCGCCACTGCCCAATCTGCGACCACCATGCCTGCAGTTCCCGCGCATCAGGACGCGCCGTGGCTTCGCGTATCTGGGCCATCAGCTCGGTCAAGACCTCTTTGACGTCGCCCACGATCGGCACATCCACCTTCACTCGCTTGGAAATGGAAGAAGGGTCGATATCGACATGGATGATCTTTCGCTCTACTGAGGCGAAGTGCTTGGGGTTGCCGATGACGCGGTCGTCAAACCTCGCGCCCACAGCCAGCAGCACATCACAGTTCTGCATGGTCATGTTGGCTTCGTAGGTGCCATGCATGCCCAGCATGCCAAGGAACTTCGGATCCGAGGCGGGTATGGCGCCCAGCCCCATCAAGGTGTTGGTGCAAGGAAAACCCAGCAGATCGGCCAGCACCCGCAGCTCCTGCGAGGCTTCACCCAGGATGACGCCGCCGCCGGTGTAGATGTAGGGACGCTTGGCTGACAGCAGCAATTGAACGGCCTTGCGGATCTGACCCCCGTGACCCTTGCGGACAGGGTTGTAAGAACGCATGGCAATCGTGTCGGGGTAGTCGAACGGCGCGGTCTTGAGCGACACATCCTTGGGTATGTCAACCACCACCGGACCCGGCCTGCCGCTGCGGGCGATGTGAAAAGCTTTCTTCATCGTGGACGCGAGATCACGAACGTCCTTGACAAGGAAGTTGTGTTTCACGATGGGCCGCGTGATGCCCACCGTATCGCACTCCTGGAAGGCGTCGAGTCCGATGGCCGGCGTAGGCACCTGCCCGGTGATGATCACCATTGGGATCGAGTCCATGTACGCGGTGGCAATGCCCGTGATGGCGTTCGTCACCCCGGGCCCTGATGTCACCAGCGCCACGCCGACCTCGCCCGTCGCACGGGCATATCCGTCGGCTGCATGCACTGCGGCCTGCTCATGCCGCACCAGCACATGCTCGATCGAATCCTGCTTGTAGAGCGCGTCGTAGATGTACAGCACCGCCCCGCCTGGGTAACCCCAGAGGAACTTGACACCTTCGGCTTGAAGGCTCTTGACCAGGATTTCCGACCCGTTGGGGTCCGTAGTGGCGGCGTTTGTGTGCGCAAGGGCGGCGCGCTTGACTTCAGCGGCAGACATGTCCATTGAGAACCTCTGTGAATTTCTCTGACGAAAAACCATCGGTGCACCTCCTGCGCACCCTCGTGGGGCGGATTCGGTGCCTGCGCAGTCTTACGGCTTCACGCTGAAAAACAGCGCGCCGCCGTGACCACTCGCGTGGTGCGAGCCTCAGATTATGACACTGCCCCTCGACGATCCGGTGGGTGGCTTGCGGATGGGATACTCCTTCGAACTCCCGCGCTACCTTGCTTCACCCATCTTGACTTCGGATCAGGCCCTGACGGACTTTCTGAAAAGCGTCGAGAAGCGCGCTTTCAAGCGCACCGCGTTCACTGTTCGGGATGACGACTCCGCGCTGGACATCGTGCAAGACGCGATGATCCGACTGGCCGAACGCTACGCAGACCGCCCGAGCCAGGAATGGCCTTTGCTCTTTCAGCGCATCCTTGCCAATGCCACCATGGATTGGTTCCGGCGGCAGAAGGTCAGAAACGCGCTGTTCACCTCGATGGAAGAGCTTGAATCATCAGACGATGATTCGGGCTTTGACCTGTTGGAGTACCTCGCCACCGCAGGTGGCAGTTCAGGCACGGAAAGTGCTGCGGACGGCGCCTACCGCTCGCAGGTGATGATGATCATCGAATCAGAAATTTCCGAGCTGCCTGCCCGTCAACGCGAAGCCTTCCTGTTGCGTTACTGGGAAGAAATGGATGTTGCTGAAACGGCACAAGTCATGGGGTGTTCCGAGGGGAGTGTGAAGACACACTGCTCTCGGGCTGTCAACACCCTCGCAAAGGCACTAAAGGCCAGAGGGATAGTGTTGTGATCAAACTGTCGAGCAAGCCAAACACCACGTTCGCAGACGACGCCGTCAGTGCTGAGCAAGCCTTCGGGGCCCGAGTGGTCGCCGGGTTGGGGGGCGGCAGTCCCTTGCTGAACGTACACATTGAAAGGCGTCTGTCCGCCGCCCGGTGGCAGGCCATTGAAGCCGCCCAGCGGCTTCGGCGCCTCAAGGCGTTGGATGCAAGGTCTGCGGTCATCTCTTACGGCTCCTCAGCGGGCTTAACGCCCTGGTGGGCCCGACTGGCGGCGTTCATGCCGGTGGTCGCTCTGACCCTGGGTCTCATCTGCATCGACCAGTTCAACCTGACGCAGCGCATTGAAGCCGCGGCCGAAGTCGATGCAGCGCTCCTCTCGGACGATCTCCCGCCTTCCGCCTATGCCGACCCCGGCTTTGCGGAGTTTCTCAGGTCGCCCCGCCCGTGATGGTCGTGAGTCTTCGCCAAAGCCTCACGTGGTCAAGAGTCGTGTGGCTGGCCTGCTCAGCCTGGGTTTGTTCTGGCAGCGCCTTCGGACAAACTGCAGGGGAAGGTTCGCGCACGCGGGTTGTGGCGTCCACATCGAGCCAGGGTCAGATTCCCTGGGCTTCGCTGACACCTCAACAGCGACGCGAACTTCAGCAACTTCAGAAGGAGTGGCCTTACCTGTCAGCTGACAGGCAACAGAAGTGGCTGGAGGTGGCTGCCCGAATGCCGCTGATGTCCAATGAGGAACGCGAGCGGGTGCGCGAGCGCATGTTCGAGTGGGCTCAGATGTCGCCCGCACAGCGGGGCCAAGCCAGGCTGCAGTTTCAGGAGGTGCGCCAATGGCCCGTGGATGATCGGCAAGCCAAATGGGAAGCGTACTTGGCGCTGACCGACGACGAAAGAACTGCGCTGGCTGGCCAGGCGAATCGCAGCGACCAGCACTCTGCATCCGGGTCGGTGACCCAGAAGAAGAACACCGTCTCTGCATCCGCCGCTGGGCTGAACGTCAAGAAGCCCGTAGCCCCAACGGTCGTACAAATCAAGCCCGGCGCCACCACGCAGTTGGTGTCCAAGGTCCACGCCCCCCCGTCCCACCACCAGCCTGGCATGCCGAAGATAGTGGCTACTTCGATGTTCGTTGACCCGCAGACCTTGTTGCCCAAGCGTGGGCCTCAAGCTGCTGCCATGGTGGGCTGGGCCATCATCGACCAGGCGCCGTCCCCATGAGTACTGCAGCTGCGCACGGTGTCCCTTCAGCCGGGCATCTTCGTCCCGCCCCTGTCTGGCGCCGGATGGCCAGTTTCGTGTACGAAGGCCTGCTGCTGTTCGGCGTGGTGATGGCAGCAGGTTTCCTGTTTGCCGGGCTGACCCAGCAACGCCATGCGCTACAGGGTCTGCATGCTCTTCAGATTTTCATGTTCTTCGTGCTGGGCTCCTACTTCGTGTGGTTCTGGTGCAAGTCGGGACAGACCCTGGCCATGAAGACTTGGCATGTACGCGTTGTCGACAGGCAGGGCCGCGCATTGACGCACCGCCGCGCCGTGGCGCGGTACCTGCTGAGTTGGCTATGGTTCCTTCCGGCGTTGGGGGTCGCTCACTGGGCCGACACGCCCGCTGGGTCGGGGCTCTGGATGTGCTTGCTAGGCGGGGTTGCGATCATCGCGGTCGCAGCGCGCTGGAGTCCCGACAGGCAGTTCGTGCATGACCTGATCTGCGGCACCCGCCTGGTGGACTGCAGACCCTCACCTGGCCGACTGTCGACTCCCGACTCGGCCTTGAGCACATGAGAGACGAACCTGCGGCCAAACAGGCCGAGAACCCCTACAAGATCCATACCGGGTGGCGAAGGGTGGTGCGAGCCGCTGGCCATTCCGCGCGTGGCCTGCGAGACGCCTGGAGGTTCGAAAGCGCCTTCCGTCAGGAGATCGTGCTGTTCTTGCTGCTGCTGCCTGTGGGCGCGTGGCTAGGCCGCAACTGGGTGGAGAGGGTCTTGCTCATTGGTACCGTCATGCTGGTCCTGATCGTCGAGTTGATCAACTCGGCGGTTGAAAGCACGGTAGACCGCATCTCCATGGGCCACCACGAACTGAGCCGGCGGGCCAAGGATCTGGGAAGCGCTGCCGTCATGGTCTCCCTGCTGCTGTGCGGGGCGGTCTGGGCCTCGGCTGCATGGGTTCGACTTACTGCTTGATTCGCTAGGCGCAACCGCACCCCCACCATCGTGACCACGGAAGCCCCGTTCAGCGTTTGTGTCTACTGCGGCTCCCGCTCAGGGTCTGACCCCCTGTACACATTGTTGGCTCGCCAAACCGGCCAGGCCATCGGGCTGCGCAGATGGCAGTTGGTCTACGGGGGCGGCAGATCAGGACTGATGGGCACCGTGGCCGATGCCGTCCTGGCGTCAGGCGGTCGTGTGGTGGGGGTGATTCCGCAGAAGTTGCGCGAGCGCGAGGTCGGTCACACCGGCCTGAGCGAGATCCACATCGTGGACACCATGCACCAGCGCAAGCAGATGATGGCTGAGCGGGCCGACGTTTTCCTGGCACTTCCTGGCGGCATTGGCACCTTGGAGGAGTTGTTCGAGGTCTGGACCTGGAGACAGATCGGCTACCACGACCAGCCCATCGGCCTTCTCAACGTAGGCGGCTTCTACGATGGCCTGCTGGCCTTCCTGCGCCACACCGTCTCGAGCGGCTTCCTCGAACAGGCCCAGTTGGACAAGCTGCATGTGGGCACCGATGCGGACGAATTGCTGGGGCAGTTGCATGGCGCCTGCCTTAAGGCGACCGGACCGGACAGCTACCGGGACATCTGATCCGGCACGGTGCCGTGCCCCCTCAGCGGCCCACCCGCTAGACGGCCGACTCGTCGGTTTCACCAG
Organism: Burkholderiales bacterium; assembly: GCA_947464185.1. GTDB lineage: Bacteria > Pseudomonadota > Gammaproteobacteria > Burkholderiales > Burkholderiaceae_C > Rubrivivax. The sequence continues at coordinate 26,477 of CANHVY010000044.1, forward strand.
TGCGGATGCGCACCACCTGTTCCACCGCGGTGACGAAGATCTTGCCATCACCGATCTTCCCGGTCTTTGCAGCCCGCACCACGGCGTCAATGCAGCGTTCGACGTCAGCATCCTTGACCACGATCTCGATCTTCACCTTGGGCAGGAAGTCCACCACGTACTCGGCACCGCGGTAGAGCTCGGTGTGACCCTTCTGGCGGCCAAAGCCCTTGACCTCGGTCACGGTCAGTCCCGACACGCCGACATCCGCCAGAGCCTCCCGGACCTCTTCGAGCTTGAACGGCTTGATGATGGCGGTGATCTGCTTCATGGGAAACCTCGGCTTTCAACAATTCGTCGGGACAGATTGAGCACGGAATCTGGAAGTGATGGGGTATCGCCAGTCGCGACCGAAGGCACGATGGGTGACGCGTATGCCCACGGGGGCTTGGCGCCGCTTGTACTCGTTGATCTTGATCAGCCGCGTGACCCGCTCCACATCTGCAGGAGCGTACCCCTGGTCGATGATCTCCTGCACGCTGCGATCTTCTTCCACATACAGGGCCAGGATGCCATCGAGCACGTCGTACGGCGGCAGGCTGTCCTGATCCGTCTGGTCAGGACGCAGTTCGGCAGACGGCGCGCGCGTGATGATGCGTTCCGGGATGACGGTCCTGCCTGGTTGCTGATTCCGCCATCGAGCCAGCCGGTACACCAGCGTCTTCGCCACGTCCTTGATCACCGCGAAACCACCGGCCATGTCGCCATAGAGAGTGCAGTACCCCGTGGCCATCTCGCTCTTGTTGCCCGTGGTCAGCACGATGGCGCCGGTCTTGTTGGACAGGGCCATCAGCAGGGTGCCCCGTATGCGCGCCTGGATGTTCTCCTCGGTGGCGTCCTCGGCCAAGCCGGCGAAGAACGGTGCGAGACCGGCCTTGAAGGCCTCGAAAACGGGGGCGATGGGAATCTCGTCATGGCGAACACCCAGACCATCGGCCATTTCCCGGGCATCGATCCAGGAGATGTCCGCGGTGTAGGGGGACGGCATCATGACCGTACGTACACGCCCGGCACCCAGAGCATCCACAGCCACAGCCAACACGAGAGCAGAGTCGATGCCGCCTGACAGCCCGATGATGGCACCGGGAAACCCGTTCTTGTTCACATAATCCCGCACACCCGTGACCAGGGCTGACCAAGCCTGCTGCTCCACGCTCGGAACCGCAGTGATGTGTCCCTCCACCCGCCCGTCGGGACACACGGTCAACACGCTGAGGCAGGCCTCGAAAGACGGCAATCGCGCCCGGACCGTGCCTTGCGCATCGACCGCAAAGGAGGCGCCGTCAAACACCACCTCGTCCTGCCCGCCAGCCAGGTGGGCGTAGAGCACGGGCACACCGCAGGCACGGGCGCGCTGCGCCATGCGGTCCTCGCGCTCGTAGGCCTTGTCCAGATGAAAAGGCGAGGCATTGATGACGCAAAGCACCTGTGCGCCTGCGGCACAAGACACCTCAGCCGGTTCGTCGAACCATGCGTCTTCGCAGATGAGCACTCCGACGCGCACGCCTTGCACGTCAAAGACCAGTGGGCCGGCGCCCGCCTCCCGCCCTGAGGTGAAGTAGCGCCGCTCATCGAAAACCCGGTAGTTGGGCAACTCTCGCTTGAAGTACGTGCCCGCCACGGCGCCGCAGGCCAGCACGCTGGCCGCGTTGAAACAAGCGGGGGCTGCGAGCGACTTGGAGCGCTGATCTGCCGGGAGTTGGACCGCGACGGGATGGCCCACCAGCACGCTCAGCCCCGGCAGATCTTCCAGGCGCCGGGCAAGCCCTTGCAGGGAATCGTCACAGGCCCTCATGAAAGCGGGCCGAAGCAGCAGATCCTCGGGCGGATATCCGGTCAGGGACAGTTCCGGTGAAACAACGAGGCGCGCGCCTTTAGCGTAGGCTTCGCGGGCTGCGGCTTCGATGAGTTGCGAGTTGCCCTCGAGGTCTCCCACCGTCGCATTGATCTGAGCCAGCGCCACCTTCAACATAGGGTCTTTTGGGGCCCCATATTAGGAGCCATCACAAGGTGTCCGAGTATCGCATCCAGGTACATGACTCGCCCACTGAGATACCCGCGGCAGACTGGGATGGACTGCTGGGGCGGCAGAAGCACCCGACCCCCTTCATGCGCCACGCCTATCTCAGCGCGCTTGAGGCCTCAGGCAGTGCCACTCCTGCCACAGGCTGGGATCCCAAGTTCCTCACCCTCTGGCACAACGGGGACCTGCACGCGGGTCTGGCGCTGTACCTCAAGAGCCATTCATATGGGGAGTATGTCTTCGATTGGGCGTGGGCCGACGCTCATCATCGTCACCGCCTGCCGTACTACCCGAAAGCGCTGGCCGCCGTCCCGTTCACGCCCGTGCCCGGCACGCGGCTGCTGGCCCGGGACGAGGCTTCGCGCGCCGCACTGGCCGAGGCTCTTCGGCAGCTAACGAAGGAGTTCGGCCTGTCGTCTGCGCACCTGCTGTTCATGGATGGCTGGGACGAAGCGGCGCTGGCATCCCAGGGGTGGCTGATCCGCGAAGGCCTGCAGTTCCACTGGATCCAGGACCCAGAGCACCCGGTGATGGACTTTTCGCAGTTGCTCAGCGGCATGCACCGACACAAGCGCAAGAACATTGTTCAGGAACGCCGCCGCGTGGCCGACGCCGGCGTGAGCTTCACCATTCATGAAGGCAGCGCCATCGACGAAGGTCTCTGGGACTTCTTCTATCGGTGCTACTGCGGCACCTACGCCGCGCACCACTCCAGCCCGTACCTCAGTCGAGACTTCTTTTCCAGGATGGCCCGGGACCTGCCTGAACACTGGGTGCTCTTCGTGGCTCGCCGCCAGGGCCAGCCCGTGGCAGCTTCGCTCATCGCGATCGACCGGGGCACCGGGTGGGCCTGGGGACGCTACTGGGGCGCCACGGAGTCCATACCGTGCCTGCATTTCGAGGCCTGTTACTACCAGCCCCTGGCCTGGTGCATCGCTCAGGGATTCAATCGGTTCGAAGGAGGTGCCCAGGGGGAACACAAGATGGCACGGGGCCTTCTTCCCGTCAGGACGGCTTCCGCACACTGGATCCGGGACGTCCGCTTCGAGGCGGCCATCGCCGATTTCCTGACCCGCGAGGGGACGGGCATCGAGGCCTATGCCGATGAGTTGCGAGACCGCAGTCCCTTCAGGAAGCCGTCACCGGAAGCGGTCTGACTCCCTTCAGGCGCCCTTGCAAGCCCCGTTGACAGGGACAAGCCCTGCCCTGCCCAGCCCGCGCTGAAGCCGAAGGGCGAGGCCTCTTCAGACGGCCTACTTGGCCGCCCAGTTCGCCATGCCGGATTTCACTTCCTCGCGAGCACTTTGCGGTCCTTCCCAGCCGAGCACCTTGACCCACTTGCCAGGTTCAAGATCCTTGTAGTGCTCAAAGAAGTGCTGGATGGTCTTCAACCGCATAGGGTTGAGGTCCTCGGGCTTCTGCCACTGGGTGTAGATCGACAGGATCTTGTCGATGGGCACGGCCAGCAGCTTGTTGTCGCCGCCCGCCTCGTCGTCCATCTTGAGCACACCGATCGGGCGGCATGTCACCACCACGCCAGGGATCAGCGGCACGGGAGTGATGACCAGCACGTCCACCGGGTCACCATCATCGGCCAGGGTCTTGGGGATGTAGCCGTAGTTGCATGGATAGTGCATGGCCGTACCCATGAAGCGGTCCACGAACAGCGCACCGGACTCCTCGTCGACTTCGTACTTGATCGGGTCGGCGTTC
>CANHVY010000045.1 GCA_947464185.1 Burkholderiales bacterium
CTGAGGCCTGCGGGTCGGGCCTGACCGGGGCTTCGACAGGCTCAGCCCGAACGGGCCTTAGGCCCGGCCCGAATGGGCCTTAGGACCGGCCTGAGCGGGCCTTAGGCGCGGCCTGAGCGGGCCTTAGGCGCGGCCTGAGCGGGCCTTAGGCCCGGCCTGAGCGGGTTGGGAGGGTGCAGTCTGAACCGGATGGCGCCTTGACTTGCGAGTCGCTGCGTTTGCGCAGCTTCGCCCTGAGGGCGGCATGGCGCAATGGTGAGTCTGACTCACGGACTTTCCCCACATGCAGCCTGGCGCAACTGCGGTCCCTGGCACCACCGACGCAGCGGGTGCCACCTCCTCCTGGACCTTCCAGGTCACGGAGCGCGACATCCGCCGCTTCAGGCAGGCCATCGGCGAGCCGCCTGGCGACACGGCGCCCCCGCTGTTCTTCCAGGTCATGGCTTGGCAGGACGTGGGGCCCGAGCAATTGCCCCCGGACGGCGCACCCGCAGAGATCCTGGGCGGTCCGCCCAACGCTCGCAGCATCGGGGGCGCCAGCGAGTTCACCATTCACCGCACCGCCCGGGCTGGGGAGACGATCAGCATGTGCTCCACCTTGCTGGGGGTGCACAGCCGGCAGGGCCGGCACGGGCCCCTGCACCTGGTGACCCGGCAGACCACCTTCACTGACGCTGCGGGGGCCGAGGTGGCCCGCGAACTCGCGACTTACCTGCGCAGGCCGGCATGAGGGGCATGCCTGCCTTCGATCTTCCCTTCGAGCTGCCGGTGGTGCTGCCCGAACTGCGGCTTCGGCCCACCGCGATGCAGGTCTTCATGTTCAGCGCGGTCACCTGGAACCGCCACCTCATCCACTACAACGCGGATGCCGCCCGGTCGGAGGGTCACCCCGATGTCGTGTTGCAGCGCTCACTGATCGGCAACTGCTTCGCCCGTCACGCAGGCGCCTGGCTGGGGCCGGCCGGCCACCTTGCTCGCTTGTCCTGGCGTGTGACGAGTTCGGCCGTGCCGAACGAGGCGCTGTGCTGCCACGGGGTGGTGCGGGAGCGGCTTGACCGGACCTTCCAGTCCGCAGACCGGGCTTCGGCCTCGGTTCCCTTGCTCTACCAAGGCTGGCTGACGGCCGAGGACGGGCGCGAAGTGGCTTCTGCAGAAGGGGTCCTGTGCATCCACGCTACAGCCTGAGAACGACGGTCGAGACCTGGCGCCGTCACGGCCCGTGGGCTGCCTGCCAGGTGGCGCTGGAGCAACTGCTGAACGGGCTGATGTATTTCGAGCGGTTGCACATCATCGAACTGCAGCGCCCGGCAGCGAATCCGGCACAGGCCCCGGCGCCTGAGGCCTTGCCGTCATGCGGGGCGCGCGGCAGCGGTCTGGACACGCTCGTGGCCGATGAGCCCACACTGCGCCGCCTGCAGCGCGAAGGGGGCTGGGGCATCGATGACACCAAACTGGCGCTGCTGCACGCGGGCGACACCTGCCTGCTGAGCCTGGTGGACGGCTGCATCGCGGGCTACACCTGGGTGCACACTGGCGGACGCCCTGAAATCATGCCCGGCCTGCGCCTGCAACTGCCTGCGGGGGCCTTGTACAACTTCGCCGGTTTCACCCATCCGGATTTCCGTGGAGCCGGCTTGCAGTCGTATCGCCACCAGGCGGTATGGGCCCAGCTGGAATGGGCCCACATGGGGCGCATGCTGGGCTATGTCAAGGCAACCAACTTCGCTTCCCGCCAGGGCCAGGGCCGCAGCGGCTACCGCAGGATCGGGTCCGTGGCGCTGCTGGGATCCCGCAAGCGCTTCGTCGCCTGGCTGTCCCCTGCCTTGCGGCACAGCGGGGTGCGCCGCCTGGAGGGACCTTCCGGCGTCGTTGATCGTGCGTGGGCGCTGCTCCAGCGTCAGGCGCAGGGCGCCTGGGTGGGCCTGGTGTCCCACACCCTGGGGCCCTGGCTGCACAGCCGCCTGCGGCGCCGTTCACAGCGCTCCGACACCCATTCGTACACCTGCTTTCACCGCGCGCCCACACAACTGGCCGCCCTGACCGGCCCGGTGCTGGCCCATCTGGGGTTGGACCGGGTGCCGGGAGGTGCGCAGGGTCAGCCTCTGCGGGTATTGCTCTATGCCTGCTCCAACGGTGCGGAGGCCTACACCTGGTCGGCATGGCTGGCGCTGCAAAGGCCCGACCTGGAGGTGGTGATCGAGGCTTCAGACCTGAGCCCTGAGTTGGTCAGCCAGGCGCGCCAGGGCCGCTACACCTGGTCCGAACTGACGCAGGGTCGTGAGGTGCCGGCCTGGCTGGTCGCGCAGACCTTCGACCGTGACGGTGATGCCTATGTCGTGAACGAGCGTACGCGCCGCCGGGTGAACTTCAGTTGCGCCGACATCGTTCGAGACGATCTCCGGGGACGCTACGGTGAGGCCGACGTGGTGGTGGCGCAGAACGTGCTGTTCCACCTGCCTCCGCCCCTGGCCCGCCGCGCCTTCGACAACGTGGTGCGCACGCTGGCTCCCACAGCCGCCCTGTTCATCGAGGGCATGGACCAGGACCTGCGGGTCTCGCTGACGCGCGCCCAGGAACTTCAGCCGCTGGCCTGGCGCAGCCGAGAGATCTACGACGAAAGCCGTCGGCACATCCCTGCCCGGTGGTGGCAGTTCCACTACGGCGCCGAACCCTGGTTGCCGTTTCGGCTTGCGCCCTTGCGTCGCTACGGCACCATCTTCCTGAAGGGGCCCACGTCCGTGTCCCTTCGCTCGCAGGCGCTGGCGACGTGAACCGGCCAGCCGATCTGCGCGACAGCCCGCCCTTGCAGGTCTCGCTGACCACCTGTCCCCCACCCCAGGCGCTGGCATCGCAGTGGCGTGCATTGCAGGCCCGGGCAGTGCCGAACTTCTTCACAGGCTGGACCTGGATCGGATGCTGGCTGGAACACCTGGACCCCGCCCACCAGCCGGCCCTGGTGCGTGTGCAACTGGGGGCGGAGCTGGTGGGCCTGGCCGTGCTGGTGCCGCATCGGGCCCGACGCTTGCGCTGGTGGCCTTCCCACGCCCTGCACCTGCACGCCACCGGACAGCGCCAGTGGGACGACATCACCGTGGAACACAACGGATGCCTGGCGCGCCGCGGCCTGGAAGCGCAGGTGCAGGCGGCTGTGGCCACGCAGTTGTGGGCGCTGGTGCCTTCGGTGGACCAGGTGTGTCTGCCAGGCGTTTCGGCGGACCATGAACGTTGGCGTGACGCCCCACCGCCCGTGGCGTGCGTGCGCGAAACGAGCGAGCCCGCCTACCGCGTGGACCTGTCTCCCGTGCGGACCTCAGGCCAGTCTTTCCTGGACACCCTGGGTGCCCAGACCCGCTCCACGGTACGGCGCAGCCTGCGTCTGTACCAGGGCTTGGGCGAGGTGCTCATCAGCGCTGCCGCAGACCTGCCGCAGGCCCTGCAGTTCCTGGACCGGCTGAAGCATTTCCATCAGATGGGTTGGTCAGCGCGAGGCCAGCCAGGGGCTTTTGCCAACCCGATGTTCGAGCGCTTCCACCAGCGGCTGCTGGCCGCTGCATGGCCGGCGGGGCAGGTGCAGTTGCTGCGTGTCACGGCAGGCCGCGAGGAGGTGGGTTACCTCTACAACTTCGTCGAGAGTGGCCAGATGCTGGCCTACCAGAGCGGATTTCACTTCGCCCTGACCGAGCGCAACCACCACCCAGGCCTGGTGACGCACGCCCTGGCCGTGCAACAAGCGCTGGACGCCGGCCTGGACGGCTATGACTTCCTGGCGGGCGAGGCCCGCTACAAGCAGCAACTGTCCCACCAGACCTACGCCATGGCGACCTTCACGCTTCACCGCCCCAGCCTGGGGCTGCGGCTGGAGCAGGCCTGGCGTGGCGTTCGCGCCCGGTTCGCGCCGCCCGCGAGCGCCTCGGCTTCACCTTCCACACCCAGTTGAGCATGCGCAGCGTCGACCGGCTCGGCCCGTGGCGCAATGAAGACGTTGTTTTCAGGAGATGACTGGACGTGCTGAACCTTCCCTTGAACCTCTCCCTCGTCCCTCGGTACCGCGGGACGCTGGCTGCGCTGGCCGCAGCGGCCGTGATGGCTTGGACGGGTCTGGCCGCCGCCCAGGCCTTGAAGGACCCCTCGCCGCCCGGCCCGGCCGCCGCGGGGCCGCGCGCCGTGGCGGACGCCCGCTCGCCCGAGGAGTACCGGCTGGGTGCCGGCGATGTGTTGCGCGTGGCCGTCTACCAGAACCCGGACCTGTCGCTGGAGTCCCGCCTGAGCGAGGCGGGGGTGCTTAACTTTCCCCTTCTCGGCCCGGTGCGTCTGGGCGGGCTCACGGTGGGTGCAGCCGAGCAGTTGATCGCTCGTGGTCTTCGCGAGGGGCAGTTCGTGCGACAGCCGCAGGTCAATGTGTCGGTGGTGCAAGTGCGTGGCCACCAGGCCAGTGTGCTGGGGCTGGTCAACCGCCCCGGCCGGTTTCCGCTGGAGGCCACCGGACTGCGCCTGACCGACCTGCTGGCCATGGCCGGGGGCACCGCTGCCGGTGCTGCTGACGTTGCCGTGGTCACCGGCATCCGGCAGGGGCAGCCCTGGCGCGCCGAGGTGGATCTGCCCGCACTGTTCACCCCCGGCGGGCAGGGTCGTGACGTGGACATCCTGCATGGCGACACCGTGTGGGTCGACCGGCAGCCGCAGGTCTACATCTATGGCGAGGTGCAGCGTCCTGGCCCGCTGCGTCTGGAGCGTGGCATGACCCTGATGCAGGTGCTGGCCACGGGCGGTGGCTTGACGCCGCGCGGCACCGAGAAGGGCATCCGCGTGCACCGGCGCGGGACCGATGGTCGTTTGCAGCTCGTGCAACCCGCGATGGACGACACCGTCCGCGAGGGTGATGTGGTGCACGTGCGCGAGAGCCTGTTCTGAAGCTTCTTCTGGGAACTTGACGATGGACACTGCTTCCTTCATGGCCACCCTGCGCGCCCGTGCGGGCCTGGCCCTGGTTGTGTTGCTGCTGACGGTGGCGGCAGCCCTGGGCGCGAGCCTGTTGCTGCCTCGCAGCTACGTGGCCACGGCCAAAGTGATCGTGGACCAGGGGCGGCCCGACCCCATGTCGGTGTCCACGGGCTGGCAACCCCCGGTCATGACCGCCTTGTCCACGCAGATGGACATCATCCGCAGCGAGCGCGTGGGCGCGGAGGTGGTGCGTCGCTTGTCGCTGACCGCCGACCCTGCCCTTCGACGGGCCTGGGAGGACAGCCTGGCCGCTGCCGCCCCTGCCAATGCCGGCCCCAACGAGACCGACCGGATTCCCGCATTGCCCAGTGCTCTGCAGGCCTGGCTGGTGGCCCAAGTGCTCGCGGCCATGGAGGTCAAGCCGGCGCGGGATTCCGACGTGTTGTCCATCACCGTGCGGTGGTCTTCGGCAGAGCAGGCGGCCGCGCTGGCCAATGCCTTCGCGCAGGCCTACTTGGACATCAGCGTCGGCCTGCGCGCCGATCAGGCCCGTCGCTACTCGGGCTTCTTCGAGGGCAGGGTGCGCGAGGCCCGTCTTCAACTGGAGCAGGCGCAGGCCCGGCTGTCCACCTTCCAGCGTGCACGGGGCGTGGTGGTGGGGGATGAGCGGGTGGATGTGGAGACAGCGCGCCTGAACGAGTTGTCCTCGCAGTTCACCGTACTGCAGGCCGTGGTGGCGGAGTCCGGCAGCCGTCAGGCGCAGTCCCAGGGCGCCGCTGCGGACCGCCTGCAGGAGGTGTTGTCCCATCCGGCCTTGCTGGGTTTGCGCGCCGATCTCACCCGTGCCGAGGCGCGGATGCAGGAGCTCAACGACCGCCTGGGCGACAACCACCCGCAGGTGTTCGAGGCGCGTGGGCAGGTCAGCCTGCTGCGCTCGCGTCTGGAGGCCGAGACCCGACGCGTGGCCGGTGGAGCGGTGGTTTCCAACACCATCAATCGCCAACGCGAGACCGACATGCGCACGGCCCTGGAAGCCCAGCGACAGCGTGTGATGAACCTGAAGGCGGTGCGCGACGAAGCCTTGGTGCTGGCGCGCGATGTGGACAGTGCGCAGCGCGCTTACGACGGCCTGCAGGCACGGCTGCAGCAGACCAGCCTGGAGAGTCAGGCCACGCAGGGGCAGGCCCACCTGCTGTCGGCCGCCCCCGTGCCGCTGACGGCGTCTTCCGCCAGTTGGATGTTGCGCGCAGGTCTGGCCTTGGGCCTGGGCCTGGCGCTGGCCCTGGGAACGGTGGCCCTGGTCGAACGGGTGGACGCCCGGGCTCGCCTGCCGGTGGCTACGGCGCAATGGCTGGGCGTACCCCTGCTGGGCGTCCTGCCGGGCCCGAAGGACCGCGGCGGCTTCGCACCGAGCAAAGCGGCACTGGTTCAGCCCTGGCGCATGGGCCAGTTGCCGGCCCCGACCACATCCTCCAAGGAGTGAAGCTTGATGGCGAGATTTCGTGATGCAGGGACCCCTTCGATGAGGGATGGGCAGGCCGCACAGGTGACCCTGGAGCCCGACGTGCAGGGTCCGGTGGTTCGCGGTGACAGGTCTGATGGGCCGGAGATCATCGAGACGCCTCCGACCTTGCGCCACGGTTCTTCCTGGCATGACGGGCGGCTGGGGGAGATCCTGGCACGCCAGCGCCAGCTCACGCCGCAAGAGGTGGAGCGCATTGCCGCGGTGGCGCGTCTGCGCCGTGTGCGCTTCGGCGACGCCGCGGTGGCCCTGGGCCTGGCGTCGACGCAGGATGTCTTTCAGGCCCTGGCTTCGCAATTCCGCTACGCCTGTGCCGCGACGGCGCCTGGGCGAGACCGGGCCGAGCAGGTAATGCTGCATCGGCCCCGCTCGGCCCAGGCCGAGGCGGTGCGCGCCCTGCGCAGCGAACTGTCGCGCCAGGTGTTCCGCGATGGCGAGCCCGCAGCCTCGCTCGCCGTGGTGAGCCCGCAGGCGCAGGACGGCAAGTCCTTCCTCAGCGCCAACCTCGCGGTCGCATGGTCTCAGGCCGGGCGTCGCACCCTGCTCGTGGACGCGGACTTGCGCGGGCCCCGCCAGCACCAGATCTTCGGCATCACCGACGGCCACGGCCTGAGCAGCCTGCTCAGCGGTCGCGCCGGCATGGACGTCATCACGCGCATTCAGGATGTGCCGGGGCTGTACGTCCTGCCGGCCGGGCCGCTGCCTCCGAACCCGCTGGAACTGGTGGACGGCCCGGTGTTCCGCGACCTGATGGGCGAGTTGAGCAGCCGCTTCGATCAGATCGTGGTGGACACCCCGGCGTGCGCCTACGGTGCCGACGCACTGGCCGTGGCTGATCGCTGCTCTGCGGCGCTGGTCGTGGCGCGGCGCGACGCCAGCCGGCTCGCATCGCTGGCGGCCTTGACCAGTCGCCTGTCGCAGGGTCCGGCAAGGTTGGCAGGCGTGGTCATGAACACCTATTGAGCCAGGCCGGCGGCATGACCAAGGTCTGTTTCGTGGGTTTGGACAACCTGCCGGTGATCTCGCGTGCGCACAACCGCCACGGCATCGGGGGCGAGCAGGTGCAGCACACGCTGCTGGCGCGGGCCCTGGCCCGGCGGGGCTTCGAGGTCTCGATGGTGGTGGCGAACTACGGACAACCCGATGGCCTGGAGATCGACGGTGTGAGGCTGCACCGCGCGCATGGCCTGGACGAAGGCCTGCCGGTGCTGCGCTTCCTCCACCCGCGGCTCACCGGGCTGTGGCGTGCGCTGGGGCGCGCCGACGCACAGGTGTACTACGTCAGCACGGCCAGTTCGCAGCTGGGCGTGGTGGCCGCCTTTGCCCGCCGACACGGCCGGCGTGTGGTGTTCCGCATCGCCCATGACCTGGACTGCGACCCGAAGCGCCTGTTGATCCGCCTCTGGCGCGACCGCAAGCTCTACGAATGGGGCCTGCGCCGGGCCGACGCCGTGCTGGCGCAAAGCCAGCAGCAGCGCGCCGCGCTGCGGGCGAACTACGGGCTGGACAGCCGCGTGGCGGGCATGCTGGTGGAGCCGGCGGTGCGCGACCTGGACTTCGAGGCCCGCGATGTGCCGGTGCTGTGGGTCAACAACCTGCGTCCCTTCAAGCGGCCCGATCTGGCGCTGGCACTGGCGCAGAGATTGCCCCGGGTGCGTCTGCACATGATCGGCGGCCCCCAGGGTGGACATGAGGACTTGTTCGAGGCGACGCGCCAGAATTCCGCCACCCTGGAAAACCTGCAGTTCCACGGGCGTGTGTCGTACCACGACGTGAACGACTACTTCGAGCGCGCACGCGTGTTCGTGAACACGTCCGACTCCGAGGGCTTTCCCAACTCGTACCTGCAGGCTTGGCGGCGCGGGGTGCCCACGGTGTCCTTCTTCGACCCCGATGGCGTGATCCGCCGCTTCGGTCTGGGGCATGCGGCCCAGTCGCTGCAGGACATGGCGATGGCCGTGGAGCGCCTGACCCACAGTCCTGACGAATGGCACGCCACCAGTGCGCGCTGCCGCCACTTCATGGATGCGCATTACGGCGACGACACCGTGTTGCGCCCCTACCTGGAGGCCTTGCGTGGCTGAACTGCGCGCCGTGGCGCCTGATCCGCACACCCCCGCCTTCCTCGTCACCATCGACACCGAAGGTGACGATCTGTGGGGGCGTCCGCGCATCATCACCACCCGAAACGCCCGCCACGTGCAGCGCTTTCAGCGGCTGTGCGAATCCTTCGGGTTGTGCCCCACCTGGCTGACCAACTTCGAGATGGCCCGCTGCCCGGAGTTCCTGACTTTCGGGCGGGGTGTCGTGCGGCGCGGCACGGGTGAGATCGGCATGCACTTGCACGCCTGGAACAGCCCACCCTTGCAGCCGCTGACCCCTGACGACCTGACAGCGCAGCCCTTCCTGACCGAGTACCCGGCCGAAGTGGTGGACGCCAAGATCGGCTACATGGCGCGGCTTCTGCGAGACCGCTTCGAGTGCGAGATCGTCAGCCACCGGGGCGGACGCTGGGCCTTCGACGCCACCTGCGCCCAATCCCTGGTGCGTCACGGCATCCGCGTGGACTGCTCGGTGACGCCGGACGTGCGCTGGGTGCGCGCGCCGACCGAGGACGAGAAGCGGTCTGACGCCGCCGTGGTGGACTACCGCGGCTTTTCCACGCGCCCGTATGTTGTGGACCTGAACGATCCGCAGCGCTCGGGGCGGTCCAGCCTGCTGGAGGTGCCGATGACGGTGGTGCCCTCGTCGCTGTACCGCTGGCTCCCCCAGGCCTACGCCGTGCCGCTGGTACGGCGCTGGAGCTGGGCCTGGCAGCCCACCCACCACTGGCTGTACCCGGACGGTCGCAACCTGACGGCCATGCTGGGCATCGTGCGGCGGGCCGTCACCGAGCGCTGGCCGCATCTGGAGATGGTGCTGCATTCCTCGGAACTCATGCCCGGGGGCAGCCCCAGTTTCCCCGATGGGCCGTCCATCGAGGCGCTGTACCGCGATCTGCGGGTGCTCTTCCGCTCGGTGGCCGGGCAGTTCAGGGGCATGACCTTGGGAGACTTCGCCGCCCGTTGGCAGGCGGCCTCCCCCCTGGCCACCCCCCCGAACGCCGCCGCTCCGCACACGACCGTCACGGGGGCCAGGGCTTGAATCTGCCGCACGTCTGCTTCATTGCCGTTCACATCTACCCGGTGCTGGCAGGGCATCGCGGCATTGCCTTCGTGGGCGGTGCCGAAGTGCAGCAGAGCGTGCAGATGCGCGCCCTGCTGCGCGCCGGCTGCCGCATCTCGGTGCTGACCAAGGATCATGGCCAGCCCGACGTGGTGGACTGCGACGGCATCACCGTCTACAAGATTCCCGACAGCGGACAGCGCGGCTGGCCGGGCCTGCGCTTTTTCCACCCCCGCATGTCGGACCTGGTGCGCCTGCTGCGGCGCATCAGCCCGGACATCGTGTTCATGCAGACCGCCGGCGAGCAGGTGGCCTCGGCCGCAGTTTACGCACGCATGGCGGGAAGGCCCTTTGTGTTTGCCGGCGCCAGCGACAAGGACTTCGTCCTGGGCCCGCTGCCCGGCATGCCGGCGCAGCACACGGCGATGTACCGCTGGGGCCTGCGCGCAGCCCAGGCCGTGGTGGTGCAGAACGTGGCCCAGCTGGAACTGCTCAAGCGCCACTTCCACCGCGACGGCCACCTCATCCAGAACGGCTACGAAGAGCCGCAGGCCCAGCCGGGGACCTTCGACGGCAACGTGCTGTGGGCGGCGACGGTCAAGCCCCTGAAGCGGCCCGATCATGTGCTGGCCTTGGCTCGGCGTCTGCGCCACCTGCGCTTCCTGATGGTGGGCGGCCCAGGAGTGGACCGCGGGGCGCAGGCCTACTTCGATGGCATCGCACACCAGGCGCGGGGCCTGTCCAACCTGACCATGACCGGGCATGTGCCCTTCCGCGACGTGGGCCTCGCCTTCGACGAGGCCAGCGTGTGCCTGAACACCTCGGACTATGAGGGTCTGCCCAACACCTTCATGCAGGCCTGGCTGCGAGGCATTCCCACCCTGTCTTTCGTGCGGCCGGAGTCGGCCCCCGGTGTCAGCGGCACGCTGGCCTGCGACGACCTGGACCACATGGCGCTGCGCCTGGACCGGCTGACACGCGACCGCGCCGCCTGGAGCGCAGCGAGCCAGGCCTGCCGCCGTCATTTTGAACTTCACCACACCATGGACGTGGCCGTGGCGCGCTACCTGGAGGTCTTCGATCAGGTGTTGCGCGGCAGGCGCGCCACGGTCGCAGTGCCCGCGCGCTTGGGGGAGCGGACGTGATCCTGCGTTCACTGGGCTGGGGCAGCGCCATGGCGGGTGTGCGCCTGCTCACCAGCTTCCTGAGCATCAAGGTCACGGCACTGGCCCTGGGCCCGGGCGGGCTGGTGCTGGTGGCGCAGTTGACGGGCTTCATCGGCCTGTGTCAGAGCATGCTGGGACAGGGTCTGGTGGCTGGTGCCGTCCGCTTGGGGGCCGAACATGGGGCCGACCAGGAACGGCGCGGGCAGGTGTATGCCACGGTGCTGCGCATGGGCGCGGTGCTGGTGGGATGCTGGGCTCTGGCGTTGGCGGTGGCCTCGCCCTGGATCGCGCAGGCTTTGCTGCATGACCGAGGGTTGGCGCCGCTGATCGCCGTGGCGGGCCTGGCGGTGGCTGCGGCCATCTTCAACGATCTGCTCTTCGGTGCCCTGGGCGTGGCCAAGGAGGTGGGCCTCATCGGTCGCGCTTCCATCGCCTCGGCGTTGCTGGGCCTGCTGATCTTCGCGCCCTGCGCCTGGTGGTGGGGCCTGCAAGGTGCCCTGTGGGCCTCGCTGTCGGTCTACGGAGCGGGCCTGGCCTTGAGCATCGCCCTGGTGGCGTGGCGGTCCGGCGGGCTGCACTGGCGCGACGTGCAGGGCCGGTTCGACCGCGAGATCGCACGCCGCGTGCTGAGCTTCTTTCCGATGCTGCTGGTCAACGGTGTGTTGCCCGCCTTGGCGCTCATCGTCGTGCGCGACCTGCTGGCCAGCCGTCTGGGTCTGGAGGCCGCCGGTCTGTGGCAGGCCAGCTGGCGACTGTCTGAAGCCTGCCAGGCACTGGTGGTGGCCTCGGTGTCGCTGCACTTCATGCCCGGCATGGGCGAGCGCGCGCACGACCCCGAGGGCCGGCGCCGCCACGTGCTGCGCACCCTGGCCGGTGCCTGTGCGGTGTCAGCGCTGTTGGCCGCCGCCTTGTGGCTGGGCCGCCGGCCCGCCGTCCATCTGGTCTTCAGCACCGGTTTCGAGGCGGTGGTCGACCTGCTGCCCTTGCAACTGCTGGGCGATGTGCTGAAGACGGCCGCATGGATCCTGTCCATGGCCCTGGTGGGCACCCTGCGCACACGCTGGTTCATCACCTCGCTGTGCGCTTACGCACTTGTGTTCTTCGGGGTCTCGTGGGAGCTCGTGCCGGTGCTGGGTACGGCAGGGGCACAGTGGGGCTACGTGGCCGCTGCCGCCTTGCAAGGGCTGGTGGCCACCTGGGCCCTGCGCGACGTGCTGTGGCGCAGCACACTGCAGGTGGCGCCGGTTATCGAAGGGCCTCCCGAGGCCGGAAGGGCGGGGGCGTGATGATCGGCATGCAAGAGACAAGCAGCGGCAGGCAGGCCCTGGCCTGGAGCCTGCTGATGGCCGCCGTGGCGCTGGGGGCGGGCGCGGCGCTCGGGTTGGTCCCGCCATCGCTGGTGTTGCTGGGCCTGGCGGTGCTGGCGCCGCTGCCCTTCATCCTGAACGACTACCGCGTGGGGGTGGTGCTGCTGGCCCTGGTGCTGCCGGTGTTGCCCATGCTGCCCTCGGTGCGCGGACTGAACCCTGCCAATTACCTGGTGCTGGCCAGCTGGCTGGGCTTTGCGGCCCGGCGCTGGCGGCTGGGCCCGCCTGGGCCGGCCCAGCCCTCGCGTCCCGTGGTGCCCTTGCCTGCGCCGCTGTGGCTGTGCTTCGCCCTGCCCGCGGCCGTCGGCATGGTGGTGGCCTGGCCGCACATCGGCGAGGGGGTGCGCAACTACCCGGCGGTGGTGGATGCCGTTCGCGAATTCCATCCGCCCACATACCTGGTGGACCGCTTCGTCAAGCCGCTGCTGTACTTCTTCTCCTTCGCCTTTCTGCTGGCCAACGCCGTGCGGGACAGCCGCCACCCAGAGCGTTTCATTGCCGTGCTGGCCATGTCCGCCGTGGCGCCGGCGCTGGCCGTGTTCTGGACCGTGGCCCAGTACCCCGGCAGCCTGGCCGAACTCGCGCGCGACCGCGAGTTCATGGCCCCGCGCGGCATGCACGCCAACGAGTTCGGGCTGCTGCTGGCCCTGCTGTGCGGGCCCTTGCTGTTCCTGGCCGGGGGCGCGGGCGGCGGGCGCTGGAGGGTGCTGGCGCTGTGCACCCTGGCTCTGGTGGTCCCGGCGCTGCTGCTCACCTTCTCGCGCGGCGGGCTGCTGGCGGCGCTGATCGCTTTCGTCGGCTTCCTGTGGCACGAGCGCCGCCTGAAGACGCTGCTGCTGAGCGCCGCGCTGGCCGGGCTGGCGCTGCTGGCATCGCCCGAGGAATTGCAGGAACGCTTTGCCACCGGCCTGCGCGCCGGGGCCCTGGCCGACACGCAGCGCGTGGACCGCGACGAACTCACCGCCGGCCGGGTGAATGGCTGGATGCTGCTGGCCCCCGAGGTGCTGGACAGCCCCTGGATCGGCCGCGGCCTGGGCTCGACGCAGTGGTCCTCGGCCGTGGCGGCCGGCCGCTACAAGGCCAACCACCCGCACAACATCTATCTCGAGGTGTTGATGGACCTGGGGCTGCTGGGCCTGGCGGCCATGGTGCTGCTGCACGCGCAGTACCTGCGACGGCTGCGCCGGCTGGCGGGGGACGAGGCGTTGAGCCCGGCGCTGCGCAGCTTCTTCCGGGGTGCACGCTGGTCGCTGTGGGGGGGTCTGGCCATGGCGGCGACCACGGCCTTCTACATGCCCAACCCGGCCCAGGCGCCCTGGTGGTTCTGCCTGGGGCTGCTGTTCGCGTACTGGGGCCAGGCTGCAATGCCGGCCCGCGCCGCAGCCCGATGACGCTGCGCGTGCTGTTCCTCGTGAACTCGCTGTGCGTGGGGGGCGCGGAGAAGCATGTGGTGTCGCTGGTCAACGGGCTGGACGCCACGCGTCACCGCCTGGCGCTTACCGCCCTGAAGCGCGAGGAGGCCCTGCTGCCGCAGATCGCACCGCACCGTCTGGCCGACGGCCTGGCCTGCCTGGATGTGGCGCAGGGGCTGTCCTGGGGGGCCGTCCGGCGCCTGGCGCGCCAGCTGGATACGCAGCGCACCGACGTGCTGGTCTGCACCAACATGTACGCCCTGCTGTACGGCTGGCTGGCGCGCGCCCTCTCGCGCCGGGGCCCCCAGGTGCGGCTGGTGGAGGTGTTCCACAGCACGCTGCCCGAGTCGCGCAAGGAAGCCCGCCACATGGTGCTGTACCGCCACCTGGTGCGCCGCGCGGACATGCTCGTGTTCGTCTGCCAGGCCCAGGCCGACCATTGGCATGTGCACGGTCTGCGGGCCCGCCAGGACGTGGTCATCCACAACGGCATCGACACCGCGCGATTCAGCGACACCTGGAGCCCCGAAGACAAGCGCCGGCTGCGTGCCGAGCAGGGTTTTGCCGAGACCGACCTGGTGGTGGGCCTGTGCGGGGTGATGCGGCCGGAGAAGGCGCACGGTGACTTCCTGCGGGCTCTGGCGCAGGTGGTGCAGGACCCTGAAACGGCGCGCAAGGGGCAGCGCGTGTGCGGCTGGTTGATCGGCGACGGCCCGCTGCGGGCCGCGCTGGAACGCGACGTTGATGCGCTGGGCCTGCGCGAGCTCGTGCGCATCAGCGGGTTCGTGCAGGACGTGCGGCCGCTGGTGGCCGCCTGCGACGCCATGGCCATCACCTCCACCACAGAGACCTTCTCGCTCGCCGCGCTGGAGGCCATGGCGCTGGGCAAGCCCCTGCTGATGACGGACGTGGGCGGTGCGCGGGAACAGGTTCGTCATGGCCACAGCGGCTGGCTGGTGCCCGTGGGAGACGTGCAGGCCATGGCCGAGGCCCTGGCCCGTTGGCTGGAGCCGAACGCGCGTGCGGCCATGGGCCGTCGCGCCGCTGCCGAAGTGCGCGAGCGCTTCGAACTTGCGGGCATGGTCCACGGGTTCGAGCGGCAGTTCAATGCCCTGGTGTGAAACCGCCTCGCCCAGCGCAGGGGGGATCACCGCCGTGGTGATCACGCCATGGGCGGCGCACGCGGGGGCCTGGGCTCTACATCGAGGCTTCGAGCATGCGCCGATAGTCCTCGCGCGAAGCCAGGCGGGGGTTGAGCTTGTGGCAGTGGTCGGCCAGGGCGCCGTCGATCACCCGTTCGAAGCATGAGCGCTCCACGCCCATGGCCGCCAGGCCGCTGGGCAGACCGAGGCGCTGGCACATGGCCCTGATGGCCTCGCCCAACGCCTTGCCGGCCGCATCGGCCCCGCCCTGCGCGCCCAGCCCCATCGCACCGGCCATGCGTTGCAGGCGCCGGTCGCGCACCACCGATTCGGCTTGCGCATTGAAGTCGATCACCGCGGGCAGGAACATGGCGTTGAGGGTGCCGTGGTGCAGGCGCGGGTCGACGCCGCCCAGGCTGTGGCTGAGCGAATGCACGCACCCCAGGCCTTTCTGAAAGCCCAAGGCGCCCTGCATCGAGGCGCTGAGCATCTGCGTGCGGGCCTCCACATCCTGGCCGTGGCGCGTGGCCTGCTCGATGTGGGCCCAGCCCCGCTCCAGGCCGTCCAGCACGATGCCGTCAGCCGGCGGGTTGAAGGCCGACGCCATGTACGACTCCATGCAGTGGGCGATGGCGTCCATGCCGGTGGCGGCGGTCAGCAGCGGCGGCAGTCCCAGCGTCATCTCCGGATCCAGCACCGCCACCTTGGGCATCAGGTGCCAGGCGTGGAAGCCCAGCTTGCGCCCGTCCTGCACGATCACGATGGCACCGCGTGCCACCTCGCTACCGGTGCCGGCCGTGGTGGGCACGGCGATCAGCGGCCAGACGCTAGAGGTGATCAGCCCTGAGCCGCCTTCGATGGTGGCGTAGCGGGCCAGCGGGCCGTCGTGGGTGACCAGGATGGCCACCGCCTTGGCGCAGTCGATGGCAGAACCGCCCCCCACCGCAACCAGTCCGTCGCACCCTTCCTGACGGGCCAGCGCACAGGCTTCGCGAGCAGCGGCCTCGGTGGGGTTGGACGGGGTGCCGTCGTACACGGCCACGTGCTCCAGCCCAGCGAGCTGCGCCAGGGCCCGGTCCACCAGACCGGCTGCGCGCACGCCCTTGTCCGTGACGATGAGGGGCCGTCGGATGCCATGCTCCTGGCAGGCGGCAGCCAGTTTCTGCAGGGCCCCACGGCCCAGCTCGACGACATTGAGGTAACGGATCTGTGACACGCTCATTGGACGGTTTCCCTGCGCAGGTGCGGTGCGAATCACCGCGATTGGGTTCTCTCGTCCGTATCGTAGCGGCAGCCCCGAAGCGCTCCAACGCCGCCGGAATGCAGCGTGCCTCTGGCGCGCTCAGTCTTCCTCGCCTGCATGCAGTTGCAGGTTGGCTGCACGCACCCGTGATGACAGTTCTCGGGCGATGTTCAGTGCCAGCTCCAGTGCGGCCTCCGGGTGTGTGGACCGCAGGTGCGCGAAGGCTTGCGCGTCCAATTGCAAGGCCCGTACGGGCGTATCCGCAAGCGCCGTCGCGGAGCGAGGGCGTCCGTCCAGGAAGGCCATTTCGCCGATGAAGTGCCCGGGGCCGAAGGTGGCCAGACGCGGGCTGCCAGGCTGATGCTGGGTCAGCACACTGACGCTGCCGCTTTCGATCAGCCAGACATCGTCCGCCGGCTCTTCCCGTTGGAACAAGGCCTGGGCCTGGTCGACCTCGCGCACCCGGCCATGCGCCAGCACGGCCGATGCCTGCTCGGGACTCAGGCCCTGCAGGAGCCTGTTGTGCTCCAGGTGTGTCGATTCCGGCGAGGGTGGCGCCCCCCTAGACTGAAGTAGCTTGTTCTCGCAACGCTCCAGCGCCCGGTCCAGATCGGACTCTTGCGCCAGGCCAGGCCGGCGAGGCAGGGCCTCCAGGCCCCGTTGCAGTTCGTGGGCACGGCAGCTCTGCAGTCCGCACAGCACGACCGTCATGCCTTGGCGACGCAACTCCGACACAAGGCCCTGCACGGCCTCGCAGCCGCTGGTGTCGACATCCTGGACGTTGCTGACGTCGATGATGGCGGACTTGGCCTGTGGGTGCGCTTCGTCTGCCAACTGGCGCAGTCGCACGCTGTTGCCGAAGAAGAGGTGCCCGTTGAGCCGCAGCACTGCCACTTCATCTCGGTTCTCGTCCAGCAGGTGCTGTTCGGCCGCACTGCGTATCCGTCTGGACCGATGGTGTCGCAAGCCCTCCCATCGGGCGGTGGAGCGGTGAGCCAGGCGGCGCAGCACGATGAGTGTGCACAGGCAGATGCCGAGGAAGGCGGCCCAGGTCAGGCCGCCGGTGAACGCCACGGCAGCGATGAGTGCGCTGAGCCAGAACGCCTGATCGAGCCGGGCCTGCCGGGGCTGCCTCAGTTTGTCCAGCGCCTGGCGCAGCCACCGCCGGTCTGCGGTCCTCGCCGCATCCATCAGCAGGAATCCTGCCATCAGCCCTGCAGGCAGGGCCATCAGCCACGGCGACAGCAGCAGCAAGGCCAAAGTGGCCAGCGCCAGGCAGGTCACCACTGCCACCGTGCCGCGTCCCCCGGCTTCCCAGTTCGCTGAACTGCCGACGGCAGTGCCCGTGCTTGGCACGCCACCCAAGGCAGCGCTGAGGAGGTTGGCCCCGCCCAGGGCGACCAGTTCACGGTTTGCGTCGACCTTGGCGCCGTAGCGCGACTCCATCAAGCTGACGGCGTAGAAGGTCTCCAGCACCATGACCAGCGCCAGCGTCAGGGCCCCGGGCAGGCCGATGAGCAGCAAACGCGGCAATTCCGGTCCCAGGATGCGATCCAACTGGGCCAAAGGAATCCAGTGCACCTGTGCTGCGAGCCCTGCCGTCGGTTGGGCCGGAGGCAGGGGCAACAGCGCCGACATCAGCGCCAGGCCCACGAGGGGGGCCACCACCGCCGCGCCCAGGAAGTGCAGTACTCGCGGACGTGACGTCCACAACGGCCATGCCACGAAGACGACGAACATGGCAAGGGCGACCGCCGCATGGGGCCAGCCCGCGCCGAACTGGAGGCAGGCCTGCCACAGCAACAGCAAGGCCGTGCCGATACCGATGCCGGAAAGCACGGGTGTGGGGATCATCTTGAACACCAGGCCCCACCGCAGCAGGCCTGCCGCCACGACCAGGGCGGAGGCGAAAAGGAACAGCAGGCCCGCAGCCAGCAGCCCGAGTTGCAAGGCGGCGGCATCGATCCCGGCGGGTCCTGCGGCAGCCCTGGCCAGTTGCAGCACCAGGATGGTGAACACAGCAAGCGAGGCCGTGCGGGAGGAGGAAATGAGGGAGCGGCTGCCCCTGAGCACCATTGCGGCCAGTCGCACGACCGAGGCGGTAATGAGTGCCGCCCAGAGGCCTGGCAGCACCCCGGCGGGACCCAGCACGGCCGCAAAGAGCAGCAGGGGTCCGATGGAATTCGGGAAGGTCTGAACGGCAGCCTCAAGGCCGCCGCGCAGGTCCATTTGCCAGCCAAAGGCACGCCCTGAGCGATGCGCGGGCGGTAGAGCCGAGGGAGGATTCATCGGGTAAGCCGCAGCACACGTTGAGGGGCGGGCAGGAGTATAAAAAAGGTCGAGGACACCCGACCTCGCTGTCCAGCGCGGTCTTGGGGCGCAGGTCTGAGCAGGGGCTGTTCGATAAACTCCGGCGCGTCGCGCTGACTTTGCACTTCGCGAATACCGCCTGCCCCCCAGCCGATGGACCCTGAAGCCTCCGACTTCCACGAACAAATCTTGCAGGACACCTTGCGCGAGGTGTTCGGTGACATTGAGCAGGAGGTGATCGACAGGGTGCGCCCGCGCATGACCACCGTGGGGCTGATGGGGGGGCAGGTGCTGATGCGCCAGGGGGACCCACCCGACAGCATCTATCTCGTGCTCTCCGGCCGCCTGCGTGCGGTGGCAAGCCGTGCTGGGGGTGAGCAGGTCGTCCTGGGCGAGATCGGACGTGGCGAGCCCATTGGCGAGATGGGTGTTGTCATGCAGCAGCCCCGAGGCGCCACCATCATCGCCCTGCGTGACAGCGTGCTACTGCGGTTGTCAGCGCAGGACTTCACCGATCTTCTTCAGACCTGGCCCCGCCTTGGGTTGCCGCTGGCGCGCAAGCTCATCGAGCGCATGACGCGCAGCAACGAACGAAGCGGGCCGTCCCGCGACATCAGCAACATCTGCCTTCTGCCGCTGCACGCCGGGCTTGATGTCGCAGGCCTGGCCCGGCGTCTGCGCGATGCGCTTGAGTCCGAGTTGTCCCGTGGCACGGCAGCGCAGGCTGGCCCCCGGCTGCCCGTGTCACTGCTGGATCGCGCGGCAGCCGAGGCTGGCCTGGGCCCGGGAGGCGCGGACATCGCGCCAGGGCTGGCCGACGCCTATCACCGGCAGCTCGCCTGGTTGGACGAGCAAGAGGCCCGCCACGCCATGCAGGTGCTGGTGGCCGACCGCGAGGACACCGATTGGACACGGCTTTGCATTCGCCACGCAGACCAGGTGTTGCTGGTGGCGGATGCCGACGCAGAGGCAGCCATCACGCCTGCCGAGCGCCACCTGCTGGCCGCAGACGCTTTGGATGCTGCTTCGGCCGCGAGCCTGGTGCTGCTGCATCCGGACGATAGGCGCATTCCGCTTGACACGCGCCGATGGCTTTCGGGGCGAGCCCATATACAGGAGGGGGCGTTCTCGC
Organism: Burkholderiales bacterium; assembly: GCA_947464185.1. GTDB lineage: Bacteria > Pseudomonadota > Gammaproteobacteria > Burkholderiales > Burkholderiaceae_C > Rubrivivax. The sequence continues at coordinate 19,401 of CANHVY010000045.1, forward strand.
ATTTCCATGTCCGCCGCGGCCGGGCGGCTGACTGGGCTCGTCTGGCACGCATCCTCTCCGGGCAGGCCACCGGTCTGGTGCTGGCCGGTGGCGGGGCCCGTGGATTTGCCCACCTGGGCGTCATGCAGGCGCTGGAAGCGCAGGGGGTCGACTGGGATCTTGCAGGGGGCACCAGCATCGGCGCCGTGATGGCAGCGCTGGCTGCTGTCGATCGGCCCGTGGAGGAGGTCACCGAGGTCGCAGCGAAAGCCTTCGCCGTCAACCCCACGGGTGATCTCAATTGGCTTCCCCTGGTGTCTGTCATCGCGGGCCGCAGGTTGGCGCGTGTGATCCGAGAGGCCGTCGTGGAGGCGGTCGGCGCTCCCATCGGCATCGAGGATCTCTGGAAGCCCTACTTCTGCGTCGCCTCCAATTACTCCCGAGCTCGTCCTGAAGTGTTGCGGCAGGGTGATCTGGCCGCAGCGGTCACGGCCAGCGTCTCCATCCCCGCCGCGCTGCCGCCCGTGCTGAGAGGGGGGGACCTCCTCGTCGATGGCGGCACCTTCAACAACTATCCTGTGGACGTGATGCGGCAGTCCGGCGCCGGGCGGGTGATCGGCGTGGACCTCAGCCGTGACCGCTACCGCCCGCTTGAGCTTGAACAGATGCCCACCACCGGTCAGATGTTGTTCGACCGGCTGTTCCGGCCGCGTTCCCGCCGTCGCTATGGGCGGCTGCCCAACATCGCCGCCACCGTCTTCAACGTGGCGGCCATGTCCAGCCAGTCCCACCAGCGCCGCATGCGCGATGCCGTGGACCTGGGATTCGCGCCCGATATCTCGCGGGTGGGGATGCTGGAGTGGCGCCGCTTCGACGAGGTGGTCCAGATCGGCCTGGAACATGCCCAATCGGTCCTTTCCGCCACCGACTGTCCCGTCCACGCCCCCTCGTGGCACGTGCCGCCGCAATCTCGGCGCTGGCGCTGACGTCATGGCGTTTTGATGCGCTCCTGATCGGCCGCGGCCCTTTGTCATGACCTGGCCCGCAGTCAGGAGCGCGCTCGGATTCATGAGGGCGGGCTGATCTCGTGGTGGAGCAGCGCCCCGCTGTTATTCCCCAGCCCCGCCACCCGCTCGTAGACCGCCCTGGTCTGCCGGGCGCTGTCGTCCCAGTCGAAGCGCCGGGCTGCCTGCTGCATGCGTTCCAGGCGGTCTGCAGGCCCCTCGCGGTGTTCGACGCGATCGGCCAGGTGCGCCAGGCTCGCAGACAGTGCGGCCACGTCACCCAGGGGAAAGAGGCTGTCCTCGGGCAGCCCCAGTTCGCGGTGCGGCGGGATGTCGCTGGCCAGGCAGGGCAGGCCCCAGGACAGCGCCTCCAGCAGGGCGATGGGCAGGCCTTCGTGGGACGAGGGCAGCACGAACAGGCCCGCATGTGCCAGCAAGGCCTGCAGGGTGGCCCCGGTCTGGAAGCCCGTCATCACCACGCCGGGTGTGCGGGCCGCGGCATCGGCCACCTGTGTTGCATAGGCATCGGCATGGTCGGCCGCGCCCACCAGGGCCAGGCACCAGCCCTGCAGCCGACCCTGGGCTTGGGCGTTCGCGAAGGCCTGGATCAGGTCGAGGTGGCGCTTCTCCGGCACCAGGCGGCTGACCAGCAGCACGTAGCGCTGCGCCTGCAGGCCGAAGTCCGCCAGCGCGCGCGGGTCTGCGGGGGCGGAAGGCAGGGTCAGGCCATTGGGGATGCAACAGCCCTGGCGCTGGTGGCGGGCCTGCACATCGCGCTGGATGGCGTGCGAGATGACCACCAACTCATGCGCCCAGCGCGCCGCGCTGGCCTCGCCCAGCTTCAGCACCCATCGGGCCAGCGGGCCCCACTTTTGCCGCGCGTAGTCGGCACCATGGTGCGTCACCACCACGCGCAATCCCAGCAGCCGGGCCAATGGCGTCCACAGCGCCGGGCCGATGGCTTGCAGGTGCAGCACGTCCGGCCGGTTGAACAGGCCGGCGTGCAGCACGCCGAGAAAGGTGTGGACCACCGCCTCCAGGTGCTTGTGCCGCGGCGCCCACAACCGGCGCAGCCGCACGCCCTGCCATCGGGCTTGCGGCAGGACAGCCTGGTAGGGCGCGCGCGCCAGCACCGTGAGCTCGCAGCCCAGGGCCTGCAGGCGCGGGCACAGTTGCTCGGCGTGGGTTTCCACGCCGCCTTGCACCCCCGGCAGGCCGCGCAGCCCCAGCCAGGTGACCCGCAGCGCCTGGTCAGCGGCGGGCATCAGGCGCGGCTCACGCCGGCCCCGACGCCCAGGGGCCTGGGGCTCGCCGGTCCCGGCGGAGTGCAGGCCGCCACCACCTGCGCGGCCAGACGTTGCCAGTCGTGCCGTCGCCGCACCAGGGTCGCCGCCTGGCGTCCAAGCGCTGTCGCGCGTTCGGGCTGGTCGTTGAGCTCGAGCACGCGCTGCGTGAAGCGGTCCAGGTCGTTGACCGGCGCCAGCAGGCCGGAGCAGCCTTCGGTCACCAGCCCGGCGTAGAAGGGCAGGTTCCACACCACCGCCGGTACGCCCGTGGCCATGGCCTCCAGGCAGGTGCCGGGCAGGCCTTCGTAATATGAGGTGGAGGCGTACACGCGGCTGCGCCGGTACAGGTCGGGCATGTCCGCCAGCGGCACCCGGCCCTCGAAGCGCAGCGGTCCGTCAGGGCCGGCCACCGCCGCCAGGCGCTGGCGGACATGGGCCTCGTCGTCCCCGTAGCCGACGATGCAGATGCGCAGGGTGGGCCGGGCCTGCAGCAGGCGCAGGCACACCTCGGCCAGGGGGCGGCTGCCTTTGCGCCGCTCGATGCGCCCGCAAAACAGCACGTCGATGTCCTGCACCACCTTCGGGTCTTCAATGAAAGTGCGGGTGTCCACGCCGTTGGGAATCACCACCACCCCGCCGTGGCGGCCGTAGCGCGCCAGTTCCTGCCGGCCCTGCTCGGTCAGGGTGATGACCTGCGCCGAGCGCTCCAGGATGTGCCGCTCCATCGCCATCTTGATCGCCACGGACAGGCGGCTCCAGGGGCTGTCGAAGTGGCGGGGCCGGTCGAAGCGGCCCGACATGCCCAGGTAGGTGGTGTGCGCGGTCAGCACGATGCGCCGCCTTCGGCTGAAGAACAGGGCGGGGATGAGCGGTGGGACGTGCAGGTTGACGGCCAGCGCCGGCCCGCGTTCACGCTCCAGCCGCGCCAGTGCCGCGCGCGCCTGCAACGTCCACCACACCAGGCCCAGGCGGTGGGGCCGCAGGGGCAGCAGCAGCAGTTCCACCCCGGCAGGAGCCTGCCATCCCGGGGGGGTGCCCGCCGTGATCAGCACGATGGGCGGCGCCTTGCCGGGCAGGTGCGCCAGGAAGCTGTCCAGGTAGCGGGCGATGCCGTGCACGCCGCCGAACTCCGGGTAGAAGATGACGATCAAGCAACTTCTCCGATGGGATGGCCCGCGCTGCGGGTATGGGTGGCCTGGGGCCGTTGGGGGAAGGTGGCGCCTTCGGGCGCCGGAGCGCCGCGCAAGGTGTCACCCAGTGCGTTCATGGCGCGCACGAAGCCGGTCAGGCCGTCCCGCCGGGACAAGGCCTGCGCGCGGGCGTTGTGCACGAGCTGCTGGCGCAGCCCGGGGTCTGCTGCCAGCCGGTCGTAGGCCTGGCCCAGCGCCTGGGCGTCGCCGGCGGGCACCAGCCAGCCGCTGTGGCCGTGAACCACCTCGTCGCGGGTGCCGAAGCAGTCGGTGGCGATCACCGGAACCCCATGGCGCATGCAGAAGCTGAACAGCAACTGGCCGCAGCCCGAGGTCGCGGACTTCAGCGCCACCACCACCACCCCGGCTGCTGCGGCCAGGGCGTGGTACTCCTGCTCGCTGACCCCACGGCGCACCGTGAAGTGCGGCTCGACGGGCCCGGGCGCGCGGAAGGCCTGGTCTTCGCGGCACACCAGGGTCACTGGCACAGGCCGGTGGCGAAAGGCCTCGATCACCACGTCGAAGTCCCGGTCGCTCGTGCCGCCGCAAAACACGCTGAGCGCGCCCGCGCCGTCTTTTCCGACGGCCTGTGGCCCGGCGCCGACGGCTTGCAGCGGCTCCCCGTGCCCTGCCGGCTCGCCGAACAGCGGCAGGGGCATCCAGAACACCTTGTGCGCCCAGGCGGGCCGGTGACGCGCGGTGTCCTGCGCCATGTCGCGTGAGAAGTACACCAGCGCATCGGCGCGGCGCAGCGCCAACTCCAGCAGCCCGCGCCGCCACGACCCTGGCGCAGTGGATGAGGGCGACAGCAGCACTGTCGTCAACACCAACTGCGGCCGGCGGCCCTGCGCGCACAGCCTGGCGGGCCAGCGGGGCAGGGCGCACAGCAGGTAGCCGATGGACTGGCGCCACACCACCACCTGGGCGAACCGGCGGCTGCGCCAGGCGGCCTGCAGCGCGGTGCGCAGATAGCGCCCGGCCTGGGCCACACGCGCCCAGCCACCCCCCGCCGCCCCGGCCTGCACGGCGGTGGTGGGGCAGTTCAGCACCTGCCAAGCGGATGGGGGCGTACCGGGCCGTGGGCTGATCGGGAGCCCGGCTGACGGTCGGCCCTCATGGGAAGGTTGCGACGGTTGGGACGGCTGTGACGGCCCCTCCGAGCCCCCTGCCGGGCTCAGGCCCAGACTCAGACGCTCCTGCAGGTCACGCGCCCCCGTCTCGTCCCAGTCCACGACGAACAAGGTGCGGCTTCCACGGGCGGGGAGTGGGGGAGGACGGTCGGCAACGTACCCAGGGCCTGGCATGTCGCCATGCTGCCCGCCCGGTGCCGGCGCGCGTTGAGCGGCCTCAGTTCATGCGGCCCATTTGTAACGAACCGCTTCCCTCCCGGGCGGCCGTCTCGGCGCTGGGCGCGGACTGCGGACTTACATCCTGTTGCATCCCTCGGAGGGTGCTTACCCCCGCGGTAGGCATATTCCTACCATGGCCTGACCGCAGTCACCCATGTCCGGTGAGGCGGCTCAACTTCAGTCAAGGGAGCTCAATGATGATGAACGATGTCCGCCTCTCGCGCATGACCGTACTGGCCGAACTGATGGCCGCCGCGGCGTTGGTGTCCGCCTGTGGAGGGGGCGGTTCGGTGGAGGAACCCACCGCTGTGGCAGAACAAGCCGACGAGGTGCGCACGGCACTGGCGGTGAAGAACTCCTCGATCGGCCAGGCCAAGGCCCTGCCGGCAGGTTATGTGAAATGCGCCAGCGAGTCGGGCCAGACCACCTGCAACTTCACCGGCACGGCGGTGCTGTACTACGGAGCTCCCAACTCCTACTACTACAGCACGGTCACCGGACCCTTCAACTGCAGCAGCGGCAACTGGCTCTTCGGTGACCCTCTGCAGGGCGTGGTGAAGGCCTGCTACATACCTGGAACGCCCGCACCCGCACCCGCACCCGCACCCGCACCCGCACCCGCACCCGCACCGGCACCCGCTCCTTCCACCGCACCCGTCAACCTGAGCTTCGGCCCCACCAGCGCCGACATTCCCAACCCCGACCGCGGCTTCTACGGTTGGGCCGGCAACGACTTCGTCAACGGCTTTGACGCCGGCAGCGTGCAGTCCAGCTACAACGCCGGCATGCGCCTGGTGCTGGCCAAGGTGCAGCTGGACAGCTACCGCACCAGCGACTTGCCCGCCTCCTTCCTCAGCACCTTGAACACGCGCTTTGCCAGCCTGCGCTCCATGGGCATGAAGGCCACGGTGTGGTTCAACTACGACTTCAGCGCCACCGGCAATGACGCCAGTGCGGCGCAGATCAAGCGTCACCTGGAGCAGCTCAGGCCGGTGCTGGCGGCCAATGCCGACGTCATTCCCCACATGCGGGCCGGCTTCATCGGCGCCTGGGGCGAATGGCACTCGTCCAAGTCGGGCAATTCCTGCGGCTACAACGCCGGCAGCACCACCTGCACCACGGCTGACATCAACCGGGCCATCGTGCGCGACGCCCTGCTGGCCAATGTGCCGACCACGACGCAGATCGGCTTCCGCTACCCGGCGGATCTGATGAAGTGGTACCCCTCGCCCACGCAGCAGAAGCGTGCCGGTGCGCACAACGACTGTCTCCTGTCAGGCCCCACCGACACCGGCACTTACCAGAACAGCACGCAGCGTCCCTACGTGCATGCCCTGTCGGCCCAGACCGCCTTTGGCGGGGAAACCTGCCAGGGCGAGACCCCTTGGCGCACCACCTGCAACGACATCCTCACCGAGGGCAAGCAGTACCACCTGACGTGGCTGAACAGCGGCTACGCCCCGGCCATGATCAACGCCTGGAAGTCGGGCGGCTGCTTCGCGCAGGTGTCGGGCTTCATGGGCTACCGCGTCCAACTGGACTCGGCCACGCATGACACGCAGGTGTGGCGTGGCGGAACCTTGCCTCTGAGCGTGAACCTGCGCAACGTCGGCTGGTCCCGCATGTTCTCGGACCGGGCGCTGGTGGTGCAGTTGCGCCACAAGAGCACCGGTGCGGTGATCACCGCACGGGCCGGCAACCTGGCCACGCTGACGCCGCAGGCCACGGCCTCCACGGCGCAGGCCGTGAGCGTGACCGTTCCCGCCGATGCGGCCACGGGTGACTACGACGTGTTCCTGTCGGCCCCGGACGTCTTCCCGGCCACCGCCGGCGACCCGAGGTTCTCGGTGCGCTTTGCCAATGCCGACAACAGTGGCGCCGGGCAGACCTGGGACGCGGCGGGCGCGCGCTTCAAGCTGGGTACCACGGTGCGGGTGAACTGAGGGCAGGCGCAGCGGCCTGGGCGGCAGGGAAGCACATCCCGGCCGTACGCCAGGCCGCTGGCCTACCGGGCGCCTGCCACCGGGTTCCTGGCCCAGCCGTCCGCCAGACTGTCCTTCAGCAGCCGGGGCCACAGCCGCGGCTGCCGCAGCACCTGGCTCAGGGCGTAAGGCAGCCAGGCCTGGCCGAAGGGCACGTACAGGCGCACGGGCAGGCCTTGCGAGCGGGCGAGATCCATCACCCCACGTCGGGGCAGCCCGCACAGCAGCTCCAGCTCGCACGCCGTGCCCCGTGCGGCCAGCCGCCGTGCCGCTTCGCGTGCGAGGTCCACATCATGGGTGGCGACAGCCACTTCATTCACCCGGCCCGCCAGGCGGTCGATGAGCGCCAGGAATCCCTGCCGCGGGTCAGCGCCCGGTCGATCAGGACTGGGCCACTGCCCCTTGACGACCCGCACGCGCAGGCCGTGTTGCGCAGCCCAGTCGGCGTCGGCCAGGCTGCGCGACCAGCGTCCCGGCACCGTCAGGCCCAGGCGGACCTGGTGGTGACGCAGGGTGTCCAGGGCCGCGAACATGGGCTCGGCGGTTTCGGGGCCGTGGCTGTCAAAGTGCAGTCGCTGCCCCTGCGACTGGGCCAGCAGGGCCAAGCCTTCAAGAGCCTTGAGGTCGTACCCCAGGGCAGGCACCTTCACGGAGCAGTAGCCTGTACGGTGGGCGCCCTCTGCTGGAAGTGCCTCCAGCGCTGCCAGCGCCTGGATCGACTGGCGGCAGGCCTGTTCCACTTTCGCCGCGGATTCCCCGTCGGCATTGAAGTAGCCGAAGGTGAAGCCGCTGCCGGGCGGGGCCAGGTGACGGGCCCAGTGCACGGCGTCCTGCAGGCGCGGTCCGGGCACATAGGCGCGGCTGGCGCGCTGCAGCACCGGCCCGCCCAGGGCGTAGGCCCAGTGTTTCAGGATGGCGTGGGCGTGCCTGTTCACGCCGCCGATTCCTGCCCGGGGCGTGAACCCGCCCGGGCCTGCCAGCGCGCCCGGGCTGCGCGCCACGCGTCGGTGCACAGTGCCCGTGCACCCGGCCAAGACGCCGGGTACGCCTGCACCGCGACGAAGGGCCGCAAGGTTCGGGTCCACCCCGCCGTCCAGGCCGCGGCGTTGCCCAGCATCTCATACGACGCCAGGCCCTGTGATGCGGCATGGCCGATGGTGTGCAGCATCAGCAACTGCCCCGGGCTGCAGCGCGCGAAGGCCGCGTCGTAGCCAATCTTGATCAACCAAAAGCGCCCTTCGCCCTGCAGCGCGAGTTGCATGGCTGCCGCCTGACCTGCAATGCGCAGGAAGCACAGGCGCAGCAAACCAGCTTGTGACGCGTTGTGCGCCAGCCGCCGGTAGAACGGGCCTAGCAGCGGGTCCGCCGCCAGGGCCGAGCCGCCATCGCCCTTCCAGCTGCGCGACTCCACTTCGTAGGCCTCGTCCAGCAGTCGCTCCAGCACGGTCCCCGGCGAGGGTGCGTGCACTTCGAACTGCAGCGCACCGGCCTCTTCGGCGCGGCGCTGCGCACGGCGGAAGTCCGACTGGCGCCCCGCATTGAACTTCTGCCACGGCTTCTCCCAGCCGGCATCCAGTTCGATGCAGGGTGAACCATGGGCCTGGCGCACGCGGACCCAGCCGCGGCCCCTGAACGCGGCGCTCAGCGCCTGCAGGCTGGGCGATCCCAGCGGTACGCGGGGCAGGTTCAGCGGACGGCGGTGCCGCGCCAGGTTGCGGGCCAGCGCAGGAGCGTGGCTGGCGTCGTGCCAGGCCAGATCGGTCGGTTCCCCGGTTTCCAGGGCACCGGGCAGCGTCAGTGCGCCGGATGTGCCCTGCCCCACCAGGGGTGCGAAGAAGGATGCCGCGTTCGCGTTGCGGTCCGTTGTGGCTGCTGCTGCCGTTGCTGCTGCGATGTCCACCACCCGCCCTGCCGGATGGAGGTGCGAGCAGGCACTGTCCAGCCAGCAGGCCCACTGGGTGGGCAGGCGGGTGCCTGGAGGATAGGGCCGCAGGACGGCGCCGGTGTGGGGTTCTGAAGCGGGCGCGGCGCGTGGGTGGGACACAGGTGCTGGGGTGGCGGGGGGTGTCACGTGCAGGAAGGCTGGTGAAGACCTTCAGTGTCCCGGCCTCGAAGGCCATGGCCCTTGCGTCTGCTCAATCCACGCGCCGGTGCAGGGTCGGTACTCGGCGGTGACCCCTGCCGCAGGTTCAGCGCCCGTAGCTGTCCTCGAACCGCACGATGTCGTCCTCGCCCAGGTAGCTGCCGGACTGCACCTCGATGATCTCCAGCCACACCTTGCCCGGGTTGGCCAGGCGGTGCACCTCGCCCAGCGGGATGTAGGTGCTCTGGTTCTCGGTCAGCAGGATCTTCCTGTCGCCACACGTCACCTCGGCCGTGCCGCGCACCACGATCCAGTGCTCCGCGCGGTGGTGGTGCTTCTGCAGGCTCAAGCTTGCGCCGGGCTTCACGCCGATGCGCTTGACCTGAAAGCGCTCGCCCGCGTCCACGCTGTCGTACCAGCCCCAGGGCCGGTGCACCTTGCGGTGCAGGTTGCGCTCCTCGCGCTGCTGGCGGCTGAGCGTGCCGACGATGGCCTTGACCTCCTGGCTGCGTGCGCGGTCGCTCACCAGCACGGCGTCGGCGGTTTCCACCACCACCACGTCCTGCAGGCCGATCACGCCCACCAGGCGGTGCGTGGCGTGCACCAGGGTGCGCTGGCTGTCGTGCAGCAGCACGTCGCCCGTGGCGGCGTTGCCTTGGGCGTCCTGCGGGGCCACCTGCCACACGGCGTCCCAGGCGCCCAGGTCGTTCCAGCCCGC
>CANHVY010000046.1 GCA_947464185.1 Burkholderiales bacterium
ACGAGCAGGCTGTCGCCGCTGCGCCCGTCGGTGAGAGTGGCAGTGATCGTGCCTGCCCCGAACACGGTGTTGCTGAGTCCAGAGGTGGTGCTGAGGTCGATGTCGGCGACGGTGCCGGCGTTCAGCAGGTTCACCGCATCGATCGACACCGCTCCGCCAGTGCTGGTGTTCTCGGTGACCGTCAGGTTTGCAATGGCCGTGTGGGTGAGGGTGGGCGCGTCGTTGCGCTTGGCGACCGATGTCTGCAGATGCACAGTGTCTGACCAGGTGCCGGTCTGCCCCAGGCTGCCCCCGATGTTGGCGGATGCATTGAAGGCCTGGGAACTGTCGGCCACCCGCACGCTGAGGCTGCCCACCGTCCCGTTGTAGTTGGTGACGTTGGGCAGGAAACGCAGCTTGGCGGTTGTGGGCAGAACCAGAGCCGACCCATCAGCAGGGGCACTGGCACCGCTGGCAATCGTTGTCCAAGTGCTGCCTGAATCGGTGGAGTATTGCCACACGCCCTGCGTCGAACTCTCCGCGGCGTTTCCGACGATGGCGATGCCGCCGAAGGCCGTGGCCGCGTTACTGCCTCCGGTGACGGCGGTGCCCCCGCCTGTGGCGTTCAGGCGGTTGTCCGTGCCGTCGGAGTAACCGAAGCCCAGGCTCGATACCGTGGCCCCCGAAGGATTACTCGCGTCCTCGTCGACGGCGGTCAGCGTGGTGTTCGATGCGGTTGGTCGGTCATTGACGTTGGTGACGGTCACGCCCACCGAGCGGTCAACGCTGTTCCAAGCACCCGTCGCTGCGGTCCCGCCGTTGGCCGGCTGGGTGATGTCGAATCGGCTTGACGCGCTGGTGCTGACCTTGTTGGTGCTCGTCAGGTCTACCGATCCATCGGCTACCCTGACTGTCAGCGAGCCGGGGGTGCCGTGGAAGTTCGCTGCGGGAACAAAGCGGATAGGTCGGTCTGAAGGGAACACCAGTGCAGAGTTCGTGGTGAGGCCGGTCGTGGGTACCGAGATCCAGCCTCCCGAACCGTTTGAAACCTCCCAGGCGCCTTGGGCGGCAATGGCTGCGTTGCCAACGATGGCAAAGTAGCTGTAGGCGGTTGCGGTCGAGTTGCCGCTGTTGGGGGTCTGGTCGTCTGTTGAGTCGCTGAATCCGAAGCTGGAACCAGACAGGACGGTCCCTGTCAAGCCTGAACTGTCGGAGTCCTCATTCGCGGCGCTAAGCGCGACGTTCGTTGTGGCCGTTGGTCTGTCATTGACGGGGGTGACGGTGACCGCAATCGTCTTGGCGTCGGTCTTGGTTCCGCCACTGCCTGTGAGGCCTTGGTCGTCGGCGGTGACGGTCAGCGTGTCGTTGCCGTGGTAATTCGCGGTGGGTGTGTAGCGGAGCGTCGCCAGCGCGGCATTGAGGTCGGCTTTGGTGCCACTGACCGTGACGCTCGAACTGTTGTAGGCCCCCGCCACGACCGTCAGGCCCGTCGTCGTGGTCAGGTTGACGGTGCCATGGCTGACGCTCAGTGACACACGTTGCGTGCCGCCGAAGTCGTCCGGGTCGGCGAAGGAAACGCCCGCCACAGCGTTGGATGAAGAATCTTCGGCAACGCTCACCGTGCTGGGTGCCGTCACCACGGGCGCGTCGTTGTCGCTGGAGACGGTGATGGTGAAGCTGGCCGTGGCCGTGTTGCTGCCATCCGTGCCGGAGAGCCCCGTCCCCTCGGTGCCGTTGCCCACCGAGGCCGATCGATCGTCCGCTGTCACCGTAACCGTGACCACAGCGTCCACGTTGGGGGCGGTGGGGTTGTATCGCGTCGTGTTCAATGCGGCTTGCACCGCTGAAGCCGTGCCGGAAACGGTGACGTTCGAGGTGCCATTGCCGTTGACCGAGGCCGCGCCGGGCGTCTGGATGGAGATGGTGCCGTAGGAGTTCCCACCCTGCGTCGCGGCAAGGATGACCGTGATGAAGTCCGTTGCGCCCTGGCTGGCGTCCTTGGTGTCCTGTACCGAGAAGCCCGAGGTGATGTCGATCGATGTGCCGCTGGCCATCGTCAGGTTGGCGGGAACAGCGAGCACCGGTGCATCGTTGACCGGGATGATCTGGATGTCGTTGTTGACGGTCACCGAATTACCGTCGAGGACATCGGCATGACCAAAGTCGGTGAAGGTTGTCTTCAAGTACAGAAGGCCCACACCCTGACCTGTACCGTTGAAGTCCGCGGCGTTGTCATAGTGCAGGGCGTTCAGCGCAGTCTGCACGTTGGCCAAGGTGCCGGTCAGCGTCACGGTGTTCGTGCCCGTGCCGGATGCGGTGACGTTCGACAGGCCGCTGTAGGTCAATACGCCGTGGGTGGCGGGCACGGCCCGCGTGGTCCGGCTGCTGTCGGTGAAAAGCTCCACCTTGACGGTCACGTTCGAGCTGAAGCTGTCCGCGTCACTCAGGGTGAAGCCGTTCAGGCTCAGCAGTGCATCCTCGTTGACGCTGAAGACCGTGGTGTTGGTGATGGTCGGCGCGTCGTTCAGGTTCGATGCGCGCAGCGTGATTTCGCGGCTGGCGCGGTTGTTGGCCTGGCTGATCGCTGTACCGTCCGAGTTGGTCGTGCCGGTGGTGCCGCCGTTGGCGCCTGTGGCCAGGCTTCCGGTGTTGCCGTACAGGCGGTCGTCCACGGTGACCCGGATCTTGTGCGAAATGCTGTCTTCATCGGCCGTGAAGGCCACTGTCAGCGTGGCGAGGGCGGCGTTGACTTCGCTGATCGTGCCTTGCAGCACCAAGGCGTTGGAACCCTTGCCGCTGATGAAGCTGCGCGGGCTGGTGGAAGGGTTGGAAGCGGTGTAGTCGAGCAACGCGCCGGCGACCGACTGGTTGGCGCTGTTCAGTACGTCCACTTCCACTCGTATGAAATCTTCTTCCGTTAGCGCCTGCACATCGGTCAAGTCGACGTCGGCAGCGGAGACCCCGCCGACGCTCACCGCCGTTGCGCCGCCGGCCAGCACGTCCAACGTGGAAGGTGCGGCCACTGTGGGCTTGTCGTTGGCCGGTGCCAGCGTGATCAGGAACGCGTTGCCCGGGTCCGCACCATCGTCTTGCAGCACGCCGTCGTTGACGACGAAGTGGAACTTGTCGTGATAACTGCCCAAGGATGGGTCGTTGGTGAGCACACCTACTTCGGCCCCGGCGTTGCGGTAGGTGAGCTTGTCGGCATCGATGTCGGCCTGCGTGAAGGTGGATCCCAGGCCCAGCGTCTTTCCGTTGAGCTGGATGATGCCCAGGGTGGGCAGCGCCGTGAGCCGGTACTGGCGCTGCACCGTGGTGTTGTCGGGGTCGATGGCCGTGAGATGCGCGCTGGTGATGGTGGCGGTGGAGCCTTCCGCCACGTTCGCCAGGATTTGGTTGACGCCTGTGGTGGCCCCCCCGCTCGCGATGGTGGCGCCGATGGTCGGGTCTGTATCGCCAGGCTTGTCGGCGATGGCTGGGGCGGTGTTGACCGGCACGATGTTGATCGTGGCTGTGGCCGTGGCGCTTTCGTTGCTTTGGGCTGATCCTGTGGTGTCGGTGGGGTTCGTGCTGGTGGTCGTGAAGGCGTTGCCGGGGTTTGCCAGCTCGTCGCGTACCACGTAGGTGAAGGTGACTTTCGGTCCGCCGGTATAGGTCAGCGGCTCGCTGCCGTCGTGCACGTAGCGCAGGCCGGAAGTGGCGGTATCAGCGCTGGCCGACAGCAGCGACGAAGGCAGCCACTCGGTGGTGGTCACCGCTACCCAGGCAGATCCGTTCCAGCGTTCGAGCGTTCCGCGAGTCGTTGTATTGCCGTCCACCGCCAGGCCAGTGACCTTGAACCACAGGAAGTCCGCCACACCCTCGCCGCCCTTGCCGTCCAGGCTGCCGTCAGCGTCGGGCATGCCCAGCGTGCTGCTGGTCAGGCGTACGGCGTTGGAGCTGCCTTCGCTGACTTGTGCGGTGCTGCCGCTGGCAGTCGGCCGGTCGTTGACAGGGGTGACGTCAATTGAAAAGCTAGAGTTGAAAAAGTTCGGAGTGCCGTCGCTGACCCTATACCCGAAGCTGGCGACATGGTCTTCGCTTCCGTCATGAACGAAGCGGATCTTTCCGTCGTTGATGTCGGCTTGGGTGAACTGGCTGTAAAGGGCAATTGCCGACCATGCAGTTCCCACCAGACGCTGAATACTGCCGTGAGCTGGATTCGAAGTGAGGGTGTAGACGGTTTCTTCAGGCACGACGTCAAGCGTTATGTCGTCCCCCGTGCTGTCAGTACCTCGTGTATCCGTCCGCTTGATCGTGTAAGACAGCATGGCAGAGGTGATGCCATGACTGCCGCCCTCCATCCATGATCCACTTGCGGGCGAGTTGTTGTTCGGCATCCCGCCCGTGGGCACGAAGCTGTAGCTCACATTCCCATATCCTGGCGTAGCCGCTCCAGGTGGCCCCCCGCTTGATTGCTCTGGAACTGGCGTGACTTGGATATGAAAGGTCTGCTGAGTAATTGAGCCTGTTGGAGCGCTGCGAAGACCCCCTTCACGCTCGCCAGTCGGATTGGCAGCGTCTGTCCAGACGTCGTATCCAAAAGCAGAGTCACGCACTGTGAAGGTGAAGCTGTCTGATGTCTGTACCTCAATGTTCGTTGTCTGGAAGTACCTGACCTTGCCTGTGTCCACTTCGGCTTGGGTGAATCGCCCGCCGTCTCCCAAAGTGGCCCAACCGTCTCCCCCTGCACCTGCGGTGCCACCAGCAAACCACTGCAATTCCCCCTGAGTCGGTCGACTGACTATCGTGTAAACGAGTTGGCTCGCAGGTGTCGTGATGTTGACATCAGCAGGGTTGCGGTCCGCGTCGACAACCCTCAGCATTGCATTGGTGATCGTCGTGGTGGTCCGCTCGTCCACCGTCAATGCTGAGCCGCTGTTTGGGTGGATGTTTGTCAGCGTGGGGTCATCGTTGTTCGGCGTGACCGCCAGCGTGATCGTCGTTACCACTGCGGCAGAAGGAGTGCCCGTACCACCGCCTGCATCAGTCACGCTGATGCGGTAAGACGGTGCAACCACGCCAGGAGCATTGGGTTCGGCGCCGTTATGCAGGAACTTCAGCTGGGTTGAAAGGTTCGCGCGCTGGCTGGCGGTGAGCGTCGTGGCCGAGGTCAGCGCTTCGCCGGTGTCCACCGTGTTGTCGTTGTCGGCATCGATGAAAAAGGTGCCTTGGGTACCCGTGACGACGTTGTCGATCACGATGGTGGCGTTGGCCAGCGTGTCGAAGGCGTCGCCCAGGTTGATCGTGGGGGCGACGACCTTGACCTGGCCCTCGATCAGAGTGGGCGATCCGCTGACGGTCGGGGCCGCATTCACCGGGGCGATGCTGATGTTGACGGTGCCGCTGGTGGCGCCGCCGCCGCCATCGCTGACGGTGACACCGAAGCTGACGGTGATGGGCGAGGCGCTGTTGATGTCTGCCCCGCTGTGGGTAAATCGAAGGCCCGACAGGCTAGAGACGGGAATCACCGTGTCCACCACCACCACGCCGCCGTTGTAGGTCAGCGTGCCCTGCTCGGCCAGAGGCAGGGAGGTGATCTTCAGCATCAACTGCTCGATGACCTGCTGACCTGTGGCGATGTCGGCGTCCAGCGCGTTGTCGCTGGGAGCCAGCTGGCTGCGGGAGAACGTGGCGTTGCCGCCCTCGCTGAGGCTGAGCGCAGCCTGGCCGGACAGGACCGGGGCATCGTTAACGGCGGTGACCGCGATGGCATTGAAGTTCAAGGTCGCTGAGCCGCCGTTGCTGACGTCTGTGGCGGTCAGCACGATCTGCGGCGCAAAGCCTGTGGTCGAGCTGTTCTTGTTCAGCTCCGGTGTGTAGTGCAGGGTGGCCAGGGCGGCGTTCACGTGGGCGAGTGAGCCCGTGACCGTGAAATCTGCGCTGCCATTGCTGCCGCTGCTCACCGTGGCCGAGCCCAAGGTGGCGATGCGGGCGGTACCTCCGCTGGTCTGCACGCGCAGCGTCAGGGTTGCGGGGCTGTCGGCGTCCGCGATACTCAACCCGCTGATCGCCAGTTCGGTGTCTTCCGGTGTGGTGCGCGTGGTGTCGCTGTTGGCATCGTTGAGGGAGGTGGCGGCCAGCGCTTGAGAGAGACCCGTCAGAGCCGACGAGGATGCCTCGATAGGCCCGGTGGCGACCTCGAGCACCGTGTTGCCGCCCTGCGCCACAGGGGCAGTGGTGTCCACCGATGCGGCCACGTCTGCACCCGTGGTCTCGGCCAGCAGACGCAGCAGCGGGCTCTCGGTGCCCTCGGCACCGAGCTCGCAGCCGTACAACAGCAGGTCGGCCGAAGACGTCAGGTGCTCGCGCCAGGTCTGCAGCAGCTCGGCGCGCAGCGCGAGTTGCCCCGCTTCATAAGCCTGACCAGCGATCACCAGCGCCCGCCCATCCCCGTGGGTGACCAGGTGCACCGCCTGGACGCCGCTCTCAAGCTGAAGAGCGTTGGTCATTTGCACCCACGGGTCCGTGCCGGGCTCCAGCATCACCACGCGCATCTGCCCGCCAAACCCTTCAGCCAGGGCCACAGCATCGGGCAGGCTGGTGTCGATGAACACCAGGGAGTGCGCTGGGGTTGAAGCCGAGGCATCGACGCCCGGCCCCTCATCCGTATGACGTTCCTGTGAGCCCACAGAGCTTCTGCTGGCCTGATCCAGCAGGCCGTCGGTGCCTTGCCCGCCGTGCATCCACCCCACCCCCAGCTCCCCGACCGCTTCCACTGCAGCCGCGCCGTCGAACATGAAGCGCTGCTCCAACGCCATGGGGCGCGGAGCGCTGATGGTCAGCCGGCGACGGGTTGTGGGCGGTGCCTGCTGCGTGGGTGCCGCCAGACCCCGGGCGGCGCCCGCGCGCAGGGCTGATTCAGAGCTTTCGGCCGTGGCCCCGTTGCTGCTTCGCTTGCCCCGGCCCTTGACGATCTCGGCGGCGGCCACCCAGGTGCGGCTGACCTCGTTCCAGATGCTGCGGTAGATGTGGTTCACGGTCGTGGCTTTCGGGAATCAGGGAACGCGCGTCACGCCAACATCGAAAGGCATATTGCGCGGGGCGTGACGGTGGCCGATTGAGGGGTTCAGGGTGGCGTGGCCATGACGCGGCCGCTCATGCCGGCCACCAGTTCCTGGGGTGAGCCGTCGATGGTGGCGGCCACCTTGATTGACTGACTGACGGGGTCGACCCGGGCGCCGATGCGGGTGAATCGCGCCGGGTAGGTCTTGCGGGTTTCGTCGATGGCCACACGCAGGGGCAGACCGACCTTGAGCCACCGCAGCCAGGCCGAGGGCACCAGAAACTCGAGTTCGAGCGAACTGTCGTCCAGGATGTCCAGCAGGGCCTGCCCGGGCTGCACCACTTGCTGCTCACGCACCTTCTGCTCGGCCACACGGCCGGCAAAGGGCGCGGCGATGCGGCACTTCTCCAGCACGGCGTCGTGCATGCCAACCTCGGCCTGGCTGCGCGCCACGCCAGCACGCGACAACTCGAACTCCAGCGGTCCGATGGAGTTCAGCTTCAGCATCTGCTCGTTGGCGCGGTGCGTGGCTTGCGAGGCTTCCAGTTCGGCGAGCGCCTTGCGGCGCTGAGCCTGCTGCACGCTGCAATCGAACTCCACCAGCAGGCTGCCGGCGGCGAACGCCTCTGCCTCGGCCACCGGCAACTTCTTGATCCGTGCTGCCAGCTCGGCCGAGATCAGGGTGTAGCGGCGTGGGATCAACTGCGCGCGGATCTCGAAGCGTTCGCCCCTGCTGGTGGCTGGCAGCGCAGCAGGGGATCCTGCAGCCACCGCGGGCGCTGCCATCGGTATCGGTGGCAGAGGCCCGGGAGCCGAGGTGAGGCCCGCCCCCGCAGGCTGAGCGCCGGCTGGCCCTACTTGCAGGCCCCAAAGGGCGCCGACCAGGCAGGCCAGCCCGGCACAGTGAATCCAACGGGAAGGTTTCTCTTGCAACTGAGCCACGCAAGCCTCAGCGGAACGAGAGTCAGCGTGGGGCATCTGTTGCAGGCGGGGCGAACACGGGGAATCTCGCCGGAGGGGGCAGCGGGTCACCGGGCTTCAGCGGCGGCAAAGGTTCCAGCCCTATCAACTGCTCAAAGCGGCCAAGGAACTGGTAGGCCACCTGTGCGGTGGCCTGGTTGACGGTGAGCGGCTCCAGGTTGACCGATACCTCGGCGCCCAGGGTCGCCAGCAAACGGTTCTCTGCAGCCTGCACCTGGCCCAGCGCCTGGTAGCGTCGCAGCAGGCTCAGGGTGGCGGTGGTGCTGTTGCTGACGACGTCCAGCTTGCTTTGGGTTTGCGCATCCTGACGGCTGCGCACCAAAGCCGCGATCTTGCGGTCCACATCCCAGATCGCATCGGCGCGCACGAACTGCTCGCGCGCATTCATCAGCGCCACGCGGGCCAGATGCATCTGCGTCAGCGCACCCACGTGCGCCGCCAGGCGTCGCTGGTCGGCCAGCGACGCACCCGCCTCGCTCAGGCGGACCTGCGTGCGCCCCGTGAACAGGTTGAACAGGTTGAGGGAGACCTGAAGCCCGGCTTCCTGCCAATGGCCGTTGACGAGGTAGCTGTCAGAGTCGTACTTGAGACCCCAGTTCAGGCTGACGTTGGGCACCAGTTTCGCCAGGGTCCGGCGCACCTCGTCGCGCGCAATGCGCGTGCCGTAGTGGGCCTCGCGAAGATCCGGGTTGCGGGCGAGCGTCTGGTTCTCCAGCACCTCGATGGGAATCGACAGGATCTCCTGGCCCACGTCGCGCGCAGGGACCTCTGCCAGCGGGATGATCTGGTTCAGGGGTGCATTGATCAGTTGCGCGAGTTCAATGTTGGCAGCCTCGAGTTCCTGGCTGATGTTCTCCAGCAGCCGCAGGTTCTCCAGGACCTGCCGCTGGTAGCGCAGCTGGTCCACCGGGTTGCGCAGGCGCTGCGCCTCGGCCGTACGCGACTCGGCCAGGGCCTCCTCGGCGATGCGGATGGTGTTCCTGACGTCGTCTCGCAGCAGTTGGGCCGAAAAGGCGCGGTACCAGGCCATCCGAACGTTCATCACCAGGTTCTGGGCCGCCTTGCGCCGGCGCTCCAGCGTGATCAACTGGCGGTCGGCCTGCTGACGTGCACCGTAATAGCCCAGGCCCACGTCCAGCAGGCTCCAGCTGAAGTCCAGCCCCAGGGTCTCGCGGTTGCGGTCGGACGAGACGAAACGTGAAGGCGACAGCGTGCCGTCTTCTGCGTTGCGGCTCAGGCCGATCCTGTCGTTGTCGCGCCAGGCATAGCCGGCGGAGGCCATCAGGCGCGGCAGCATGTCGAACTCGGCCTTTTGGATCTCTCCCAGGGCCAGGGACTCTTCCATGCGCTTGACACGCTGGTCCAGGTTGTACTTCAGCGCACGCGCCACGGCCTCGGCCAGGATCACGGGCCGGGTGATGGGTTCCACGCCTTCACGAAGGCTGATGGCGTCTGCACGGGTCTGGCGCGCCAGAGGCTCCGGTTGCAGGGGCTGCACCTGCACCGTGGAGCAGGCCCCTAGCGCCAAGGCCGCGGCAGCGACCAAGCCGCGCTGCCAAAGACGAACGGCGTCTGTGGAAGTGGTGTTCTCGGTCAAGCGAAGTGTCTCCTTGATCTTGCGTGGGGCACGTTTCAGCGTGTTCTGGAATCGGCCCTGTTGGTTGCCCAGCCAAAAGGCTTTGGGAATGGCAGTCGTGCACCTGTCGAGATGACCCACACCGATATGCGATGGAGGGGGCTTTGGCGATCGGCAACAACCGCAACATTTTGCTTGACCTCGTGGAAGATCTGACTTTCTGGTCCGGCTCAATGCCGCGCCTTCCACCCGGCGGGTCTCTGATCAGTGGTGGCCCTCGAAAATGGTTCTCGGGGCGTTGGGTCGTCATGCAAGGTTCTGTGCGTCAGGCCGTCGGGCGTTCAAGTCCCCAACTCGGCCCAAAGTTCGCCATAAATCCTCCAGCGTGCGCCCGAGATCAGCCCCTGCTCGGCCGCCTGCACCACCCCACACGCAGGCTCCTGGCGGTGGGTGCAGTTGTAGAAGCGGCAGTTCCCCAGGTGGGCTGCGATGTCGGGCATCAGGCGGGCGAGGTCGGCGGCGGCGATGTGGCGCAGGCCGAACTCCTGGAAGCCGGGGGAGTCGATGATCGCGGTGCCCGTGGACCGGTCCCCCAGCCAGTACCAGGTGGTGGTGGTGGTGGTGTGGCGCCCGCTGTTCAGCGCGGTGGAGATTTCGCCTACGCTGGCGCTGGCCTTTGGCACCAGCAGGTTGATGAGGGTGCTCTTGCCCATGCCGCTGGGGCCCAGCACCAGGGTGGCGCGTCCGGCCAGGCGCGGTGTCAGCAGGGCGATGGCGGCCTCGGGCTGGGCCTTGAGCGAGAGTTCCACCACCTCCTCGCCCATGGCCCGATAAGGCGCCAGCCGCGCACGTGCCTGCGCGGCCTGCGGCAGGTCCACCTTGTTCAGGCCGATGGTCACGGGCAGGCCAGCGCTGCGCGCCGCGATCAGGGCGCGCGTGAGTTGCGACTCGCTGAAAGGCGGCTCGCTGGCCACCAGCACCAGCAGGCCGTCCAGGTTGGCGGCGAAGGACTTGGTACGCCATTCGTCCTGGCGGAACAACAGGCTGCGTCGCGGGTGCAGGTGCTCGACCACGCCTTCGTCTCCGCTGGGCGCCCAGTCCACGCGGTCGCCCACCACCAACTCCGACTTCTTGCCGCGGGCATGGCAGCGCCAGCGCTGGCCATCCTTGTCTTCCACCACCACGTGACGCCCATGGGCGCTGACCACCAGGCCGGTGCGCAGTTCTTGAGGCGGGGCCGGCTCCGCGGCGGCCGCCTCGCCCCGGCGGGAGGAGCGCTGCGGTTTGCTCACGCGAACAGCTCGTCCACCTTGGCCGCGCAGATGAAGTCGTTGAGGGACAGGCCCTGGACGTCATGGGTGTTGAAGCGCACGCGGCAGCTGGTCCAGTTCACGAACAGGTCCGGCCCGTGGTCCTCTTGCTGCGCAATCCACGCCACGGCGTTGACGAAGGCCATGGTGTGCTGGAAGTCCGCGAAGCGGAAGCTGCGCTCCAGGGCGCCGTCCACTACCGTCCAGTGGGGTAGGTCCGGCAGATGCGCGGCTACCTCGGCGGGTGTCATCGCGGCCTGGCCGATCATGGACCGGCAGCGCTGTTGCAGCAGAGGGCTCACGTCGGGTTCACCTCGGACTCTGGCGAGGCGTGCGCAGCCCGGCCGACGTGGTGCGGCCGCCCAAGCTCGTCATGCCCGGGGCAGCGCCGCCAGACGCTCCAGTGCTGGCGGGTGAGAGTAATAGAAGCGCACGTACAGCGGGTCCGGCGTCAGCGTGGCCGCGTTGTCCTCGTGCAGCTTCAGCAGGGCGCTGGCCAGGGCGCGCCCGTCGGCCTGCTGGCAGGCGTAGGCGTCGGCCTGGAACTCGTGCCGGCGGGATGAGCGCGCCATCAGGGGCGACAGGAAGAAGGTGAAGGGCGGCAGGGCCAGCAGGAACAGCAGCAGTGCCAGACCGTTGTTGGGCGCACCCAGGTTGGGCGTCACGCCCAGGCCCACGTAGAAGAACTGCTGCGTACTCAGCCAGCCCAGCAGCGCCAGCCCGGCCAGGCTCAGGCCGAACATCGCCACGATGCGCTTGAGCACGTGCCGGTGCTTGAAGTGGCCGAGTTCGTGCGCCAGCACGGCCTCCACCTCGTCGGCGCTCAGGCGCGACAGCAGGGTGTCGTAGAACACCACGCGCTTGGACGAGCCCAGGCCCGTGAAATAGGCGTTGGCGTGCGCCGAGCGCCGGCTGCCGTCCATCACGAACAGGCCCTTGGCGGCAAAGCCGCAGCGCTGCATCAGGGTCTGCACGCGCTGCGCGAGCGATTCATCGGACAGCGGCGTGAACTTGTTGAACAGCGGGGCAATCCATGTGGGGTAGATCACCAGCAGCAGCAGGTTGAAGCCCATCCACACGCCCCAGGCCCACAGCCACCAGGCCGAGCCCGCGGCGCCCATGAGCCACAGCACCAGGGCCAGCAGCGGCAGGCCGATCAACGCGCCCACCAGGGTGCTCTTGAGCTGATCCATCACCCACATGCGCTGCGTCATGCGGTTGAAGCCGAAGCGTTGCTCGATGCGGAAGGTGGCATGCCAGTCGGCGGGCAGGTCGATCAGGCTGGCGATGAGCGTGAAGCCAGCCACCAGGCAGATCTGGTAACCGAGCGGGCCCAGGGTGGGCAGCGTCACGGTCAGCACCCAGGTGTTCAGCGCTTCCAGCCCGCCCAGCAGCGTCCAGCCCATCAGCACGGCCACGCCAAAGGCCTGTTGCAGCAAGCCGAAGCGGCCCTTGGTCAGGGTGTAGTCGGCCGCCTTGCGATGGGCCTCGGCGGTGACCGTGCCGGCGAAGGCCGAGGGCACCTGTTCGCGGTGCTTTGCCACGTGCCGCATCTGCCGGGTGGCCAGCCAGAACTGCACCAGCAAGGAGCCGAGCACGGCGACGCAGAAAACGAGCGACAGGGTGGTGGTGGTCATGAGCCGCGCAGTGTAGGCCTGAGACAATGACCGGATGCAGCCGAGCCCCACTTCCGACACGCCTACACCTGCGGCCGCGACCCTGGTCGCGACCCTGCCCGTGACCCTCACCGCCAGCGAGCACAACCTCATCTGGATTGACCTGGAGATGACGGGTCTGGACCCGGACAACGACCGCATCATCGAGGTGGCGGTGGTGGTGACGGACCCGCAGATCACTGTGCGGGTGGAGGGGCCCGTGTTGGCCGTGCACCAGAGCGAGGCCGCCCTTGACCGCATGGACGCGTGGAACCGCGGCACGCATGGCAAGAGCGGGTTGACGCAGCGCGTGCGCGAATCGGCCATTGACGAGGCGGCGGCACAGGCGCAGGTGATCGAGTTCCTGAAGGCCTACGTGCCCAAGGGCAAGAGCCCCATGTGCGGCAACAGCGTGTGCCAGGACCGCAGGTTCATGGTGCGCACCATGCCGCAGCTAGAGGCCTGGTTCCACTACCGCAACCTGGATGTCAGCACCTTGAAGGAACTGGCCCGCCGTTGGGCGCCCGAAGTGCAGTCCTCGTTCAAGAAGGCGCAGAAGCACACGGCGCTGGCGGACATCCACGAGTCCATCGACGAGTTGCTGCACTACCGCCAGCACCTGTTCAAGTAGCGCAGATCGGGCAGACCGGGGCCACTGGGACGTCTCACCGAGCCTCTGAAAACAAAGCCCCACGGGATAACCCGGATCTGCCTACAATCGCTGGCTCGGCGGGTCGTCAGCGGCCCGCCGGTTCGTTCATCCCCTCTGACCTTTCCCGGGCCCGCTTGGTGCCCCGGTCCTGCACACAGACTGTGTGCAGTGCGGTTGGCGGCGATGCCGTCGCCTTCCGTTTCGGTCCCAGGTCGGGCGCGTCCATTCGTGATGCGTGGCCTGAAAAGATCCCCGGTGACTTGATGGCTTGCAGCCTGGGCTGCGAGCGTGCGCTTGTCCGCCCCGGCTGAACGCCGGGCGGGCTGGCCGTGCCCTGTCGGCCTTGCGGCCGCGAGAAAGACGATCATGAGTTTTGAATCCCTGAACCTGCACGAAGCCCTGTCCGCCGCCTTGAAGGACGCGGGCTACACCGAGGCCACCGAGGTGCAGCAACGCGCCATCCCGCCCGCCCTGGAAGGCCGTGACCTGATGGTGTCCTCCAGCACGGGCAGCGGCAAGACCGCCAGCTTCGTGTTGCCGGCACTCACGCGCATCCTGGCCGCGCGCAACGACCCCGAGCGCAGGCGTGAGAAGGGCCAGACGGCGGGCCCGCGCGTGCTGGTGCTGGCGCCCACGCGCGAACTGGCCATGCAGGTGGGCAAGGCCGCCTCCAACTACGGCCGCCATGTGCGCGGCCTGCGCGTGGCCACGGTGGTGGGCGGCGTGCCTTACGGCGCACAGCTCAAGGCCCTGCGCGGCCCGCTGGACGTTCTGATCGCCACCCCCGGCCGCCTGATGGACCACATGCAGTCCGGCCAGGCCGTGCTGTCGAACGTGGAGATGCTGGTGTTGGACGAGGCCGACCGCATGCTGGACATGGGCTTCATCGACGACATCCAGTTCATCGCCCAGGCCACTCCGGCCCAGCGCCAGACGGTGATGTACAGCGCCACCTTCGCCGGCCATGTGGGCGGCCTGGCGCGCAGCCTGCTGCGCGACCCGCTGCGCGTGGAGATTTCCTCGCACACTGACACCCATTCCGACATCGAACAGCGCCTGCACTGGGCTGACGACCTGCAGCACAAGAACGCGCTGCTGGACCATATCCTGACCGAGCGCGCGGTGGATCAGGCTCTCGTGTTCACCAGCACCCAGCGGGACGCCGACTGGCTGGCAGACCGTCTGGCCGACATGGGCCATGCCGTGGCGTCGTTGCACGGCGGCATGCCGCAGGGCCGGCGCAACCGCGTGCTGCAGGGTTTGCGCACGCGGGAACTGCGCGTGCTGGTGGCCACCGATGTGGCGGCGCGTGGCATCGACGTGCCCACCATCAGCCACGTCATCAACTACGGCCTGCCGATGAAGGCCGAGGACTACGTGCACCGCATCGGCCGCACGGGCCGTGCCGGCCGCTCGGGCCTGGCCATCACGCTGGCCGAGCGCCGTGACGCGCAGATGGTGCAGCGCATCCAGCGCTTCACCACGCAGCGCATCCCGCCGGCAGTGATCCAGGGCCTGGAGCCCAAGCGGGCCGAACCGGCTGCCGCGCCGCGGCCCACCGGGCCGAAGCCCTTCGGCCGCAGGCCGGATGCGGGCCGTCCGTTCCGCCCGGGGGGCCATGGAAATGCGCCGTTTGGCGCTGACCGCAAGCCGGGTGGCCGCCCGGCGGGTGGGCCGGGCCGGCCTGCTTTTGGTGACCGCGATCGCGCGGCCGGCCCCAAGGCCTTCGGCTCACGCCCGCCGCGAGGCTGACCGCAGGCTGCTGGGCGCTCAGACGCCCAGCAGCTCCACCTCGAACTTGAGCGTGGCGTTGGGCGGAATCACGCCGCCCGCGCCGTAGGCTCCGTAGCCCAGGTCGGGGGGGATGATCAGCACGCGCGTGCCGCCCACCTGCATGCCTTGCACGCCTTCGTCCCAGCCGCCGATGACCTCCCCGCCGCCCAGGCGGAAGGAGAATGGCTGCCCGCGGTCCTTGCTGGAGTCGAACTTCTTACCCTGCTGTCCGTCTTGCCACAGCCAGCCGGTGTAGTGCACTTTGACACGCTGGCCCGCAGTGGCGGTGGCGCCGGTGCCGGCCACGGTGTCGTCGTATTGCAGGCCGGAAGGGGTGGTGATCATCGTCGGGTTCCTTGTGTGGTGTCTTGAATGAAGCGTGGCGGCTGCGAGCAGGGGCTCCAGCCACGGGTCCGCATCATGCCAGTGCGGCGTGTCGGGCCTGGCACCAGCGGTCGCCCCAGGCGGCGGTCCACCAGGTCAACGCGTCGCTGATCGGGAGTCCGGGCGTGGCTGCGCCGGCAATCAAAACGGGATCCCAACCCGGCGGGTCGGGCAGGCCCAGGTGCCGTGCGGCTTGTGCCAGCGCGGCCAGGGGCCGAGAGGTGTCCAGCGCGGTGGCGCCGTTCTGCTTGGAGAGTTTCTGGCCGTCTGCGGCCCGCACCAGCGGCGTGTGCAGGTAGGTGGGCATGGGCAGGCCCAGGGCGCGCTGCAGCAGGATCTGCCGTGCGGTGTTGTCGGCCAAGTCTTCCCCGCGCACCACGTCGGTGATGCCTTGCTCCGCGTCGTCCACCACCACCGCCAGCTGGTAGGCCCACAGGCCGTCGGCGCGCTGGAGCACGAAGTCACCCACCTCCCGGGCCACGTCCTGTTGCTGCAGGCCCAGGCGGCGGTCGGTCCACTCGATCCACGAAGAACCCGATGTCTCGGTGTGGAAGCGCCAGGCCCGCGCGGGCCGCCCCTGCAGCCCGTCGCGGCAAGTGCCAGGGTACACGCGCTCACCGTGACGCTCATGGAGGACGCCAGCGACTGCCAGCGCGCCCTCGATCTCCTTGCGGGTGCAGGCGCAGGGGTAGGCCTGGCCTGCTGTCACCAGGTGCTGGAGTGCTGAACCGTACCGTGCTGTGCGGTCTGATTGCCGCACTGGCGGCGCGTCAGGGTGCAACTGCAGCTCGGCCAGCTGGCGCAGGATCTGCGCCTCGGCCTGGGCCGAGCAGCGCGGCGTGTCCACATCTTCGATGCGCACCAGCCACCGGCCGCTGCGGGCCCGTGCGTCCAGCCAACTGGCCAGGGCTGCAACGGACGAGCCCGCGTGCAGCGGGCCCGTAGGCGAGGGGGCGAAACGGCCGGTCACCGTCACGGTGCTGCGTTCGTCCCGTCCACCAGATGCCGCTCGATCAGGGCCTGGCGCGTGTGCGGGCTCTCCAACTGGGTCAACCACCATTGCAGGGCTCGGCCCAGCGATCCGGGGCCGCGCTCGGCCCGCCAGGCGTAGTGCAGCTTTGCCACCGGTTCGCCCGAGACGGTCTGCAGCCGGACCAGCTTTCCGGCCGCCAGCCAAGGCCGGGCCAGCGGCTCCGGCAGATAGCCGCAGCCCAAGCCGCGCAGCAGCGCTTCCAGTTTGGCGCGCATGGTGGGCACTGTGAGCACGTCTTGTCCGTGCAAGAGGTTGCGGGTCAGGGGCTGGAGCTTCTGCGCGGTGTCGGCCACCGCCACGGCCCGGTGGGCCAACAGCTGGTCATGCTCCAGCGGCTGAGCGCTGCTGCCGCCGATGGAGCTGCGGACAGCGCTGCGGGTAGACGCCCCAATAGAGCCGCCCATAGCGCCGCCCATCGGGTTGCCGCCGGGGCCTTCCAGGCCGGCGACCCGCACCAAGGCGTGCCCGGGGGCCATGCAGAACACGAAGGGCACCTCGCCCAGGGGGCGCAGTTCCACGCCGCCAGGGTTGGGGTGTTCCCCGGCCACGCCAATGGCCAGGTCCACCTGGCCCGAGATCAGCGCCTCCCAGGTGCCTGCGAGCACGTCGCTGCGCAGGCGCAGCCGTGTCGCCGGCCCTTGCGACCCACCAGGCTCAGGGCGCAGGTGGCAGAAGGCTTCCACCAGGTCGAACATGGTGGAGGTGGACAGGATGTCCTCCACGCTGATGGACAACGTGGCCTCCCAGCCGCTGGCCACGCGCTTGACGCGATTGGCCACCGCCTCCATTTCCTGCAGCAGGCGCCGGCCCTCGTGCAGCAGTTCCAGCCCCGCAGCCGTCGGCTGGGCCTGGCGCGAACTGCGGTCGAACAGCAGCACGTCCAGCGCTTCTTCCAACTGGCGCACGTTGTAGGTCAAGGCCGAGGGCACCTTGCCCAACTCGCGCGCGGCCGCGGCAAAGCTGCCGGTGCGGGCGATGGCGTCCATCATCACGAGGGCGTCGGGGGTGAGCACGTGTCGGCGGTCGGGCATGGGGGGATTGTGGACAAGGCGGGCTGATCAAGCTCGCGCCGGGCGGCGACGCGGCGTGCATGACGCCTCAACCTGCCTTCAATGCACTTGAAGGTGGTCATCAGGTTCCACGGGCGGTGCAGGGCGCTTCCTAGGGCACCATCTGGGTCACACGCCACACTCCACCACAAAAGCGAGTTCCCATGATCACCGTGCGCCGATCTGCCGAGCGGGGCTATGCCGACCACGGCTGGCTCAAGAGCTTCCACAGCTTCTCCTTTGCGGGCTACTTTGACCCGGCCCACATGGGTGTGGGCAACCTGCGCGTGATCAACGAGGACCGCATCGCCCCTGGCACCGGCTTCGGCACGCACGGTCACCGCGACATGGAGATCGTGAGCTATGTGCTGGATGGCGCACTGGCGCACCAGGACAGCATGGGCAACGGCACGCCGGGCGGTGCTCATGCGGGCGTGATCCTGCCGGGTGATGTGCAGCGCATGAGCGCGGGCACGGGTGTGCGACACAGCGAGTTCAACCACTCGGCTTCCGGGCAGACGCACTTCCTGCAGATCTGGATCCTGCCGGACGAAGCCGGCATCGCGCCAGGCTATGAGCAGAAGCACTTTGCGCCGGAGGCCAAGCGGGGACGGTTGGCACTGATCGCCTCGCCAGACGGAGCCGAGGGCTCGGTGGCGATCCACGCCGATGCTCGGCTGCGCTCTGGGCTGTTCGATGGCGAGGAATCCGCCTCGCTGGCGCTGGACCCGACCCGCCTGACCTACGTGCACCTGGTGCGCGGCGCACTCACGGTCAATGGTCTCGCCCTCTCAGGCGGCGACGCGGTGAAGCTGGCAGGTGAAGCGCAGCTTCAGCTCGG
The DNA here is from genome assembly GCA_947464185.1 of Burkholderiales bacterium. Lineage (GTDB taxonomy): Bacteria > Pseudomonadota > Gammaproteobacteria > Burkholderiales > Burkholderiaceae_C > Rubrivivax. Next base: position 18,279 of record CANHVY010000046.1, read on the forward strand.
GCATGGCCAAGACGCCGAGGTGCTGGTCTTTGACCTGAAGGCCTGAGGCCCCCCAGGCCGCCCGCCAGCGCGCGCGTTCCGCACGACCGCGCGCCCCGCCTGAGCGTGGCGTGCGGCCGGTACCGCGCTCACGCCTCCCGCAACCGTGCGATGAAGGCCTCGCATTCGGCCAGTTGCGCCAGGCTCACGTACTCGTCGGCCTGGTGGGCCTGGCCGATGGAGCCCGGTCCGCAGATCACCGTGGGGATGCCTGCGCGCTGGAACAGCCCGGCCTCGGTGCCGAAGGCCACGAGCGTGGTCTGCTGCTTGCGTGCCAGGCGCTGCGCCAGCGCCACGGCGGGGTCGCCCTCGGGGGCCAGGAAGGCCGGCATGGTGGCGAAGGACTCGAAGCTGAAACCGGCCGCCGGGTCCACGGCCTTCATCGCCGGCTCCAGTTGCGCTGCGCGAGCCAGCACCGCCTGTTGCATGGCCACTTCGTCGGTGCCCGGCAGGTTGCGGAACTCGTAGTGCACGCGGCACTCTTCCGGCACCACGTTATCGGCGATGCCGCCTTGCATGACGCAGGACGCGGCCGTGCTGTAGGCCACGTCAAAGCCGGGGTAGTAGGGCCCCTCGTCGCGCCACCGGTCGCCCATGTCGGCGATGTGGGTCACCAGGCGCGCGGCAGCCTCCACCGCGTTCACGGCTTGTGGTGTCAATGAAGAGTGCGCCGCCTTGCCGCGCACACAGCAGCGCCAGCGTTGCACGCCCTTGTGGGCGATGGCAGGCACCATGTCGGTGGGTTCGCCCACGATGCAGTGGCTGGGTGCGAGGCCCGCTTCGGCCAGATCGGCAATCAGGTGACGGGCGCCAAAGCCGCCCACTTCCTCGTCGTAGCTGAAGGCGAAGTGCACGGCAAAGGGCAGGTCGGCTTCGAGAATGGCCTGGGCCTGCGACACCGCCAGGCCGATGTAGCCCTTCATGTCGGCGCTGCCGCGGCCATACAGGCGCCCGTCGCGCACCTCGGCCCCCAGGGGGTCGGTGGTCCAGGCCTGGCCGTCCCAGGGCACGGTGTCGGTGTGGCCCGAGAGGATGACGCCCCCGGGCTTGCCCGCGCCCAGCGTGGCAAACAGGTTGGCCTTGCGACGGTCGTCGTCCCAGGTCAGCCGGGGCTGCACGCCGAGTGTGCGCAGGTGGTCGGCGATGCACTCGATCAGCGGCAGGTTGGACTCGTGGCTGACGGTGTTGAAGCGGATCAGGCGCTGCGCCCATTCCAGGGCGGCGGTGGAGGGTTGGGTGGAGCTCATGCTTGTGGGCCTTGTTTGTGATGGCTTGAAGGGGCGTGCTTCATGCGGCGTCATGGATTGGGCGTTGATCATCCGGCGTGCGTCTGGCGTCGACGGGGGCGTGAGAGTGACCAAGTCCGGCAGGGGTGGCACGCCAGTTCGATAGCATAGGCTGATGAACGACATCACTCATGACACCCTGGCCATGGTCGACCGCGCTGCCATTGAATCGGCGGCCCGCCGCATCGCCCAGGACGTACGCCGCACGCCGCTGTGGCGTGTGCCCGGACGGCAATTCGGCCTGGACGTGGCCGAGGTCTGGCTGAAGCTGGAGCAGTTGCAGGTCAGCGGCAGCTTCAAGGCGCGGGGCATGTTCAACCGCATGCGCAGCCTGCCGCTGCCCGCCGCAGGTGTGGTCATCGCCTCGGGCGGCAATGCCGGTATCGCCGTGGCCACCGCCGCGCAGGCCATGGGGGTGCCGTGCGAGGTGTTCCTGCCCGAGGTGTCGCCACAGGCCAAGCGCGCCAGGCTCGCGGCGCTGGGGGCCCGGGTGACGGTGGCAGGCGCGCTGTATCCGCAGGCGCTGGAGGCTTGCCTGCGACGCCAGGCGCAGACCGGGGCCTTGCTGATGCATGCCTACGACCAGCCCGAGGTGGTGGTGGGCGCCGGCACGCTGGGCCTGGAGATCGAGGAAGAGGCGGGCCTGCCCGACCGGGTGCTGGTCAGCGTGGGCGGTGGCGGCCTGGTGGCCGGGTTGGCGACCTGGTTCAGCAGCCGCAGCCACGTGGACGCCCTGGAGCCGGTGAATGCCCCCACGCTGCACGCCGCGCGCGCGGCCGGCGAGCCGGTGGACGTGGCGGTGTCTGGTGTGGCGGCGGACTCTCTGGGAGCCCGGCGCATCGGCGATATCGCCTGGGCCGTGAGCCAGCGCCACATTTCCGGCGTGCACCTGATCAGCGAAGAAGCGATCTCGCGGGCGCAGCAGCGCATGTGGGCGCAGTGGCGCCTGGCGGTGGAGCCGGCTGCCGCCCTGCCGCTGGCGGCCTTGTGGGAGGGCATCGTGCAGCCTGCCCCCTCAGAGAAGGTCTGCGTGATCGTCTGCGGGGCTAATCTCGACCCGGCGACCCTTGCCGGGTCTCCGCCCAGCGCTGAAGATCGCGGAAAGGACGGGGCCCGCTGAACAACTCCGTGCTGGCGTCCCGGTGGCGCGGAGTTCGAGTCCATTTGGCAGCGCACATGGTACTGTCCAGTGGGACCTCAGGGCGACAGCGCTACCTCGATGAGCCTCTTGGGCGTCTTGACAGTGGTCAGGCGAGTTCCGGTCCCTGCGCAGCAATCACTTGATCTGCAACTGAGCCAAAGAACTGGCGAGTCAGGCTGAAGAAGCTGCTCAACGCCCCGTGAGTCGGCATGAGGACAACGTTGGCAAGATCGGAAACGCTCCAGCCTTTGTTTACATGTTCCTGGAAAAGCAGATCGAGTTCAGCCCACCACTGACGGCGGCGGGTGATGAGAAAGGGGCTGTTCAAATTCAGCAAGTCGATGGTGTATTGCGCCCGATCGACCTCAGCGGCAACCAGAGCTATGCTGGGAACCACCCGACCATCAGACAGATAGGCGAAGTAGCGGGCACAGTCTGGCTGGTGGCATGAAACCAGCCGAGCCGTGTCACAAGCTTGTTGCTTGCCAACAGCGTGTCCGCCGAATGCCTCACCCCTGTTCAAGAAAGGCAGGTCATCGTGGCGCAGCGCACTGGCGGCCAGATTGGTGTAGTCGAAGGTGCGGGATGGGTTCTGACTCTTGTTTTCGACATGCTCTATGTGGAAGCCCAAACCCTCCTGGTCAGCCCGTAACTCGCTGTAGCAGCAAAGCTGAAATTGCTCTTCTAGCAAACTTGATATCACGTAGTCCTTGTGACCAAAGCTGCTCCAGCGGCTTTTCGCCTGGGCACCTGTAGGAGGCGGGTTGGCGTGTTCTCGCGCCAAGTGGTATCCGCCACCCCCGAGTTTGCATACCACTCTCACCGCTTCAGCGCCTCTTGACGCTGCATGCTTCGTTGCAGTCGCTGCAGTTGAGGGTGTTGGCTGCCCAGGGCCGCGACAAGACTGCTCATCAGTTGAGCGGCCTGTGGTGCGTTGTAGTTGCCCTGATCGACCAATTCTGTCAAGCGCTGGAGGTCGGCCCTCTCGCTGACCGGAGGTAGCGGGTCAATGGACATGACGCTCTGGAGCACATCACCGCTTGGCTCACCGTATGTCATGGCTAATGGGGGCTCCGCGATCGCTGCGCCGTCCACGTCTTGACCCAGTACACGAATGCTGTCGCGGCGAATGCTGCTGAGCACCTGAGGGCTATGCGTGGTGACTACAAATTGGAGCTTCGGAAAGGCGGCAGACAGGTCCGTCAGAACAGTCTGCTGCCAGCCCGGATGCAAATGCATGTCTACTTCATCGATGAGCACGATGCCATGCGTCCGACGTGGCGCTGCCTCGCCATGGTGGGCGTTCAGCTTGTAGCAGCGGTAGGCAATATCGCCAACCATCGCCAGCATGTTGCGTATGCCATCGCTGAGCTGGCTAACTTTCAGTTGGCCATGAGCGACGTGGTTCAGCACCAGTTCTTCATGCTCTGCGCTGTACTGCAGACCATGCCACCCCGTATGCGGTTCGAGCATGGCATCAACAGCCTTCTGCACGGCCTTGAAGGGTGCAATCAGCCCGTGCGGCACGTCGGCGTCAAGTGGCAACTTTTTTTCGAGATTCTTAATCTGTGCTTGCAGGTAAGACTGGTGAACTCGACTGAACCAGACGGCAAAGTGCTTGTAGCTGGACGCGGGGTCTAGACAATCACGGTATGCAAAGGTGCGGGACCGAGATTCGTTGTCGGGCTTTTCGTGAAGCGAAGTCAGCTTCTTTTGTGCCCACAGGCGTCCGGTACCGTAATAGCCGAGCATTGGCAGGTCATCTGGAGTCTCTTCTGCGTCAGAAAAGATGCGTTTTTCAAGCGCTTTGGCTACCTCGTTGAGGTTCAGCGCCCTGACAGGGACTACATCCTTAGTCTTCGTGCTCTTCTTAACGCTTTCGCGATAGCGCACCCCGAGCCAAGGGACGTTTTCAGCGAAATCGAGCGCCACACCTTCCCGCCGCTCCTCTGGATTTTTAAGCGTGCCGTCGAGAACCAGCTGTCGCACCTGCAATTGACCAGTGGCCTTGATCTCAGACGGCAATCGCCACTCCATCTCGTGTGACTTCACCTGGTCGCGGCGCACATCGTCGATGTGGATGCCTGTGATGTCGTTGGTGGTGCTGCCGAGGTCAAACCCCGAAACAAATGGCCAGAGTGCTACTTTGATGGCATCCAACACAGTGGTCTTGCCTTGCCCATTGGGCGCCACCAGCACGGTCATCTGTGGATGCAATCGAACATGTAAAGTCGGAAAGCATCGGTAGTTCTTCAAATGGAGATCGTCGATTTGCATGGCGGTTTTCAGTCCCAAGTGCAACAGCCACTTCAGTGGACGGAAGTTGAGGGTTGATGGGTGGCTTTAGGCATCGCAGCGAAGGCCTCCAGTGGGAAATGGAAGGCATTCGTGGCGCGCGGTCCGTTGTACAGGATGTCAGCATTGTCATAGTGTGCGGTCTGCGCGTGGACGGACAGGTCGGTACCCTTAGCTACGCGCGGTCCGTTGATTCGACACCTGTGGGCGATAAGTCTCGCCATTTCACCCCCCTGCCGCCGCTTTGGGACGTACCACTCCATCCAGCGCCAGCGGCTTTCGACGCGCCAACCACAGGTTGGACAACGCGAACAGCGTCTTTAGCTGCGCTGTGTTCTTGACCAGTCCTCGGTGGCGGAGCTTCACGTGCCCGAACTCCTGCTTGATCACCCGAAACGGGTGCTCTACTTTGGCCTGGATGCTGGCCTTGATCTTCTCGACCTTTTCATTGAGTTGTCCGCTGGCCTTGGTCTTGTCCAGCGCGCGGCGTTTTCCCGGTCGCAGAGCCACGTGCCAGGTGGAGCCCTTGCGCACATCGTGGCGCCTGTGCGCACCTTGGTAGCGTGCGACCACCGCCACCAAGTGATCCTGCTGCACGATGCTGTCCATTTGCCCCAGTGACTCCCGCTCGCGCGTGCGCCTGGCGCGCAGGTTCAGGCCAAGGTCAGTCTGTGGCATGGCTCAGATCGTCGCCTCAACTCCACACGCAGGCAATCACTCTTGCCCGGGGGTTTGCTGACCTTCCCTCAGGGCAGCGTCTTGGAAATCTCCACCACCACCCCCTGGCTGCCCACGGCAACGGGCGCGGACAGGCCTTCCAGATCGCCCGGCTGTGGCATGGCCTGGCCACTGCGGCTGATGCGGGCACCCACCACCACCTGCTTAGCCGAGGACAGGCCCATGCCCGGGCCCATGGCCAGGCTGTCGTCCAGCGTGAAAGCGGCCGGCAGGTCCTTGACCTGCTTGCGCACGATGGCCAGCGGCATGCGGGGCGCGCCCGGGCCGGCCTCGGCGTTGCGGGCGAAGATGAACACCGTGTCCTCCGGCTTGGCCTGTGCCTTCAGCGCCGCTGACAGGGTGACGGTGCCGCGCACGGTGGGCCCTGCCACCGCGGCTTTCTGGGAGGCCCCGGGCCCCTGGGCGGGCGCTGGCGCTGGCGCTGGCGCTGGCGCCTGGGTCTGAGCTTGAGCTTGCGTTGCTGAGCCCCCCGTCGCCCCAGCGCGTTCCGCGGCCATCTTGCGTGCTTCGGCCGCGCCCTCGCGGGCCTGCTGCACCACCGGGCTGCCGGGTGGGCCGAGCAGGGCCACGCGGTCCCACAGCCGGGCCGCCTCGTTGCCGTCGCCACGGTCGAAGGCGGCGGCACCCGCCAGGGCCAGGGCCTTGAGGTTGTCAGGGTCCAGTTTCAGCGCCCGCTCGATCAGCTTCATCGGCTCACCGTCCAGCACCCGCCCCGCTCGCATGGCCAGCACATCGGCGTGGTCTGCCAGGGCTTGGGCATCGTTGGGCTTCAGCTTGAGCACGCGCTCGCTGGCCTGGGCGGCCTCTTCCACCCTTCCCAGCACCAGGTAGGAGCGCGACAGCATGGTCCAGCCCTCGGCATCCTCAGGGCGGTCCTTCAGGCGGTCGGCCAGGCGCTGCACCATCTCGGCGATCTGCTCGGGAGAGGGCTGCGGCTGCCCCTCCCCGGCACTGTCAGGGGCGGCGGCCATGGTAGGCGCACCGTCGATGGCGTCGGGCCGCCCGGTCAGCAGGTAGCCCGCAAGGGCCATCACCAGTGTCGCCCCCATGGTGACCATCCACAGCTTGCGCCCAGCACGCACGTGTGCCGCTGGCGGTGGCGAGGCGGCGGAAACGGGAGGGGCCGCTGCAGCAGCCATGGGCTCTGGCGCAGAGGTGGATGCAGGCTCGGGTGGGGTCATCGGGGGCATGTCAAGGGTTGGGGACGGCGCGCATGTCGCTCATGGCGCGGCTGGTGCGGGTTTGGCCAGAAAGGCCAGCACGGGCTGGACGGTGCGTTGGGGCTGCTCTTCGTGCGGCACGTGGCCCAGATCATCGAACATCACCAGTTCGCTGCCGGGAATGTCCCTCTTGAAAACCTGGGCGACCTCAGGCGGAATGAGTCGGTCCTGTCCACCCCAGAGGATGAGCGTGGGCAGACGCAGCGTGGCGATCTTCTCCTGGCCTTCGCCGGGCACCCAACTGGCCAGCCGTTGGCTCAGGGCACGCCGGTTGCCTTCTCGCAAGGTGAGTTCGAAGTATCGGTCCACCAGGGCGGAGGTCACGCGCGAAGGATCGCCATAGACGTTGGCGAGGCTGGAGCGGATGAGCGCGCGCGGCAGCAGGTGTTCGCTGAGCCGGTTGACCACCGGCAGCCGCGCGATGACGAAGCCGATGGGGACCGATTGGGGCGTGAAGGCCGGCCCGGCGGCGTCCACCAGCAGCAGACGCTCCACATGTGCCGGCGCCGCCACGGCCGTGCGCCAGGCCACTTCGCCACCCAGGGAATTGCCCCCGATCACGAAGCGCTGGACTTTCAGCGTGTCCATCAGGTCCAGCACGAAGCGGGCGTAGGTGTCCCCCCGGTAGTCGCCCGACGGGTACTGGCCGGCGAAGGGCCCGGTCAGGCCGAAGGCGGGCAGGTCGAAGGTGATGACGCGCCGCTGTGTTTTCAGCACCTGCACCCAGCCTTCCCAGGTGTGCAGGCTGGCGCCGGTGCCGTGCACCAGCACCACGGGCAGCGGGTCCTCGCGCGGGCCCTCGTCGCGCACGTGCACCACCATGCCCTTGACGTCGACGAAGTCGCTGGGCGGGGGGGCCCAGCGGGCCACCAGGGTTTCCACAGGGCGGTCCGGGGCGCGCGACAAGGCCACGCCCAGCGCGGTGGCCATCAGCAGCACGCCGGCCAGCCTGAGCAGCCAGGCGCTCAAGGGGCCGCCTCGTGCAGCGAGGGCAAGGGCTCGGGCTTGCGAACCGGGCTCAGGTCCGGGCGCAGCGCAGTGCGGTCGTCGAAAACCACGCAGTCACCGCTCCAACCCGGCGCGCTGCGGGTGTCCTCGAAGTAGCGCAGGATGCCGCCTTCGAGTTGGTGCACGTGAACCAGGCCCGCGTCGCGCATCACCAGCGCGGCCTTTTCGCAGCGGATGCCGCCGGTGCAGTAACTCACCACCGTCTTGTTCCGCAGTTCGTCGATCCGGGTTTCCAGTTCCAGCGGAAAGTCGCTGAACTTGCCCAGGCGCCAATCCACGGCCCCCTCGAAGGCGCCGGCGTCCACCTCGAAGGCATTGCGGGTGTCCAGCATTACCACCGAGCGCCCTTCGTCGCAGTACCCCTGGGCCAGCCAGCGGGCCAAGGTGCGGGCCGCGACTGCGGGAGCTCGGCCGGCGGCGGGACGCACTGCCGGACGGTTCATCCGGATGATCTCGCGCTTGACCTTGACCAGCAGCTTGCGAAAGGGCATCCCGGCGCTGGAACTCTCCTTGAGGGGCAGGTCTGCAAATCGTTCGTCGGCTTGAAGCCAGCCCAGAAAAGTGCGCAGGCCTGGCGCCGGCCCGGCCAGTGCCAGGTTCAGGCCCTCCTGCGCGATCAGCACGGTGCCTTTCAGGCCTGCGGCTTGCGCGCGCTCCAGCACGCTGGCCTGCAGCGCTGCGGTGTCGTGCACGGGCACGAAGCGGTAGGCGCTGACGTTCAGGATGGGGTCCATGGCGAGCGGAATTCTAGGCGTCGGACCCGTCGCAGTGCGGGCTCAGGCCGGGCTCAGGCCAGGTTCCGGCCGGGTCCCGCCCGCTTCCTACAATGAGCCGATGAGCTTCGTCCACCTGCGCACGCACACCGAGTTCTCCGTGGTCGATGGCACCTTGCGCATCGATGACGCCGTGGCGGCGGCGCGGCGTGACAGCCAGCCCGCCCTGGCCATCACGGATCTGGCCAACCTGTTCGGCGCCGTGAAGCTGTACAAGGCCTGCAGGGACAAGGGCGTCAAGCCTTTGGTCGGCGCAGACCTGTGGATGCAGCCCGAGGGCACCGAGCGTCAGGCCACGCGCCTGCTGGTGCTGGTGCAGGATTCCCAGGGCTACCTGAACCTCAGCGAGTTGCTGGCCCGGGCCTGGACCACCAACGTGCACAAGGCACAGGCCTGGGTGAAGTGGGAGTGGCTGCAAACCCTGTCCGGTGGGCTGCTGTGCCTGTCGGGCGCGGAGCACGGGGCGCTGGGCCAGGCGCTGCTGGGCCAGGACGTCGAGCGCGCCAAGGCGGTGGCCCAGCGCCTGGCCCAATTGTTTCCGGGGCGTTTCTACATCGAGCTGCAGCGTGCCGGCCTGCCGGGGCAGGAGGCCCTGGTGCAGGCCAGCGTGCCCTTGGCTGCGGAGCTGGGGCTGCCGGTAGTGGCCACGCACCCGGTGCAGTTCCTGGAGTCCGATGACTTTGACGCCCACGAAGCCCGCGTCTGCATCGCCGAGGGCGAGACTCTGGCCAACCCGCGGCGTGTCAAGCGTTTCGTTCGTGAGCAGTGGTTCCGTCCCGCGGCGGACATGCAGTCGCTGTTTGCCGACCTGCCCTCGGCGCTGGAGAACACGCTGCACATCGCCCAGCGTTGCAACCTGCGCCTGACCCTGGGCAAGCCCCGGCTGCCGGACTTTCCGACGCCGCTGCGCGCTGACGGCACGCCCACGCCCATCGAGGACCACTTCCGCGACCTCTCGGTGCAGGGCCTGCAATGGCGGTTGGGGCAACTCTTCCCTGATCCCGTGGAGCGTGAAGCCCGCCGAGCTGAGTACCAGCAGCGCCTGGAGTTCGAGATCGGGGTCATCATCAAGATGGGCTTCCCGGGCTACTTCCTGATCGTGGGCGACTTCATCGGCTGGGCGCGGGCCAACGGCTGCCCCGTGGGCCCGGGGCGGGGCTCGGGCGCAGGCTCGCTGGTGGCGTATTCGCTGGGCATCACCGACCTGGACCCGCTGCGCTACAAGCTGCTGTTCGA
>CANHVY010000047.1 GCA_947464185.1 Burkholderiales bacterium
CACCCCAATTCGCGCAACGTCATCCCCGGGCGGGTGCGCTTCACGGTGGACTTCCGCCATGCCGATGCCCAGGGCCTGGCGCGCATGGACGCCGCGCTGCGCGCGGCCGTGTCCGAAGTCACCGTGCCCGGCATCGAGATCACGGTCGAGCCCGTGGTGGAGTACGCACCCACCCCCTTTGACGAGGGCTTGCGCGCCTTGATCAGCCAGGGCGCCGAGCGCGCCGGGCTGTCGCAGATGGCGCTGGCCAGCGGCGCCGGCCACGATGCCGTGTACGTGGCGCGCACCGCGCCTGCGGCCATGATCTTCGTGCCCTGCAAGGACGGCATCTCGCACAACGAGATCGAGGACGCCCGCCCCGAGCACCTGGAGGCCGGCGCCAACGTGCTGCTGCACGCGATGCTGGCCCGGGCGGTCGTGGTCTGAAGGCGCGCATGGGTCTGGCAGTGACCAGCTGCCTGGAGGCCGCCGCCAAGCTGAAGGGACTGAAGCCCCCAAAGACGCAGATGACGCAGAACACCCAGAAGACGTAGGAAGCCCAGGAGATCTCAGGACATGGAACTGAAGTTGCAGCCCCTGAGCGCCGCGGCCTTTGCCCCGTACGGTGAGCTGATCGGCTTGCCGGCGGCCGCGGCGGGCGCCGTTGACGCCGCTGGTGGCGCTGGCCGTGCGGGCGGCTTGTCCGTGCGCGCCATCAACGGCGGCACCAGCCAGCGCTGGGACATGCCGGGCCGGCTGCAACTGCACGCTCAAGGGGGCGAGCCCTGCGTAGCCGTGTTCCGTGCGCAGGCGCAAGCGCTGGCCGGGCCTTGGCGCCTGCTGGAGCGACACCGCCTGGGCACGCAGACCTTCATCCCGCTGGCCGGTGCCCGGTGCGTGGTGCTGGTGGCGCGCGGCGAGGCGGTGCCCGACCTGGCCACGCTGGCGGCCTTTGCGGTCGACGGTGGCCAGGGCTTCACGCTGCACGCCGCCACCTGGCATCACGGCCTGATCGCGCTGGACGCGGGCGACTTCGTGGTCATCGAGCGGCGCGCCGCAGAGGTGGACTGCGAGTTCGCGGAACTGGCGGTGCCGGTCACGCTGCGCCCCTGACGGCGGGGCGCTTCAGCCCGCCACCACCTGCTGCGCCAGGCGCACCAGGCTGCGGTCGCTGCCGGCAGGGCCCAGGAGAGACAGGCCCAGCGGCGCGCCCACTCGCGTGGCCAGCGGCAGCGACAGTTGCGGGAAGCCCGCAAGGCCTGAGATGCACAGCATGCGGATGGCGGCGTTGCGGTAGTCCTCCAGCGCCGCTTCGCTGTCGCTGCGCAGCGGCGCCACGTCAGGCATGGTCGGCATCACCAGCACGCCGTCGTCACCCAGCAGCGCCGCCAGGTGCGCACGGAAACGGGCGCGGAAGGCGGTGGCCTGTGCCACCTTCTCGTCGCTCAGTTCCCTGGACCAGGCAAAGCGCTCGGCCACCCCGGGGCCGAGCGGCGGGGCGAAGCGCTGGATGAAGCCGCCGTCGGTGCGCCAGGCTTCGCGGCCCTGCAGATGGCGGAAGTGCCAGTACATGGCCTCGAAGCTGTCCAGCACCACGTTCACGGGGGCCGGTGCGCCCAGCGCGGCGGCCACGCGCTGGCGCGGCGCGGTAAAGGCCTCGGCAGCCTCGGGCTTCAGCAGGCCCCACACGTCTTCGGGCGAGAGCAGGCGCACGCGCTGCGGCAGCGGGGTGGCGTCCTCTCCCAGCAGCACATCGGCCACGCGGGCGAAGGTGCTTACGTCACGCGTGAACCAGCCGCAGGTGTCGAAGCTGGGCGAGAGGTCCAGGCAGTCTTCCAGGCTGATGCGGCCGTGCGTGGGGCGCAGGCCCACGAGGCCGCAGTGGCTGGCCGGTGCGCGCACCGAGCCGCCGGTGTCGGTGCCGAGTGCGAAGTCCACCAGGCTGTTGGACACGGCCGCGGCCGAACCCGAGGACGAGCCGCCGGTGATGCGGTCCGGCGCCCCGCCGTTGACCGGCGCGCCGAAGTGCGCGTTGTTGCCGTTCATCGAGAAGGCCAGTTCGTCGGTGAGCGTCTTGCCCGCGAACACGGCGCCGGCGTCCAGCAGCTTTTGCACCGTGGGCGCCGTGCGCGCCTTGATGCCGGACTGCGCCAGCAGCAGCGGCTGGCCGCCGCTGGTGGGGTAGCCGGCCACGTGAAAGAGGTCCTTCACGGCGAAGGTCAGCCCTGCCAGGGGCCCGGTACCCGCGTGCGGCACGGGCGCATCCGGATAGGGCATGAAGCAGCGGGCGGTGTCGTGGATGAGGGGCAAGGTGGTCTTCCTGAAATGTCGAAGGGGGGGTTCTGTGCAGGGGACTCAGGAGAGCGAGCTCTTCACTGTGGTGAGCGGTGCCCGGAGTCCAGGCCTGGGCGGTTGCTGGTACCTCAGCGGGCCTGTCTCAGGCGGGCGTGGAGGCGCTGGCCACGGCCGCCGTGGCCTCGGTGCGGAAGCACCGCGCCTGGTGGCCCGGGGCCAGCACCACGGGCTCGGGGGCCTGCTGGCGGCAGGCGTCCTGCGCCCAGGCGCAGCGCTCGGCGAACGCGCAGCCCGGGGGCAGGGCCGAGAGGTCGGGCGGCGCACCGCCGATGGTCTCCAGGCGCGAGCCCTTGGCCAGCGCGCCGTGGGCGCGGCTTTTCAGCAGGGCCAGCGTGTAGGGGTGGCGGGGCTCACGGATCAGCGTGCGCGCCGGGCCTTCCTCGACGATGCGCCCGGCGTACATGACGGCGATGCGGTCGGCCACTTCCACCGCCGCGCCGATGTCGTGGGTGACGAAGACGACGGCCAGGCCGAGATCACGCTGCAACTCGCGCAGCAGCAGCAGGATCTGGATCTGCACCGTGGCGTCCAGCGCCGTGGTGGGCTCGTCAGCCAGCAGCAACTGCGGCTGGCAGGCCAGGGCCAGGGCGATCATGGCGCGCTGGCGCATGCCGCCGCTCATCTCGTGCGGGTAGGCCTGCAGGCGCCGTTCGGGGCTGGGGATGCGCACGCGTTCGAAAAGGGCCAGCGCGCGCTGCTGAGCCTGCGCGGCGGAGACGTTCTCGTGCCGGCGGATGGACTCCACGATCTGCGCGCCCACGGTGTAGACCGGGTCCAGCGCCAGCAAGGGCTCCTGGAAGATCATCGAGGCCACACGCCCGCGGTAGTCGGCCAGCGCGCCGGGCGACAGGGCCAGCACGTCGTGCTCGCCCACCCGCATGTGGCCGCCAATCTGGGTGTGCCGCGGCGTGTGCAGGCGCAGCAACGAACGCAGCGTCACGCTCTTGCCCGAGCCGGACTCGCCGATCAGCGCCACCACCTCGCCGCGCCGCACCTGCAGGTCCACCCCGTCCACCGCGCGCACCGGCTTGCGCCCGGCGGTGAAGGTTACCGTCAGGCCGCGGATGTCGACGAAGGGACTGTCCTCACGTGTCATGCCAGGGCCTCCGCCTGCGCTGCCGCAGCGTGCCCACTGCCGGCTTCGAACATCAGGCAGGCCACCGGGTGGCTTCCGCCGCTGCTGCTGAGCACCGGCACACGCTGCGCGCACACCGGTTGCGCCTGCGCGCAGCGCGTGTGGAAGCGGCAGCCCGACGGCGGGTTGATGGGGTTGGGCGGGTCGCCGGCCAGGGGAGGCACCTCGGTGCGGCGGTCCGGGTCCATCGAGGGGATGGAGCTCAGCAGGGCGCGGGTGTAGGGGTGGCGCGGCGCCTCGAACAGCGTCTCGGCTTCGCCCACTTCCACCACCTGGCCCAGGTACATCACCATCACGCGGTCGGACATGTAGCGCACCACGTTCAGGTCGTGGCTGATGAAGACGTAGGTCAGGCCGAACTCTTCCTTCAGGTCCAGCAGCAGGTTCAGCACCTGCGCCTCCACCGACTTGTCCAGTGCCGACACCGCCTCGTCCAGGATCACCAGCCGCGGCTGCAGGGCCAGGGCCCGGGCGATGTTCACGCGCTGGCGCTGGCCGCCGGAGAGCTCGTGCGGGTAGCGCTCGGCAAAGCGCCGCGGCTCCAGGCCCACGCGGGCCAGCAGGTCGCGCGCGCGCTGCACCGCCTGCTGGTGCGGCAGGCCATGCACCTGCGGCGCGAAGGCGATGGAGTCCTCGATGGTCAGGCGCGGGTTCAGCGAGGCATAGCTGTCCTGGAACACCATCTGCGATTGGCGGCGGAAGGCCTTCAGGCTCAGGGCACGCCCGCCCACGGCCGCACCGTCGAAGATGATGTCGCCGCGGTCGGGCTCGATCAGGCGCATGAGCAGCCGCGCCGTGGTGCTCTTGCCGCAGCCCGACTCGCCCACCACGCCCAGGGTCTCGCCCGTGCGCACGCTGAAGTCCACGCCGTCCACGGCACGCACCACGCCGCCGCCGCGGCCCAGCATGTCTTTCTTGAGCGGGAAGTGCTTGACCAGGCCGCGCACCTCCAGCAGGGGCGATGCGCCGCTCATGACTTGATCTCCATGGCCGAGCGCAGGCCGTCGCTGAGCAGGTTGAAGGCGATGGAGGTCACGAAGATCATCACGCCGGGCAGCGCGGCAATCGCCGGCTGCGTGTAGATGGCCGTGCGCAGGGTGTTGAGCATCAGGCCCCACTCGGGCTCGGGCGGCTTGACTCCCAGGCCCAGGAAGCTCAGGCCCGATGCCAGGATCATGGACACCGCGATCAGGCTGGTGGCGTAGACGAAGATGGGCCCCAGCACATTGCCCAGCACGTGCACCCGCACGATGGTGAAGGCGTTCGCCCCGGAGGCGCGCGCGGCCTCGACGAAGTCACGTGTGCGGATCTGCGTGGTCACGCTCTCGGCTACACGGGCAATGGGCGGGATGAAGACCACGGTCAGGGAGATCAGCGAGTTGGTGATGCCCGCGCCCAGCGCGCCCGACAGGGCAATGGCCAGCAGCACCGAGGGGAAGGCGTAGAAGACATCGATGGTGCGCATGAGCGCGGTGTTGAGCACGCCGCCGGCAAAACCGGCCACGATGCCGATGGCCGAGCCCAGGAAGAAGGCGCACACCACGGGCGTGATGCCCATGAACAGCGACAAGCGCGTGCCCACCATCAGGCGCGACAGCAGGTCGCGGCCCAGTTCGTCGGTGCCCAGCGCGTGGCCCTCGAAGCCTATGGGCTTCAGGCGCGACAGCATCGAGGCCTTGTAGGGGTCGGCCGGCGCGAGCATGGGCCCGAAGACGGCCAGGACGAGCAGGCCCAGCACCACCAGGGCCGCGCCCATGGCCACCTTGTCACGCAGCAGGCGCCGGGCCACGGTCTGCCAGTAGCCGGGCGAGCGTTCGAAGGCGACTTCCGGCACCTTGCGCGGGTCGACCGTGATGTTGAGCATGTTCATGGGCGTCTGCTCACGGTGTCAGCTGCGCGCGATGCGCGGGTCCAGCAGGGTCTGCACGACGTCCACCACCAGGTTCAGCAGCACGAAGAACAGGGCCAGCACCAGGATGGTGCCCTGCAGCAGCGGCAGGTCACGCTGGAAGATGGCCGAGTTCAGCAGAAAGCCCGTGCCCGGCCAGGCGAACACGGTCTCGATGAGGATGGAGCCGCCCAGCAGGTAGCCCAGTTGCAGACCCATCACCGCCAGGGCCGTGGGCGCGGCGTTTTTCACCACGTGCAGGAAGATGCCCAGGTCCGTCAGGCCCTTGGCGCGCAGGCCCACCACGAACTCCTGCGCCAGGATCTCGGCCACCAGGGCGCGCACCGTGCGGGCGATGATGCCCATGGGGATGACGCTCATGGTCAGCGCGGGCAGCACCATGTGCTTGATGTGCTCCCAGTTCCACACCCACTGGTCGGAGCCGCCCGGGCCGGCGCCGCTGGCCGGCAGCCACATCAGCAGCGAAGAGAAGATGATGACCAGCACCATGCCCAGCCAGTAGTGCGGCACGCTCACACCCAGCACCGCGGTGAAGGACGCGGCCTTGTCCACCCAGGAGTTCTGGAAGTAGCCGGCCACGAAGCCGAACAGGCTGCCCAGTACGAAGCCGATCAACGTGGCCAGCAGCGCCAGACGCAGCGTGTTCACCATGGCCCTGAAGACCTCGGCCGTGACGGGCCGGTTGCTGGCAATCGAGGTGCCCAGGTCACCCTGCAGGGTGCGCCAGATCCAGCCGGCGAACTGCTCGGGCAGCGGCCGGTCGAATCCGTAGATCAGGCGCATCTGCTGCTGCAACTCCGCCGAGGCGTCCGGCGGCAACACCGACACCAAGGGGTCGCCCGGGGCCAGGTGCACCAGCGAGAAGCACACCAGTGCGACCCCCAGCATGATGGGCAGCGTGTAGAGCAGGCGGCGCAGGAGGAAGGCGATCACGACGGTGTCGTCAGGGCTGGGCCGCCCCATCAGAGCGGATCCGATGGGGCGGCCTTGGGTCGGTCGGGTGCGGGGGCTTGTGGGCTTGCTGGCCTTGGGGATCGGAAGCAGGCCTCAGCCCGTCAGGACCCTCAGTCCATGGTCATGGTGGCGATGTCGATGAACCAGCTCTTCGGCTGCACCACGTTCTTCACCTTGGCGCTCATGGCCCGCGGTCCCACGTCGTGGGCGATCCACACGAAGGGCGCCTCCTCGACGATGCGCGCGTGCAGCTTGGACAGTGCCACGTTACGGGCCTTATCGTCGAAGGTGCTCCGCGCATCGGCGATCAGCTTGTCGAACTCGGCGTTGCCGAAGTAGCCCCAGTTGTTGGACACGGGCGGGAAGGTCTTGGTGCTGGTGAAGCGCACCATCGCGAAGAACGGATCCATCGCGGCGTAGCTCACGTTGATGGCGTTGGCGCCATTGGCCGACGGATCCTTCGCGCCCTTGCGCCAGTTGGTGAACAGGGTGTTCCACTCGATGACGTCGAACTGCACATCGAAGTGGCAGGCCTTCAGCGACTGCTGAACGAATTCGTTCATCGGCAGCGGCTGCATCTGGCCCGAACCCGATGCCGAGATCTGCACCTTCACCTTCAAGGGCTTGGCGGCGCTGTGGCCGGCCTCGGCCATCAGCTTCTGGGCGGCCGCCACGTCGTAGCGGATATCGAACTTGGGGTTGCCCCACCAGGGGTGACCCGGCGGCACGGTGCCCTTGGGCACGCCCATCATGCCGCCCAGCAGCTTGAGCAGCCCTGTGCGGTCCACGCACAGGTTGGCGGCGTGGCGCACGCGCTTGTCCAGCCAGGGCGAGCCCTCGGCGAAGGACAGCTGCCACGGCCACACGTGCGGCTGCGGGTTGAAGTACATCTTGAAGCCGCGCTGCTGGATGGTGGCCATGGCGTCGGGCGCCGGCGCCTCGATCCAGTCGACCTGGCCGGACAGCAGCGCCGCGGTGCGCGCATTCGCCTCAGGCATGGGCAGCATCACCACACGGTCGATCTTGGGGGTGCGCTTGGGGTCCCAGTAGCCCTTGTGGGCCACCAGCTCCAGACGCTCGCGCGGCACGAAGCGCGCGGCCTTGAACGGGCCGGTGCCGGAGAAGTCGGCGGCGAAGGCTGTCCAAGCTGCGCGCGCCTTGTCCGCTGGCGTGGCGCCGCCGGCCGCATCGAACTTCTTCTGCCAGTGGGCCGGCGAGGCCATGAACAGGTTGGTCAGGTTCAGCGGCAGGAAGGCGTCGGGCTCGCTGGTGGTGAGCTCCACGGTCAGGTCGTCGATCTTGCGCGCGCTGCGCAGCGTGGGCATGCGCGAGGCGGTGACGCCCACCTGGCTGGCGTCGAAGTGCTGCGCGTCCTTGTCCATCACCTTGCGCACGTTCCACACCACGGCGTCGGCGTTGAAGGCGCTGCCGTCGTGGAACTTCACGCCCGGGCGCAGCTTGAACACCCACTTGGTCTTGTCCTTGGCGTCCACGGCCCAGCTCAGGGCCAGGCCGGGAATCAGCACGCTGGGCTTGTCGGCGCTGGACAGGTCCCAGCCCGTCAGCGCGTCGTACATGGGGATGCCGGTGAAGCGGTTGCCCTCGAAACCCTGGTCGGGCTGGCCGAGCGTACGGGGGATGTCGGCCGCGGTCATGGCGATGCGCAGCACCTTTTCCTGCGCCATCGCGCCGCCGAGGGCGCCCATGGTGAGCATGGCTGCGACAAGACCTGACTTCACAAGGCCGGTGCTCACAAGGCCTGAGGGCTTGCGGGCCGGTGCGCCGAGATGGTTCATGAAGGACTCCTGCTGGTGGGGTGAACAAAAAAGGGCGGGTGGGCCGGCCATCGAACCCGGGCTCGACCCGTCAACACATGTGCCTGCGGACGATGCAAGGTCTGTCATCCGACATGGTGCGATCCATGCTTGTCATCGTTTTGTATGCAACCCACATGCCAGGGCGCTGACCCCTCGCGCTCAGCGTCCTGGCATGGTTTTCGCCCGTTCCTGGGGCGCCTTGCGGCCAGCCTCGTGTGGACAGAGGGGCCTGGCGCACCAAGATGCAGCGCGAAAGACGTGATAGTCTGCCCGCATCTCATTTTTGTATGCAATCCGCACCAACCCGGTGCTCCAAAACCCCACCATGAAGCTGCTGCTCGTCAACCCCAACACCTCGCCGGCCATGACGGCCGGCATCGCCCAGGCTGCGCGCGACGTGTCGGGCGGCGGCACCCAGATCGTGGCCGTGAACCCCAGCTTCGGGCCGCTGTCCATCGAAGGCCAGTACGACGAGGCCTTTGCCGCGGCCGGGGTGGCGGAACAGGTGCGGCTGGCCGGGGCAGACCTCGCCACGGCGCCCGATGCGGTGGTCATCGCCTGCTTTGGCGACCCGGGGCTGGACGCCGCGCGTGAGGCCACCAGCGCCCCCGTGCTGGGCATTGCCGAGGCGGCCTTTCACGCCGCGGCCATGCTGGCCACGGGCTTTTCCGTCGTCACGACGATGACGCGCACCTGCATCATCGCGGAGCATCTGGTGCACAAGTACGGCTTCGAGCGCCGCTGCCGCGGCATCCACGGCACCGACATCCCGGTGCTGGCGCTGGAGTCTGCCGGGCCCGAGATGCTGGCGCAGATCGAGGCGGCGGCCCGCGAGGCCCTGGCCCGCGACCGCAGCGGCGCCATCGTGCTGGGCTGCGCGGGCATGGCCGCGCTCACACGTGAGCTGCAGCAGCGCCTGGGCGTGCCCGTGATCGACGGCGTGGCCGCCGCGGTGAAGTTCGCCGAGGCGCTGGGCGCGCTGGGCTTGCGCACCAGCAAGCTGGGCGACTACGCCACGCCGCTGCCCAAGCGCTACACCGGGTGGGCGCAGCCGCTGGGCTGGTAGAGGGTCTGCTCGGCGGGCCTACCCTGCGCAAGCCCTGGGCGGGACCTTGCTCCGCGTACCTACCCAGCAAACGCCACGATCTGCCCGGCCGGCAGCGCGCCGCTGCGCCGGCTGAGCTCACGCCCGTGATCGAGCTTCACCAGGGTGGGGATGCTACGGATGCCAAAGCGTGAAGAGGTGAGCGGGTTGTCGTCGCTGTTCACCTTGACCAGCAGGGCGCGCCCTTTGAGCTGGGCGGCGGCCTGCTCGAAGGCCGGGGCCATCATGCGGCAGGGCCCGCACCACGGCGCCCAGAAGTCCACCACCACCGGCAGGTCAGTATTGCCGACCACGGCCTCGAAGTTGGCGTCGGTCAGCTCCACCGGTTCGCCGGCCAGCAGCGCCTGTCCGCAACGGCCGCAGGTCGGGTCTTCGCCCAGCCGGGCGGCGGGCACGCGGTTGGTGGCAGCGCAGTGGGCACAGGCGATGTGCAGGGCGTCGGTGTTCATGGGGGGAGTGATGCGTCCATCGGCCGGGAATTCAAGGGTGGCGGACCAGGGTTGCAGACACGGGATCCAGAGGGCGTGCTGGCAGCGCAGGAGCTCTGCGTGCTATTGTTGAATTCTTCAACAACCGACGACCTGTGCCCATGTCCACCGTCAACTTCAGCGTCCCGGAAGACGTCAAGCGAGCGTTTCACGCCGCTTTTGCCGGGCAGAACAAGAGTGCGGTGATCACCGCACTGATGCGTGAAGCGGTCGAGCGCCGAGCGCGAGAGGCCCGGCACCAGGCCGCGGTGGAAGCGATCCTGGCTGAGCACACCAGCAGCGCTGCGGCACTGCCCCGGGTGACCGAGGCGCAGTTCCGTGAGGCACGCGAGCACGGCCGGCCGTGATCTGCGTGGTCGACGCCAGCGTCGCCGTCAAGTGGTTTGTGCGGGGCGACTGGGCTGCCCGCGAGGACCATGTCGATGCGGCGCTGAACCTGCTTCAGGCCAGTGCCGTGGGGCAGGTCCGCTTGGTGCAGCCGCCGCACTTTCTGGCGGAGGTGGCGGCGGTGCTGGGGCGTCTGGCGCCCGCATCGGCCGCACGCGACCTGGCGCGCCTGTCGGACCTGGACATCGCATGGACGACACCCGCCCAGGCCGTGCCCAGGGCGCTGGCGTTGACCATGGAACTGGATCACCACCTCTTCGACACGCTGTACCACGCGGTGGCACTGGAGGCGCCTGGCGCGGCCGTGCTGGTGACGGCAGACCGCCGCTACTTTGACAAGGCAAGACACCTCGGCCGCATCGTCTGGCTGCCCGATTGGAGCCCCGACCAGCCCGTGGGATCCTCGCCCGCCTTCGCGCAGTGACGCGCAGTGATCCCGAGCGCGCTTCGCAACTGAACCCCCCAATCCCGCGATGAGCATCTCCTCCCTGGCCGCCCTGCACCGCCTGCTGGCCGTCACGCTGCTCGGCTTCGCCTCGGGGCTGCCGCTGGCGCTCACCGGGCAGGCCATGCAGGCCTGGCTGACGGCCGACGGCATCGACCTGGCCACCATCGGCTTCCTGAGCCTGGTGGGCCTGCCCTACACCTTCAAGTTCCTGTGGGCGCCACTGATGGACCGCTTCGACCTGCCCGGCCTGGGGCGGCGCCGCGGCTGGCTGGTGCTGACGCAACTGGCGCTGGCCGGCGCGCTGCTGGCACTGTCGCTTGCGTCTCCGAAAGACGGCATCCGTCTCTTCGCGCTGCTGGCCGTGACCGTAGCCTTCGTCTCGGCCTCGCAGGACGTGGTCATCGACGCCTGGCGCACCGACGTGCTGCCGCCGGCCGAGCGCGGCCTGGGGGCCTCACTCAACGTGATGGGCTACCGGCTGGCGATGATCGTCTCGGGCGGCCTGGCCCTGATCTGGACCGACGCCGCGCAAGGCGGCGGTTGGGACTGGCCTGCGGTCTACCGCCTGATGGCGCTGCTGATGGTGGGCGCGGCAGGGGTGTCGGCGCTGCTGCTGCCGCCCTTGCCCCGGCTGCCGCCGGCGCCGACCGGGCCAGGTACCGCCGCAGCCGCAGCGCCCCCCGCCGCCCGTCAGGACCTGCTGGGCTTTGCCGCCGTGCTTGCGGCGGTGGCCCTTGGCGTGGTGGTGAGCGACCACTTCGCCAAGCCCATCTCCCAGGCGCTGATCGGCGGCTGGCTCAAGACCACCACCTTGCCTGCCGCCTTGCAGGGCCGCTGGGTGGACCTGCTGGCGCTGATGCTGGGCATCGCCTTCACCCTGCCGCTGGCGGCCTGGGCGGCGCGTCGGGCCCGCTTCGTCACCCTGCTGGCAGGCTTGCGCAACTACTTCAGCCTGCCCGGGGCGGCGGCCTTCCTGCTGTTCATCGTGCTCTACAAGCTGGGCGACGCTTTTGCCGGCTCGCTCATGACGCCGTTCCTGCTCAAGGGCATGGCCTTCGCGCCGGCCGAGGTGGGGGTGGTGAACAAGGTCATCGGCTTGTGGCTGACCATCGGCGGGGCGCTGCTGGGCGGGGTGCTGATGATCAAGCTGGGCCTTTGGCGCGCGTTGCTGGCCTTTGGCGTGCTGCAGATGGCCAGCAATCTGGGCTTCTGGTGGCTGGCCGTGGGCGGCAAGGGTGCGCTGCCGGGCCTGCTGATCCCGGCCTTCGACTGGGGCTTCGTCAAGCTGGCCACGGCCACGCCGGTGGACGGCGGCCTGCTGATGGTGATCGCCTTCGAGAACATCTCCGGCGGCATGGGCACGGCGGCCTTCGTCGCCTTCCTGATGAGCCTGTGCAACCAGCGCTTCACCGCCACGCAGTTCGCCCTGCTGTCGGCCTTTGCCTCGGTGGGTCGGGTCTGGGTGGGGCCGCTGGCCGGGGTGCTGGCCGAGACCATCGGCTGGCCGGTGTTCTTCATTGCCAGCACGGTGGCGGCGGTGCCCGCGCTGGTGATGCTGTGGTGGATGCGTGCCACGGTGCGGGCGCTGGAGGTCCCGGTCGGGCAGCCTGTGGCCGACGACTGAGGGCCCGCCAGGCCTGGCGCAGGTCCGCTAAAGGCCCGGCACGGGCCTTGCAAATGCTTTCTCGGAATTGACACCCGAGGATGACGATGCAAGCTTCACCCCTGAGCCTTGTGCCTGCAGGCGCGGTCCTGAAATGCGTGCTCGACCCGCAGCACCCTTGCGTGGCCGGGTCGTATCAGGTCGTCCAAGCTGCGGTGCAGGCTCCAGGCACCACCTTGGTGCAGGCCTGAGGAGCGCACCATGCGCGTGCTCGTGCTCTATTGCCACCCCGTGGAAACCAGCTTGGCGGCCGCCCTGCACCAGGAGGTGCTGAAGGGTCTGAAGGCTGCGGGCCACGAGGTGGACGACTGCGACCTGTACGCCGAAGGCTTCAACCCGGTGATGTCGCGCGAGGAGCGTCTGGGATACCACGACGTGCCGGCCAACCAAGCTCCGCTGCGCGACCACATCGACCGCTTGCGCCGCGCCGAGGCCCTGGTGCTGTGCTTTCCCACCTGGTGTTTCGGCCTGCCGGCCATGCTCAAGGGCTGGTTCGACCGCCTGCTCATGCCGGGAGTGGCCTTCGACCTGAGCGACCCGGCGAACGTCAAGCCCATGCTCACCAACATCCGGCGCATCTCTGCGGTTGTCACCTACGGCCGCCCGCGCTGGATGGCCTGGTACATGGGCGATCCGCCCCGCAAGATGGTCACGCGCTACCTGCGCCGCCTGACCGCCGTGCAGGCGCGGGTGGACTACCACGCGATGTACCACCTGAACGTGGCCACCCCCGAACAGCTAGAGGCCTTCAAGGCCCGCGTGGGCCGGTCCATGGCGCGGCTCGCCTGAGGCCCTGCGCTGAGTGCCCACAACCCCCAACGCCAAGTCCACCGCCTTCGGAGCCCCCCCATGATGCACGGCTACATCCCGTCCGAGCGCTTCCTGCCCTACCTGAGCTGGACCGAGATCGACGAACTCGAGGACAAGGCGAACACAGTCATCGTGCTGCCCGTGGGGGCCATCGAGCAGCACGGGCCGCACCTGCCCTGCGCGGTGGACAGCGTCATCTCCGCCGGGGTGCTGGGCAAGGCGCTGGAGAAGCTGCCCGCGCAGGTGCGCGCCTTCGGTCTGGCGCCCATCACCTATGGCAAATCCGACGAGCACCTGCACTTCCCCGGCACGATGACGCTGACCGGCCCGACGCTGCTGGCGGTGGTCACCGAGATCGGTGAGTCGGTGTACCGCGCGGGCTTTCGCAAGCTGCTGCTGCCCAACGGCCATGGCGGGCAGCCGCAGGTGCTGGAGATGGCCGCGCGCGAATTGCGCCTGCGCCATGGCGATTTCGTGGTGGTGCCGTTCCATGTCTCCCGTCTGCCCAACGCCTCGGGCCGCTTCATCAGCGAGACGGAGAAGAAGCTGGCCATGCACGCCGGGCACTCCGAGACCGCGCTGATGATGGCGCTGGCCCCGCACACTGTGCGCATGGACCGCGCCGTGGCCAACGTGCCGCCGCCCTTTCCGTCCAAGCTGCTGTCGCCCGACGGCCGCCCGGCCTGCGCCTGGACGGCGCGGGACTTCGGGCCCAGTGGCGTGATTGGCGACCCCTTGGGCGCCACGCCCGAGCAGGGCGCGGAGATCCTGGACACCTTGAGCGACAGCTGGGTGCAGGCCATCACCGACCTGTTCCAGATGCAGTGGCTGGTACGCGAGGCCCCGTCCTGGGGCAGCGGCCACCAGCAAGGGCATGTCGAAACGGCCTTCCAGGCCGGCTGATCGAACGCCCGCTCCTCGGCCCGCCGTGATGCCAACCCCGACGCCAACCCCGAGGCCACCCTTGCAGGCGGCTTGAGCTCACCGTTTCTTCTCCAACTCGCTTCCCTCCCCCCTTCCCTCCACCCTATCCAAGAGGTCCGCCATGTCACACCGCACGTTCCGCGCCTTGTCCGTGTTCCGCACGGTCCGCCGCACCCTGGCCGCCGTAGCCGCACTCAGCCTGGCCGCTGGTGCCCAGGCGCAGGAGAAGTTCACCTACATGACGAACTGGTACGCGCAGGCCGAGCACGGCGGCTTCTACCAGGCGGTGGCCACCGGCATCTACAAGAAGTACGGTCTGGACGTCACCATCCGCATGGGCGGGCCGCAGGTCAACATCCTGCAACTCATGGCCGCCGGCCAGACCGACTGCATCATGGGCTCCAGCGACATCCAGATGATGGTGGCGCGCAACGGCGGCGTCCCGGTGGTCACGCTGGCCGCCATCTTTCAGAAGGACCCGCAGGTCCTGATTTCGCACGAGAACGTCAAGAGCTTCGAGGAGATGCGTGACAAGACCATCCTCATCGCGCCCTCCGCGCAGCGCGGCTACTGGCTGTGGCTGAAGAGCCGCTTCGGCCTGAAGGACGAGCAGACCCGCCCCTACACTTTCAACATCCAGCCCTTCCTGGCTGACCGCAACACGGTGCAGCAGGGCTACCTGACCTCGGAGCCGTTCGCCATCCAGCGGGCCGGCATCAAGGCCACCACGCACCTCTTCGCCGACCATGGCTGGACGTCCTACGCCACCACCATCTCCTGCATGGAGCAGACGGTGAAGAACCGCGCCAAGGCGGTGGATGCCTTCGTGAAGGGCTCGATGGAGGGCTGGAAGAGTTTCCTGGAGAACCCCGCGCCGGCGATTCCCCTCATCAAGAAGGACAATCCCAACATGACCGACGAGCAGATCGCCTACTCGGTGGGCAAGCTCAGGGAACTGGGCATGGTCACTTCAGGTGACGCCAGAACCGTGGGCATCGGCGCGATCAGCGAATCCCGCATGCGGCAGAACCTGGCCTTCCTGCTGGACAACAAGCTGGTGGAGCCGGGCAAGGTCAAGCTCGAAGAAGCCTACAGCCTGGACTCCGTCCGGAGCGCAAAGGTCCTGCCGTGACGGAAGGCTTGCAGGCTCCACCGCCCGGCGCAGCGCCTGAGCCCGCGATGGCGGTGGAGGTCTTGTCGGCGCACAAGACCTACCCCGACGGCACCGTGGCGCTGCAGCCGGTGGATCTGGCCATCCGCGAGGGCGAGTTCGTCACGCTGCTGGGGCCTTCGGGCTGCGGCAAGAGCACCTTGCTGAAGATGGTGGCCGGGCTGCTGGAGCCCAGCGATGGCCGCTTGCTGCTGTGGCGCAAGCCCGTGGCGCGGCTGGAGGAGGCCGGGCGCAAGCTGGCCTTCGTCTTCCAGGCCCCGACGCTGATGCCCTGGGCCAGCGTGGCCTCCAACGTGCGGCTGCCGCTGGATCTGGCCGGCGTGCCGCGCGCGCAGGCCGAGGCCCGCGTGGCCGAGGCGCTGCAACTGGTGGGGCTGGAGAAGTTCGCGCAGGCCCTGCCGCGCGCCTTGTCGGGCGGCATGCAGATGCGCGTGTCCATCGCGCGCAGCCTGGTGGTGCAGCCCGACCTGCTGCTCATGGACGAACCCTTCGGCGCGCTGGACGAGATCACGCGCCACAAGCTCGATGCCGAACTGCTGTCGCTGTGGGCCGACCGCAAGCTCACGGTGGTGTTCGTCACGCACTCCATTCACGAGGCCGTGTTCCTTTCCACCCGTGTGGTGATGATGGCGGCCCGCCCGGGGCGCATCATCGATGAGTTCCACATCGACGAGCCCTACCCGCGCAAGCCCGAGTTCATGGTGAGCGCGCGCTTCGCCGAGATCGCCCGCCGGCTGCAGGACAGCCTGCTGCGCGCCAGCCACACGCCTCAAGAGGAGCCCCTGGCATGACCCAGGCCCAGACCACAGGCGCACCCCGCACACCGCGGCGGCGCTACGACAAGGTGCTGTACCCCCTGCTGGTGGCCGTGCTGCTGCTGGGCGCCTGGCAGGGCGCAGTCACCGGCTTCAAGCTGCCGCCCTACCTGGTGCCCTCACCGCTGCTGATGATGCAGACGCTGGTCACCGACTGGCAGGTGCTGGGCGGGGCCTTGCTGTTCACGCTCAAGATCACCTTGCTGTCGTTTGGCGTGGCGGTGCTGCTGGGCACGCTGGTGTCCTTCCTGTTCGTGCAGAGCCGCACCCTGGAGACAGCGCTGTTCCCCTACGCCGTGCTGCTGCAGGTCACGCCCATCGTCGCCGTGGCGCCGCTGATCATCATCTGGGTGAAGAACCCGACGGCCTCGCTCGTGATCTGCGCGGCGCTGGTGGCGCTGTTTCCCATCATCTCCAACACCACGCTGGGTTTGCGCAGCGTGGACCCGGACCTGCAGAGCTATTTCGCGATGAACCGCGCCAGCCGGCTGCAGGTGCTGCTGCGCCTGCGCGTGCCCAGCGCCTTGCCCTACTTCTTCGGAGGCTTGCGCATCTCCAGCGGCCTGGCGCTCATCGGTGCCGTGGTGGCGGAGTTCGTGGCGGGCACGGGCGGCAACAACACGGGGCTGGCCTACCAGATCCTTTTTGCCGGCTACCAGCTCAATATCCCGCGGATGTTCGCCGCGCTGTTGCTGATTTCGCTGACCGGGGTGGCATTGTTCGTGCTGATGGCCTGGCTGTCGCGACTGGCGCTGGGCAGTTGGCACGCCAGCGAGTTGTCGCGCGACTGAGAGCTTGTCAGGCCCATGTCTCCACCCGCCGCCTGAACCCCGTCGCCTGAACCCGGTCACCCCTGTCGGCCTGATGGCCCGCCCACCTTCCAGGAATCTCCATGAACGCCCCGGTCAAGTCCCTCGAACATCTGCTGCACACCCTGCCTGACCTGGATTGGGTGACGGAAGAGGCGCGTGTTGCCCGCCTTTCGCAGGACTTCTCCTGGTTCAGCCCGGTGCTCAAGCGCCAGCTCGCCGGCAAGACGGCCGAGGCTGCCGTGCGTCCGCGCACGGAGGAGGAGATCGTGCGCATCGTCGCCGCCTGCGCCCGGCACCGCGTGCCCCTCACCATCCGCGGCACGGGTACCGGCAACTATGGCCAGGCCGTGCCGCTGCACGGTGGGGTGGTGCTGGACATGAGCGGCTACAAGGGCTTTGTCTGGGCACGCCAGGGGGCAGGACGGGCGCAGGCCGGCATCCGCCTGTCGGACTTCGAGAAGGAAACGCGCGCGGCCTGCGGCATGGAACTGCGCTGCATGCCCTCCACCTACCGCAGCGCCACGCTGGGTGGGCTGTTCGGCGGCGGCTTCGGCGGCGTGGGCTCCATCAACCACGGGCCGCTGGCGGCGCGCGGCAACGTGCTCGGCCTCAAGGCCATCACCATCGAGCCAGAACCCCAGCTCGTGGAACTGCGCGGCCCGGACGCGCTGCTGATGCACCACATGTGGGGCACCAACGGCCTGGTGCTGGAGATCGAACTGGCGCTGGCCCCGGCGCACGACTGGCTGGAGTCCATCGTCGTGTTCCGCGACTTCAACGCGGCGCTGGGCTTTGGCGACGTGCTGGCCCATGCGCCCGGCATCGTCAAGCGTGAGATCGCCCTGATGGCCGACCCCGTGCCGGGCTACCTCAAGCCCCTGGCGGACCACCTGCCGCCAGGCTGCCACGCGCTCATCGTCGCCCTGGCGCCCAGCAGCGAGCCCGCGATGCTTGAACTGGTGGCGCAGTGGGGTGGCGAAGTCACCTACCGCAAGGACGCTGCCGAGATCGCGCGCACCAACCGCACCCTGCTGGAGTACACCTGGAACCACACCACCCTGGTGGCCCTGCGCACGGAGAAGGACATCACCTATCTGCAGTGCGCCTACACCGCCGGCCAGCACGTGGAGCAGGTGCGCAAGCTGCACGAGATGTTGCACCCGGAGGTGCAGATGCATGCAGAGTTCATCCGCAACCTGGACGGCCGCATGACCTGCACCGCCCTGCCCATCGTGCGCTTCACCACGGAAGAGCGGCTGCAGGCCATCATGCAGACTTTCCGTGACCATGGCGTGCGCATCAACGATCCGCACGTGTACATCGTGGAGGACGGCAAGGCCGGTGGCCCGCTGCCCGCGGGCGTGCTGGAGATGAAGAAGCGCTTCGATCCCCTGGGGCTGCTCAACCCGGGCAAGGTGCGCGCCTGGATGGACGGGGTCCCGGCGTGAGCAGCCCCAGCGTGAGCAGCCAGGGCCAACCGATGGCGAATTACGCCGCGGCGCGGCGCGTGGGCGATTTCGTCTTCCTCAGCGGCGTGGTGGCCGTGGACCCGGCACGTGGCCAGGTGCTGCAGAGCTACGCGGACCTGCCCGAGCACGCCCGCCAGGCCCTGCGGGGCCTGGGCTTCGATACCGGGCAGTTGTCGGTGGATGTGTTCGAGGCGCCGGCCGTGGTGCAGAGCTGGCTGGTGCTGGAGCGCATCCGGCAGATCGCCCAAGAGCATGGCGCCGGCATGGAGCAGGCCTTCAAGCTGGTGCAGTACTTCCGCGACCTGCGCCACTACCCGCTGTACAACCGGGTGCGCGGCCTGTTCTATCCCACGCAGCCGCCGGTGAGCACGGTGGTGGAGGTCTCGCGCTTCCTGCCGGGCGATGCGGCGCTGATCGAGGTGGAGGCCACGCTGCACCTCGCCTGAAGGCGCCTGCGCCGCCCCCACCCCTTTCTACGAAGAAGGATCCTGGCCCGATGCTGGTGACGCAACAACCCGTCCTGCGGCGCTTCTGGTACGCGCTCATGCCCATGGCCCACCTGGACGACGGCCCGAAACCCTTTCGCCTGCTGGGCACGGACCTCGTGCTGTGGAAACAGGCCGACGGCAGCCCCGTTGCGCTGGCCGACCGCTGCTGCCACCGCACGGCCAAGCTGTCGCGCGGCTTCGTGGAGAACGGCCAGATCGTCTGCGGTTACCACGGCTGGACCTACGACTGCAGCGGCGCCTGCGTGCGCATTCCGCAGCAGCCCGATCTGCAGATCCCGGCGGGCGCGCGCGTGCCGTCCTACCGCGCGCAGGAGAAGTACGGTTATGTGTGGGTGGCGCTGGAGGATCCCCTGCGCCCCATCCCCCACTTCCCGGAGGACGGCCAGCCGGGCTACCGGCGCATCTTTCAGTTCCACGAGGAGTGGAAGACCTCGCCCCTGCGCATGATGGAGAACTCCTTCGACAACGCGCATTTCTCGTATGTGCACAAGGCCAACTTCGGGATCCTGGAGAACCCCAAGCCTGCGCCCTACGAGTTCCGCGAGACCGATTACGGCTTCGAGGCCGAGACCTTGGTGCCCATCCGCAACCCGCCCTCGGGCCACCGCGTCACCGGCACCACGGAGCCCATCACCCACCGCCACCTGGTCAACCGCTACTACCTGCCGTTCTGCCGCCGCTTCGGCTGCCGCTACCCGGCCAGTGGCGTGGACCACATCATCTACAACTGCGCCACGCCCATGGAAGACGGCCGCATGCTGCTGGTGCAGTGGCTGTACCGCAACGACACCGAGGCGCAGTGCTCCAGGCAGGAATTGATCGACTGGGACGCGGCCATCACCGCCGAGGACCGCGACATCCTGGAAGCCACCGACTTTGACGCCTGCATCGACACCACCCGCCGAATGGAATTCCACATGACTTCAGACAAGCCCGGCCTCGTCATCCGCCGCCAGTTGATGGACCTGCTCACCGCCCACGGCGAGGTGGAGGTGCACCGCGGCAACGTCGGTCTGCTCGCGGCCCAGGCGGCCCAGGCAGCCCCCGCTGGCGCGGCTGCAGGGAGCGCCGCATGAACCTGCTGCTGCGCAACGCCACCGCCATCCTCACCGGCCTGCAGGGCCCCGCCGCGCGGGCCACGGGCCCTGACCTGCGCGTGCGCGACGGGCGCATCGCCGCCATCGGTACGCTCACGCCCGAGCCGGGTGAGCGCCAGATCGATGCCACCGGCTGCGCCCTCTACCCGGCCTGGGTGAACACGCACCATCACCTGTTCCAGTCGCTGCTCAAGGGCGACCCTGTGGGCCTGAACGCCACGCTGTCGCCCTGGCTGCTGGCCACGCCGATGCGGTTGCGGCCCCTGATGACCGAGCAGGACTTCCGCCTGGCCGCGCGCATCGGTCTGGTGGAGCTGGCGCTGTCGGGCTGCGGCACTGTGGCCGACCACAACTACCACTACTACCCCGTCATGCCCTACGACAGCTCGGCCATCCTCTTCGAAGAGGCTGGCCGGCTGGGGCTGCGCTTCGTGCTGTGCCGCGGCGGCGGCACCTTGACGCGCCTGCCCCAGACCGAGCTGGCACCGGCCGCGCGCCCCGAGACGCTGCAGGGCTTCATGGACGACATCGCCCGCCTGGCGCGTGACTTCCATGACCCCGCGCCTGACGCCATGCGCCGCGTCGTCAGCGCCCCCACCACGCCGCCGCATTCCATGCAGCCCGAGGAGCTGCGCGCCTGCGCCGACCAGGCGCGTGCCCTGGGCCTGCGCCTGCACTCGCACCTGTCGGAGACGGTGCACTACCAGGATATCGTCCAGGCCAAGCACCGCATGCTGCCGGTGGAGTTCTGCGAGTCCGTGGGCTGGGTGGGGCCGGACGTCTGGTACGCCCACCTTGTGAAGCTGGATCCGCAGGAGATCGCCCTGCTCGGGCGTACGCGCACTGGCATCGCCCACTGCCCGCAGAGCAACTGCCGGCTGGGCAGCGGCATCGCGCCCGTGCGCGAGCTGGAGGCGGCCGGGGCGCAGATCTCCATCGGCGTGGACGGCGCGGCCTCCAACGAGGCCGCTGACATGATCTCCGAGACCCACGCCGCCTGGCTGATGCAGCGCGCCAAGGCGGGCGAGGCGGCCACCGCCGAATGCCGCGGTGGCCAGGGCGAGGCGCAGGCGGCGGCGGCCTCCACCGTGGAAGACGTGGTTCGCTGGGGCTCGGCCGGCGGCGCGCGTCTCATGGGCCTGGACGCCGTGGGTACCCTGGCCCCCGGCCAGGCCGCCGACATCGCCATCTACGGCCTGGACCGCCACCCGCGCTACTTCGGCCTGCACGACCCCGCCATCGGCCCCGTGGCCAGCGGTGGCAACGCCGACCTGCGTTGGCTCTTCGTGGGCGGCCAGGACGTGGTTCGCGACGGCGCCCTGCCGGGGCTGGACCTGGCCGAACTGGGGTACCAGGCGCGGGTGGCGGTGCAGGAGTTGCTCAAGCGGGTGTGAACCGCCGCTGGTCTCGGGCCGCGGTGGCCAGGCGCTGGCCGGGTGTCGGCCGGGTGTTGGCCTGGGGCCCGCCTAGCCGTTGGCGACGGTGCATGCTGTCACGCGAGTTTCTGCACGCGGGTCCGCTTCTCCGTAAGATCATGGACATGAATTCCTCGGTCTTGTCCACGGCCCACCCGGCGACCTGTTCTTGCAGCGCATGGCGCCCTACGCGCCGTCTTTTCACCGGCCTGCTGGCCGTGGGGGCGAGCGTGGGTGCTGCGCCAGCGTGGGCCAATCTGCCGGAGTGCAAGCGCTCGGGCTTCACCAAGGCCGTCCCGGCCGGGCAGGTGGAGGACTCGGCCACGCAGCAATACCGCCAGATGCTGCAGCAGTACAGCGGCAAGCGCGCGCTCGCGCCCATGGACCACCCGCAGCTCAAGCGCCTGCGCTACATGGCCGACCGGATGATTCCCTTCACCCCCCAGTGCAACGAGCGCGCGCGCGACTGGAAATGGGAGGTCAACCTGATCGGCAGCCCGGAGGTCAACGCCTTCTGCATGCCCGGCGGGAAGATCGCCTTCTACTGGGGCATCCTGGCCAAGCTGCAACTCACCGACGATGAAGCTGCCGCCATCATGGGCCACGAAATGGCCCACGCCCTGCTGGAGCATGCGCGCGAGCAGATGGGCAAGAACTTCGCCACCCAGACCGGCTTGCGCCTGGGCGCGGCCTTGCTGGGGCTGGGCGATGTGGGCGATGCAGCCGCGCGCATGGGCTCGCAACTGCTGAGCCTGAATTACAGCCGCACAGACGAGACCGAGGCTGACGGGCTGGGCTTGATCATGTCAGCCCAGGCCGGCTACGACCCCCGCGCGGGCATCACGCTGTGGGAGAAGATGATGAAGACCAGCGGAGGCGGCGGTCCGCCCAAGCTGCTGTCCACCCACCCGGCGAGCGCGGACCGCATCCGCGACATTGAAGGCCGGATGCCGCGTGTGCAACCTTTGTTCGAGGCGGCCGCCAAGCCGCGTGAACGCTTCGGCCCGCCGCCAGTGTCCAAGGGCTGACGAGCAGCACACGCCCCGCTTGCCCAGTGCCCGTACGTGGATGGGTCCCCGTGCAGCCTCAATCCGGGCGCAGCATCACCTCGCCCTCGATCTCCACCGGGATTCCGAAGGGCAGCTCCGCCATGCCCACTGCGCTGCGGGCATGTGCGCCAACCTGTGGCCCGAACACTTCAAGGATCAGGTCCGTGAACCCGTTGATGACCGAGGGTTGGCGGTCGAATCCCGGTGCGGAGTTGACCATTCCCAAGATGTGGACCCAGGCCTCAATACGGTCCAGGCTGCCCAACTCGCGCTGCAAGCTGCCCAGGATGGCCAGGCCCGTCAGTCGGGCAGCGGCGTAGCCTTGCTCCACCGTCACGTCCCCACCCACCTTGCCCAGTGGCGGGGCCACGCTGCCATCGGCCAGCGTCGGGCCGTGACCTGAGAACCGGGCGCGCTGGCCGATCACGCGGACCCAGGGAAATGGCAGCGTGGTGCCCGGGGGCATCTTCAGCGGCTGCGGAAGCACGAGCCCCAATTCGGCGAGGCGGTCATCAATGGCTGGCATGGAGTTCCTTCTTGAGTTCAAGCGCACAGGGTTCCGCATGTGCGCTCGGGTTGGTGTGCGAGATGCCGTTGCGCCTCAGGGCCCGGCGCCCGACCAGGGGTCTGCCACGCGGGGCCAGAAGTTGGGGTCCCGGTGCCGGATGGGCAGCGCGGCGATGTCGGCCGTCAGCAGCCCGGGAGAGTCCGCGTACAGCACCTCACGCGCCAGCGGTGCGAAAGCCGCATGGAAGTGCTGCATCGACTTGACGATCACCGCGTGCTTGCGCGTCAGGTCGATGCCCAGACCGGTGAACAGATCGGTGCCGATGACCTGCTGACAACGTGAGATCAGAACGAGGTCGACGCCCTCGGAGGTGCTGACCCAGGCCGAGGCGCCCAAGGGACTGCGGCTGCCGAAGTCCGTCTGGGCATGCTCCATAGCCAGTGCCCGCACGGTGACGCGCAGATCCACTGGGTTGCCCGAGGTCGGGCCAGATTTACCCGCCACACGCAAACCCAA
Source organism: Burkholderiales bacterium (assembly GCA_947464185.1). GTDB lineage: Bacteria > Pseudomonadota > Gammaproteobacteria > Burkholderiales > Burkholderiaceae_C > Rubrivivax. The sequence continues at coordinate 23,336 of CANHVY010000047.1, forward strand.
AGTCGAGCCCAGGCCTGCCTCAAAACACAGTTGCACGGCACCAGGGTCCCAAAGGCCGCCCAGCGCCACGTTGGCAATGCACAGATCCCGTACAGCCTGCAGCGCGAAGCTGCTGTCCCCGCGCGCACCGCCCCCCGGGTTGTCCGCCATGTCGGCCACGACGATCGGCCCTGTTCCGGCCAAGGGCGGCAGCTCGGCCACGCGGCGCATGGCCTCGGTCATGCTCAGGGGAGGTTGGTGCAGCTCGTCTCTCATGCCCCACAACCGCCGCCCGAGGTCGGTCGCCAGCTGCTGCGCCAGCAACTGGTCGCCATCGGTGATCACCCACAGTCGGGCGCCCGCTTCCGGCACGTCCCCAAAAGCGAAACCATGGGCGTGCGAGACAGAAAGCACGCCCTGGCGGCCTTCCAGATCCTGCATGTCGCGTACGAAGCTCTTCAACGGTTCCCGCGTGGTGGGCCAGCTGCCCGCCATGCGGCAGTCCCAGACGGCTGTCACAGGGCGGATGCGGCCCTGTGCGGCGGCAAGGGTCAGTTGTGCAACTTCGGCAGCGCGCTCGTCGATGTCGGTATGCGGGTAGGCCTTGTACGCCACCATCAACGTGGCGTGCCGGGTCATGCGCTGGGTGACATGAGCGTGCAGGTCCAGCTCGATGCCGATAGGCACCTCCGGGCCCACGATGGAGCGGGCTCGCTCGATCAGGTCACCCTCGCAGTCCAGGCAGTCCTCAGCGGTCATGGCGCCATGCAGCATCAGCATCACGGCCTGCACGGGCATCGCGGCACGCAGGTCGTTCAGCAACTCGTCGCGCAACTGCTCATAGACCGGCTGACGAATCGGGCCCAGCGGCACCGCAGCGGCAAACAGGCCTTCGACCACCTCCCATCCCTGCCGTGAAGCCACGCCGCGTACCGTCTCAATGGCGCTGAGATATCCGCCCGGGTCCACGCCGCTGGCGGAGCCGCGTCGGATGCCTTCGGCCTCGAATGCGCCCAGCCCGGTGGGGATCGGTGAGTAGGAGTTGTTTTCTGCCAGCAGGCCGGCCAGGAAGAGTTTCATCGTCGATGACGTCGCGGGCTGAGCCGTGAGGATTGAGCTTGACCGTTCTTTTTCATTGTGTCAAGCTAGTTGCTGAAATGGAAACTTCAGCAGACAAGAGCGGCGATACAAGGGCAACGATGTCAGGCGCTTCCCTGCTGGGGCAGGGCCCCGCCGAGCCGCCATGGCCGCGTGCGGCTTTGGCCCAGGCCTTCCTGCTGGTGATGCTGGTGGCGGCCACGTTCTCGTTCGTGCATCGCTATGTGCCCTCGGTGCTCGTGGACCCCATCAAGCGCGAGATGGGCATCAGCGATGTCCAGTTCAGCCTGCTGCAGGGCACGGCCTTTGCGGTGCTTTATTGCGGGGCTTCTCTGGTCTGTGGCTTGCTGGCAGACCGCGTGCATCGCCGCAACCTGGTGGTGCTGGGGGTGGCCATCTGGACCGTGGGCACGGTGCTCTTCGGCCTGTCCACAAGCTATACGGGGCTGCTTGCGAGCCGGGCGATGGTGGGGCTTGGCGAAGCGGCGCTGGGGCCTGCGAGCGTGTCGATGTTGTGCGACTACTTTCGCCCGGAGCGGCGTGGCCGCGCGATTGCCGTCTCGTTCTTCGGCGCCACGCTGGGCAGCGCGCTGGCCTTTGCCGCGGGTGGGCGCATGTTGGAAGCAGCCGCAGCGGGTCAGTACGCCGGCTTGCCCTGGGTGGGGGACCTCGCGCCGTGGCGCCAAGTGGTGGTCTTGATGGGGGCCAGCGGCTTCCTCCTCGTGCCTGCCATCCTGGCCTTTCCGGAGCCCCGGCGCCGGGCGGTGGCTGTGGCCGAGCACCTCGGCGGCCGGGCGCAAGAGCTCTGGGCCTTGCGGGACCGCATCGCGCTGGTGATGCTGGCTGGTGCCACCGTGGCGCTGGCCGACTTCGGATTCAGCATCTGGGCCACTGCGCTCTTGACGCGCACCCACGGGTTCAGCGTGGCCGATGCAGGCTCCGTCCTGGGGGCCTGCATGCTGATTGCCGGGGTGACCGGGGGCTGGCTCGGAGGTGTGCTGTGCGACCGCGCACATCTGCGTGCACCGCTGACGGGGCGCGTCGACACGGTGGTCCGTGCGGCGGTGGCCATGTTGCTGTCGGCCTGCCTGCTGCTGGTGCCCGGCGGCTGGGCCGCCGTGGCGGCTTTCGCTTGCTGGCAAGTGGCCGCCAACGCCGCGTACGTGGGCTGTGCCTCGGCCTTGCAGGACCAGGTCAGCGGGCGCACCCGCGGCATTGCCGCGGCCTTGTCCTTGTGCATGTCCATCGGGTTCGGCATGGGCTTGGGGCCCACCTCGGTGGCCGCACTCAACCAGCAGCTGGGTGGTGCGGGCCAAGCCTTGTCCACCAGTCTGCTGGTGGTGCTGCTGGTCTCCGGATCGGCGACGCTGGCTTTTGCCTGGCTGCTGCGCCGCCGTCTGGCCCGGCCATCGTCGGTGCAAGGTCTCGTCTGACCACTCGCTGAGAGCGGATATTTTGGTGTCTTTGAGGAACGGACGGAAATGAATATCGAGTGCGATGTATTGGTGGCGGGATCAGGCGCTGCAGGCCTGTCGGCAGCCGTGACAGCGGCTCACCAGGGGGCTCGGGTGATCCTGGTCGAAAAGGCCCCCGTGTTTGGCGGAACGTCCTGCTTCTCGGCAGGCCTGGTGTGGATACCGGGCAGCCGCCAGGCTCGGGCGGCGGGCATCCAGGATGACCCGGGCGCGGCGCTGCAATACCTGCGCGGTGAGGGCGAGCCCTTTCTCGACGAGCCCAAGGCGCAGGCCTATGTGCAGCAGGCCGCCGACATCTTTGCCTGGTTCGAGGACCACACCCACGTCAGCTATCACCTCTCCCCGCTGTGGCCGGACTATCACCAGGGCGTGGCCGGCGCCTCGCGCGGCGGGCGCTCGCTGGGCGCCAACCCGTTTGACGCGCGGCGTCTGGGCGCGCGCATGGCTCACCTGCGTCCCCCGCTGGCCAGCACGACGATCCTGGGGGGCATGATGGTCGGCCGGGAGGATCTCGTGCATTACTACGGCATGTCCGGTTCCTGGCCAAGCCGCGTCGTGGTGGGCAAGAGGGTCCTGCGTTACCTGAAGGACCGGCTCAGCGGTCATCCACGCAGCACCCGGCTGTCCAACGGCAACGCGCTGGTGGGCATGCTGGCGCTCAGCGCTTTCGAGCGCGGCGTCGACCTGCGCCTGAACACGCCTGTCAAGCAATTGCTGTTGGAGGGCGACCGCGTCTCGGGTGTCCTGGTGCAGGGCGTTGAAGGACCGTACGAGATTCGGGCCCGTGCTGGCGTGGTGCTGGCCTGCGGAGGGTTTCCTGCCAGCTCCGCGCTGCGTGAGCGCTACTACGCGCACGTTTCTGCCGGCAAGAACCACCGTACCGCGGCACCGTCGGCCAATACCGGCGACGCCCTGCAGATCGCCGGCCAGGCCGGCGTTGCGCTGAAGGAGGCGCAGCACCACCCCGCGGCCTGGACGCCGATGTCGCTGGTGCCGCAGGCCGATGGCAGCGACGTGCCGTTCCCGCACTACAACGACCGCGGCAAGGCGGGCTA
>CANHVY010000048.1 GCA_947464185.1 Burkholderiales bacterium
CCCCAGCCGACCCGGTCCGACCGAACCTGAACGCATTCCCAGAAGGAGAACCCCCGATGCACGACATCATGGAACAACTCGAGCGCAAGCGCGCCGCAGCCCGCCTGGGTGGCGGTAAGAAGCGCATCGATGCGCAGCACGCCAAGGGCAAGCTCACCGCGCGTGAACGGCTGGAACTGCTGCTGGACGAAGGCAGCTTCGAGGAATGGGACCTCTTCGTCGAGCACCGTTGCGTGGACTTCGGCATGGCTGAGAACAAGGTGCCGGGTGACGGCGTGGTCACGGGCTACGGCACCATCAACGGGCGCCTGGTCTTCGTCTTCAGCCAGGACTTCACCGTCTTCGGCGGTGCACTGTCCGAGGCGCATGCCGAGAAGATCTGCAAGGTGATGGACCAGGCCATGAAAGTGGGGGCACCGGTCATCGGTCTGAACGATTCGGGCGGCGCCCGCATCCAGGAGGGCGTGGCCTCGCTTGGCGGCTACGCCGAGGTGTTCCAGCGTAACGTCATGGCCAGCGGCGTCGTCCCGCAGATCAGCCTGGTCATGGGCCCCTGCGCCGGCGGCGCGGTGTACTCCCCGGCCATGACCGACTTCATCTTCATGGTGCGCGACAGCGCCTACATGTTCGTCACCGGCCCCGAGGTGGTGAAGACCGTCACGCACGAGGAAGTCACCGCCGAGGAGCTCGGCGGCGCCTCCACCCACACCACCAAGAGCGGCGTGGCCGACCTCGCCTTCGACAACGACGTGGAAGCGCTGCTGATGCTGCGCCGCTTCTTCAACTACCTGCCGCTGAACAACCGCGAGAAGCCGCCGGTGCGCCCGAGCATCGACCCCGCCGACCGCACCGACCTGTCGCTGGACACCCTGGTGCCCGACAACCCCAACAAGCCGTACGACATCAAGGAACTGATCTTCAAGGTGGTGGACGACGGCGACTTCTTCGAGTTGCAGCCCGACTACGCCAAGAACATCGTCATCGGCTTTGGCCGCATGGACGGGCGCAGCGTGGGCATCGTGGCCAACAACCCCATGGTGCTGGCCGGCTGCCTGGACATCAAGAGCAGCATCAAGGCCGCGCGCTTCGTGCGCTTCTGCGATGCCTTCAACATCCCCGTGGTGACCTTCGTGGACGTGCCCGGCTTCATGCCCGGCACTTCTCAGGAGTACGGCGGCATCATCAAGCACGGCGCCAAGCTGCTGTACGCCTACGCCGAGTGCACGGTGCCCAAGGTCACCGTCATCACCCGCAAGGCCTACGGCGGCGCTTATGACGTGATGAGCTCCAAGCACCTGCGCGGCGACGTGAACCTGGCCTGGCCCAACGCCGAGATCGCGGTGATGGGCGCCAAGGGCGCGGTGGAGATCATCTTCCGCGAAGACAAGGGCGACCCCGCCAAGCTCGCCGCCCGCGAGGCCGAGTACAAGGCCCGCTTCGCCAACCCCTTCGTGGCTGGTGCGCGCGGCTACATCGACGACGTCATCCAGCCGCACGAGACGCGCAAGCGCATCTGCCGCAGCCTGGCGATGCTCAAGGACAAGAAGCTGGAAAACCCGTGGCGCAAGCACGGGAACATTCCGCTTTGACGCTCCGTCTCCCCTTGACACCTCTCTGCCAGGAGCGCGCATGAACCTCGGCCTTCGCAAGCTCTTCGATCTGCGCCAGGACCAGGATGATCCCCAGTCCATCGACGAGAGCGTGCGCAACGGCGTTCGTTTTGCCGGCACCAACCTGTGGGTGCTGATCTTCGCGATCCTGATCGCCTCGGTGGGGCTGAACGTCAACTCCACGGCCGTGATCATCGGTGCGATGCTCATTTCGCCCCTGATGGGCCCGATCGTGGGCCTGGGCTACGCCGCGGCGGTGAACGACTTCGGCCTCATCCGTCAGAGCGCGCGCAACCTGGCCACGTTCACGGGGTTGAGCCTGCTGACCTCGATGCTGTATTTCACGCTGAGCCCGCTGGACGTGCCCGGCAGCGAACTGTTGGCCCGCACCACGCCCAACCTGTGGGACGTGCTGATCGCTTCCTTTGGCGGGGCGGCGGGCATGGTGGCGCTCACGCGGCGCAGCTTCAGCAACGTGGTGCCCGGCGTGGCCATTGCCACGGCGCTGATGCCACCGCTGTGCACGGCGGGTTTCGGGCTGGCCCATGGCCAGTGGGAGATGTTCGCAGGGGCCTTCTACCTGTTCCTGATCAATGGCGTCTTCATCGCTGCGGGCACCCTGGCCGTCTCCAAGGTGGTGCGCCTGCCGCAGGTGGCAGACGTGGACCCTGCCGCGCGCGCCCGGCACCGGGTCTTCATCACGGTCGGGCTGGTGGCCGTGCTGGTACCCAGCGTGTGGCTGGGTGGGCGCTTCGTGCAGCAGGAGGTTTTTGCGGCAGGAGCGCAGGCGCTGGTGCGCCAGCTCGAGGCCGAGCCGCTCCATGCCATGGTGAGTCATTCGCTGGACCGCGCGAAGCGCCGGATCGTGGTCACGGTGGTGGGGGCCGAGGCGGAGCAGCAGATTCGACAGCAGACGCCGGTGCTGCTGTCCCGCCACGGCCTGAAGGATGCGGAACTCATCGTCCGGCGTGCTGGCGGCGACGCCGTGGACCTGGGCCAGTTGCGTGAGCAGTTGCAGGCCGATGTGCGGCGAGATGTCACGCAGTTGATGAGCGATCGGCTGGTGCGAAGCGAAAACGCGCGCGACGCCTTGCAGGTGCGCCTGAACGAGTTGACGCTCAAGGAGCAGCAGGCCCAGGCCCTGGCGCCTGTCCTGCTGGCCGAACTGCGCGCCCAGCAGCCCGACATCCTTGCCGCCACGCTGGCGCAGGGGCGGCGCATCACGGCGGCCGCGCAGCCCGCTTCGGGCGCCGTGGCGCCGAGCGAGCCGGTCACGGTGGTGGTTGTCGAATCGTCCCGTCCGCTCAAGCCAGCCGACCGCCAACGGCTGGCCGCCTGGCTGACGGTGCGTCTGGGCAGCGGCCCGGTGGACTTGATCGAACGCGTGAAGAACGAGCCTGCGGCACGGCGCCCGCAGTGAGAACCTGGAGTGAAGATGTTCAAGAAGATCCTGATTGCCAACAGAGGCGAGATCGCGTGCCGGGTCATCAAGACCGCCCGCAAGATGGGCATCGCCACCGTGGCGGTGTATTCCGAAGCTGACAAGGACGCGCGCCACGTCTCGCTGGCCGACGAGGCCGTGCTGCTGGGCCCGGCGCCCAGCCGAGAGAGCTACCTCGTGGCCGACAAGATCATTGCCGCCTGCAAGGCCACCGGTGCGCAGGCCGTGCATCCCGGCTACGGCTTCCTGTCGGAAAACGAGGACTTCGCCCGCCGCGTGGAGGAAGAAGGCATCGTCTTCATCGGTCCCAAGCACTACAGCATCGCGGCCATGGGCGACAAGATCGCCTCCAAGAAGCTGGCCAATGAAGCGCGGGTCAGCACCATCCCGGGCTGGAACGACGCCATCGAATCGCCCGAGCGGGCGGTGGAGATCGCGCGCGGCATCGGCTACCCGGTGATGATCAAGGCCAGCGCCGGCGGCGGAGGCAAGGGCCTGCGCGTGGCCTTCAACGACAAGGAGGCCTTCGAGGGCTTCTCGTCCTGCCGCAACGAGGCGCGTAACAGCTTCGGCGACGACCGCGTCTTCATCGAGAAGTTCGTCGAGCAGCCGCGCCACATCGAGATCCAGGTGCTGGGCGACTCGCACGGCAACATCGTCTACCTGCACGAGCGCGAGTGCTCTATCCAGCGCCGTCACCAGAAGGTGATCGAGGAGGCGCCCAGCCCCTTCATCAGCGACGAGACGCGCCGCGCCATGGGCGAACAAGCCGTGGCCCTGGCGCGCGCCGTGAAGTACCAGAGCGCGGGCACGGTGGAGTTCGTGGTCGGCAAGAACCAGGACTTCTACTTCCTGGAGATGAACACGCGGCTGCAGGTGGAGCACCCTGTCACCGAGTGCATCACCGGGCTGGACCTGGTGGAGCAGATGATCCGCGTGGCTGCCGGCGAAGCGTTGCCTTTCACGCAGGCGCAGATTCCCCGCCAGGGCTGGGCCATCGAGTGCCGCATCAACGCCGAGGACCCTTTCCGCAACTTCCTGCCCTCCACCGGGCGGCTGGTGCGCTACCAGCCGCCTGCGCAGACCATGTTTGCTGCTTTCGTTCACCCGGACTCCATCACCGTTCGGGCTGAGCCCGTCGAAGCCCCCGCAAGCCCTTCGACAAGCTCAGGGCGAGCGGATTCGGAATTGTTCGGCGTGCGCGTGGACACGGGCGTGGTTGAAGGCGGCGAGATCCCGATGTTCTACGACTCGATGATCGCCAAGCTCATCGTGCACGGCCGCGACCGCACGGACGCGATTGCCAAGATGCGCGAGGCGCTCAACGGCTTCGTCATCCGCGGCGTGTCCAGCAACATCCCCTTCCAGGCCGCGCTGCTGGCACACCCGAAGTTCGTCAGCGGTGACTTCAACACCGGTTTCATCGCCGAGCACTATGCCGGCGGCTTCCGCGCTGAGGACGTGCCGCACGACGACCCGGATTTCCTGGTCGCGCTGGTGGCCGCCTCCCACCGCCGCTACCTCGAGCGCGCGGCGGGCATCACCGGGCAGCTGGACGGCCATGGCGTGCGCATCGCGCAGGACTTCGTCATCGTGGTGCGGGGCCAGGCGGGCGCGCACCGCCATGTGCCGGTGCGGCTGGAAGCCCATGGCGCTCTGACGGTGCAAGTGGGCGGCGCGGGTGGCAGAACCTATGCCGTGGCCAAGGACTGGACCTTCGGCGGCATCCGCGCCAGCGGCTCCTGCAATGGCCGGCCCTTCACTGCGCAGATCGAGCGCGAGGGCCTGTGGACGCGGGTGGCCCACAACGGCCGCCGCATCGAAGCGATGGTGCTGAGTGCGCGCGCCGCAGAGCTGCAGCGCCTCATGCCCTTCAAGGCGCCGGCCGACATGAGCAAGTTCCTGCTCTCGCCCATGCCGGGTCTGTTGGTGGACATCGCCGTCAAGCCCGGGCAGGCGGTGCAGGCGGGCGAGCGCCTGGCCGTCATCGAGGCCATGAAGATGGAGAACATCCTCACCGCCGCGCAAGACGGCACCGTGTCCGAGCTGCTGGCGGCCCAGGGCGAGAGCCTGGCCGTGGACCAGCCCATCCTGAAATTCGCCTGACCGCCCAGGAGCCGTGCCCGTGAGCAGCCCCAAGCCCTTTCGCATCCTCGGCATCCAGCAGATCGCCATCGGCGGCCCTGACAAGCAGCGCCTGAAGTCGCTGTGGGTGGACATGCTGGGCCTGACGGTCAAGAGCACCTTCGTCAGCGAGCGCGAGAACGTCGACGAGGACATCTGCGCCCTGGGCCAGGGACCCACCGCAGTGGAGGTGGACCTGATGCAACCGCTGGACCCCGACAAGAAGCCGGCCGTGCACGCCACCCCGCTCAACCATGTGGGCCTTTGGGTGGATGACCTGCCCAAGGCCGTGGAATGGATGACCGCCCACGGCGTGCGCTTCGCCCCCGGCGGCATCCGCAAGGGCGCCGCCGGCCACGACATCTGCTTCATCCACCCCAAGGGCAACGACGAGTTCCCCATGGGTGGCGAGGGCGTGCTGATCGAACTGGTGCAGGCACCGGCGGAGGTCGTGGCGGCGTTGGGGTGAGCCTGCCCATTGCCCGGACAGTGACTGCGGGCAGCGCCCCTTCGATACAGTCGCTTCGAAACGCATGGACGGAAAACGAAGCGATGAGCGCCCAATCCCTTCTTGAGCAGTTGCTGAAGTCAGGCCTTTCGGCCATGGGCGGTTCCGCAGGTTCGCTTGGCCAGGTGTTCGGCGGAGGCGGCAGCCGAGGCACTTACGCCAAGAGCGCTGTGACTGGTGGTGCCCTGGGCTTGCTGCTGGGCAGCAAGCGCGGGCGAAGCCTTGGAGGCGCGGCACTGAAATATGGAAGCGTCGCGGCTCTGGGCGCGTTGGCGTTCAAGGTTTACCAGGACTGGCAGGCTTCACAGGCCCAGCAGGTCTCCAGGCCTGCGCCGCAGCCGTCCGGATCGCCCACCCCCTTGGCCTTCGACAGGCTGCCAGCACCGCAGATCGAGCTTCACAGTCAGGCCATGCTGGGTGCCATGATCGCCGCCGCCAAATCCGACGGTCATCTGGACGAGCGCGAACGTGAACTCGTCGAGGCAGAGATGTACAGGCTGGAGGCCGACGCGGGACTTCGCCGCTGGGTTGAAGACCAGCTGCGCCGGCCCGTCGACCCTGCCGAGGTGGCGTCCGCCGCGACCTCGCCTGAGATGGCGGCCGAGATCTACCTCGCCAGCCTGCTCGTCGTCGACAAGACCACCGTGATGGAGCGTGCCTACCTGGATGAACTGGCAAGGCAACTGCGTCTGGCCCCAGGCCTGAAGGTCGAACTCGAACGCCAGGCCGCTGTCTGAGTGGGATGTTCGGTCCCCGTGGGTGGCGAAGGCGTGCCGATCTGGCTGGTACAGGCCCTGGCGGAGGTGGTGTCTGCGTTGGAGTGAGGGGCTGCCTCAGGCGCTCCTGACGTAACTGGGTCGTCCTGTCACCCGATCGAAGTACTGCCGGCGGTATCATTTGCGGTACTACAAGGGGGTGGCGCAGTATGTTGACCGGTACCAAGCGCAAGACATCCGTGACGCTTGATGCTGCGGCACTGGACAGCGCCAAAGAGTTTGACATCAACGTGTCAGCGGTGGCTGAAGCTGCCCTGTTGAAGGCCATCCACGAGGCCAGGAAAAGGCAGTGGCTCGCCGACAACGCAGATGCGTTCGCGGCGCAGGCCGATTGGCACGCACGCCATGGCCACCCGTTGGCTGAGATCATCGCTGCGCAAGGAGGACCCTCGTGGCGGGACTGACCCGCTTTGACGTGGCGGAGTACCGGGGGGTCGCCATGGTGGTCATCGAGAGCAACCTGCTGCCGCCCGATCCTGCGGTGGTGGTCATCCCGCCGCTGTCGGACTACCCGGCGGTCAAGCACCTCAACCCGGAAATCACGCTGGATGACAAGCGCCTGGTGCTGGCCACGCGCTTGATCGCTGCAGTGCACAGATCGAGTTTGCGTCGCATCGGCAACGTGGCAGACCAAGGTGACGGCATCATCAGGGCCGTGGACGTGTTGATGGCCGGGGTGTAGGAGCCGGTGCAGGCGCTGGCCGTCCGTTCCACGCTGGTCTGCGGCGAGCAGGCACGCTTCACACGTGATGGCGTCGATGTCATGCCCTGGAGCGCCCTGTGAACGTCTCTGTGTCGCCTGCGCGCGCAGCCTTCTGGCTGGCCGCCCTGGCGGTGCTGGTGCTCATGCTCCTGCCGGCGGAGCATGTGCAGCGCCTGCCCTTGAACTTCTGGGACAAGGCCCAGCATTCGGTGGCTTTTGGCGTGCTCACGCTTCTGGGGCTGCGTGCCTGGCCGCAGCAGCAGGACCGCCTGCGCCTGCTGGTGGGTCTGGTGATCTACGGAGGCGGCATCGAGTTGGCGCAGCACCTCACGGGCTGGCGTCATGGCGATTGGGCGGATTGGGTGGCGGATTCGGCAGGCGTGGCCCTGGTGGCTGCGCTGGCCCTGGCCAGGCGCCGTCGGCCCTGAGTGGGGATCTGTCCGGGGGCCGCGTCGAATCCGCGACAATGCGCAGCTTCGCTTTTGCCGCGCCACCATGCCCGCCCGCACCCTCTACGACAAGCTGTGGGACGAACACGTCGTCCACACCGAAGAAGACGGCACCTCGGTGCTGTACATCGACCGCCACCTTGTGCACGAGGTCACCAGCCCGCAGGCCTTCGAGGGGCTGCGAATTGCCGGGCGCAAGGTCTGGCGCGTGAGTTCGGTGGTGGCCACGGCCGACCACAACACGCCCACCACGGGCTGGTCCGATGGCTATGACGGCATCCGTGACCCGATCTCCAGGCTGCAGGTGCAGACGCTGGATGCCAACATCAAGGCCCATGGCGCGGCGGCGTACTTCCCCTTTCTTGACAAGCGCCAGGGCATCGTGCACGTCATCGGGCCCGAGCAGGGCGCCACGCTGCCAGGCATGACGGTGGTGTGCGGCGATTCGCACACCTCCACCCACGGCGCTTTCGGCGCCCTGGCGCACGGCATCGGCACCAGCGAGGTGGAGCACGTGCTGGCCACGCAGACCCTGCTGGCCCGGAAGGCGAAGAATCTGCTGGTGAAGGTGGACGGCGCCTTGCAGCGTGGCGTCACAGCCAAGGACATCGTGCTGGCCATCATCGGGCGCATCGGCACGGCTGGCGGCACCGGCTACACCATCGAGTTCGGCGGTGCGGCCATCCGCGCGCTCAGCATCGAAGGCCGCATGACGGTGTGCAACATGGCCATCGAGGCCGGTGCGCGTGCCGGCCTGGTGGCTGTGGATGAGAAGACGATTGAGTACGTCAAGGGTCGGCCGTTCGCGCCGGGCACCGATGGCGCCACCGGCCGTTTCGTTGGCGGCCCGGAGTGGGAGCAGGCCCTGGCGCACTGGCGTACGCTGCATTCGGACGCCGATGCCGCGTTTGATGCCGTAGTGGAACTGGATGCGGCGCAGATCCGCCCGCAGGTCACCTGGGGCACCAGCCCGGAGATGGTGCTGTCCATCGAAGACCGCGTGCCCGATCCCGACAAGGAAAAGGACGCCGTCAAGCGCGGCGCCATCGAGCGCGCGCTCACCTACATGGGCCTCACGCCCAACAAACCCATCGCCGACATCGTGGTGGACAAGATCTTCATCGGCTCGTGCACCAACAGCCGCATCGAGGACTTGCGCGAGGCCGCTGCCGTGGTGCGCAAGGCCGGCGGGCGCGTGGCCGCCAACGTCAAGGTGGCCATGGTCGTGCCGGGCTCGGGCCTGGTGAAGGCGCAGGCCGAGGCCGAGGGGCTGCACGAGGTCTTCCGCGGTGCGGGCTTCGAGTGGCGCGAGCCCGGCTGCAGCATGTGCCTGGCGATGAACGCCGACCGGCTGGAGCCGGGCGAGCGCTGTGCTTCCACCAGCAACCGCAATTTCGAGGGCCGACAGGGCGCGGGCGGCCGTACCCATCTCGTCAGCCCGGCGATGGCCGCCGCCGCTGCCCTGGCCGGCCACTTCGTCGACGTGCGGCGCATCGCCTGAGGACCTCCGCCATGCAAGCCTTCACCGTGCACAAGGGGCTCGTGGCCCCGATGGACCGCGAGAACGTCGACACCGACGCCATTATCCCCAAGCAGTTCCTGAAGTCGATCGCTCGCACCGGCTTCGGCCCCAATCTTTTTGACGAGTGGCGCTACCTGGACAAGGGCGAACCGGGGCAGGACCCGGCCTCGCGCCGCCCCAACCCGGATTTCGTGCTGAACAGCCCGCGCTACCTGGGTGCGTCGGTGCTGATCGCTCGGCGCAACTTCGGCTGCGGCTCCAGCCGCGAGCACGCGCCCTGGGCGCTGGACCAGTACGGCTTTCGGGCCATCCTGGCGCCGAGCTTTGCCGACATCTTCTTCTCCAACTGCTTCAAGAACGGGCTGCTGCCCATCGTGCTGCCGGAAGAGCAGATTGCGCGCCTGTTCGACGAGGTCAAGGGCTTCGTGGGCTATTCCCTCACCGTCGACCTGCCTCGGCAGGTGGTGCTCAAGCCCGACGGCAGCGAGCTGCCCTTCGAGGTGCAGCCTTTCCGCAAGTACTGCCTGGTCAACGGCTTTGACGACATCGGTCTCACGCTGCGCCATGCCGACAAGATCAAGGCCTTCGAGGCCGAACGCCTGACCCGCATGCCCTGGCTGGCACACACGAGGACCACCGCATGAAGATCGCCATCCTGCCCGGTGACGGCATCGGCACCGAAATCATGGCCGAGGCCGTCAAGGTGCTCGGCGCGCTCGACCTGAGCTTCGAGACCGAGACCGCCTTGGTGGGCGGCGTGGCCTATGACGCGCACGGCCACCCGCTGCCCGAGTCCACGCTGAACCTGGCCAAGGCCGCGGATGCGGTGCTGTTCGGCGCCGTGGGCGACTGGAAGTACGACAAGCTCGAGCGCCAATACCGCCCCGAGCAGGCCATCCTGGGCCTGCGCAAGCACCTGGGGCTGTTCGCCAACTTCCGCCCGGCCATCTGCTACGAGCAGTTGACCCACGCCTCCAGCCTCAAGCCCGAACTGGTGGCGGGCCTGGACATCCTGATCATCCGCGAGCTGACGGGCGACATCTACTTCGGCCAGCCGCGTGGCCGGCGCACGGCGGTGGATGGCCACTTTCCCGGCGCCGAGGAAGCCTTCGACACCATGCGCTACAGCCGCCCGGAGATCGAGCGCATCGCGCATGTGGCCTTCCAGGCCGCGCGCAAGCGTTCTGGTGGGAAAGGCGGCAAGGTCACCAGCGTGGACAAGGCCAACGTGTTGGAGACCTTCCAGTTCTGGAAGGACGTGGTCACCGAAGTCCACAAGGACTACCCGGACGTCACGCTGGAGCACATGTACGTGGACAACGCGGCGATGCAGCTCGTCAAGGCGCCCAAGCAGCTGGACGTGGTGGTCACCGGCAACATGTTCGGCGACATCCTGTCGGACGAGGCCGCGATGCTCACCGGCTCCATCGGCATGCTGCCGTCGGCGTCTTTGGACAAGCACAACAAGGGCTTGTACGAGCCCAGCCATGGCAGCGCGCCGGACATCGCGGGTAAGGGTGTTGCAAACCCGCTGGCTACAATTCTTTCCGCTGCCATGATGCTCCGTTACTCGCTCAATCAGCCTGAGGCTGCCGACCGCATCGAGTCGGCCGTCAAGGCCGTGCTCTCGGCCGGCCTGCGCACGGGTGACATCTGGAGCGAAGGCACGCAGCGGGTGGGCACGCGCGAGATGGGCGACGCCGTGCTGGCGGCCCTGTCCGGCAAAGCCATCACCACCACTACCAAATTCACCAAGAGCTAGCGGCTCTCGGATCGTCTCGCCCCCTCTCCTGGACCCCGGCGACACGAGCCGGGGGCACACCGGGGTCCAGACACACTGGAAAGGCGAACTGACATGAGACTCGTAGGATTGGTCGGCTGGCGCGGCATGGTGGGCTCCGTGCTCATGGACCGCATGCAGGCCGAAGGTGATTTCGGCCTGATCGAGCCGCTCTTCTTCTCCACCTCCAATGCCGGTGGCGCCGCGCCGGCCATGGCGAAGAACGAGACCAAGTTGCAGGACGCGCACGACCTCTCGGCACTCAAGCGCTGCGACATCATCATCACCGCCCAGGGCGGCGACTACACCACCGAGGTCTATCCCCAACTGCGTGCCGCGGGCTGGACCGGGCACTGGATCGACGCCGCTTCCACGCTCCGGATGAAGGACGACGCCGTCATCATCCTGGATCCCGTGAACATGCCCGTGATCCAGCGTGCGCTGGACGCTGGCGGGCGCAACTGGGTGGGCGGCAACTGCACCGTCAGCTGCATGCTCATGGGCGTGGGTGCGCTGTACAAGGCGGGTCTGGTCGAGTGGATGAGCACGCAGACTTACCAGGCCGCTTCGGGCGGCGGTGCGCAACACATGCGCGAGCTGCTCACGCAGTACGGCACGCTCAATGCCGAGGTCAAGGCCCTGCTGGCCGACCCCAAGAGCGCCATCCTGGAGATCGATCGCAAGGTGATTGCCAAGCAGCGCTCGCTCTCTGCCGACGAGACCGCCAACTTCGGTGTCCCGCTGGGTGGCTCGCTCATCCCCTGGATCGACAAGGACCTGGGCAACGGGCAGAGCAAGGAAGAGTGGAAGGGCATGGCCGAGACCAACAAGATCCTCGGCCAGGGCGAGGGCTTTGGCTCACCCGCCGTACCGGTGGACGGCTTCTGCGTGCGCGTGGGCGCCATGCGCTGCCACAGCCAGGCGCTGACCTTCAAGCTCAAGAAGGACGTGCCGCTGGCCGATATCGAAGCGATGATCGCCGCCGACAACGCCTGGGTGAAGGTGGTGCCCAACACCCGTGAAGCCACGCTGCGCGACCTCACGCCCGTGGCCGTCACCGGGACCATGACGATTCCCGTGGGGCGCCTGCGCAAGATGGCCATGGGCCCCGAGTACCTGGGGGCCTTCACCATCGGTGACCAGTTGCTCTGGGGAGCGGCCGAGCCGCTGCGGCGGATGCTGCGCATCCTGCTGGCGCATTGAGTCCGCCGCGCCGGTTCATGCGATACGCTTGTGCTCTGATCCTTCCGGAGTTCTCCGCTTGAAATCTTCCGCAGGCTTGTCCTTCGCTGTCACACTGCTCACCACTGAAGCGGGTCTTGTCCCCCGACGGGCCGGGTGGCGGGCGCTCCTGCGTGCCGGGTGCGCGGTTGGGTTGGCGGCTGCGGGTCTGCTGGCGTGTGGTGCCGCTGGGGCCTTGGGGTTCGGGCAGCCCAGCGTGCAGTCTGTCCTGGGCGAACCGCTGAAGGCGCAGGTCCTGGTGACGGGCCTGACACCTGACGAGCAGGCTTCGCTCCAGGTGCGGCTGGCCTCGCCGGAAATTCACCGTAGCGCCGGGCTGGTCTTCGACGAGGTGCTGTCCAGTACCCGTGCCACCCTGGTGCGTCTGACCGATGGTGCCTGGGTCGTGCTGGTCAGATCCCAGCGGCCAGTGGGCAACATGTACGTGGACGTGATCCTGGAGGCCCGCTGGGCCGCCGGGCAGCGGCTGATGGGCTACACCTTCCTGGTCAGCCCCGAGGGCACCCCGCCGCCGCCCGTGGCGCAGGTCAGCCCGTTGTTGGGTGCCGGTGGCTCGGCTCCGCCCGCTGGGGGCGCGGTGACGAGCGCCGTGGTGCTGCCTTCGCAACACGCCGTGAAGTACGGCGAGACCTTGTCCGAACTCGCGCAGGAGTACCGGCCCGAGGGCGTGTCGCTGGACCAGATGCTGGTGGCGCTGTACCAGGCCAATCCGCAGGCTTTCATGGGCGAGAACATGAACCGCCTGAAGACCGGCGCGGTGCTCCAGCTGCCCGGGGCAGAAGCCGCCCGTGTCGTGCCACCTGTGCCCGCGCGCGAACTGATCAAGGCGCACAGCGCAGACTTCGGCGCCTACCGTTCACGCCTGGCGGCCAAAGCGCAAGAAGCGGTTTCCGAGCCCGCGGCCTCACGCCAGGCGCGCGGGCAGGTGCAGGCCCGTGTGCAGGACCGCAAGGAGGACGCCGCCCTCACGCCTGATCAGCTCAAGCTCTCGCAGGGCGGGGTGAGGGCGGCCAGCTCTCCCGAAGCTGCCTTGTCCCGTGCTGCTGCTGCCCGAGAGGCGGCCGAGCGTGAAGCCGAGCTGGCGCGCAATGTCCAGGCCCTGAAGGAACTCCAGCAGCAGGCCAGTGCATCAGCGGTGGCTGCAGGCGGGCAGCCCACCGGGGCATCGCCGGCCGAAGGCGCCTCCGTACCCGCTGGCGCCCCAACCGTGGCCGCCTCGGTGCCGGCAGCGGCCCCGACAGTGGCGGCTGCCTCCGCCGCGGCGTCTGCGGCTTCCGCGCCCCCGGTGATCACGGTGAACGAACCGGGATGGCTGCAGCGCTTGCTCGCCAGCCCTTACACCGTGCCCGGAGCTGCAGGGCTGGTGATCCTGATGGCGCTTTGGGGCGGCTACCGACTCTGGCGTGGCCGACAGCGTGATGAGAAGGCTCCGGACGAGCAGGATGAACGGGCCTCGCTGGCGCCTGAGGAACCGGAGTCGGAGGTGGAAGCCTTGCCGGTGGCGGAGGTGTTGGAAGAGGTCGCCATGACGGGAGATCTGGATGCTTTGGCCGAGGCTGATGTGCACCTCGCCTATGGCAGCGACGAGCGTGCGGCAGCCGTGCTGCGGTCCGCCATTGAGGAGCAGCCGAACCGCCTGGAGCTTCGCGTCAAGCTGCTGGAAGTGCTGGCCCTGCAGCGTGATTCCATGTCGTACGAGCCTCTGGCCCTTGAAGTCCAGAAGATGACCGACGGCGAGGGTCCCGCTTGGGAACACGTGAAGGCCATGGGCCAGGAATTGGATCCGTACAACCCGTTGTATGGGGGCAGGCCAGTGGATCTCGCGGGGTATGAGGCCACCCCTGCTGGGGGTCAGGCCGCCTTCGATGCCGACGGTGAACCCATTGGAGAATCAAAAGCTGACCTCGAGGGCTATGGCGACGGGGATGCGCCGGGCATGCCCGCGCTGGATGCGGATTCTGTCGCGTCGAAAGCCGCACCACCCCTGGACCAGGAGGATACGCCCGTCGAAGCCCCTCGACCGGACCTCGGCGACTACGGCACGGCCCGGGAACAGGAGAAGCCCCCCGAACTGGATTTCGGTGAGGCCGTCCCCGTCGAGGCAGGCCCGGAGCCGGAGTACGAGGCCGTGGACCCTGAGAAGTTCGACATCGAGCTGGGGGATCCGTTGGTCAAAGAGCCGGGGGAACTGGACCAGGGAGAAGCCAGCAGCTTCGAGCGCGCGCCAGTGGAGATTCCTCAAGGGGCGGACTTCACTGAGGAGGACAGCGCGGTCGGTGACGTGAACCGCCAGGCCCCGCCGCCGCCGGACATGAACCACCCGCTGGGGCGCAAGCTGACCCTGGCCAAGGAGTTCCTGGAAATCGGCGACATGGAAGGTGCGCGGGACCTGCTGGACGAGGTGTATGCCCAGGCCACCGGCCCCTTGAAGGACAGCGCGAGCCTGTTGCTCGACACCATGGAGTGAGGCGTCAGGACCACCGCGCCCTGTCGCGATGAACAGCCTCCAGCGTCTGGCCCTGGGCGTGGCCTACGAGGGAAGGCGTTTCCATGGCTGGCAATCCCAGCCTGGCGGGCAGACGGTGCAGGACCATCTGGAGGACGCCCTGGCGCGTTTCGCGGATGGCCCGGTGACCACCGTCTGTGCCGGGCGCACCGACACCGGTGTGCACGCGCTTCAGCAGGTGGTGCATCTGGATCCCCCGGTGCAGCGCGACCTGATCTCCTGGGTGCGTGGCACCAACCGCTTCCTGCCTGAGGACATCGCGGTCCAGTGGTGTCGCGATGTGCCCGCGGGCTTCCACGCCCGCAACAGCGCCCGAGGGCGCCGCTACCGCTACCTGGTGCTGGAGTCCGCCGTCCGGCCGGCCTTGGAGGCGGGCCGCTGCGGCTGGGTCTTCCGGCCGCTGGACGGTCAGGCCATGCAGCGCGCCGCCGCCCATCTGCTGGGGGAGCACGACTTCAGCGCCTTTCGCGCGTCCGCCTGCCAGGCGCTCACGCCCGTGAAGACGCTGCGCCAACTGGACATCACCCGCCATGGCGCCTACTGGCGTTTCGACTTCGAGGCCAGCGCCTACCTGCACCACATGGTGCGCAACATCATGGGCTGCCTGGTGGCGGTGGGTGGGGGTTCCAAGCCCCCCGATTGGATGGCTGAAGTGCTGGCCTCGCGCAGCCGGCAGGCTGCCGCCCCCACCTTCGCCCCGGACGGCCTGTACTTCGTCGGCCCGCACTACGATGCAGCCTACGGCCTGCCCGAGCGAACCTCGGCCATGGACTGGTTGCCCTGAGCCTCATGTCGATGCACGCTGAAGCCCCTACCCTGCACCGTACCCGGATCAAGATCTGCGGCCTCACGCGTGAGGCTGATGTGGACGCCGCCGTGGAGGCGGGTGCCGATGCCATCGGCTTCGTGCTCTACCCCAAGAGCCCGCGTGCCGTGTCGGCGCAGCGGGCCGGCGAGCTGGCACGGCGCCTGCCGCCCTTCGTGACGCCGGTACTGCTCTTCGTCAACGCCGCAGCGCAGGAGATCGAGGCCGCCGTGCAAGCCGTGCCCCACGCCTTGCTGCAGTTTCACGGCGACGAGACGCCAGTTCAGTGCCGTGCGCCGGCCAGGCCTTACCTGCGGGCCGTGCGCATGGGACCGGGAGTCGATTTGCTAGACTGCGCCGCATCTCTTTCAGACGCCCAGGCCTTGCTGCTCGACGCCCATGTCGAGGGCTATGGCGGTGGCGGCAAGGTGTTCGATTGGTCGCTCGTTCTTCCCGGCGTGGCTTGTCGGCTCGTTTTGTCTGGTGGGTTGAATCCTGCAAACGTGACCGATGGGATGCTTCGCGTCCGGCCCTGGGCCGTTGACGTGAGCTCCGGCGTGGAAGCGGCCAAGGGCGTCAAGGACGCCACGCTGATGCGCCGGTTCTGCCAGGCGGTGCACGCTGCCGATGTCCTCGTGGCGTCGACCGCGGCCTGACCGGCCAGCCCTCGAACCCTTGCATCTCAGACCACCATGCTGAACTATCACCAACCCGATGCCCGCGGGCATTTCGGGCCCTACGGCGGCACCTTCGTCGCCGAAACCCTCATCCACGCGCTGGACGAACTGCGTGAGGCCTACGACACCGCCCTGAAGGACCCGGCCTTCATGGCCGAGTTCCGCTACGAACTGGCGCACTTCGTCGGCCGTCCCAGCCCGATCTACCACGCCGCCCGCATGAGCCGGGAGATCGGTGGCGCGCAGATCCACTTCAAGCGCGAGGACCTCAACCACACCGGCGCGCACAAGGTCAACAACACCATCGGCCAGGCGCTGCTGGCACGCCGCATGGGCAAGCCGCGCGTCATTGCCGAAACCGGCGCCGGCCAGCACGGCGTGGCCACCGCCACCATCTGCGCGCGCTACGGGCTGGAGTGCGTGGTCTACATGGGCAGCGAAGACGTCAAGCGCCAGTCGCCCAACGTCTACCGGATGAAGCTGCTGGGTGCCACCGTCGTGCCGGTCGAATCCGGCAGCAAGACGCTGAAGGACGCGCTGAACGAGGCCCTGCGCGACTGGGTCACGAACGTGGAGAACACCTTCTACATCATCGGGACCGTGGCCGGCCCGCACCCCTACCCGATGATGGTGCGCGACTTCCAGAGCGTGATCGGCCAGGAGTGCCTGACGCAGATGCCCGCGCTGATCGAAACCCTGGGCGGCCCGTCGGGCCGGCAGCCCGACGCCGTCATCGCCTGCGTGGGTGGCGGCAGCAACGCCATGGGCATCTTCCACCCCTACATCGAGCACGAGGGTACCCGCCTGATCGGCGTGGAGGCGGCGGGCGAAGGCCTCGATTCCGGCAAGCACTCCGCCTCGCTCACCCGCGGTTCGCCGGGCGTGCTGCACGGCAATCGCACCTACTTGCTGCAGGACGACAACGGCCAGATCACCGAGACCCACTCCATCTCCGCCGGCTTGGACTACCCCGGCGTCGGCCCGGAGCACGCTTTCCTCAAGGACATCGGCCGCGCCGAGTACGTGGGCATCACCGATGCCGAGGCGCTGGAGGCCTTCCACCGACTGTGCCGTACCGAGGGCATCATCCCGGCGCTGGAGTCCAGCCACGCTGTGGCCTACGCCATGAAACTCGCCGCCACCATGCGCCCGGACCAGCACCTGCTGATCAACCTCTCGGGCCGTGGCGACAAGGACATCGGCACCGTGGCCGACCTCTCCGGCGCCGACTTTTACTGCCGCCCGTCCTGCCGCGGGCAGGGCGTGAAGGGTGGGGCCCCGCAAGCCGTCACGTTGATTCGGGGTGGTGTTGACCCACGGAGCGAAGTCAAGGAGGAGGGTCGGGCGCAGCCCGGCCCGGGGGACATGAGCGCAGGAGGTCAGCGCCAGCCCGAATCCGCACATCCTGCCGGGGCCCCGCAATGAGCCGCATCCCCGCCACCCTCCAGGCCCTGCAAGCCCAGGGCCGCAAGGCCTTGATCCCTTACGTCACCGCCGGCGACCCCAGCCCCGCCCAGACCGTGGCCGTCATGCACGCCCTGGCCGCGGGCGGGGCCGACATCATCGAGCTGGGCGTGCCCTTCTCGGACCCCATGGCCGACGGCCCCATCATCCAGAAGGCCAGCGAGCGCGCCCTGGCCCGTGGTGTGGGCCTGACGCAGGTGCTGCAGTGGGTGGCCGAGTTCCGCCGCACCGATGCGCAGACGCCCGTGGTGCTGATGGGCTACGCCAACCCCATCGAGCGCTTCGACTTGAAGGGCGGGGAGGGCGCCTTCGTCGTCGCCGCGGCCGAGGCGGGCGTGGACGGCGTGCTGGTGGTGGACTATCCGCCCGAGGAATGCGAGGCCTTCGCCCAGCGCCTGCATGCGCGCGGTCTCGATCCCATCTTCCTGCTGGCGCCCACCTCCACCGAGCAGCGCATCCGCGAGGTGGGCCGCATCGCCACGGGCTACGTCTACTACGTCTCGCTCAAGGGCGTCACCGGGGCCGGCCACATCGACACCGACGCCGTGGCGAAGGCCGTGCCGCGCATCAAGGCGCATGTGAAGGTGCCCGTGGGTGTGGGCTTCGGCATCCGCGACGGCGCCACCGCGCGCGCCGTGGGTGCGGTGTCGGATGCCGTGGTGATCGGCAGTCGCCTGGTGCAACTGCTGGAAGCCGCGCCCGAGCACCAGGCCCCCGAGGTGGCACGCACCTTCATGGCCGAGATCCGCGCAGCACTGGATGGGCCTTGAACCGGGCCGCGCGGGCTTGAGGCATCATCGGTCCCGACACACCTTGACCGTCCTGCGGAGCATTCCCACATGAGTTGGCTCGACAAGCTGCTGCCCCCGAAGATCCAGCACACCGATCCCGCCGGTCGCCGCTCGGTGCCCGAGGGCCTGTGGGTCAAGTGCCCGTCCTGCGAGTCCGTGCTCTACAACAGCGACCTGCAGAAGAACCTCAACGTCTGCCCCAAATGCGGCCACCACCACCGCATCTCTGCACGCGCCCGGCTGGACGGCTTCCTGGACGCCGAAGGCCGGTACGAGATCGGCCAGGAAGTGCTGCCCGTGGACCCGCTGAAGTTCAAGGACAGCAAGAAGTATCCGGAACGGCTGAAGGCAGCCCTGGAATCGACGGGCGAAACCGATGCCCTGGTGGTGTTCGGCGGCACCGTGATGAGCGTGCCCTTGGTGGCGGCCTGTTTTGAGTTCGACTTCATGGGCGGCTCCATGGGCTCGGTGGTGGGTGAGCGCTTCGTGCGCGGCGTGGAAACGGCCGTGGAGCAGAAGACGGCCTTCGTGAGTTTTGCCGCCACGGGCGGCGCGCGCATGCAGGAAGGGGTGCTGAGCCTGCTGCAGATGGCCAAGACCAACGCCGCGCTCACGCGACTGGCCAAGGCGCGGCTGCCCTACATCAGCGTGCTGACCGACCCCACCATGGGCGGCGTCTCGGCCAGCTTCGCCTTCATGGGGGATGTGGTGATCGCCGAGCCGAAGGCGCTGGTGGGCTTTGCCGGCCCGCGCGTCATCGAGAACACGGTGCGCGAGAAGCTGCCCGAGGGCTTCCAGCGCGCCGAGTTCCTGCTGGGCAAGGGCGCCATCGACATGATCCTGGACCGCCGCGAGATGCGCACCACCCTGGCCCGGACCATCGCCATGCTCACCGGGCAGAGCGCCGACGCGATCGCCTGACGCGGAAGAAGTGCCCGGATGCCCGCCACCCAGCACATGCGTTCGGGCTGCGGTCGTCGAGGCCCATTCGCGCGACGTGAACGCTGCCTGGACTGCGCAAGACAAGACCGTACCGGCCTCCTGAACCCTCTGCACGTCTGTCCGTGACCTTGCCCATCACCCTTCAGGACTGGCTCGCGCACTGCGCCGCGATGCACCCCAAGACCATGGACCTGTCCCTGGAGCGCACGGTCCGGGTGGCGCGAACGCTCGGCATCCGCTTCGACGTGCCGGTGATCATCGTCGCCGGCACCAATGGCAAGGGCAGCACCTGCGCGATGCTGGAAAGCATCCTGCGCCATGCTGGCTACCGCACGGGGCTGTACCAGAAGCCCGAGCTGGTGCACTTTAACGAGCGCTGCAAGATTGACGGCGCCGCGGTGGACGACGCGGTGCTGCTGCCGCATTTCGAGGCGGTGGAGCGCGCACGCGGCGCCACCACGCTGACGCAGTTCGAGTTCACCACGCTGGCCATCGCCCGTGCGTTGTCGCTGGCGGAGGTGGATGTGGTCATTCTCGAGGTCGGCATGGGGGGGCGCTACGACAGCGTCAACGCCTTCGACAGCGACTGCGCCGTCATCACCAGCATCGACCTTGACCACATGCAGTGGCTGGGCCCTGACCGCGAGACCATCGGCCTGGAGAAGGCGCAGATCATGCGGCCGGGCCGGCCTTGCGTGATCAGCGACCCGCTGCCGCCTGACAGCGTGGTCCGGCACGGCGAATCCATAGGCGCCGACCTGTGGCTGGTGGGGCGCGACTTCCGGCACGAGGGCGACCGCCAGCAATGGCGCTGGGAGGGCCGCGGTCGCCGCTACAACGCGCTGGCCTACCCGGCGCTGCGCGGCGCCAACCAGCTCATCAACGCCTCGGGCGCCCTCGCGGCGCTGACCGCCCTGCGTGACCGTCTGCCCATCACCGCGCAGGCCGTGCGCACCGGGCTGGCGCTGGTGGAATTGCCCGGCCGCTTTCAGATCGTCCCCGGCCAGCCCACGCTGGTGCTGGACGTGGCCCACAACGCCCAGTCGGTGGCCGCGCTGGCTGTCAACCTGGACCAGATGGGTTTTCACCCGCGCACGCACGCGGTGTTCGGCGTCATGCGCGACAAGGACATTCCAGCCATCCTGGCCCGCATGGCCCCGTTGGTGGACGCCTGGCATTTCTGCAGCCTGGAATCTGCCCGCGCAGCCACGGCTGACGAGCTGCTCGATGCCTGGCAATCCTGCCCCCCTGGCACACGGGGCCCGGGTGTGCCGACCTCCACCGCGAGCACCCACGCCGCCCCACCTGAGGCCCTGGCCGCTGCCATGGCCCAGGCAGACCCCGCCGATAGAATCGTGGTCTTCGGCTCCTTTCAAACAGTGGGCGCGGTGCTCAAGGCCGGGCTGCCCAGGCGAGCCGCCCCCCATCTCGGCTGAACATGGCCCTGCCATCGTTTTTCAAGCACAGGAAGACCGAGGACGACGCGCCTCCTGCCCCGCAAGCCTCGCCCCGGACGGGCCGCCGCGGCGCGGCCAAGCCCTTGCCTGAAGCCGTTTCCTCCCGCACGGGCTCACCGCACGAGAGCGCGGCCGTCACCCAGGCGCGCACCCACGCCCGCCGCCGCCTGATCGGCGCTGCTGTGCTGTTGCTGCTGGGGGTGTTGCTGTTCCCCCTCGTCTTCGAGACCCAGCCCAGGCCGCTGCCGCTGGACCTGCCCATGGCGGTGGCCCCCGGCAAGGGGGGAGCGGCCTCCGTGGCGGCTCCTGCGCCCGTGGTCGCCGCGGCCACGCCCCCAGCCGCCGGTGTCAGGCCCGCACCGCCAATGATCATCGAGACGGCGCAGCCCGAACCCCAGACTGCGCCACAGCCCGCACCCCAGCCTGCACCCCAGGCCGCCCCCCTGCTTGCGGCAGCCCCGGCGGCAGCCCCCCCGGCTGCAGCCGTCCCCGCACCGCAGCCGGCCGCGCCTCCCGCTGCGGCGGCGTCGAAGCCTTCAGCCACCGCTGCTGCAGCGGCCGCCACGGCAGCGCAAGACGCAGCAGGTCGCTTCGTGGTGCAGGTTGGCGCCTTTGCCGACGACGCCACCGTGCGCCAGACGCGCCAGAAGGTCGAGAAGCTGGGCCTGAAGACCTACACCCAGGAGGTCAACACCGATGCCGGCAAACGCGTGCGCGTGCGCGTCGGGCCTTTCGCCACCCGCGATGAGGCCACGCAGGTGCTGAACAAGCTCAAGGGCTCGGGCTTGCCGGGCGCTGTGCTGACGCTGTGATCGGCTCTCTGCCCTGGGTGGACGCGGCGCTGGCCGCCGTGCTGCTGGTTTCCGTGGTGCTGGGCCTGGCCCGGGGCGTCACCTACGAACTCATGGGGCTGGCAGGCTGGGTGGTGGCCTATTTCGCCGCAGCCTGGCTGGTGCCGCACGTGGCTCCCCACATCCCGGTGGGGCTGCCGGATTCCGCGCTGAACCAGTCGGCCGCGCTGGTGGTCTGCTTCGTGGCCGTCCTGGTGGCCTGGGGCCTGCTGGCCCGCGTGGTGCGGCTGCTGGTGCGGGCCACGCCGCTGTCCTTCCTGGACCGCTTGCTGGGGGCAGTGTTCGGCGCGCTGCGCGGCGGTGTGCTGCTGCTGCTGGTGGCCACGGTCGTGACGCTCACGCCCGCGGCACAATCGCCCTCGTGGCAGGCGTCCTCTGCTGCGCCCGTGTTGCTGGGCGCAGTCAAAGGCGTGAAGACGCTGCTGCCGCCGGAACTGGCGCGCTGGATACCGGGCTGATTCATGGGGCGCATGGCGGGCTGCATGACGGCCTGAACGGCAGACCGAAAAAGGCGCCGCGTTTTCTGGGCGCCTCCCAGACCTCACCTTTCCAACTCTCGGGCAAACCATGTGCGGCATCGTCGGCGTCATCTCCCAGGCGCCTGCCAACCAGCTGATCTATGACGCGCTGCTGCTGCTGCAGCACCGTGGGCAGGACGCTGCGGGCATCGTCACCATGCAGGGCACCAAGTGCTTCATGCACAAGGCCCGTGGCATGGTGCGCGACGTGTTCCGCACCCGCAACATGCGTGCGCTGCCGGGCCACATCGGCCTGGGCCAGGTGCGCTACCCCACGGCCGGCAACGCGTATTCCGAGGAAGAGGCCCAGCCCTTCTACGTGAACGCGCCGTTCGGCATCGTGCTGGTGCACAACGGCAACCTCACCAACGCCCATGCGTTGAAGGACGAGCTCTTCGCCGTGGACCGCCGCCACATCAACACCGGCAGCGACACCGAAGTGCTGATCAACGTGCTGGCGCACGAGTTGGAACTGGTGGCGCGCAACCTGCCGCTCACGCCGGACGAAGTGTTCAAGGCCGTGGCGGCCGTGCACCGGCGCATCAAGGGCTCGTACGCCGTGGTGGCGCTGATCGCCGGGCACGGGCTGCTCGCCTTCCGTGACCCCTTCGGCATCCGCCCCCTGTGCTTCGGCCAGACCGACACGCCCGAGGGCCGCGAGGTCATGGTCGCCAGCGAGTCTGTGGCCCTGGAAGGCACAGGCCACCGCCTCACGCGCGACGTAGCCCCGGGCGAAGCGCTGTTCATCGAGATGGACGGCACGGTCCACACCCGGCAGTGCGCCGAGCACCCCTCGCTCAACCCCTGCATCTTCGAGTACGTCTACCTGGCCCGGCCCGACTCCGTGCTGGACGGTGTCTCGGTCTACCAGGCGCGCCTGAACCTGGGCGAGACGCTGGCGCAGCGCCTGATTTCCACCATGCCGCCCAGCGACATCGACGTGGTGATTCCCATCCCGGAAAGCAGCCGGCCGAGCGCCATGCAGCTGGCCTACATGATCGGCAAGCCCTACCGCGAAGGCTTCGTGAAGAACCGCTATGTGGGCCGCACCTTCATCATGCCGGGTCAGGCCGTGCGCAAGAAGAGCGTGCGCCAGAAGCTCAACGCCATCGGGATGGAGTTCAAGGGCCGCAACGTGCTGCTGGTGGACGACTCCATCGTGCGCGGCACCACCAGCAAGGAGATCGTGCAGATGGCGCGCGAGGCCGGTGCCCGCAAGGTCTACATGGCCTCGGCCGCGCCGCCGGTGCGCCACCCCAACGTCTACGGCATCGACATGCCCACGCCCGAGGAGCTGGTGGCCCACGGCCGCAGCCTGGAAGAGGTGCGCGCCTTCATCGGGGCCGACGCCTTGATCTACCAGGACGTGGACGCGATGAAGCGCGTGATCCGGGCGCTGAACCCCGCGCTGGCCGGCTTCGAGGCCAGTTGCTTCGACGGCCGCTACATCACCGGCGACGTCACGCTGGAAGACTTCGCCACGCTGGAAGCCCAGCGCCGCGCCCAACCTGAAGAGGAAGAAGGCCCCGCCCGCAGCCGCCTGGCGCTGCAGGAGGCGCCGGAGAACACCGCATGACCGAGAAGATGACCCTGCCGCGCCTTCACTTGCCCGAAGGCGTGGGCCTGGACACCCTGGCCGTGCGCGAGGGCCTGCCGGCCTCGCCCTATGGCGAGAACTCCGAAGCCCTGTACCTCACCAGCTGCTTCGTCCACCCCAACGCCGAGACGGCCGCGCGGCGCTTCGCTGACGAGGAAGAGGCCTTCGTCTACAGCCGCTTCTCCAACCCCAGCGTCACCATCATGGAGCGCCGCCTGGCTGCGCTGGAAGGCACCGAAGACTGCATCGGCACCGCCAGCGGCATGGGCGCCATCCTGCTCATGATCATGGGCCTGCTCAAGGCGGGTGACCACGTCATCTGCTCGCGCAGCGTGTTCGGCTCCACCATCAAGCTGCTGCAAGGCGAGTTCGGCAAGTTCGGCGTGGAGACCACCTTCGTCAGCCAGACCGACGTGGCCGAATGGAAGGCCGCCGTGCGCCCCACCACCAGGCTGCTGTTCGCCGAGACGCCGACCAACCCGCTGACCGAGGTGTGCGACATCCAGGCCCTGGCCGACATCGCACACGATGCCGGCGCCCTGCTCGCGGTGGACAACTGCATGTGCTCGCCCGCGTTGCAGCGGCCGGTGAAGTTCGGTGCCGACATCGTCATGCACTCGGGCACCAAGTTCCTGGACGGACAGGGCCGGGTGAACGCCGGTGCGCTGTGCGGCCCGGCCTCGCTCATTCGCGGCAAGTTCTTCCCCGTCATGCGCAGCGCCGGCATCAGCCTGTCACCCTTCAACGCCTGGGTGGTGGCCAAGGGCATGGAGACGCTGTCGGTGCGCGTGCTGGCGCAAAGCGCGCGTACGCTGGAATTGGCGCATTGGCTGGAAGGGCACCCTGGGGTGGCCCGTGTCTACCACCCCGGCCTGGCCTCGCACCCGCAACACGCGCTGGCCATGCACCAGCAAAGCGGCCACGGCGGCGCGGTGTTGTCGTTCGACGTGAAGGGCGGGCGTGAGCAGGCCTTCAGCGTCATCGACGCCACCCGCCTGTGCAGCATCGCCGCCAACTTCGGTGACGTTCGCAGCATCATCACCCACCCCTCCAGCACCACCCATGGCCGCCTGACCGAGCCGCAGCGCCAGGCCGCCGGCATCACCCAGGCCATGATCCGCCTGGGCGTGGGCCTGGAAGACGTGGCCGATCTGAAGGCCGACCTGGCCCGCGGGCTCGATGCGTTGGCATGAAGGCACTTCGGGCTGAGCCCAAACATCCGCTCGGGCTGAGCCCAAACATCCGGTCAGGCTGAGCCCAAACATCCGCTCGGGCTGAGCTTGTCGAAGCCCTGCAAGCCCTGGACGAACTTTCCCCGATGAACACCGCTCCGACCTCTCTCCCCGTCCGCACCCGCATCGCCCCCTCGCCCACGGGCTTCCTGCACCTGGGCACGGCCCGTACGGCGCTGTATTCCTGGGCCTATGCGCGCCACCATGGCGGGCAGTTCGTGCTGCGCATCGAAGACACCGACGTGGCGCGTTCCACGCAAGACTCGGTGGACCAGATCATCGCGTCCATGAAGTGGCTCGGCCTGGACGTTGACGAAGGCCCCATCTTCCAGATGCAGCGCCTGGCGCGCTACCACGCGGTGGCCGAGCAACTGATCGCCGCCGGCCTGGCCTACCGCTGCTACAGCACGCCCGAAGAGCTGGACGCCATGCGCGAGGCCCAGCGCGCGCGCGGCGAGAAGACGCACTACGACGGCCGCTGGCGGCCCGAGCCCGGCAAGGTGTTGCCGCCCGTGCCCCCTGGCGTGAAGCCCGTCTTGCGCTTCAAGAACCCGCAAGACGGCGAGGTCACCTGGCACGACCTGGTCAAAGGCCCCATCACGATTGCCAACCGCGAGATCGACGACCTCATCATCCTGCGCCACCCGCCCGAGGACGCCACGGCCGAGCTGCCCGAGGCGGCGCGCACCCTCGGCGTGCCCACCTACAACTTCGCCGTGGTGGTGGACGACTGGGACATGCGCATCACGCACGTCTTCCGCGGTGACGAGCACGTCAACAACACGCCGTGGCAGATCAACATCTTCCACGCCGTCATGAGCCTGCCTCAGCACGCGGGTGCAGGTGGCGGCGCCGAGGGCAGGGCGCTGCCGCAGTTCGGCCACTGCCCCATCATCCTGGGCGACGACGGCCTGAAGCTGTCCAAGCGGCGCGGCGCCGTCAGCGTCACCGCCTACGAAGAGGCGGGCTACCTGCCCGAGGCCATGCTGAACTACCTGGCGCGCCTGGGCTGGAGCCACGGTGACGAAGAGCTCTTCAGCCGCGAGCAGATGGTGCAGTGGTTCGACGGCTCGCACCTGGCCAGGAGCCCCGCCCAGTGGGACCCGGCCAAGCTCGCCTGGGTGAACGGCCACTACATGAAGCAGGCCGACGACGATCGGCTGGCAGCCCTGCTGCGCGCCCAGCTCGCCGCGCGCGGCATCACGGATGCGCAGGGCGTGGACCTGCGCGCGGCCAGCGCCCTCTTCAAGGACCGCTGCGCCACCGTGGTGGAACTGGCTGACTGGGTGGAGATGATGTTCGTGGACGTGAAGGCCAGTGCCGAAGACCTGGCGGCCCACGTCACCGAAACTGTGAAGCCCGCCCTGCGCACGCTGCGCGACCGCCTGGCTTCAGTTGACTGGGACAAGCCCACCATCGCGCAGGCGCTGAAGGACACCTTGGCTGCGCACGGCCTGAAGATGCCGCAACTGGCCCTCGCCGTGCGCGTGCTGGTATGCGGCCGCGCGCAAACGCCTTCCATCGACGCCGTGCTCGGCCTTTTCCCGCGCCAGAAAGTTTTGCTGCGGCTGCAGCACGTGTGAAAAAGCTGCCTATAATGCAAGGCTCGACTGAACGGCGCTTGCCCAGGGGTCCGCAGGATCCGGGGGTATAGCTCAGCTGGGAGAGCGCTTGCATGGCATGCAAGAGGTCAGCGGTTCGATCCCGCTTA
>CANHVY010000049.1 GCA_947464185.1 Burkholderiales bacterium
AGCCCGCCGATTACTTCGCTAACCCCGCCAATGGCCGGGATGTGATCGTGCGGGTGAACGACCGTGGTCCCTTCGTTCCCGGCCGTGTGATCGACCTGAGTTACACCGCAGCCCTGAAGCTGGATGTGCTGCGCCGGGTGACCCCGGTGGTCGTGGAACGCCTGACGCACGACGCCATCCGGGCCCTGCGCTGGTTGTCGCACGCGGACGACGCTTTCGAGCCCGATGCCCTGCGCACCCAGGCCGCGGCCACCGACCTGCGCCCCTGAACGGACCGCAGGCCGGGCCGTCTCAGGACCCTTCCTCGGCGGCCCGCTGAGCCAGCGTCACGCGGGCGCGGCTTCCGGTGAAGACGATGGTGACGGCGTCGCCCGGCTTGAAGACTTCGGCGCTCTTGGCCTGCACCACGGCCTGCCGCCCGCCATCGGGCAGCCGCACGACGATCTCCAGTGCGTCCTCCCGGTTGCTGCTGCGCTCGATGGCGTTGCCCAGCACGCCCCCCAGCACGGCCCCCAGCGTGCCCACCGCCACCTGCTCCCGCCCGCTGCCCACACTGCTGCCGGCGTGGCCCAGCACCAGCGCGCCCGCGACCGCTCCCACGCCGCTTTGCGTGCCTTCAACGGTCACCGCCCGGACGGCCTCCACCGTGCCGGACTGCACGGACGAAAGTCGGCCGGCATCGGAGCGCGCGATGACATCGGGGCTGGTGGTCGAACAAGCCGCCAGCAGGCCGGCCAGGGCCAGGGGGACAAGGGCTTTGAGCATGAGGGACTCCGTCATTGAGGATGGTGTGGCCACTGTGCCCGAGGGAGGCGATTACTGCTACATCTGACGATCGGGTATCTCCAAAGTGCCGCAAAAGTGTCGAAAAACAGTACCATTCTTCGTCTAGCCGATCAGCCGATCAGCCGATCAGCCGATCACGCGATCACGCGATCACGCGATCAGGAGCACACCCCTATGAGCACGCCCGAACTGCTGTTGCAGGCCTTGCGCACGGAGATGCGACGTGCCGGCCTGACCTATCGCGAGTTGGCCGGACGCGTGGGCATGAGCGAGTCCAGCATCAAGCGCGTCTTCAGTCAGGGCGACATGAGCTTGAGCCGCCTGTCCCAGTTCTGCCAGGCTGCAGGGGTGTCGATGCATGCTGTGCTGCAGCAGGCACTCCAGTCGGCGCCGCAGGCCGACCGCCTCACCCTGGAGCAGGAGCACTCGCTCGTGGCCGATCCGGTGCTGCTGCTGGTAGCGGTGTGCTGCCTGGGCCACTGGACCTTCGAGCAGATCCTGGAGACCTACCGCGTTGAGGCGGCACCCTGCATTGCGGCGCTGGCGCGCCTGGACCGCCTGGGGCTCATCGAACTCAAGCCGCTGAACCGCTACCGGTTGTGCGTCTCACGCGCGTTTCGCTGGAGGCCCGATGGGCCGGTGCAGGCCTATTTCCGTGAGCATGTGGTGGGGGACTACTTCAGTGGCTGCTTCGACGGCCCGGGCGAGACGCTGATGGCCGTGCATGGCCGCTTGTCCAGCCACAGTGCCCAGGAGGTGGCGCAACACGTGGAGCGCTTGGCGGGCGAACTCTCCCGCCTGCACCAGGAGGACGCCCGGCTGCCACCAGCCGCGCGCGACGGCTACACCCTGGTGGTGGGCCTGCGCTCCTGGGAGCTGGCGGCCTTCACCGGGCTGCGGCGTACGGCCCCTGACCCGGCAACGTCTCACCAGAAGGGCCCGAGGAAGATGTAGGTGGAGCGCCCGCCGCGGTGGGTGGCCCCCAGCGCGAAGTACACCGGGCCGAACCGGGTGTCGACCGAGACGAAGGCGCTGCCCGCCTGTTTCAGGTCCCCCAGCTGGAGGCGTTGCCCGGGCTGGAACAGCCCGCCCAGCTCCGCCGAGACACCCGCCCGGACGGCGCCACCCAGCCCCAGGGGCATGTGGGCCAGTGGCACCCCCATCACCACGCGCCCGAGCAGGCTGGTCTGCCCATAGAGGGATCTGATCGGGGTGCCCGACAGGCGCAGGAAGCCGCCCAGGGCCAGCGGCGCCACGCCTTTCGAGGCATGCGAGGCTTCGGCATACACATGACCTGCCCAGCGCCCCCACGTGAAGCCGGTGAGCACGCCCGCTGCCGCTTCCGAACCTCGGTCGGCCTCTGACAGGCTGCCGGAACTCCAGCTGGCCTCCAGCAAGGTGCCGCGCGTCGGAAACGCGACGGAGTCCAGGGTGTCCAGGCGCAACTGGGCGTAGACCTGGGTGGTGGTGAAGGCGATGGGTCCGCTTTCCAGGTCCGCGCGCAGCAGCGGGGACACGCGTGAACGCGAGCGCTCCAGCCCCACTTGCACATCGCCTGACCGGCCCAGCGACACGCCTGCGCCCAGGCGCCAGGCGGCCGTCGAGGTTCCTATCTGCGTGACCCGCTGCCCATTGACGTAGATGCCCTGTGTTTCGGCGTCGCGCCGCCAGGACGTCACGCCGAAGACGCGGCTGCCCGGCCCCAAGGGCTGCCACCACTCGCCCATGAGGGTGGACTGCGAACCCAGGCGCAGCAAGGCGCGCAGCTCGCCGCCCCAGGCGTTCAGTGGGCGAAAAGTGCTGGTGGCCGTGAGGGCGAACCGGGCGGTGTCCTCGAGGGTGCCTTGCTCGGTCTGGAGCTCCATTCCCACCCGCAGGGGATTGCGCCGCCAGGGGGCTTCCACCGGCACCAGGATCAGGGCCCGGCCGTCCGGCAGCAGGGCGGACTGCACCTCCACGCGTTCGAAGTCGCCGCTGGCATAGAGCTGGTTGGCCGCAGCGCGTGCCGTGGCTACGTCCATGCTCTGCCCCAGTGTGGCTCCGGCGGCGGCGGCCAGCAGCTCGGCGCTGGCCCGGCCGGTGGGCCGCACCAGGAGCTTGCCTGTGTCGGCGGTGCCCAGCGCCTGGGGCTGCTGCATGCGAGCCTGCTCAAAGCTTGCCCAGGCCTGCGGCGTGACGGCCAGAGCCTCCAGGCGCAAGGACAGTGCGCGTGCCGCACGCTCGCCCGCGGCAATGGCACGCTGCGCGCCCGTGGCCAGTTCGCTCGCATCCAGGCCTTCCAGGTCCGGCTGGATCAGGAGATCCGCTGAATTCAGCTCTCCCAAGGACCGCTGTGCGTTCTGCTCGGTCAGCAGGTTGATCATCTGCTGCGCAACCCCCAGGGGGCTGGCCAGGTCGCGCACATGGTCCACGGGCGTGCCCACGTTCACGACGATGAGCACCTGGGCTCCCATCGCGCGGGCCAGGTCCACGGGCACGTTGCGCACCAGGCCGCCGTCCACCAGCACGCGGCCATCGCGCGCGAAGGGCGGGAACAGCCCCGGCACGGACAGCGAGGCCCGCAGTGCCACGGCCAGCGGCTCGTCGGCCATCTCCACCAGTTCGCCCGTGCGCAGGTCGGTGGCCACTGCGCGGAAGCCCAGGGCCAGTCTTCCGGCGGGGCGCTGCGCCTGGCCCTGGGGCAACAGTTGTTCCAGGGCGGCCTCCAGCGCGTGGCTGCCGGCCACTGCGGGAGGGGCGTTCAGACTCAAGCCCGGGCCGATCCCGAACTCGATACGGGACGGCACCTCGTGATCCATCTCGCGACGCCGGAAGTCTCCCGCGGTACGTGAGGGGCGGTCTGCGAGCACCGCAGCCCAGTCGGTGTTACGTGCGAAACGCTCCAGTTCGGCGGCGCTGCGCCCGGCCGCGTAGGCGCCGCCCACCACCGCACCCATGCTGGTACCCACCACCAGGTCCACGGGCACGCGCAACTCCTGAAGCACCCGCAGCACGCCGATGTGGGCAAAGCCACGTGTGCCGCCGCCTGAGAGCACCAGCCCGATCCGGGGGCGTTGCGCCTGCCCTGGCGTCTGCTCCTGCGGCTGCCTTTCAGCGGGCCCGCTCCGTGCCTGTGCCTGCGCCTGCGCTGGTGCCTGTGCCTGTGCACCCCCGCTTGCGGTCAGCGCGAACAGGCCTGCGGCCACCAGCCACGCCGCCGCCGGCAGACGGCCCGCGCAGCGTCCGCTCAAGCCGGTTCGACGCAGCATCGTGGACCCAGGAGGCTGTCCCAGTCCGTGTGACTGTGACTCAACGCCCGCCCGTGACGTCGATCGTCGTGCCGGTGGCATAGCTGGCCTCGTCGGACAACAGCCAGACCACGGCCGCGGCCACCTCGTCGGCGGTGCCGGCGCGCTGCAGGGGCACGCTGGGGCCGATCTGTGCCACGCGGTCGGGCAGGCCGCCGCTGGCGTGGATGTCGGTGTCGATGATGCCGGGGCGTACGCCGTTGACGCGCACACCCTCGCCGGCCACCTCGCGGGCCAGCCCTAGCGTGAAAGTGTCGATCGCGCCCTTGGAGGCGGCGTAGTCCACATACTGGTTGGGCGAGCCCAGCCGGGCGGCGGCCGAGCTGAGGTTGACGATGGCCCCGCCGGGGCCGCCGTGGCGCCGGCTCATGCGCTTGAGGGCCTCGCGCGCGCACACGAACGAGCCCGTGATGTTCACCGCCCACATGCGCTGCAGGCGCTGGAGCGACATCTCGTCCACCCGGGCCGGCAGGTCGACGATCCCGGCGTTGTTCACCAGTCCGGTCACGCGGCCCCATGAGGCATCGACCGCTGCAAACATCGCCAGCACCTGGGCCTCGTCGGCGACGTCGGCCTGCACCACCATGGCGCGCCGGCCCAGCGCGCGCACCTCGGCTGCCACGGCCTCGGCGGCTGTCGCGTCCCGCGTGTAGTTGATCGCCACGTCCCAGCCGGCACGCGCGGCCAGCACGGCCGTGGCCGCGCCGATCCCCCGGCTGCCGCCAGTGACCAGGAGGATGCGGGTGGGCGTGAGGGCGGGTGTGCTCATTGCAGCGGTGGCGGGGCCAGGAGGTGGTGGAAGCTCCGATCCTAGACCGATCCTGACCTCGTTACAGTCCGAGGCCAGCAAACGCCGCTTGCCTGCCTGCCCCGAGGCTCCTCTCGGCCACTTGCAGAGTGCACCACCTGGAGAACGTCGCCATGAGCCTGTCCCGTCGCCACCTTGTTGCCGCCGCTGGTGCCAGCCTGGCGCTGCCGTCCCTGGGCTGGGCCCAGGCACTTGAAAAGCCCAAGCTCAGCATTGCCGTGGGCGGCAAGAACCTGCTGTACTACCTGCCGTTGACCATTGCCGAGCAGCGCGGCTACTTCAAGGCCGAAGGGCTGGACGTCACCATCGTCGACTTCGCCGGCGGCGCACGCGCCCTGCAGGCGGTGGTGGGCGGCAGCGCCGACGTGGTGTCCGGTGCCTTCGAGCACACGGTGAACATGCAGTTCAAGGGCCAGCGCATGCGCGCCTTTGCGCTGCAGGGCCAGGCGCCACAGATCGTGCTGGGGGTGAACCCCAAGACCATGGCGGCGTACAAGACCGTGGCGGACCTGAAGGGCAAGAAGGTGGGGGTCACGGCGCCGGGCTCGTCCACCAACGTGATGGTCAACTTCATCCTGGCCAAGGCCGGCCTGAAGCCCAGCGATGTCAGCATCATCGGCGTGGGCGCGGCCCAGGGCGCGGTAGCGGCCATGCGCTCGGGCCAGATCGACGCCATCAGCAACCTGGACCCGGTGATCACGCTGCTGCAGCGTTCGGGCGATCTGAAGATCATCTCCGACACCCGCGTGGTGGCCGAGGCCGACAAGGTCTTCGGCGGGCCCATGCCGGCGGGCTGCTTCTATGCGCCGCAGGCCTTCATCGACAAGCATCCCAACACCACGCAGGCGCTGACCAACGCGCTGGTGCGTGCCAACAAGTGGATCCAGGGCGCCGGGCCCAGCGACATCATCACCAACGTGCCCGAGAGCTTCCTGCTGGGCGACCGCGCCGTCTACATCGACGCCTTCCTGGCCGCCAAGGGGGCGCTGTCGCCCGACGGCATGTTCCCGGACAAGGGTGCCGACACCGCCTTCCGCGCCCTGGCCAGCGTGGACGCTGAGATCGCCAAGGCCAAGCTTGATCTGAGCGCCGTCTACACGAACGACTTCGTCAAGAAGGCCAACGCCAAATACCCCAAGGGTTGACGGGAAGGTTTGAACTTGTCCGCCCTGGAGCTTCAGGGGGTGTCCTGCACCTTCATCAGCAAGGACGACCCCGGCCAGCGCTACACCGCGGTGCAGGATGTCTCGCTGAGCGTGGCGGCGGGCGAGTTCGTCTCGGTGGTGGGCCCCACGGGCTGCGGCAAGAGCACGCTGCTGAACGTGGGCGCCGGCCTGCTGCAGCCCAGCACGGGCGCCGTGCGCGTGTTCGGCCAGTCGCTGCAGGGCATCAACACGCGGGCCGGCTACATGTTCCAGGCCGAGAGCCTGATGCCCTGGCGCACGGCCTTGGGCAACGTGATGGCGGGGCTGGAGTTCCGAGGCGTGCCGCTGGCCGACGCGCGCGCCCAGGCCGGGGACTGGCTGCGCCGCGTGGGCCTGGGCGGTTTCGGCGACCGCTATCCGCACCAGTTGTCCGGTGGCATGCGCAAGCGCACCAGCCTGGCCCAGACCCTGGCGCTGGACCCGGACATCATCCTGATGGACGAGCCCTTCTCGGCCCTGGACATCCAGACCCGCCAACTGATGGAGAACGAGGTGCTGGACCTGTGGGCCAAGAAGCGCAAGGCCGTGCTGTTCATCACGCACGATCTGGACGAGGCCATTGCCATGAGCGACCGCGTGGTGGTGCTCTCGGCCGGCCCGGCCGCGCGTCCCATCGGTGAGTTCGCCATCGACCTGGAACGCCCGCGCGACGTGGCCGAGGTGCGCACCACCCCGCGCTTCATCGAACTGCACATGGCCATCTGGGACGTGCTGCGCGAGGAAGTGCTCAAGGGCTACGCGCAACAGTTGCAGAAGGCCTGACGCCGATGTGGAACTGGCGTATCTGGAACTGGCTCAGGCCCCGCCCTGGCAACCTGCGCGTCTGGCAGGTGGGCCTGCTGGTGGCCGTCTTCGCCTTCTGGCACCTGATGACCACGCCGGGCCTGCTGCCGCTGTTCATGTTCGACAACGACCGCCAGGCGGCCTTCTTCTTCGGCGAGCCGCTGAAGGTGGCGGGCCGCATCTGGGTGTGGTTCGTGACCGAGGCCGACATCTACCGGCACCTGGGCATCACGCTGCTGGAGACGCTGCTGGCCTTTGGCATCGGATCGGTGCTGGGCCTGGGTGCGGGCCTCTGGCTGGCGCTGCAGCCCATGGCCAGCGCCATCCTCGAGCCCTATGTCAAGGCGCTGAACTCCATGCCGCGCATCATCCTGGCGCCCATCTTCGCGGTCTGGTTCGGTTTGGGCATCGGCAGCAAGGTGGCCCTGGGCGTGACGCTGGTGTTCTTCATCGTCTTCTTCAACGTCTACCAGGGCGTGAAGGAGGTGAGCCCCGTGGTGCTGGCCAACGCGCGCATGCTGGGTGCCCGGCCGCGCCAGTTGCTGCGCCATGTGTACCTGCCCAGCGCCACGAGCTGGGTGTTCTCCAGCCTGCACACCAGCGTGGGCCTGGCTTTCGTGGGCGCGGTGGTGGGCGAGTACCTGGGCTCCAGCCAGGGCGTGGGCTACCTCATCCTGCAGGCCGAGGGCAGCTTCGACATCAACACGGTGATGGCCGGCATCGTGGTGCTCACGGCCTTCGCCCTGGTGCTGGACGCCCTGGTTGGGCGCATCGAACGGCGCCTGATGAAGTGGCAGCCCAAGGCGGGCGAGACGGAGAAGTTGTAGCAGACCGCAGCCGTCGCCCCGGGGTCTGAGGGGTGGCCGCCCCGACTCGCGCCCCAGGCGGGCGTGCTGTCTGCTGACCGCTCAGCGCTCCCCCGCCGCCGTCCCGGCCTGCGCCGGCAACCCCTCCAGGTGGCTCGCGTCGGCCCAGCGCACGATGTCCAGCGTGCCCTGGCGCCACCTCAGGTGGTTCAGGCCGGTGTTGGGAATGTCGCAGGTGCGCAGGCCGTCCAGTGGCTGGCCGTGCGCGGTGCGCCACAGCATGTCCAGCACGCCGCCATGCGTCACCACCGCCAGGCGCCGGCCGGGATGGGCGTCGGCCAGGGCCTTCACGGCGGCGATCACCCGGGCGTGGAACTGCTGCAGGCTTTCGCCGCCGGGCAGTGCGAAGTCCGCCCGGTGTTCCAGCCACCGCATCCACAGGTCCGGGTGGCGGGCCTTGATCGCGGGCACGTCCAGGCCCTCCAGCACGCCAAAGCATTGCTCGCGAAGGCCTTGCACCAGGGCCGGGCTGGCCCGCCAGGCCGCGGCCAGCGGGGCGGCGGTCTGTTGTGCGCGTTGCAGGTCACTGCTGAACAGCTGTTCGGCGGGCTCTGCGGCCAGGCGCTCGCCCAGCCGCAGCGCTTGCGTGTGCCCCAGCTCATTGAGCGGCACGTCGATCTGGCCTTGGAAGCGCTGCTGGCGGTTCCAGTCGGTTTCGCCGTGGCGGATGAAGATGAAGTCGGTCATGCAGAGGTGTCAGGTGTAGGAAAGCACCATCTTGGCGGCCAGCAGGTACAGCACCACGGCGAACAGGCGCCGCAGCGTCGCTACCGGCAGGCGGTGTGCCAGGCGCGCGCCCAGCGGCGCCGTGAAGGTGCTGGCCACCACCACCCCGGCCAGGGCCGGCAGCAGCACGAAGCCCAGCGAGCCCCAGGGCAGGCCACTGGCTGGCCAGCCGCTGGCCACGTAGCCCACGGTGCCCAGGGCGGCTACCGGCAGGCCCAGGGCCGCGCCGGTGCCGATGGCCGTGCGCACGGGCACGCCGCACCACAGCATGAAAGGCATGGACAGGAAGGCGCCGCCCGCCGACACCAGCCCGCTCACCACGCCGATGAACAGCCCCACGCCCCATAGACCCAGCGCGCCGGGCAGCGTACGGCCCGGGCCGGGCTTCTTGCCGATCCAGATCTGTGTGGCGGCACCCGCGACGATGACGGCGAACGCCAGCACCAGCACGCGTTGCGGCAACCAGCCTGAGGCCAGGGACGACAGCAGCGTGCCCGTGGCCATGGGCGGCGCCAGACGCTTGACCACGGCCCAGTCCACCGAGCCGAGCTTGTGATGCTCGCGCACGCTGGCCGAGCCGGTGAACAGCACGCCCGCCATGGCCGTGCCCAGCGCCAGGTGCATCACATGCTCCGGCGCCATCTGCTGGGCGGTGAACAGGGCTGCCAGGATGGGCACCAGCGTCATGCCGCCCCCGATGCCCAGCAGACCCGCGAAGAAGCCGATGACGGTGCCGGCAAGAAGGTAGGCGAGGATCCAGGTCATGGGGTGCGAGGCACGGGGTGGCGAGCCGGCGAGTTTCGCACCCGTGTCCGCGCCCGGCCGCATTCGTCATGCCCGGTTCCGCCCGGCTGCGCCAGGAAGCGGCTGCGCAGCGACCGGGACGCCGAGGTGAAGCCATGAAGAGGTGGAGCCGGCCCGAAGGCCAGCCCTTGACCCCCGGGGCGCGCGCGGTTCGAATCGGCACCCCTGCCGCTTCGGGACAGCCCATGACCCGCGTGATCCTCCTGCCCGGCCTGGCCAGTGACGCCGCCCTGTGGCGGCATCAGGTGCCGGCCCTCACCGATGCCGGCCACACCGTGCATGTCACCGACGCCCATGCCCGGGCGGACACCCTCAGTGCCATGGCCCGCCTGGTGCTGGCCGAACACGAGGGCCCGCTGGTGCTGGTGGGCACGTCCATGGGCGGCATCCTGGCGCTGGAGGTGTTCCGGCAGGCGCCGCAGCGCGTGGCCGCCCTGGCCCTGCTGGGCAGCAGCGCCCGCCCGGACACGCCCGAGATGATCACGCTGCGCAGCGCGGCCGTGCTTGAGTTCGAACAGGGGCGCATGGACGAGGTCCTGCGCGCCAATGTGCCCTTCGCTTTCCACCCCAGCAGGCAAGGGGATGCGGCCCTGGTGAATGATTACTTCGACATGGTGCACCGCGCCGGGGCGGCGCAGCTTGTCCGGCAGAACCGCGCGATCATGGCCCGGCCCGACAGTCGACCGCTGCTGCGCCGACTGCAGTGCCCTGTGCTGGTGGTGTGCGGCGATGCAGATGCGCTGACCCCGCCCGAGTGCTCGCGCGAGGTGGCGGCCGCCGTGCCTCACGCCGAGTTGCATGTGCTGCCCGCCTGCGGCCATCTGCTGACCTGGGAGCAGCCCGAGGCGGTCAATGCGTTGCTGCGGGACTGGCTGGGGCGTCTGGGACCGAGGTCTGCGGCCGGGCTGGCAGGTCTCGCGAGCCTCAATGCCAACTCTGGCTGATCACCCCGCCCCCCAGGCACACCTCGCCTTCGTACAGCACGGCGGACTGGCCTGGCGTCACCGCCCACTGCGCCGGGTCGGGGGCGATGAACTCCAGGCTGAAGCCCGGGGGACCGCCCGGACCTGCGCCGTCTTGGGTCTCCTGTCCCTCATACCTGTCATGCTCCTCTAGCGATCCGGGCGCCGGGGCGGCCTGCCCGGCTGACGGTGCCAGGAGTCGGAAGCTGCAAGGCGCATCCGCCTGCCGGTAGCGCGTCTTCGCGCCCAGCCGCCCTGGCGCTGGCGGGTGTCCGGCCACCCAGCTTGCATCCTCGGCGTGCAGGTGGCGTGACAGCAGTGCCGGGTGGTCGTGCCCCTGCACGGCGATCAACCGGTTGCGGTCCAGGTCCTTGGCTGCGACGAACCAGGGCGCA
Source organism: Burkholderiales bacterium (assembly GCA_947464185.1). Classification (GTDB taxonomy): domain Bacteria; phylum Pseudomonadota; class Gammaproteobacteria; order Burkholderiales; family Burkholderiaceae_C; genus Rubrivivax. Next base: position 10,623 of record CANHVY010000049.1, read on the forward strand.
TGCGTACCGCCGCCGCTGCGCAGCCCACCGATGCCCAGACCCTGGCGCTGGCCCAGGGTGTAGAAGCTCAGGCCCACGTGGCGTCCGATCTCATGGCCCCGCTCGTCCACGATGGGGCCAGGCTCGTGGCTGAGGTAGCGGTTCAGGAACTCGCGGAAGGGGCGTTCGCCGATGAAGCAGATGCCCGTGGAGTCCTTCTTCTTCGCGTTCGGCAGGCCGATCTCCAGTGCCAGCCGGCGCACCTCGGTCTTGTGCAGTTCGCCCACGGGGAACAGCGTGCGTGACAACTGCGCCTGGTTCAGGCGGTGCAGGAAGTAGCTCTGGTCCTTGGCCGGGTCCAGCCCCTTGAGCAACTGGTGTGAGCCGTCGGGCGTTTGTCGCACGCGCGCGTAGTGCCCGGTGGCGATCTTGTCCGCGCCCAGGCGCATCGCATGGTCCAGGAAGGCCTTGAACTTGATCTCGGCGTTGCACAGCACGTCGGGGTTGGGCGTGCGGCCGGCCTGGTATTCGCGCAGGAATTCGGCGAAGACGCGGTCCTTGTACTCGGACGCGAAGTTGACGTGCTCGATCTCGATGCCCACCACGTCGGCCACGGCGGCGGCATCGACGAAATCGACATTCGAGGAGCAGTAGGCCGTGTCGTCGTCATCTTCCCAGTTCTTCATGAAGATGCCTACGACCTCGTAGCCTTGCTGCTTGAGCAGCCAGGCGCTCACGGCGGAATCCACGCCGCCTGACAGGCCGACCACAACACGGGTTTTCATGACCCGGGATTGTCGCGGAGCCGCATCCTGCGCGGCGCATCACAAGGCTGCACGCCCCGCCAGGGGGCCACGCAGGGGCTGCCCGGGAAGGGCGGCCGTTGCGCTTCAGTGCGCCAGGATCTTGGACAGGAAGTCGCGCGTGCGCTCGTTGGTCGGGTTCTCGAAGAACTTCGCGGCGGTGTTCTGCTCGACGATCTGGCCTTGGTCCATGAAGATGACGCGATCTGCCACCTGGCGGGCGAAGCCCATCTCGTGCGTCACGCAGATCATGGTGATGCCTTGGTTGGCCAGCTCGATCATCACGTCCAGCACCTCGTTGATCATCTCAGGGTCGAGCGCCGAGGTGGGCTCATCGAACAGCATGATCTTGGGCGTCAAGCACAAGGCGCGCGCGATGGCCACGCGCTGCTGCTGGCCGCCTGACAACTGCAGTGGGTACTTCTGGGCCTGCTCGGCAATGCGCACGCGCTGCAGCTGGGCCATGGCCCGCTCCTCGGCCTCCTTCTTCGGCATCTTGCCCACCCACATCGGTGAGAGGGTGAGGTTCTCCAGCACCGTGAGGTGCGGGAACAGGTTGAACTGCTGGAACACCATGCCCACTTGTCGCCGCACCTGTTCCACGGCCTTCACGTCGTCGCTGAGCTCGACCCCGTCCACCACCAGACGGCCCTCCTGGTGCTCCTCAAGCCGGTTGATGCAGCGGATGAGCGTGCTCTTGCCCGAGCCCGAAGGCCCGCAGATCACGATGCGCTCGCCCCGCGCGACCTGGAGGTCGATGTCGCGAAGCACGTGGAAGGCATTGCCATACCACTTGTTGACCTTGTCGAAGGTGATGATGGGCTCGGCCATGGGGGTTCCGTCAACGGTTGCGGCTGCGCGACAGCTGTTTCTCGATCCACAGGCTGTAGCGGCTCATCGCGAAGCAGAAGATGAAATAGACCGTCGCGATGAAGAGATAGGCCTCGATCTTGAAGGGGCGCCAATTCGCGTCGGAGTTCAACGCCAGTCCCATCGCACCCGTCAGCTCGTACAAGCTGACGATGGTGACCAGCGAGGTGTCCTTGAAGATCGAGATGAAGTTGTTCATGACGCCCGGCACCACGGTGGCCAGGGCCTGCGGCAGGATGATCTTGCGGTGGGCCTGCCAATAGTTGAGCCCAAGCGAATCGGCGGCCTCGTACTGGCCCTTGGGAATGGACTGCAGCCCGCCCCGCACGATCTCGGCCATGTAGGCCGCGGCGAACAGCGTGATGCCCACCAGCACCCGCACGAGCACGTCGATGCTGGTGCCCGGCGGCATGAACAGCGGGAACATGAAGCTGGCCATGAACAGCACGGAGATCAGCGGCACGCCGCGGATCAACTCCACGTAGATCGTGCACAGGGTGCTGATGGCGGGCAGGTGGCTGCGCCGGCCCAGTGCCACCAGGATGGACAGCGGGAAGGCCAGCACGATGGACAGCGTGGCCAGCATGATGGTCAGCGGCAGGCCGCCCCAGCGGTCGGTGTCCACCTGTTCTAGGCCGAAGACGCCACCGCCCATCAGCGTGAAGAACAGCGCCAGCACAGCGATCCACAGCAACACCAGCCAGGGCTTCCAGAAGGCTCGCATGCAACTGGCCACCAGCAGCGCCACCATGGCCAGCGTGGCCACCTCGGGCCGCCATTGCTCATCGAACGGGTACCGGCCGAAGATGATCAGGCGCCACTTCTCGGTGATGACACCCCAGCAGGCGCCCACTCCGCGTGCCGCCTGGCACTTGTCGGCATCGGGTACGACGACGGCTGCCGTGATGGCCCACTGCACCAGACCGGGCAGCCACCACACGGCCAAGAACAGCACCAGCAGCGTGGACACCATGTTGCCGGGGCTGCCGAACAGGTTGGTGCGCAGCCACGGGACCAAGCCATTCGTGCGTCTCGGCGAGGGCCGCGGCGCAATGGGTTCGAAGTTCGGAACGACGGAGCTCATTCAACGCTCCTTGATGGCCGCGCGGCGGTTGTACCAATTCATGATCGCCGAGGTGGAGAGCGAGGTCGACAGGTAGACCAGCATGATGATCGCGATGCACTCGACGGCGCGCCCGGTCTGGTTGATGGCCGTGTTCGAGATCGAGACGACGTCCGGGTACCCGATGGCCACCGCCAGCGAGGAGTTCTTCGTCAGGTTCAGGTACTGGTTGGTCATCGGCGGGATGATCACGCGCAGCGCCTGGGGCAGCACCACCAAGCGCATGGTGTGGCCGCGTGACAGCCCCAGCGAAGAAGCCGCCTCGGTCTGCCCCCGAGGCACCGAGGCGATGCCCGCGCGCACCACTTCGGCGACGAAGGCCGCGGTGTAGAAGACCAGACCGAACAGCACCGACAGGAACTCAGGCGTCAGCGAGGTGCCGTCCACCACCGCAGCCTCCGCCTGGCTGGGCAGATTCCACTGGGTGGGCGCGCCTCCGGCTGCCCAACCCAGCACGGCGCCTGCCAGCATCAGACCCAGCCCCGGAAGCAGCACCGCACGGGTGCGCCCGGTGCGCTCGAAGTGAGTCCGTGCGGCGCGCGACCAGGCCCAGGCACCCACGCCCCCGGCCACCGCCCCGAGCAAGGCCAGCCCGTGCGCGAGCTCCCACACGGGCACGGGGTAAGCGAGGCCACCCTTGCTCAGGAACACCAGGCCCATCAACGAGCTTGCAGCGTCGGAGTCCGGCAGCCACTCGGTCATCAGCAGGTACCACACCAGCAGCTGCAGCAGGATCGGGACGTTGCGGAACAACTCGACGTAGGCGTAACACAGGCCGCGGATCAGGGCGTTGGAGGAGAACCGGCCCACGCCCAGCAAGGTCCCGAGCAAGGTGGTCAGCACGATGCCGATCACCGCCACGCGCAGGGTGTTGACCATGCCGACCAGGAAGGCCTGCCAATAGGGCCTGATCGATTCGTACGGAATCAGCGACTCGCCGATATCGAAGCCGGCGGGCTGCAGGAGAAAGTCGAAACCACTCTGGATGCCGCGCGAGCGCATGTTCTCCAGGGTGTTGTAGGCCAGAAACCACACGCCCAGCGCGATCAACGCCAGTGCCAGAACCTGGTATATCAGCCCGCGCACAGCGCGGCTGCGCAGCGACAGCGTGCGTTTGCGTGGAGGCGGAGGACGGCTGGAAATCATCGGAACTCGTGCAGTGCGCCGGCTGACCTTGCCCGACAAGGCGTCAGGGCAGCAGACTCAACAGACCGGCAAAGGACCCTAAGCAAGAAAAGGGCCGCCACGACGTTCGGACGTGGCGGCCCGCTCAGCTGCAGGTTGTCAGCGTTGGGGGCTCAACGCACGGGCGGCGCGTACATCAGGCCGCCCTTGTTCCACAGGTTGTTCACGCCTCGGGGCAGCCCGATAGGGGTCTTCGGGCCTACGTTGCGCTCGAAGATCTCGCCGTAGTTGCCCACGGCCTTGATGGCGCGGTAAGCCCAGTCCTTGTCCAGACCCAGCAACTTGCCGGTGTCCTCGGACACGCCCAGCAGGCGCTGCACCACGGGGTCGGCGCTGGTCTTCATCTGGTCCACGTTGGCCTGGTTGACGCCGTACTCCTCGGCCTCCAGCAGCGCGAACTTGACCCAGCGCGCAATGGCGAAGAGTTCATCGTCACCGCGGCGCACGGATGGGCCCAGGGGCTCCTTGGAGATCAGTTCCGGCAGGATCATGTGATCCGCAGGGTTCTTGGCTTCCTTGTTGCGCACGGACGCCAGGCCGGAGGCGTCCGTCGTGTACGCTTGGCAACGGCCGGCGAAGTAGGCGCCCGTGGCGGCTTCCACCTTCTCAAACACCACCGGCTTGATGTTCAGGTTGTTGGCACGCGAGTAGTCGGTCAGGTTCTTCTCGGTCGTGGTGCCCGATTGCACGCACACCGTGGCGCCCTTCAGTTGCTTGGCGCTCTTGATCTTCCCCTTGGACGGCACCATGAAGCCCTGGCCGTCGTAATAGGTCACGCCGACGAAGGACAGGCCCAGGGAGGCGTCACGCGTCAGCGTCCAGGTGGTGTTGCGCGACAGGATGTCGATCTCGCCGGACTGCAGCGCCGTGAAGCGCTGCTGCGCGTTCAGCGGCACCCACTTGATCTTGGTGGCGTCACCCAGGAGGGCGGCGGCCACGGCCTTGCAGTAGTCCACGTCCAGACCGGACCAGTTGCCCTGGCTGTCTGCTGCCGAGAAGCCCGCCAGGCCGGTGTTGACGCCGCACACGAGCTGGCCGCGTTGCTTGATCGTGTCGATGGTCTTGCCGGCGTGGGCCGGTACTGCGGCCATCGCAGCGGCAGCCACCAAGGCGCCCAGGGCGATGCGGGGGAAGGATTTCAGCATGAAGGATCTCCTGGAAGGGTAAGAAAAAGTCGCGCATGCACCCCGACAGGGCATGAGTGGGGCATGAGTGGGGCGCGACGGTAGCCGGAAATCAGGCTTGCAGCAATTGTGCCAATCCCTATCCCGGTGCCTTGTGGGGTTGGAAACGGGCGCTGAGCAGCGGTCGGGGCTCGTGGCGGCCTGTGCCTCATGCGCCCCCGCCAGGCCCTGAATGCTTGATCTGAGGCCACGTCACGCTGTCGTCGCCCAACACGGTGTCCAGGGGGAATCGGCGGCCTGCCAGGTGGTCCTCGATGCAGCGCCACACCAACGGGCTGCGGTGGCGCTCACGGCTGGCGCGGATCTCCTCGGGCCGCATCCACAGCGTGCGCACGATGCCCTCGTCCAGGGTGCGCCCGGCCTCGGGTTCGCCGCAGGTCCCGGCGTAGGCCAGGCGCAAGTAGGTGACGTCCTCGCCCGTGGCCGGGCGCTGGAAGCGCGAGAGATACACGCCCAGCAGGCAGGTGGGTTCGAACGGGCGGCCGGTTTCCTCCAGCGCCTCGCGGCACACGGCCTGCTGCGGCGTCTCACCCTGCTCCAGATGGCCCGCCGGGTTGTTCAGCCGCAGCCCCTCGGGCGTGTGCTCCTCCACCAGCAGGTACTCGGTTCCGCCCGGGCCGCGGCGCTCGATGATGGCGGCCACGGTGACACTGGGCTTCCAACGCTGATCTGTCATGCGGCGGATGCTAACGGCTGGCCCACGCCTGAGCAGAAGACTCGCGCATCGGCCTGCACCCGCGCGCGGGTCGGGATCGTTGTGTAAGCTGGCGGGTTACGTTCTCAGGCCGTTCCAGGCGTTTCCAGGCCTTTCCAGGCGGGCCCAGGCCGTTTTAGGTGCAGTTCCCGGGGCAGTTTCCGGGTAGACAGGGGAATCCTCATGCTGATTGGTGTACCAAGAGAAATCGCTGCGGGCGAAAAGCGGGTGGCCACCGTGCCCGACGTGGTGGAAAAGCTCGCCAAGCTCGGGTTCACTGTGGCCGTGCAAAGCGGTGCGGGTGACGCGGCGAACTTCGCCGACGACACCTACCGCGCAGCAGGCGCCCAGGTGCTGCCCTCTGCGGCCGACGTCTGGTCCACCGCCGACATCGTGTTCAAGGTGCGCCCGCCCACCCCGGAAGAGGTGGCCCTGATGCGTGAAGGCCAGACGCTGATCGGCTTCGTCTGGCCCGCACAGCACCCCGAGCTGATGCAGCAGCTGCAGGCCAGGCGCGCCACGGTGCTGGCCATCGACTGCCTGCCGCGCCAGCTGAGCCGGGCGCAGAAGATGGACGCGCTTACCTCCATGGCCGGCATCACGGGCTACCGCGCCGTGATCGAGGCGGCCAACGCCTTTGGCCGCTTCTTCAACGGCCAGATCACGGCGGCGGGCAAGGTGCCCCCGGCCAAGGTGTTCATCGCCGGTGCTGGCGTGGCGGGGCTGGCCGCCATTGGCACGGCGGCCAATCTGGGCGCCATCGTGCGCGCCAACGACACGCGCGCCGAGGTGGCGGACCAGGTGAAGTCGCTGGGCGGCGAGTTCGTCAAGGTCGACTACGAGGAAGAGGGCTCGGGCGGTGGCGGCTACGCCAAGGTCATGAGCGAGGGCTTCCAGGCCGCGCAGCGCGCCATGTACGCGCAGCAGGCCAAAGACGCCGACATCATCATCACCACGGCGCTGATCCCGGGCAAGCCCGCGCCAAAGCTGATCACGGCCGAGATGGTGCAGACCATGAAGCCCGGCAGCGTCATCGTGGACATGGCGGCCGAGCAGGGCGGGAACTGCGAGCTGACGGTGCCGGGTGAGGCCGTGGTGCGCCACGGCGTCACCATCGTGGGCTACACGGACCTGGCCAGCCGTCTGGCCAAGCAGGCCTCCACGCTGTACGCCACCAACCTGCTGCGCCTGACCGAGGAGCTGTGCAAGACCAAGGACGGTGTCATCAACGTCAACTTCGAGGACGATGCGATCCGTGGCCTCACGGTCGTCAAGGAAGGCGCCCTCACCTGGCCGGCCCCGGCGCCCAAGCTGCCTGCCGCGCCGGCTGCCAAGCCGGCCGCAGCGGTGGCCGCGCCCAAGGCGTCATCGCATGGCCATGGGCCGGGCGAGCCGATGTCGGCCAAGACGCTGGCCATCGTGTTCGGTGTGGGCGCGGTGCTGTTCGCCCTGGTGGGCGCCTATGCGCCGGCCAGCTTCCTGTCGCACTTCACGGTCTTCGTGCTCGCCTGCTTCGTGGGCTACATGGTGGTCTGGAACGTGACGCCCTCGCTGCACACGCCGCTGATGAGCGTGACCAACGCCATCTCGTCCATCATCGCCATCGGCGCGCTGGTGCAGATTGCGCCGCCCGTGGATGCTGCCGGTGCGGCCAGCCGGCCCAACACCTTGATCCTGGCGATGGCGGTGATCGCTCTGGTGCTCACTGCCATCAACATGTTCGGCGGCTTCGCGGTCACGCGTCGCATGCTCGCCATGTTCCGCAAGTGATGCATCACCAGAACAAGAAGGAGCGGACATGACTGCCAGCCTTGCCACGGTCGCCTACATCGGCGCGACCATCCTCTTCATCCTCAGCCTCGGCGGCCTGTCGAACCCTGAGACCGCGCGCCGCGGCAACCTCTTCGGCATGCTCGGCATGGGCATCGCCGTGGTGGCCACCATCCTGGGCCCGCGGGTCACGGCCATCGGCGTGCCCTACATCGTGGGTGCCCTGGTGGTGGGCGGCGCCATCGGTCTGTACGCAGCCAAGAAGGTGCAGATGACGCAGATGCCCGAACTGGTGGCGTTGATGCACAGCCTGGTGGGTCTGGCGGCCTGCCTGGTGGGGTTTTCAAGCTACGTCGACACCTCGGTGGCCTACACAGGCGCCGAGAAGGTGATCCACGAAGTGGAGATCTACATCGGCATCCTGATCGGCGCGGTGACGTTCTCGGGCTCCATCGTCGCCTTCGGCAAGTTGAGCGGGAAGATCGGCGGCAAGCCCCTGCTGCTGCCGGCGCGCCACGCGCTGAACCTGGTAGCGCTGCTGGTGGTGATCTGGTACGGGCGCGAGTTCGTGCTGGCGCCGGACGTCAACGCCGGCATGACGCCGCTGATCGTGATGACGGTGATCGCACTGCTGTTCGGCATCCACATGGTGATGGCCATTGGCGGGGCGGACATGCCGGTGGTGGTGTCCATGCTCAACAGCTACTCGGGCTGGGCCGCGGCGGCCACGGGCTTCATGCTCAGCAACGATCTGCTGATCGTCACGGGTGCCCTGGTGGGCTCCTCGGGTGCGATCCTGAGCTACATCATGTGCCGCGCCATGAACCGCAACTTCTTCAGCGTGATCGCCGGCGGCTTCGGCGGTGGTGCACCGGTACCGAAGGCAGCCGGCGGCGCGGCCGAGCCCCAGGGCGAGGTGCAGCCGGTGAGCGCCACCGAAACCGCCGAGCTGCTGCGCGAGGCCAAGAGCGTCATCATCGTCCCCGGCTACGGCATGGCGGTGGCGCAGGCCCAGCACACGGTGTACGAGATCACCAAGCTGCTGCGCGAGAAGGGCGTGAACGTGCGCTTTGCCATCCACCCGGTGGCCGGGCGCATGCCGGGCCACATGAACGTGCTGCTGGCCGAGGCCAAGGTGCCGTATGACATCGTCATGGAGATGGACGAGATCAACGAGGACTTCCCCGAGGCCGACGTCTCGATGGTGATCGGGGCCAACGACATCGTGAACCCGGCCGCGCAGGACGACCCCAGCAGCCCCATCGCCGGCATGCCGGTGCTGGAGGTCTGGAAGGCCCGCACCAGCATCGTGATGAAGCGCTCCATGGCCAGCGGTTACGCCGGCGTGGACAACCCGCTGTTCTACAAGGACAACAACCGCATGCTCTTCGGCGACGCCAAGAAGATGCTGGACGAGGTGCTGGGGGCCTTGAAGGGCTGATCATGACCCTGGCCATCGTCAGCGCGATGCGCCAGGAGCTGAGCGCGCTGCTGGCCTGCCTGGAGGGCGAGCGGGTGGTGCATGCAGGCGGCCGGTCCTTTCATCAAGGCCGCATGGCCGGGCGCGATGTGGTGCTGGTGCTCAGCGGCATCGGCAAGGTGGCGGCGTCGGCCACGGCCATCCTGCTGATCGACCGCTTCCAGGCGCGTAGCCTGCTGTTCACCGGCGTGGCCGGCGGGCTGGGCCCCGGCGTGAAGGTGGGCGATGTGGTGGTGGCCAGCGCCCTGCTGCAGCACGACCTGGATGTCTCGCCACTGTTTCCGCGCTGGGAAGTGCCGCTGACGGGCCGCTCGCGCTTCGATGCCGATGCCCGCCTGCGCGATGCCCTGGCCCGCGCTTGCGACCAGGTGCTGGCGCGGCCCCACCCGGGCCTGGCGTCGCTGGGCCTGCACGCGCCACAGCGGCATCTGGGCCTGGTCGTCAGCGGCGACCGCTTCGTCTCTTCCGCCGCAGAAAGCGCAGTCCTTCGCACCGCCCTGCCCGACGCGCTGGCCGTGGAAATGGAGGGTGCAGCCATGGCGCAGGTCTGTGCTGACTTCGGTTGCCCCCTGGGCGTGCTGCGCAGCGTTTCGGACCGGGCGGACGACTCTGCCCATGTGGACTTCGGCCGGTTCGTGGACGAGGTGGCGGCCGAGTACTCGCGTGACATCGTGCTGGCCGCCCTGGCGGACGGCCTCGGGGCGTCGGGACTCTGACCCCGCCAGCGTGTCGTCACCGTCGGCCGCCTGCCGACAAGCGGCCGCCTTGCAGCACGCCTGGCAAACCGCCTGACCTATCGAATCCCCCGATGCGTTGTCGTCAGCCCGCCGTCAGAATCAACGGCGGAGGATGACATCATGCTCAGACCATGGCTCGTGCAGTACCCCGAGGGCGTGCCGGCCGAGGTGCCGGTCGATGCCTACCCTTCCCTGGCAGCGCTGATGCAGGAGAGCTTCGAGCGCCACCGTGACCTGCCGGCCTACCGCTTCATGGGCAGCACGCTGAGCTTCGGCGAACTGGACGAGCACTCGTGCGCGCTGGCGGGCTGGCTGCAGGCCCAGGGCTTGCAGCGCGGTGACCGTGTGGCGGTGATGCTGCCCAACGTGCCCCAGTACCCCATCGCCGTGGCGGCCATCCTGCGCGCCGGGCTGGTGGTGGTGAACGTGAACCCGCTGTACACCGCACGTGAACTCGAGCACCAGCTCAAGGATTCGGGCGCCCGGCTCATCGTCATCCTGGAGAACTTCGCCGCGACGCTGCAGAAGGTGCTGGACCACGTGCCCGTGAAGAAGGTGCTGCTGGCCGCCATGGGTGACCGGCTGGGCTGGTTCAAGGGTGCGCTCGTCAACCAGGTGGTGCGTCGCGTGAAGAAGCTGGTGCCCCCTTTTCACCTGCCCACCGCGTTGCGTTTCAACGAGGCGCTGGCGCGCGGCCGCAACGCGCGTTTCACGCCTGCAGAGGTGGGCCCGGACGACATTGCCGTGCTGCAGTACACAGGCGGCACCACGGGCCTGAGCAAGGGCGCCGTGCTGCTGCACCGCAACCTGGTGGCCAACGTGCTGCAATCCGAGGCCTGGAACCGGCCGGCGCTGAAGGCGGTGCCGCCCGGCGAGCAACTGGTCACCGTCTGCGCCTTGCCGCTGTATCACATCTTCGCGTTCAACATCAACATGATGCTGGGCCTGCGCATGGGGGCGTGCAACCTGCTGATCCCCAACCCGCGCGACCTGACGGCCACCTTGAAGGAGCTGTCCCGGCACCGGTTTCACAGCATGCCCGCGGTGAACACCTTGTTCGCCGCCATCGCCCACCACCCTGACTTCTCCAAGGTGGACTGGAGCAGCCTCAAGCTCAGCGTGGGCGGCGGCATGGCCGTGCAGCAGGCCACGGCCCGGCTGTGGCTGGAAAAGACCGGCTGCCCCATCTGCGAGGGCTATGGCCTGTCCGAGACCAGCCCATCGGTCACCTGCAACCCGGTGGACGCCACCGCCTACAGCGGCCACATCGGGGTGCCCTTGCCCAGCACCGAAGTGCGCATCCTCGGGGACGACGGCACCGAGCAGCCACCGGGCTCGCCCGGCGAGATCTGCATCCGCGGCCCGCAGGTGATGGCCGGCTACTGGCAGCGTCCCGACGAGACGGCCAAGGTCATGACCGCTGACGGCCTCTTCCGCAGTGGTGACATCGGGGTGATGGACGAGCGCGGCTGCGTGCGCATCGTCGACCGCAAGAAGGACATGATCATCGTCAGCGGTTTCAACGTCTACCCCAACGAGATCGAAGACGTGCTGACCCAGCATGCCGGGGTGCTGGAGGCCGCCGTGGTGGGCATGGACGACCCGCGCTCGGGAGAGGCCGTGAAGGCCTTCATCGTGCGCCGGGACCCGGCGCTGACCGAGGCCGACGTGCGCGCCTGGTGCGAGTCGCAACTCACGGGCTACAAGCGTCCGAAGCTGATCGAATTCCGCCCCGAGTTGCCCAAGACGGCGGTGGGCAAGATCCTGCGGCGCGAACTTCGAGGATGAACATGAAACTGCTGACCTTGCGCGAACGCCGCGCCCGCATCGCCGCTGGCGAGACTTCTCACGAGGCCGTGCTGGCGCAGGCCCTGGAGGCCGCCGCCACGCCGGCCCTGGCCGGCACCTTCACCCGCTTGTACCCGCAGGCCGCGCTGCAGGCCGCACGTCATGCCGATGCCATGGCTGCGGCCGGGGTGGAGCTCCCGGCACTCGCCGGCCTGCCGGTGTCGATCAAGGACCTCTACGACGTGGCCGGCGAGACCACGCTGGCCGGTTCGGTCCTTCGGCAAGGTCGACCGGCGGCCGCCACTGACGCCCCGGCCGTGGCCCGCCTGCGCGCGGCCGGCGCGGCGGTGCTGGGCAAGACGAACATGAGCGAGTTCGCCTTCTCCGGCGTGGGCGCGAACCCGCACTACGGCACCCCGGCCAACCCGGCCGATGCGGCAGTGGCGCGCGCCCCGGGCGGCTCGTCCTCGGGGGCGGCGGTGTCCGTGGCGGCCGGCCTGTGCGTGGCCGGCCTGGGCTCGGACACGGGCGGCTCCATCCGCATTCCGGCGGCGCTGTGCGGACTGGTGGGCTTCAAGAACACGCAGTCGCGCGTGCCCATCGCAGGCGCCTTCCCCCTGTCGCACACGCTGGACACGGTGTGCGCCATGGCCGTGTGCGTGGAGGACTGCCTGACCGTGGACGGCGTGCTCTCGGGCAGCCCCTTGCCGGCAGCGTTGCGGCCGCTGGACGGCGTGCGCCTGGCCGTGCCGCAGACCCTGGTGCTGAACGCGCTGGACGCCACGGTGAGTGCCGCCTTCGCTCGCGCGCTGACGCGCTTGTCGGCGGCCGGCGCCCGCCTGGTGGAGCTGCCGCTGAAAGAACTGGCCGAGGTGGCGGCTATCAACGCCCCCGGAGGCTTCTCCCCTGTCGAGGCCTGGGCCGTGCACCGTGACGACATGCGCACCCAGCGCGAGCGCTACGACCACCGCGTAGCCGCGCGCATCGCCCTGGGCGAGCCCGTGTCCGCAGCCGACTACATCGTGATGCAGCAGCGCCGGCGCGACTGGATCGCCCGCATGGGCCGCGCGCTGCAGGGCTTTGACGCGATGCTGTGCCCCACGGTGCCCATCGTCGCCCCGCCCGTGGCCGAACTGCTGGCCAGCGATGAAGCCTTCTTCAAGGCCAACGGACTGCTGCTGCGCAACACCTTCGTCGGCAACTTCCTCGACGGCTGCTCCTTCAGCCTGCCCTGCCACGCCGAGGGCGAACTGCCCGTGGGCCTGATGCTCACCGCCCCCGGCGGGCATGACGCCGCACTGGCCGGCGTGGCGCTGGCGGTGGAGGCGGTGCTGGGCCAGCGCTGAGGCACGGCGCTGGATGGCGCAAAAGCACGGTGCGCAGTGCTGCGCGATCCAGCGGTGTTGAAGCTTGCTCTGCTTGCTTCAGTCGCTTGCGAACGCATTCCTTGCGGCGTAGACTGCGGCCATGTCATCAAAATTCGCGGGCGCACTCGCGCAAGGCGGCCTCTCCGGCAAGGCCAAAGTCCGGGCCACGGCGCCCAACAGGGGCGTTGGGGCCTCGGGCATCCTGAAGTCCAAGACCACGACGTTCAAGAAGCCACACGGCACGGGCGTCCCCGTGAAGACGCCGCGGAGCAAGCAGCCGCAAACGGGGCAGGTCGTCGTCGAGAACCCCAAGCTTCAGCAGCTGCAGGATGAACTCCGGCTACTGCGCGTGAGCGTGGTCCAGCAAGCCCACGCCATCCGGGTGCTCCAGCAAGAGCGCCAGCAGGCCAGCCTCCCATCGAACGCGCCTCGCTCATTGCTCCCAGAAGCGCCGGATGAGGCAGGCAACAGGCGCGCGGCGCAAGCCCTCGCGGATCTGCAGGTGCGACTGGGCATGGCTCCCAGCACCGGCGCTGAACAAGCCACCGAGCTGGAACAAGGCTCCGAACGCGTCAAAGCTGGCTGGATTCAAGGCGGACTGCTTGTCGGCAGCGTGGCCTTCGGCCTGTCCTGGTCGCGTACCCGGCAGGCGCTGGAGCAGGCTTGCGGCCGAGGGGAGCTGTTCAGCCTGAAGATTGGCAACAAGCGCTGGTATCCGGCCAGCCTCATGGACCTGACCGTCGAGGACGTCAAGGCGGTTTGCTTGCTCCTTCGAGGAGTGGACCCCGTGTCGCAGTTCATCTTCTGGGAGCGCAAGCACGGCTCTCTTGCCGGGCAGACGCTCCCCAAGGCCCTGCAGGCCGGCAAGACGGCGGCAGTCCTGAGAACCGCAGAGGTATTCGCCAGCGAACACGCCGAGCATGCTGCGATTGCCTGAGCCTGGCACTTTCGAGACGCTGGTCTCGGCGGTCGCGGTGCCCACCGCAGGCCTGTGGCGCCTGAGCAAGCGTCCCGCGAGCGAGCCCTACTGGGCCCGTGGCGCACAGTCTCGTTTCGACGACCCAGCAGGTGCCACCCCCGGCGCCGCAACGTTCGGCGTGCTCTACGTGGGCCAAGACCCGGAAACCGCGTTCTGCGAGTCCGTCATCCATGAAAACAGCCTGTTCCTCAACGGCGCCTTCGTCGTCTCGAGGGCCGGCCTCGTGGCCCGCTCACTGGTCGGCTTCAAGCACCCGACCAAGCCCTCCATGACGCTGGCAGACCTCACTGGGGCAGGGCTGAAAGCACTTGGCCTCAACAACGACATGTCCGCCGGCGACAACCATTGCATCTCGCAGGCTTGGGCAGCGGCGATCCACGTCGCGCGCCCTGAGTTGGACGGCATCCGCTATGTCAGCCGGCAGCGCAATGATGCCTTCTGCTACGCCCTGTTTGACCGCAGCGGGGTTGTCGTCGATGGTGCTGCGCCCATGCCGGCCGCCGTGCTCAACGCGCTCTGCTTGCGGTTCAACGTGCGCGCCGTCGTCTAGAACCCTTCCATCGAGGGGACGTCCACATGTAAGCTTCGCTTGCTTTCGTCCGCCCCTCATGTCACACGTTAGACCTCAGTAGTAGCGAAGCGCCAATGCTGTTCGCCGTCATCTTCACCGACAAACCAGGGCACGGGCACTTGCGCGCTCGGCACTTGGACGCGCACATCGCTTGGGTGGCCGAGCATCAGGACTCGGTCCTTGTCGCAGGATCGCTGCGAGTCGAGCTAGGGGACGTGCCGAAAGGTGGTCTATGGATCGTCGAGGCTCCGTCTAAGGTCGCAGTTCTCGATCTCATGATGTCCGACCCGTTCTACATCTGCGGACTACGGGAAAAGGTCGAGGTCTTGCATTGGAGTAAGGCGCTCGATCACAAGGTGATGGTGTGAGGCCTAACAGGTCGTTCGACACGGACGCGAACCGGCAGCGAGCCTCCAGGTGCCCTGGCGAATGTGCGTCTCCCGGCGCGCTACCGGTTCGCGTCGGTCAACTTCGACTACAAGGGCTTCCCCATCTGTCAAGCAATACTCAGCCTTGATGGGTCGCGCAGCGACTCATCAAGGGAGTTGTCTTCGGTGTCCGTCGGCGCTTCGGATATCGCGTTGAACAGGTCAAGGGTGCGGACTGGAAGTACTACAAGCGGTCATCGACGCAGCTCATCTG
>CANHVY010000050.1 GCA_947464185.1 Burkholderiales bacterium
AAAGGGTCAGTCTTCACAAGAGACTGGCTCTTTTTGCTTTTGTGCCTGTCCTGGCACTCGTCGGGTTCGTCGTATCGCTGATGCTGGCGAGCAATGTCCAGCACAGCCCCGGGGGCTTCGGGCTAACATCAAAGCTGTTCTGACTGCTTGCCCCGCCGCTGGCGGAGCGCCCAAGATCATGGCCACCGTTGCCCAGTGTTTGCAGACCAAGCCCAACCTTATCGTGTCGGTGAGCCCCTCCGATCCCGTCGTCCTGGCCTTGCAGTCCATGCGCGACCGGCGGGTGCGTGCCGTGCTGGTGATGGATGGTGATCGGCTGGCAGGGATCGTCACCCAGGGCGATTGCGCCATCAAAGTGCTGCTGCCGGGACGCGACGCCAAGCAGACGCTGGTGTCCGAGGTCATGACCGTCAACCCCATGACCGTCAAGCCTTCGGATCCGCTGGAAGCCTGCATGGGCCTGATGGCCAACCGGGGTTTTCGACACCTGCCGGTGATGGATGGCGGGCGCGTCGTGGGCGTTGTGTCCGTGGGCGATGTGGTGAAGGACAGCATCCGCCGCATGGGCGAGCAGATCGGCTTCCTGGAAACCTACATCAAGGGTCACGGCGCCTGAGGCTGCGGCTGACGCTGGCGTGTCGTTGGAGCGCCTGGTGAGTTCGCCACCCGCGGCCAAGCCCATGCCTTCGAAGTTGGCGCCATCGGGCGACGGGACAGCGCTTGCAGAGTTGGATCTGCGCACCCACGTGCGCGATCTGCAGCGCGCATTGGCGGCGCAGCGCGAGAGCCTGGATGCCCTGGCCGAAGCGCGCGAGCGGGATCGGCAGGAGGCGGCCGCCTCCTCTGCGCAGGAGACCACGCAGCTCAAGTCCACGATCACCGCGCTGCGTGATGCCATGGCCGTGATGCAGGTCGAGAAAGACCGGGCGGTGCAACAGGCACTGGCAGCTGGCGCGCAGGAAATCGCCCAGCTCAAGGCGACCGTGTCCGCCTTGCGGGACGAGCTGGAGGCCTCCCGCCAAGAGCACGAGCTGGCGTTGCAGGCCGCGGGCCGCGAGCAGCAGGACGAGAATCGCCATCTCCTGCAAACCGTGGTGGTGCTGCGCGAGCAACTGGACCTGGCGCGGGCGCCACAGCCCCGGGCCTTGCCCGCATGAAGGCGCCCAAGCCTGCCAAGTCCGTGCGGTCTGCCACAGGTGCAGGCAGCGCCGGCGGTACACGCCAGCCGGCTTCCCCGGCGCAGTCTTCCGCTGACGCGCCCGTGCGGTCCGTGGCCACTCTGGAGCGCCGCCTGCGCTTCGCCGAGGTGCTGCTCGGCATCTCGCAGAAGGTGTCGGGCGTCGAGTCCCTGGACGAAGTGCTGGAGGCGCTGGTGCTGGTCACCGCGCAAGAGTTGCAGGCCGAGCGATGCAGCCTCTTCCTGAACGATCCGCAGACCGGGGAGTTGTACTCGCGCGTTGCGCAGGGCAGCCGCCGCCGCGAGATCCGTCTCATGAACAACCTGGGCATTGCCGGGCATGTGTTCAACACGGGCGAGAGCCTGATCGTGCACGATGCCTACGCGGACCCTCGGTTCAACCGGGCCAACGACGAACAGACGGGTTTCATCACCCGCAGCATCCTGTGCGTGCCGGTGCGCACCGGCCGCGGCAAGATTATCGGGGTGTCGCAGGTCATCAACCGGCTGAAGGGGCGCTTTACCAAGGCCGACCTGGAACTGATGACGGCCATGACCAGCCACAGTGCGCTGGCGCTGCAGAGCGTGCAGTCCATCGAGCGCATGCGCCAGCTTCGCCAGCAGGAAATGGAGTTCCTGGACGTGGTGTCCGATGTCACATCGGAGATCGACATCCGGGTGCTGCTGCGCAAAGTGATGGGCGAGGCCACGCGCATGCTCAAGGCTGAGCGTTCCACCCTGTTCCTGAACGACGAGAAGACAGGGGAGTTGTGGTCCGAAGTGGGTCAGGGCCTGCAATCCATGCAGATCCGCCTGCCCAATCATGCGGGTATCGCGGGGGCGGCCTTCACCAGCGGACGCACCATCAACATCCCCTATGCCTACGCGGACCTGCGCTTCAACCCGGCCTTTGACAAGAAGACGGGTTTCTTTACGCGCTCCATCCTGTGCGTGCCCATCGTCAACCAGACGGGCAAGGTCATCGGTGTCACCCAGGTGCTGAACAAGCGCGGCGGGCCGTTCACCGACGAGGACGAGTCTCGGCTGAAGGCTTTCACGGCGCAGATCTCGATCGCGCTGGAGAACGCCAAGCTGTTCTCCGACGTGCAGAACATGAAGAACTACAACGACAGCGTGCTGCAGTCGATGTCCAGCGGCGTGCTGACGCTGGACACCGACCGGCGCGTGGTCACCTGCAACGCCGCGGGGCTGCGCATCCTTCAGGTGCCGCCGCCCCAGGTGCTGGGACAGACGGCTGCAGACCTGTTCGGTTCGTCCAACGCCTGGCTGCTGGAGAAGTTGGACCGGGTGGACCAGACACGCCAGACGGAAATGGCGTTGGACGTGGAACTGCGCTTGCGCGCCGACGTACGCTCGGTGAACTTGACGGTGACGCCGCTGGTCAGCGGCGAGGGCAAGGGCCTGGGCTCCATGCTCATGCTGGAGGACATCTCCTCCGAAAAGCGCATGAAGTCCACGATGTCGCGCTACATGGACCCCTCGATTGCGGATCAGGTGCTGGCCTCGGGCGCAGAGCTGCTGGGCGGGCGAAGCGTCACGGCCACGGTGCTGTTCTCCGACATCCGTGGCTTCACGACGCTGACCGAGGAACTGGGCCCTCAGGCCACGGTGAGCCTGCTCAACGAATACTTTGAGATCATGGTGGACTGCATTCAGCGAGAAGGCGGGATGCTGGACAAGTTCATCGGCGACGCCATCATGGCCGCCTTCGGCATCCCGGTGGCCCATGACGACGATGAGGACCGGGCGGTGCGCACGGCCGTGGCCATGATCAGCCGATTGCGCGAGTGGAACCAGGTTCGCATCGGGATGGGCAAGCGTCCGGTGGACATCGGCATCGGCCTGAACACCGACGTGGTGGTGTCCGGCAACATCGGCTCGAACAAGCGCATGGACTTCACCATCATCGGCGACGGCGTGAACTTGGCCGCGCGGCTGGAGTCAGCCTGCAAGTCGTATGCGGCCCGCATCCTGATCAGCGAGTTCACCCGCAAGCGCCTGCGCGGCACTTACCGCATGCGAGAGGTGGACCGCGTGATCGTCAAGGGCAAGACCCAGCCCGTGGCCGTCTACGAGGTGCTGGATTACCACGACGACACGACCTTCCCGCACCTGATGGATGTGGTGAACCAGTTCAGCGACGGCATCGGCAAGTACCGTGCGGGCCGCTGGGACGAGGCCGCCACGGCTTTCAAGGAGGCCTTGCGCCTGCACCCGCAGGACCAGTTGTCCCGCATCTACGTGCAGCGCTGCATGAGCCTGAAGGCCCGGCCCCCGGAGGCGGCCTGGGATGGCGTCTGGGTGATGGACGAGAAGTAGAGCCGCCCTCTGAACAGTGGGCCGCCGGGGCTTGGCCGTGTGCCTCAGCCGGACTGGGAGGACTGCAGCGGTGTCGTCATCAAGGCCTCCAGGAAGGCCTGGCGCCTTTGACGGTCTTGCGTCTGTCCCTGCTGGTGCAACAGGGACTCGGCCACCTCGTAGCTGTACATCACGAAGGCGCGCAGGGCGGCCTCATCCGGTTCAAACCCCAGCGATTCGAAGATCTGTCCGTGATAGGCGATGCGCTGCTGGTCGGCTTCGTCCACGGCCGCGCGCGCCATCTGGTCGCGCCGGGCCCAGGCCCGGATGGCCAGTTCGATGCGGGCGGCCCGCGCCGCCGAACGGCCCCGGTGCGGCAGCGAGATCACATCGCGCAACTGTGCGCGCGCGTCCTGGCTGGCGAGGCTGAGGCGGCGGGTCAGCCGCACGGTGGCGCGGTTGCGCCAGGCTTCCAGCACGCGGCGCAGCAGGTCTTCCCGGTCCCGAAAGTGCCAGTAGAAGCTACCCCGTGTGACGCCCAGTTGAGTGGCCAGCACGTCCACGCGCACATGGTCGATGCCGCGGTCCACCAGCACGTCGGTGGCGGCGTCTATCCACGCCTCAGGCGTCAGCGATTGGCGTCCGTGCTCCGGGGCGTCCGCGCTCTTTCGAGGGCTGCGCACCTTGCGGGCGATGGCTGCGCCAGCGGGCAGTTTTTTCGACGGCTTTGCGTCGGGGGGCGTGGAAGGCTGGGAGGGCGACATCTTCATCGGTGGCGCATCATGCCTTCCATACACCAGTGCATGGAACGTGGTGTTTTCCCTGATGCCTGAGGGCGCACGCGTAGTTAGCATCCGATCGAAAAACATACACCTGTGTATGGAGGTTCAAACAACAATGTGTCCGAGACGAGGGGCCGCCGCAAGTAGGGCTCCAAGGAGATCTGGATGATCCTGCAGTCGACCGTCGCTGCCACCGGTGCCTCCGGCGACCCGGCAGACTTCTTCACCAACGAGGCGCTGCTGGCGCCGCGCCGCTGTGTGCGCGAAGACCGGGCCGATGGCGGGTTCGTGCTGCGCTCACCCGAAGCCCTGGCGCCCTATGAACGCTGCGTGGGCGAGTGGCTGGAGCGCTGGGCGCGCGAAACGCCAGATGCGCCTGCCTTCGCGGAACCCGACGCGGGGTCACCTGCTGGCTGGCGCATGTTGAGCTGGCGCGCGTTGCGCCAGCGGGTCGGTGCCGTGGCGCAGTCCCTGCTGGACTTGAACCTGGTGCCCGAGGGGCCGGTGGTGGTGCTGTCCGACAACGCGCTGGACCACCTGGTGCTGCTGCTGGCGGGCATGCACATCGGGCGTGCGGTGTGCACGCTGAGCAGCGGTTACTGCCGCCTGGCGGGGGGGGATTTCTCCCGCATCCACGGCATCCTGGAAGCGCTGCAGCCAGCCCTGGTCTACGCCTCGGACGCAGCCACCTACGGCCCCGCGCTCGCGCAGGCGCCCATCCAGGCCGGCGTGGTGTTCACGCAGGGCGCCGCGACGCACCCCGGTGCCATCCCCTTCAGCGACCTGCTGGCCACTGCAGAGACCGCCGCCGTGATGCAGGCCTTCGCCGCCATCACGCCCGACACGCACGCCAAGTACCTGCTGACCTCGGGCTCCACCGGCCATCCGAAAGTGGTGATCAACACCCACCGGATGCTGTGCGCCAACCAGCAGATGCTGGCGCAGACGCTGCGCTTCCTCACGCTGGAGAAGCCGGTGCTGCTGGACTGGCTGCCCTGGAGCCATACCTTCGGCGGGAACCACAACACCAACATGGTGCTCAAGCACGGCGGCACGATGTACATCGACGACGGCCGCCCGATGCCGCGCCTGGTGGACAAGACCCTGCAGCACCTGCGCGAGGTGCAGCCCACGGTCTACTTCAACGTGCCCAAGGGCTACGACATGATGTTGCCGGCCCTGGAGGCGGACGCCGAACTGGCGCGCAGCTTCTTCAGCCGGCTGCGCATGGTGTTCTATTCGGGCGCAGGCATGCCGGAGACCACCTGGAAGCGCCTGGAGGCCGTGGCGGCCTCGGTGCGGCAAGAGCCGGTGTGGTTCACCACCTCCTGGGGTTCCACCGAAACCTCCCCGGCCATCACCTTCGCCAACTGGCGCCTGGACCGTCCGGGCGTGATCGGCAACCCGATGCCTGGCGCGGAAGTGAAGTTCCTGCCCAACGGCGGCAAGCAGGAGATGCGCATCCGGGGGCCGCACATCTTTCCCGGTTACCGCGGCAACCCCGAGGCCACGGCCGCGGCCTTCGACGAGGAGGGCTTCTACTGCATCGGTGACGCCGGCTACCCGCAGGACGCGACAGACCCGGCTTCGGGCATCGTGTTCAACGGCCGTGTGGCGGAGGACTTCAAGCTCACCAGCGGCACGTGGGTGTCCGTGGGCACGCTGCGCCTGAAGGTGGTGGCCGCGCTGGCCCCGCTGGCCCAGGACGTGGTGATCACGGGCCACGACCGCCATGAGATCGGCGCCCTGGTGTTCCTGAGCGAGGCAGCGCGTTCCCTGCCTGCCGAGGAACTGCGCCAGCGCGTGCAGGTCGGCCTGCGTGCCCTGCAGGCCGAGGGCGGCGGCTCTTCCCAGGTGCCGGCTTGTGCGCTGGTGCTGCCGGACGCGCCCAGCATGGCCGCGGGTGAAATCACCGATAAGGGTTACCTGAACCAGCGGCTGACGCTGCAGCGCCGCGCCGCTGAAGTCCAGGCGCTGTACGCCACGCCCTCAGACCCGCGGGTGATCCGTGGCTGATCCGCGGATGCCCTTTGCCAGCGCCTGCGCACCTGCACTTCCCTTCCACCCCTACGAGATCCTGATCCATGTCCTTCCAGCCCCTTGAAGCCGGCCCCGGTCCCTTGTCGCACCTGTCGCTGCTGACCCTGGAGTCCGCAGGCTCGGTGCTTCACCTGCGCTTGAACCGGCCCGCCAAGCGCAATTCCATCAGCGACGAACTGCTGGCCCAGATCCACACCGTGTTCGTCAACCTGCCTGCCAGCTTCAAGGTGGTGGTGCTGAGCGGGGCAGGCGACCACTTCTGCGCCGGGCTGGACCTGTCGGAGGTGTCCGAGCGCACGGTCGCCGAGGGCATGACGCACTCCCGCGCCTGGCACGCCTGTTTCGATGCCATCCAGTTCGGCCCGGTGCCGGTGATCGCCGTGCTGCACGGTGCGGTGGTGGGTGGCGGCCTGGAACTGGCGTCTTCCGCGCACCTGCGGGTGGCGGAGGACAGCGCCTTCTACGGCCTGCCCGAGGGCACGCGTGGCATCTTCGTCGGTGGCGGTGGGTCGGTGCGCATCTCGCGCCTGATCGGCGTGTCGCGCATGACCGACATGATGCTCACGGGTCGCGTGTTCGACGCCGACGAGGGCCAGGCCTTCGCCATCTCCAACTACCGGGTGGCCGACGGCCAGGGTCTGGCCAAGGCGCTGCAGCTCGCCCTGAAGATCGCGGGCAACGCCCCGCTGTCCAACTACGCCATCACGCAGGCGCTGCCGCGCATCGCCGACCTGTCGGCCAGCGACGGCCTGTTCATGGAGTCGCTCATCTCCTCGATCGCCCAGGGCGATGAGGCGGCCAAGGAGCGCGTGCGCGCCTTTCTGGAAAAGCGTGCGGCCAAGGTGCTGAAGGCATGAGCGGCGACTCCAACGCGTCCATCGAGTCGCCCCCAGCCCTTTGCCTTTCGCGCGAGCACATCTACCGCGTGAACGTGCAGTTCGGCGACTGCGACCCCGCAGGCATCGTCTTCTTCCCCAACTTCAACCGCTGGATGGACGAAGCCTCGCTCGCCTTCTTCATGGCCTGCGGCATCCCCCCTTGGCGTGAACTGGTGAAGACGCGCGGCATCATCGGCACGCCGCTGCTGGAGATCCATACCAAGTTCCTGCGTCCGGCCACCTACGGCGAGACCATCGAGATCCACACCACCGTGGAGCACTGGGCGGCAAAAACCTTCCGTCACCGCCATCGGGTCATGCGTGGCGATGTCCTGCTGTGCGAGGGCACCGAGGTGCGCGCCTTCTGCGTCCGTGACCCGCAGAACCCCGACCGCATCAAGGCCATACCGGTCCCCGAGGACATCAGGGCAGCTTGTCTGGCGGCTGCGCCTGGTGAAGTTCGTGGGTGAGTTGGTCTGCGCATCGACTGACCATCCTTGAAGGGCCAAGGCCTGTCAGGCGCGTCATGTGATGAAGGAAAACTGGGCATGAAGATCGAAGGACAGACTGCGTGGGTCACCGGGGGCGGCTCGGGTCTGGGTGGCCTGTTCGAGACCCCGCTGATGAAGCAACTGTCTGAGGCCGTGCAGCAGTCTCTCGAGGCCTTCACCCGTTCCCTCCGCGGCTCGGACGTCCTGACGAGTTCGCGGCCCTGGCCGCCCACATCGTCGGCAACGTCCACCTGAGCGGCGAAACCATCCGCCTGGACGGGGCGCTGCGCATGGCGCCGCGCTGAATGCGCCGACAGCGAACCTGAAGCAAACCGAGAGCGAACAAGATGACCTGGGAGTACCACGCACCGCTGCAGGACATACGCTTCGTGATGGAGCGCGTGCTCGAAGCGCCCGCCGCCTGGGCGCAGAGCCAGTCCTTTGCCGAGCTGGATCTCGACACCGTGGACGCGGTGCTGCAGGAGGCCGCGAAGTTCGCGGCCGGCGTGCTGCTGCCCATCAACGCCCAGGGCGACGCGGCAGGCTGCGTGCGCGACGACGCCGGCCGGGTGCGCACCCCGCCCGGCTACCGCGAGGCTTACCGTGCCTACGTGCAGGGCGGCTGGCCGGCGCTGCCCTGCGACCCGGCCTGGGGCGGGCAGGGCTTGCCCATGCTGGTGGACGCCGCGGCACGCGAGATGCTGGTCGCCTGCAACCACGGCTGGGTGATGTACCCCGACCTGCTGCATGGCGCTTACGAGACCATCAAGGCGCATGCCAGCGAGGACGTGAAAGCGCGCTATCTGCAGGACGTGGCCACCGGACGCACGCTGGCGGCGATGGCGCTGACCGAACCGCAGGCCGGCAGCGACCTGGGCTTGTTGCGCACCCGCGCCGAGCCCCAGCCGGATGGCAGCCTGCGCATCGTGGGCCAGAAGATCTTCATCTCGGGCGGTGAGCACGACCTCACCGACAACATCGTCCACCTGGTGCTGTGCCGGCTGCCCGACTCCCCGCCCGGCACCAAGGGGATTTCGCTGGCGCTGGTGCCCAAGCTGTTGCCTGATGGCGCGCCCAATGCCCTGCATTGCGACGGCATCGAACACAAGACCGGCATCCACGGCAGTGCCACCTGTGCCATGCGCTACGAGGGCGCCACGGGCTGGTTGGTGGGCGAGCCCCACCGCGGGCTGGCCGCGATGTTCCTGATGATGAATTCGGCGCGCCTGCACGTGGGCCTGCAGGGCCTGGGCCACCAGGAGATGACCACGCAGAACGCCTTGCGCTACGCCGGCGAGCGTCTGCAGGGCCGCGCTGCGGCCTCAGGGGCGGTGGCCGACCCCATCGCCTTGCACCCGGCCATGCGTCACACCTTGCTGCGCCTGCAGGCCATGACCGAAGGCCAGCGCGTCATCGCCTACCGGGCTGCGCTTGCCATCGACCGTGCGGCGCACGATCCGGACGCTGCCGTGCGCGCGGCCGAGTCCGCCCTGGCGGCCCTGATGACCCCCGTGGTCAAGGCTTTCTGCACCCATCATGGTTTCCACGGCGCCAGTGCCGCGCTGCAGGTCTTTGGCGGCTATGGCTACGTGCGGGAATACGGCATCGAGCAGACGCTGCGCGACGCCCGCATCGCCATGATCTACGAGGGCACGAACGAGATCCAGGCCATCGACCTGCTGCAGCGCAAGGTGCTGGCCGACGGGGGGGCCGCGCTGCAGCGCTGGCTGCAGGAAGCGATGGCGGAAGCCTCGCGCTGCGAAGCGGCCGGCCTGGCAGAGGCGGCGGCCACCTTGCGCCGCGAATGTGCGGCCGCCGAGGAGGCGACGCAGGCCGTGGCCCGCGCCGCAGCGCAGGACCGGGAGGCGCCGCTGCGGGTGGCCGATGACTACCTGATGGGCTTGTCCCACACCTTGCTGGCCTGGGCTTTTGCCGCCAGCTTGCGTGCCGCCTGCGGCACGCCAGACCGCCGGTGGGCCCAAGGAAAGTCCGAACGGATGACCTACGGTTTGCAGTGGGTGGTGCCCCAGGCGGCAGTTCACTGGGCCAGGGTCGGGGCTATTGCGACTTTGGCCCTGCCCGCTCTGCGTCATCACTGATCCGGAATCAATGTTCTTGTGCTCTCGTTCTGGCGGACGCTTGCACTCCCGTTCGGGCTGAGCCCGTCGAAGCCCTTCGACCAGCTCAGGGCGAACGGTTCAAGTTGAACAAGGCCGGCTCAGTGACCTACCCGGCCTAGCAAAAGGTACTCCATGAGTACCTTTTGCACATGCAGTCTGTTCTCAGCCTCGTCCCAGACGACGGACTGGGGGCCGTCGATCACGTCGGCGGCGACTTCTTCGCCGCGGTGGGCGGGCAGGCAGTGCATGAACAGGGCGTCGGGTTGGGCAAGTTGCATCATCTGCGCGTCCACGCACCAGTCGGCAAAGGCGGCGCGGCGCTGCGCGTTCTCGGCTTCGAAGCCCATGCTGGTCCAGACATCCGTGGTCACGAGGTGCGCGCCCTCGCAGGCCGCCGCGGGGCTCTTGAAGACCTTCAGGCAGTTCGGGTTAGACACGCCGGCGAGTGCCGTGTCGATCTCGTAGCCGCTGGGGGTGCTGACATGCAGCGTGAAGCCCAGGATGTCGGCGGCCTGCAGCCAAGTGTTGGCCATGTTGTTGCCGTCACCCACCCAGGCCACCGTCTTGCCCTGGATCGAGCCCCGGTGCTCGATGAAGGTGAAGATGTCGGCCATGATCTGGCAGGGGTGGTACTCGTTGGTCAGGCCGTTGATCACCGGCACCCGCGAGTGCGCCGCGAACCGCTCGATCTTGCTTTGCTCGAAGGTGCGGATCATCACCAGGTCCACCATGCGGCTGATGACGCGTGCGCTGTCCTCCACGGGCTCGGCGCGGCCGAGCTGGCTGTCGCCCGTGGTCAGGTGCACCACTGAGCCGCCCATCTGGTACATGCCGGCCTCGAAGCTCACGCGCGTGCGCGTGCTGGCCTTCTCGAAGATCATGGCCAGCGTGCGGTCGGTCAGGGGCTGGTAGCGCTCATAGTTCTTGAAGCGGGTCTTGATGATGCTGGCCCGCTCGAACAGGTAGGCGTACTCCTCGGCACGCAGGTCCTTGAACTGCAGGTAGTGCTTCATGAGCGTGTGTCCCGGCTTCATGCCGCAGGCTCGACGAGGAAGGCCTTCACCAGCGGGGCGAGGAGGGCCACGATCTGATCGGCCTCGTCTGCGGACAGGATCAGCGGCGGCACCAGGCGGATGACCGTGTCCGCCGTGACGCTGATCATCAGCCCGGCTTCCGCTGCCCGGCTCAGCAGCACGCCACACGGCCGGTCCAGTTCGATGCCCAGCATCAAGCCGGCGCCGCGGATCTCTTTCACGCCAGGCAACGAGCCCAGCTCCCGCTCCAGGCCGGCTTTCAGGCGCGCGCCTACCACGGCCGCGTTTTCCATCACGCCGTCCTCGCGCATGATGCGCAGCGTTTCCACGCCGGCGCGCATGGACAGCGGGTTGCCACCGAAGGTGGTGCCGTGGTTACCCGGGCCGAGCACGCCCGAGGCCTTCGGCCCGGTGACCACGGCGCCGATGGGCACCCCAGAGCCCAGGCCCTTGGCCAAGGGCATCACGTCGGGCACGACGCCGGCCCATTGGTGCGCAAACCACTTGCCGGTGCGGCCGATGCCACACTGCACCTCGTCCAGCATGAGCAGCCATCCACTGTCGTCGCACAGACGGCGCAGGCCTTGCAGGTATTCCCAGCGCGAGGGGTTGATGCCCCCTTCGCCCTGGATGGTCTCCAGAAACACTGCCACCACGTTGGGGTTGGTCCGGGCCACTTCTTCCACGGCGGCCAGATCGTTCAGCGGTACGCGCACGAAGCCCTCGACCAAGGGCTCGAAGCCCTTCTGCACCTTCGGGTTGCCCGTGGCCGACAGCGTGGCGATGGAGCGCCCGTGGAAGGCCTTTTCGTAGACGATGATCTCGGGCCGGGAGATGCCGCGGTCATGTCCGTACTTGCGGGCGATCTTCAGCGCGCCTTCGTTGGCCTCCAGCCCGGTGGAGCAGAAGAAGACGCTGTCCAGGCCGGAGAGTTCGCACAGCGTGGCGGCCAGTTGCTCCTGCAGCGGCACCTCGTAGTAATTGCTGCTGTGGATCAGCTTGGCCACCTGGTCTTGCAAGGCTGGCACCAGCTTGGGGTGGCCATGGCCCAGCGTGTTGACGGCGATGCCGCCCAGGGCGTCGAGGTAGCGTCGGCCCTCGGTGTCCCAGACCCAGCAGCCTTTGCCGTGCGACAACGCGATCGGCAGACGGCCATAGGTGTTCATCACGTGCGGCATGGGCCGGGTGACGGCGGGATCGGCGACGGCGTTCATGGTCTCGGGTCCTCGTGTCAGGCAGTGTCAGGCAGTGTCGTGAGCAAAGAAAAATGGCCGGCGGCACCTTTCGGCGCGGGTCCGGCCGGGGTTGATTCTAGGTTCGTGTCAGGGTGTCAGCGCCCGGCCAGCCGGCAGTGAGAAGCTTGGACGATGCTGCAATGCAACACGCCGAAGGCACAATGCCTTTGGTGTCCGGTGCGGGCGGCTCTCCTGGCGTACGAGGGGTCTTCCCGCAGGAGCCTTCTGCCTTTGTCCTCCAGATCTTGCGACCTCATGGCATGAGTTCCCAGCAAAAAGTCTTCATCCGGGGCATCACGCGCGACGGCCGGGCCTTCCGTCCCAGTGACTGGGCCGAGCGCCTGGCCGGCGCCATGTCGTCCTTCAGGCCTGGCGGAGGCGTGGGCGGGATTGGTGCCTTCATAGGGTACTCGCCGTATTGCTTTCCCAAGGTGATTGACGGCGTGAAATGCGTGATCGTCAGCCAGGAACTTCGCGCCGCCGAGCCCATGGCCTGGGACTTCGTCATGAACTTCGCACGCGACAACGAGCTGCAGGTGTTCGAGGCCTGCCTGTTGCCTGAGGGGTCTGAGGGGCCTGAGGGACGTGGGGCGTCCAGTGGGCCACCTGCGCCGTCAGCGTCGCCCGGCTGAAGCCGGTGGCGCAGAGCAGGCCCGTCAACGAAAAAGGCCCGCAAGCGCGGGCCGTTTTGGCTGAGAGAACGGAAAGATCTCAGGCGGCCAGCGCCTTGATCTTGGTCGACAGCCGGCTCTTGTGGCGGGCGGCCTTGTTTTTGTGGAACAGGCCCTTGTCGGCGATGGAATCGATCACACTCTGACCGTTCTTGAACAGGTCTGCTGCCTTGGTCTTGTCGCCAGCCGTCACGGCCTTCTGGATGTTCTTGACCACCGTGCGGAACTGGGACCGCAGCGCCGAGTTGTGCGCGTTCAGCTTGACGTCCTGACGCACGCGCTTGCGGCCCGAGGCGATACGAACGGTCTTCTTCTTGGCTTTGGACGAGGTGGCCATTTGTTTGCTTGGGCGGCGCCGCCGCGCTCTGGGTTGATTGCTATGGTGCGGGCTGTAAAGCCCAAAGGCCGTCGAGTATATCAACACTCGCTGGGGTCAACGGTGCGGTGCCTGCCTCAGGTGTGTTGTGGCCAAGGGTGCTCCCGTAAACTGCCCGTTGATTCAATGTCTTGCTTACCGTGAACCTTCTCAAGGCGGCCTCGACCGTTTCCCTGTTGACGTTAGCCTCCAGGGTCACCGGCCTGGTGCGGGAGCAATTGATGGCAGCGGCCTTCGGGGCCAGTGCCATCACCGATGCCTTCAACGTCGCCTTTCGCATCCCGAACCTGCTGCGCCGGCTGTTCGCCGAGGGAGCGTTCTCCCAGGCCTTCGTGCCGCTGCTGGCGGCTTCGCGCGAGCGCGACGGTGACGAAGCCACCCATCGGCTGGTGGATGCCGTGGCCTCGGTGCTCTGGTGGGTGTTGCTGGCCACGGTGGTGCTGGGAGTGGTGGGTGCACCCGTCGTCGTGTGGATGATGGCGTCGGGTCTGGCAGCGTTTGATCAGGCGGTTTTCCTCACCCGGCTGATGTTTCCCTACATCGCCTGCATGTCGCTGGTGGCGCTGGCCGCCGGCGTGCTGAACACCTGGCAACGGTTTGCCGTGCCTGCCGTCACCCCGGTGCTGTTGAACCTGTCGTGGATTGCCGCTGCGTGGTGGGGTGCGCCCTGGTTCCAGTCGCTCGGCGTGGAGCCGATCTACGCGGTGGCTGCCGGTGTCATGGTGGGCGGCGTCCTGCAGTTGGCGGTGCAGTGGTATGCCCTGCGCCGCTTGGGGATGGTCCCGCGCCTGGCCTGGACGCCGGGAAGGATCGCCGAGGCCTGGGCCCATCCGGGCGTGGGTCGCATCCTGCGGCAAATGGCGCCCGCCTTGCTGGGCGTGTCGGTGGCGCAGGTGTCGCTGCTGATCAACACGCAGATAGCCTCCCACCTGACAGTGGGTTCCGTGTCCTGGTTGACCTATGCCGATCGGCTGATGGAGTTCCCCACGGCCTTGCTGGGCGTGGCCTTGGGCGTGGTGCTGCTGCCGCGGTTGGCCGCGGCCCAGGCCGGTGGCGACGGCCAAGCCTATTCCGCCATGCTGGATTGGGGCCTGCGCATGGTGGTGCTCCTGGCACTGCCTTGCGCCGTGGCCTTGCTGTTGTTCGCGGAACCGCTGGTGGCCGTGCTCTATCACTATGGCCGCTTCACTGCCCAGGACGCTGCCCAGACGGTGACTGCCCTTCAGGGCTACGGGGCGGGCCTGTTGGGCCTGATCGCCATCAAGGTGCTCGCACCGGGTTTCTACGCGCGGCAGGATGTGCGCACGCCCGTGCGGATCGCCGTGGTGGTGCTGATCATCACCCAGGGCCTGAATGCCGCCTTCGTACCCTGGCTCGGCCATGCCGGCCTGGCCCTGTCCATCGGGCTGGCCGCGATGATCAATGCGGGCTGGCTGCTCATCGGCCTGCTGAGGACGGGCGCGTACCACCCGCAACCGGGGTGGGGTGTCTTTCTGCTGCGCGTGCTGTTGGCCTGCGGGGTGCTGGCCGCCGGGCTGTGGGCGGCGAACATGCGCCTGGACTGGCTGGCCCTGCAGGCCACGCCCTGGTTGCGTGCGTTGTGGCTGGCCGGGGCCGTGGCCACGGCTGCGCTGGTGTACTTCGCCACCCTTCGGGCCCTGGGGCTGCGGTGGTGGGCCACCATGCGGCGGGCACCTTGACCCTTGCACTAGACTTACCCAGATGAAGGTGACCGTAGAGGTGGAACTGTGAGCGGCGGCGTGCACCTGGGGGTGCCGTCGAGCCTGGACTACTTCGCCACGCTGGTGGCCCAGGACGAGGGCTTTCCCCTGCTGGAGGCCGCCATCGCCGTGGGGCAGGACCGGGACACCACCCTGGACCCGCAGTCGGTGATGGTGGCGCTGGACCGTCTGGGCGCACGGCTGGCCCGGCGCATCCCATCCGATGCCGTGCCCCTGCAGCGCCTGCGCTGGTTGAACCGCTACTTCTTCGATGAGCTGGCCTTCGGCGGCAACGTCAATGACTACTACGCTGCCGAAAACAGCTACGTTCACTGCGTGCTGGATTCCCGCCGCGGCATTCCCATCACCCTGGCCCTGCTGTACATGGAGATGGCCGCACATGCGGGTCTGAAGGCGCGTGGCATCAGCTTCCCGGGCCACTTCCTCGTCAAGCTGCGCCTGCCCCGGGGAGAGGTCGTGATCGATCCTTTCACCGGGCAGTCCCTGTCCCGTGAAGAACTGGAGGAGCGCCTGGGGCCTTACCGTCGCCAGCGCGGGCTGTTGGGCGACTTCGAGGTGCCGCTGGGCTTGTTCCTGCAGGAGGCCACGCCGCGCGAGTTCCTGTCGCGCCTGCTGCGCAACCTCAAGGAAATCCACCTCTCGGCCGAGGACTGGCCTGCGCTGCTGAGGGTGCAGGAAAGGCTGGTGCGTCTGGCGCCCCTGGCTTGGGCTGAACGCCGAGACCGGGGGCTGGCTTATGCCGAGCTGGGTATGGATGAACCGGCGCTGGCCGATCTGCTGACCTACCTGCAGCATTGCAGCGAGGCGGAGGACGCACCAGCCTTGCGCGAACGCATGTCCCGCATGGGCGGCGCCGACGACGGGCGCCGGCCTTCATGAGCCTCAGTCCCGCGCAGCGCCAGTTGCTGGGGTGGCTGGCCATCGGCCTGACCGGGTTCGGGCTGCTGTGGCTGCTGGCGCCGGTGCTGACCCCGTTCCTGATCGGTGCGATCCTGGCCTACGCCCTGCATCCCGCGGTGGAGCGGCTTGCGGCTCGTCGCTTGCCGCGGGTGCTGGCTGTGCTCATCGTGGAGGTGGCCATGGTGCTGGCCCTGCTGGCCACCGTGCTGCTGATCGTGCCGATCCTGTCCAAGGAGATTCCGCTTTTGCAGGCGCAGATTCCATTGCTGGCAGAGCGGCTGAACCAGACCTTATCGCCTTGGCTGGCGCAGCAGGGCATCCATGTGTCGCTGGACGTTCCCAGCATCAAGGCCTTCGTGCTGAAGTACCTGAATGCCAATGCCGAGGAGGGGCTGGCGACGCTGCTGAGTTCGGCGCGGATTGGCGGCAGCGTGGCCCTGGCCATCGCCGGCAACCTGGTGCTGGTGCCGGTGGTGCTGTTCTACCTGTTGATGGACTGGCCCCGTATCGTCGCGCGGGTCCAGGCGCTCATACCGCAGCGCCAGGCCGGCTCGGTCAACGCCTTTCTGGAAGAGTGCGATGCACTGCTCGGACAGTACCTGCACGGGCAATTGCTGGTGATGCTGGTGCTGGCGGTGTACTACGCGATGGGTCTGGCGCTCTTCGGCTTTGACCTGGCCCTGCCGCTGGGGGTGTTCACCGGGCTGGCGATCTTCATCCCCTACATCGGTTTCGGCCTGGGCCTGGCGCTGGCGCTGCTGGCCGGGACGCTGCAGTTCGCCAGCCTGCATGGCTTGGTGGCCGTGGCCATCGTGTATGGCGTGGGTCAGGTGCTGGAGAGCTTTGTGCTGACGCCGCGCCTGGTGGGCGAGCGCATCGGCCTGAGTCCTCTGGCCGTCATCTTCGCCCTGCTGGCCTTTGGCCATCTGTTCGGCTTCGTGGGGGTGCTGGTGGCCCTGCCTTTGAGTGCCGTGGCCCTTGTGGGGCTGAACCGCCTGCGAACGGCCTATCTCGGCAGCCGGCTCTTCACCGGATGAGGCAGGTTCCGCTTCCCCTGGTGGCGCAGTCGGTGGCCACCTTCGACTCCTTCATCCCCGGCTGCAATCAATGGCTGGTGGCGCAATTGCGCGCCGACGTGCCGCCGCGTTCGCCCGTTTATCTATGGGGGCCTTCCGGCAGCGGCAAGACGCACCTGCTGCAGGCCCTGCGTCACGCCTGCGAGGCCGTGGGCGCCAGGGTGGTGACCTGGGGCCACGAGGCACCCGGGACCGCGGGCCTTGATGAGGGCGTGGGTCTGCTGATCCTGGACGATGTGCACCTGCTGGATCCGCAATCCCAACACGCGGCCTTCGGCCTGCTGGTGGAGGCGCAGGCGCAGGGGGTGCCCTGGGCGGCGGCCGGACCGCTGCCGCCCGTGGACCTGCCGCTGCGTGAAGACCTTCGTACCAGGCTGGGCTGGGGGCAGGTGCATGCCGTGGAGTCTTTGCCAGAGGTCCAGACCCGCGACGCGCTGCGCACCGAAGCCGGACGTCGCGGCATGGTCCTGGGCGACGAGGTTCTCGACTACCTGCTGAGCCGTTTCGCCCGTGACCTGGGCCACCTCATGCAGTTGCTGGACCGGCTGGACCACTACGCGCTGTCCCGTGCCAGGCCGGTGACCGTGCCGCTGCTGCGGCAGATGTTGGCGGAGGATCCGGCGCCTCCAGGCCAGGAACTCCAGGCAGGACTGGAGTTGGGCACATGAGACTGACCTTGTTCGACCTGGATGGCACGCTGCTGCCTACGGATTCCGACCACGCCTTTGGCGAGTTCATGGTGCACATCGGCTGGGCCGACGCGCAGGAACACGCACGGCGCAACGATGCCTTCTTCCAGGATTACCAGGCCGGCCGCCTGGACATTCAGGCCTACATCGAATTCGCCACATCGTCCTGGCGCCACCGCACTGAGGCAGACCTGCAGCGCATGTCCGAACGCTTCATGCGAGAGGTGATCGCTCCCCATCTGCGCGAACCGGCCCGTGCGCTGGTGGACAGGCACCGCCAGCGAGGTGATCGCCTGGCCATCGTGACGGCCACCAATGACTTCATCACCGGGCCCATCGCGCAGGCCTTCGACATCGACACCTTGATCGCCACCGAACTCGAGCGCGACCAGCTGGGCCGTGTCACCGGCCGCATCCGGGGCACCCCTTGCCTGCGAGAGGGCAAAATCGAGCGCGTGGGCCAGTGGCTTGCGCAGCAGGGTGCACGGCTGGATGACTTCGAGGAAGTCACTTTCTACAGCGACTCCACCAACGACCTGCCCCTGCTGGAACTCGTCTCCCACCCGGTGGCCACCAATCCGGCACCCGCCCTCGCCAAGATCGCTGCCGAGCGCGGCTGGACCGTCCTGAAACTCTTCGAATGATCAAGAAACTCATCCACCGGTTGCTGGGCAAGTCCAGCGGGACCGACCAACCCGCCGAGCCTGAGCTCAAGGCAACCCCGCTGGGCCAGCGGGTGGAAATCAGCGCGGCACAGCACGGCATCGATCCTGACCTGCTGGACGACCACGCCGTGCGGGTGGTGAGCACTTTGCAGGGAGCGGGCTTCGAGGCCTATGTCGTGGGCGGCGCGGTGCGTGACCTGCTGGTGGGCCGGCGCCCCAAGGATTTCGACGTGGCGACCAATGCCACGCCCGAGCAGGTCAAGGCGCTGTTCCGCCGGGCTTTCATCATCGGCCGGCGCTTTCGCATCGTGCACGTGGTGTTCGGCCGGGGTCGGGAGCATGAGGTCATCGAGGTGTCGACCTTCCGGGCCTTGCTGGCGGCCGAGGCCGCACAGCAGGTCGAGGGCAACGAGAAGACCTCGCGCGCCGAACTGGCGGGCAAGACCCACGTGGTGGACGCCAGCGGCCGCGTGCTGCGCGACAACGTCTGGGGCCCGCAGGTCGAAGACGCGGCGCGGCGTGACTTCACCGTCAACGCCATGTACTACGACCCCGTCACCCGCACGGTGGTGGACTATCACGGCGGCTTTGCCGACGTCCGGGCGCGGGTACTGCGGATGATCGGCGACCCCCTCACCCGCTACCGGGAAGACCCCGTGCGCCTCTTGCGCGTGGCCCGCTTCGTGGCGAAGCTGGGCTTCCGCGTCGAGCCCAAGACCCTCAAGCCCGTGCAGGCCATGGCCGTGAGCCTGGCCCAGGTGCCGGGCTCGCGCCTGTTCGACGAGATGGTCAAGCTGCTGCAGACCGGCCACGCCGTGGCCAGCTTGGAGGTGCTGCAGCGCATGGGGCTGATCCAGGGCGTTTTTCCGGTGGTGGAGGCCGCTTTGGAAGGCGCCTCGCAGGATCCGCGGCGCAAGGCCTTCATCGATCTGGCGCTGCAGGACACCGACCGCCGTGTGGGCGAGGGCAAGCCCGTGGCGCCGAGCTTCCTCCTGGCCTGCTTGTTGTGGCACGAGGTGCTGGGACGCTGGACCACGCTGAAGGAGGCCGGGGAGTCGCCCTTCCCGGCGCTTCAGCAGGCCATCGACGCCGTCTTCGAGGCGCGCATTGGCGACATCTCCGGCCGCGGCAAACTCGCCGCCGACATGCGCGAGATCTGGCAGATGCAGCCCCGGCTGGAGCGGCGCACCGTATCGTCGGCGCCGGGCCTGATCGATCAACCGCGCTTTCGCGCCGGTTTCGACTTCCTGCGCCTGCGCGCCGATGTGGACGAGGTGCCGCAGGAATTGGCCGAATGGTGGGAGGACTATTCGCTGGGCACCGAGGACGAGCGCGAAGCCCTGCTGCAGTCGCTCAAGGCCTCGCAGACGCGGCGCGTGCCCGCCTCGCGCGCGCGCCCGGAAGGGCCCCGTCCCGCCAGTGCGCCTGCGGCTGCGCCGTCCGCTGACGGTGATGCGCCCACAGCCCCGGAGGCCGACGACACGGACTCGCCCGACCGCCGGCGTCGTCGGCGCCGCCGCCGCGGTGGGCGCGGTGCGGGCGCGGGGGAGGGCGGGGCCTCGGGAACGGGTTCGCCCGGTGGCTCTGGGACCTCAGGGGCTTCCTCCGGCGGCTCCTCGGGCACCTGAAAGGTGTCCTTCATCTTCCCGAAGGCTTGCCTCGGGGCCGATGACTTACGCCCTGACCGTCATCGAGGTGCCAGCCTGGGCGTTTTTGGAAGAACTCAACTCCCATTCGAAC
This sequence comes from Burkholderiales bacterium, assembly GCA_947464185.1. Classification (GTDB taxonomy): domain Bacteria; phylum Pseudomonadota; class Gammaproteobacteria; order Burkholderiales; family Burkholderiaceae_C; genus Rubrivivax. Next base: position 19,936 of record CANHVY010000050.1, read on the forward strand.
AGCTTCTGGATGCTGAAGGCCACCGTGCCCATCAGTACCGCGGAGCCCAGCATCAGCGCGGCGATGACGCCCAGCACAGGGCCCCAGGCGGTCCGCGTCCGGGGCAGTCCGGGGTTGCGCCTGGCGTCCCACTTCTCGTCAGGCGTCAGGCCGTACAGGATGGCGCACAGCATGCCCAGGGAAATCATCAGGCCCAGCAAGGGGATCAGCAGCCAGGCCACGGTGTCGTCCTGCCCCAGCTGGCGCATGCGCACCACGCCCGCCAGTCCCAGGGCTGTGGGCAGAAGGTGAAGCCAACCCAAGGCGTCGGACGGACCGTTCAGGTACAGGCGATGCAGGCCGAGCGTGCCGCCCAGCACGGCCAGCCAGGTGGCCAGGGTCTTCGAGCGATAGCGCGTGGATGAAGCGGCAGGCATGGGTGCTGTCAGGATTCGATGTACGGGGCGAGATCTTCGGACCCCGCCGCCTCGGGTGCACGGTGGCGGGCCGTCCGCCAAAGACTCGGATGCGCTGACTATAATGCGCGGTTTTCGGCGACGGCCCCTGACAGGGCGTATCTACGGCGCCGACCTCGGCGCAAGGTCCGCTCAAAGGCGGTGCTCGTGCCCATTCGATTGCCAGCCCCTGTGTGTCTCCTGGTGCGGCGGTCACCGACGATTCGAGAAACACTCGAGAAAAGGCAGTTCAACATGGTCGTGATCCGACTTGCTCGTGGCGGTGCCAAGGGCCGTCCCTTCTACAACATCGTGGTCGCCGACGCCCGTGAGCGTCGTGATGGCCGCTTCATCGAGCGCGTGGGTTTCTACAACCCCATGGCCGCTGGCGCGGAGCAGCCTCTTCGCGTGGCCCTGGACCGGGTGACTTACTGGTCCGGCGTTGGCGCCAAGCTGTCGCCTACTGTCGAGCGCCTGTTCGATCAGGCCCGCAAGGCGGCCTGAGCGCCGACCCCGCCCGCCTCGGCGCAGGCGGGGTCCGGCCAGTTTGCCAACCCTGCGTCAGCATGGACACTCCCTTTCCTGACGATGCGGTGGAAGTGGGCCGCATCTTGGGAGCCTGGGGCGTCAAAGGCTTGATCAAGGTCCAGCCTTTTTCACCGGACCCTCAGGCGCTGTTTTCCACCAAGCGCTGGTTTCTCCAGGCTCCGCAAGAAGTCGCCGCGCCGCTGGTAAGCGCTCTTGCGGCGCATCCCCTCTTGAAGGTGATCCAGGCCAAGGAGCACGGCGAAGTGGTCGTGGCCACTGTGCAGGACTTGCAGGGCCGTGATGCCGCGCAGGCACTGCGGGGTGCCCGCGTATTCGTCTCCCGGGCCAGCTTCCCCACGGCCGGGCAGGGGGAGTACTACTGGGTCGACCTGATCGGCCTGACCGTGGTGAACCGCCAGGGCGTTGTGCTGGGTGAGGTGGTGGGCCTGATGGAGACCGGCGCGCATGACGTGCTGCGGATCCGGCCTGCTGCTTCGCAGGGGGGCGACGCATCCGCGGTCTCGGAGGGTTCAAAGGGCCGCGCCGGCAAGAAGGGTTCTGCCGGGTCAGCGGACAGAGCCGCGGTTGCCGCACCGTCGGAGTGCCTCATTCCTTTCGTGGCAGCGTATGTGACCGGGGTGGATCTGGCGCAGCGTCTGATCACGGTGGACTGGGGCCTCGACTACTAGGCCCCTGACCACGTCGCCATGCGCTTTGACGTCGTCACGATCTTCCCGGAGTTGTTCGCTCCGCACATGGTGCACGGCATCACGCGGCGTGCCTTTGCTTCCGGCCAGGTGCAGGTGCGCCTGTGGCCCTTGCGAGACTTCGCACAAGACGCCTACCGACGGGTGGATGACCGACCTTACGGTGGCGGCCCCGGCATGGTGATGCTGGCTGAGCCGCTGGAGCGCGCGCTGGAGGCCGTGCGGACTGAGCGCGGCGGCGCAGCGCCTGTGGTGCATTTCACGCCCGCTGGCCGCCGGCTGGATCAATCGCTGGTGCAGACCCTGGCGCAGGGCCCGGGGGCCGTCATGATCTGCGGACGCTACGAAGGCGTGGACCAGCGCGTGATCGACCGGCACGTCACCCTGGAGATCAGCCTGGGGGACTTCGTGCTGTCAGGCGGCGAGTTGCCGGCCCTGGCGTTGCTGGACGCCGTGGCCCGGCTGCAGGAAGGGGTCCTGCAGGCGCCCTCGCACCAGCAAGACAGCTTCTCCGATGGCCTGCTGGAAGGGCCGAGTTACAGTCGGCCGGAGGTGCTTCCCGATGGGCGGGCGGTGCCTGCGGCCCTGTTGTCGGGTCATCACGGGGAGATTGCGCGCTGGAAGCGTGAGCGCTCCCTGGAGTGGACAGCCCGGCGCCGCCCGGACCTGATCGAGCAGGCGCGCCTGGCCGGCCGCCTGACTTCGCAGGACGAACAAGTGCTGATGCGGATCGGGCAGCGGACATCAGGTCAGCTCAGCCTATAATCACGGGCTTTGCGATCCTCTGACGGGTTCGCGGTGAGGGTTTCACTGATGGAGCCTGGCCGCAATGGTGGGCAGTGTCTGCTGATGCGATTTGCATCAGCAGACACTGCCTGACAACATTCCAACACCCCCGTGCAAGACCGCCTATTGGAGTTCCCATGGACTTGATCCAGACCCTTGAGAAGGAAGAGATTGCTCGCCTGGGCAAGACGATTCCGCCCTTCGCCCCTGGCGACACCGTGATCGTCAGCGTGAACGTGGTTGAAGGTACGCGCAAGCGCGTCCAGGCCTACGAAGGCGTGGTCATCGCCAAGCGCAACCGGGGCCTGAACAGCAGTTTCATCGTCCGCAAGATCTCCAGCGGCGAGGGTGTGGAGCGTACCTTCCAGCTGTACAGCCCGCTGATCGCCGGCATCGAGGTCAAGCGCCGCGGTGATGTCCGCCGCGCCAAGCTGTACTACCTGCGTCAGCGCAGCGGCAAGTCAGCTCGCATCAAAGCCAAGCTGGACTGAGCTTGGGCGCGCCGCCGGCGCGCCATGCGCCTTCTTCTCCCGGATCGCCCATGTCCTCGGCCCCACGGCCCAGGATCGTGGATCCGAAGGCCGTGCCGGTGGCGGGTACAGATGGACATTTGCCCGCAGTCCCTGCGGAAGTGTTGACGCCGCACGTCATCCGAAGCCGCTTTGCATCGGGCGGCTCCTGGCAGGCCGAGATTCCAGGCGACGCGATCCAGCTGGATCGGATGCCTTCACCGGCCTCGGTGCTGGTGCCCCTGGTGCAGCGTGACGACGGTCTGCATGTGCTGTTGACCCGCCGCACGGACCACCTGCACGACCATGCGGGCCAGATCAGTTTCCCCGGGGGCCGTCAGGAACCCGAGGACGAGGACGAGACCGCCACGGCGCTGCGTGAAACGCGGGAGGAGATTGGCCTGGACTCGCGCCATGTGGAGGTGCTGGGCCGTTTGCCGGTCTACACCACGATCACACGCTTCGTCGTGACCCCGGTGGTGGCGCTGGTGCATCCGCCTTTCGAGTTGCAGCTGGACGCGTTCGAGGTCGCTGAGGCCTTTGAAGTGCCACTGCCGTTCCTGATGAACCCGGCACACCATCAGCGCCATGTGTTCGAAGCGCCGGGCGTGTCCCGCCAGTTTCTGTCCATGCCCTGGCATGCTGCACAGGCCGACAGCCGCATGCGCGAGTTCTTCATCTGGGGCGCCACGGCGGCGATGCTGCGCAACCTGTACGCCTTCCTGAGCGAACTCCACGCCCGATGAGGGCCTGATCTGGGGTGCGGCGAGGCCGTCCAGTGGCTATCATTTGCGGCTCATGAGTTTTTTCGCTGTGCTCCTCGCCTTGCTCATCGAGCAGATCAAGCCGTTGCCCCGGGTGAACCGTGTGGGTCAGGCCCTGCAGGCCTGGGTGGCGTGGGTGGCCCGCACGCTGGATGCCGGACAGCGCCGACATGCGCGCATCGTCTGGGCGGTGTCGGTGCTGGTACCGACGGCTGTGGCGGCCCTGCTGTACCTGCTGGTACGCCAGTACAGCCTGCTGCTGGCCCTGGCGTTCGATGTGGCGGTGCTGTACCTGACGTTGGGGTTCCGGCAGTTCAGCCACTACTTCACCGACATCCGTGACGCCATCGACCGCGGCGACGAAGCGCAGGCCCGGCAGCATCTGGCGCAGTGGAAGCAGATCGATGCATCGGACCTGCCGCGTGCGGAATTGCTCAGGCAGGTGCTGGAGCACGCCTTGCTCGCTGCGCACCGGCACGTGTTCGGGGTGTTCTTCTGGTTCGTCATCCTGTCCGCGCTGGGCCTGGGACCGGCCGGCGCTGTGCTGTACCGTCTGGCCGAATTTGTCAGCCGCCGCTGGCTGGCCATGCGTGAGCGCCAGGACACCGAACTCAACGATCACCTGCCCGAGCTGGCGCGCCCCTTGTTCGACGCGATCGATCTGGTGCCCTCTCGCTTGACGGCGGCCGGATTCGCCGTGGTCGGCAACTTCGAGGAGGCGGTGAACGCCTGGCGGCGCGTGGGGCCCGGCCACGAACCGCGCAACGAAGGCGTGATCCTGGCGACCGCTGCGGGCGCGGTGGGCGTGCAGATCGGCCCGTTGGTCATCACCGAGCCGGTCAGCGCTGCGGCGGAGGACGGCCTGTCGGAGCCGGCCAGTGGGCAGCCGGCGCCTCGGCTTCTGCCGCCTCAGGCTGGGCATCTGCAGAGCATGGTGGGGCTGGTGTGGCGCTCGGTGGTGTTGTGGATGCTGCTGGTGGCCTTGCTGACGCTGGCCAACGTGTTGGGGTGAAGACGCGATGCGCGTCTTGAGCCGCCCCGGTCGCCGCGCAAGCAGCGGACTTCCTTGTCAGGGCTGTTGAACATGGCCACCAAATGGAAACCCCCGTTTTTTTCCCGTCGGACGGCGGCGAGCAACGCGCCGGCCGGGCCTGAGCCTGCACCGCCCGGCGGACCGGCCCCCGGCAATGCAGCCCCGCCGCCAAGGCCGCCCTCTGCGGGGGCGGCCAAGCCCTGGTCTCCTCCCAAGCCGCTGTCGACGATTCCGGCCCCGCTGGTCGATGATGAGCCGCTGGGTGATGGCAAGCCGCCTGCGGCCAGGCGGGCACCGTTGCCGAGTCTGGCTGAACTGGGGGCTTTTGACGAGGTGGCGGCACCCCCACCTCCCCGGCGCTCCGGCCGCCTGACCGAAGAAGACCTGCGCGGCTTGAGTCCGCCTGCCAAGGACCGGACGACACCGCCAGCCCCCGCGGCCGCCGCGACTGCTCCTGGCGAGTTGGGACGAACCCCCGCGCGCGCAGAGCCGTCCAGGCCGGTGGTGGGCGTTGACCCGGCACAGCCGGGTGTGCGTGTTGACCCGGCACAGCCGGGTGTGCGTGTTGACCCGGCACAGCCGGGTGTGCGTGTTGACCCGGCAAAGCCGGGTGTGCGTGTTGACCCGGCAAAGCCGGGTGTGCGTGTTGACCCGGCAAAGCCGGG
>CANHVY010000051.1 GCA_947464185.1 Burkholderiales bacterium
AAGATCACGTTCAGCCGGCGCTCTTCTTGGCCGCTGCCTTCTTCGCGGCCACCTTGGCCGGGGCCTTGGCCGTCCGCGGCTCGAACTCGAAGACCACGCGGCCTTCCTTGCGGTCGTAGCTCAGGAAGGCCTTGAACTTGCGCCGCGTCTTGTTGGACACGAAGTTCTCCAGCAGGGACGTCTTGCCCGTGGCCAGCAGGCGTGTCATCTCCTCGGGCGGCACGGGCTGCTGCAGGATGATCTTGCCGCTCTTGAAGTCGCAGGTCACATGCGCGCCTACGCTGTGCTCGCACACGTAGGAGCCGCCGTGGTCGAAGACCCGGCCCTGGCACTTGGGGCAGGCGCCCAGCGAGGCCTGGGCGGAGAAGTCCACCGGCTCGCCGTCGCCTTCGGCCTGCCTGGCGTCATCGCCAAAGTCGAACTCCAGCTTCCAGTTGGAGATGTCCGGGTCATGCACCAGCTTCATCTCGGCCGTGAAGGGCCACCCGGCCTTGGAGCGAAAGCCCTCCAACGGGCCGATCTGCCGGTCGCGCAGGAAGGCCTCGGCCTCGGCGATCTCGAAGGCGCGGCCCGCGGGAATCTTGGTGATGGAGAAGCCGCAACCTTCCGTCTCCAGCCCCGCCGCAGCCACGGCACCACCACCCGTGCAGCTGAAGCGGCGGTAGTTCTCCTTGACCAGGCCGCCGCAGTTGGGGCAAGGCGTCTTCAGCGTGGCGTAGTCGCCCGGGATGGTGTCGCGGTCGTACTCCTTGGCCTTCTTCACGATGCGCTCGGCCATCTTGGCGATCTCGGCCATGAAGGCATCGCGCTTCAGGCGCCCATGCTCCATTTCCGACAGCTGGTGCTCCCAGTTGCCGGTGAGCTCGGGCTTGGTCAGGTCCTCCACGCCCAGGCCGCGCAGCAGCGTCATCAACTGGAAAGCCTTGGCCGTGGGCACCAGGTCGCGGCCGTCGCGCAGCATGTACTTCTCGGCCAGCAGGCCCTCGATGATGGCCGCGCGGGTGGCCGGTGTGCCCAGGCCCTTTTCGGCCATGGCCTCGCGCAGCTCGTCGTCCTCGATCAGCTTGCCCGCGCCTTCCATGGCCGACAGCAGCGTGCCCTCGTTGTAGCGCGCCGGCGGCCGGGTCTGCAACGCCTTGACGTCCAGGCTCTCGGTGCGCACCACTTCGCCGGCCTTCACGGCCACCAGGTTGGCGTCCTCGTCCTGCGCCTCCTTGCCGTACACCGCCAGCCAGCCCGGGTTGACCAGCACCTTGCCGTTGGTCTGAAAGCGGTGCTCTGCACCGGCGGCCTTGACGTTGGAGATGCGCGTGGTGACCATGAACTCCGCCGAGGGGTAGAACACCGCCAGGAAGCGCTTGACCACCATGTCGTAGAGCTTGGCCTCGATCTCGCTGAGCGACTTGGGCGCCTCCAGCGTGGGGATGATGGCGAAGTGGTCCGACACCTTGGCGTTGTCGAAGACGCGCTTGGTGGGCTTGACGTAGCCGTCATTCAGCGCCTTGCGGGCGTGCATGGAGAGCTCACGCAGCGGCCCGGGCAGCGGGCTGTCGGCCAGCATCTCGAAGGTGTTGCGCACGGTGCCGAGATAGTCCTCGGGCAGGGCGCGCGAGTCCGTCCGCGGGTAGGTCAGCACCTTGTGTTTCTCGTACAGCGCCTGCGCCAGCGACAGCGTGGTCTTGGCCGAGAAGCCGAAGCGCGAGTTGGCCTCGCGCTGCAGCGTGGTCAGGTCGTACAGCAGCGGGCTGGCCTGCGTGCTGGGCTTGGCCTCCTCGGTGACGCTGGCCGGCTCGCCGCGGCAGGCCTGCGCGATGGCCTGCGCATCGGCCGCGGTCCACAGCCGGTCGGCGCGTTGCTCGGGGTCGGCCGGGTCCTTCTTCCACGCCGGGTTGAACCACTTGCCCTCGTAGGTGCCGGCAGCGGCGTCAAAGGTGGCGCGCACCTCCCAGTAGTCGCGCGCCACGTGCTTGCGGATCTTCTCCTCGCGCTCTACCACGATGGACAGCGTGGGCGTCTGCACGCGGCCGACGGTGGTGAGGAAGAAGCCCCCATCGCGCGAGTTGAAGGCGGTGAAGGCACGCGTGCCGTTGATGCCCACCAGCCAGTCGGCCTCGGAGCGGCTGCGCGCCGCGTCGGCCAGGCCGCGCATCTGCTCGTCGCTGCGCAAGCGGTCGAAGCCGTCGCGGATGGCCTGCGGCGTCATGCTCTGCAGCCACAGGCGCTTGACCGGCTTGTTCAGCGTGCCCTTGGCGCCGGCCGCGTACTGCTCGATCAGGCGGAAGATCAACTCGCCCTCGCGCCCGGCGTCGCAGGCGTTGATCATCTCGGTGACGTCCTTGCGCTTGCACAGCTTGACCACGGCATTCAGCCGGGTCTTGGCCTTGTCGATGGGCGCCAGGTCGAAGTGCGGCGGCACCACGGGCAGGTGCGCGAAGCTCCACTTGCCACGCTTGACGTCGAACTCCTCAGGCGCCTTGATCTCCACCAGGTGGCCCACGGCCGAGGTGACGACGTAGCGCTCGTTCTCGAAATGCTCGGCGTGCTTCTCGAACTTGCCCGCCACGGGGGTCAGCGCGCGCACGATGTCCTGCGCCACGCTGGGCTTCTCCGCAATGATGATGGCCTTGCTCATCGGTCCTTCTTCGGGCAGTCGGCCGCAGCGCACTGCGCCGCAACCCCGTTCCCTACAATCGTGTGTCTTCGCGCCCGCTCACGTGCATGCACGTGAGCGGGCGCACCCTGGCGCGCACGCCCACACTCTCGCATGTACGCGCGCGCACCCATGAGTTCAATGTAACGAATGCCAAAGAAGCCGCAAGCCGACCCTGTGGGAGGCACCGTCAAGCCGAAGGGTGAACCCCGCGCCCGCGCCACCGCCGGGCGCCGCATCCAGGTGCGCCGCAGCGGGGTTCATGGCAAGGGGGTGTACGCCTTGCAGGCCATCGCCGCGGACCAGACCCTCATCGAATACACCGGCGAGGTCATCACCTGGAAGGAGGCCCTGCGCCGGCACCCGCACGACCCGCGCGATCCGCACCACACCTTCTACTTCCACATCGACGAGCAGCATGTCATCGATGCCAAGTACGGCGGCAATGCATCGCGCTGGATCAATCACGCCTGCGACCCCAACTGCAAGGCCGACGAGGTGGACGGGCGCATCTTCATCAAGGCGCTGCGTGACCTGATGCCGGGCGAGGAGTTGTTCTACGACTACGGCCTGGTCATCGACGAGCGCTACACGCCCAAGCTGAAGAAGGAGTACGAGTGCCGCTGCGGCAGCCCGAACTGCCGGCGCACCATGCTCTCGCCCAAGCGGTGACCCTCGCCCGGGCTGAGCGCACCACCGCCGGACGCCTCGCATGACCGGCGAGCTGCGTGAACGCTGGGGTCTGCAGGTCCTGCAGCAAGACCTGCAGAGGGTGGAGCCGGGCTTGACGCTGGAGGTGGTGGAGTCCCTCGCGTCCACGAACACGGCGCTGCTGGAGCGGGCCGCGGCGGCGCGGGCCGCCTCGTCGGTGTCTGCTTCGGTGTCTGCGTCTGTACCTGCGTCTGTACCTGCGCCCGCCAGTGCAGGCGGCGACCAGCGCCCCACCTGGACCAGCTGCCTGCTCGTGGCGCAGGAACAGACCCAGGGCCGGGGCCGGCAAGGCCGCACTTGGCACGCCCAGCCCGGGTCATCGCTCACCTTCTCCCTGGGCCTGAGCCTGGCGCCGCAGGACTGGTCCGGCTTGTCCTTGGCCGTGGGTGTGGCGCTGGCGCAGGCGCTGGACCCGGATGGCGGCCCGAACTGCGATCCGCACGCCGAGCCGACATCTGGCGCTGAAACCGCCGCACCGCGCATCCTCCTGAAGTGGCCAAACGACCTGTGGCTGCGCGATGAGCAGGCCGCGGGCGGCGGGCGCAAGCTGGGCGGCGTGTTGATCGAAACCGCCGCCGGATGGACGCAGGCCCCGCAAACCGCGGAGGTCGGTGCCCAGCCAGCTCCAGGGGCGACATCCGGCCCCCACCCGCTGCAGGGTTCAAACACCGCAGCGCGCATCTGCGTCATCGGCGTGGGCCTGAACATCGGCCCGCAACTGGCGGTGACGGTGGAGCAGGCCGCCACTAGCGTGGCCTGCCTTCAGGAGATGGAGCCGCAGGCCACGGCAGCGCAAGCCCTGGCCCGCGTGGTGCTGCCGCTGCTCCAGGCGGTACGCCGGTTCGAGCAGTCAGGCTTCGCGGGCGTGGCGCACGCGTTCGCGCGGCGCGACCTGCTGCACGGCAAGGCTGTCTCCACCACGCTGCCAGACCTGCCCGTGGGCATGGCGCAAGGGGTGGACGATGCGGGCGCCTTGCAGGTGCGGGCGCCTGACGGCGCCCTGCGCAGCGTGGTGGGCGGTGAGGTCAGCATCCGATTGAGGCACGGAGACGCCGCATGCGCATGATCCCCTGGTTGGCCCTGGTGCTGATCGTGGCCAATCTGGGCTTCTGCGTCTGGACGCAAGGCGGGTTCAGCGGGTCCCTGCCTCCGCCCGGCGCCGCCCAGCGTGAACCCGAGCGCCTTCGGCAGCAGGTGCGGCCGGAGTCCGTCGTGGTGCTGTCGCCCAAGGCGGCGTCGGCTGCGCTGGCGCAGATCGCTGCGGCTGAAGCCGCGGCGTCCGCTGCAGCCGGGGTGGCCACGGGCGCGTCCGCCTCGGGCGAGGTGCAGACCTTGCCGAGCTCGAACCAGGCCGTGCTGCCGCGTGATTCAGCCGCGGACCGGACGGCGCCCGCGCGGCCGCGCTGACAGCACCGCCGTGGCCGCGAGCAGGGCCAGGAGCCACGGCCAGGACAGCGCGCCGCCGCCGCTGTCGCCCCCGGGGTCCGGTGTCGGTGTCGGTGTCGGTGTCACCACGGGCCGCGGCAGGGCCTCGGCCGCGGCCAGCGCCTTGTCCGCATCGAGCATGCCCGCCCCACACAAGCCGGTGACGCAATAGCACTGCAACTGCCCTTGCGTCGAGGGGGGTTGGCAGATGCTCACCGGCGTCGGGTCGGTACCGTTGTCAGCCCCCGACGTGGGAAAGGGCCTGGCACCTGATTGCAGCGCCATCTTCACCTGCGCGGGCGACAGGTCGGGCCTGGCCGACAGGATCAGCGCCGCCGTGGCCGCCACCAGGGGGGTGGCAAAGCTGGTGCCCACGGAGATGTTGAAGCTGTCGCTGTAGACCGACCCCCCCGCCGCCGGCACCGTCAGGCCGCTGTTGGAAAGGGTCAGGATGGGGTACAGGCAGGGCTGCCCCAGCTCGATGTTCACGCAGTTGCCGCCAGGGGCGGCGATGGCGATTTCCGGGCCCAGGTCGGAAAAGCCTACCTTGGTGCCTGCATGGCGCAAGCCCGCCACAGCAATCACACCGGGGCAGTTGGCCGGAGCGCCCACAGGCCCCCCATCGCTGTTGCCAGCCGCAGCCACCACCACCGCACCCCGCGCCGTCACGGCCGCGATGGCGTCCTGGTAGACACCCGAACAGGCTGTCGATCCACCGCCCAGGCTCAGGTTCAGCACCCTGGCCGGCGTGGCGCTGCCTGGCAGGCCCGCCTGGTCGATGCCTGCAGCCCACAGCATGCCGGCCGTGATGTCGGAGTCATAACCGCCACACTTGCCCAGAACGCGCACCGGAAGCACCTTGGCACCGTGCGCCAGTCCGGCCATGCCGATGCCGTTGTTCGTCGCTGCCGCCACGATGCCGGCCACGCCGGTGCCGTGCCAGGAGCTGTCCTGCCGACCACAGTTCTTGTAGGCGCCAGAGGCGTTTTCTGCTGCGGTGATCCAGTCGCCGGGGTCGGACGCGTCCGCATCCCGTCCATCACCGTCATTGGAAAAGGTGGTGTCCCGCACGAAGTCATAGCCCGACAGCACCTGCCCGGCCAGATCCACGTGATCGGCCAGCACACCCGTGTCCAGCACGGCCACTACCACGCCGCTGCCTGTGGAGCGGGCCCAGGCGGCCTGGGCGTTGGTGGCCGAGCGGAACAGGTCGGTGGGTTCGCGCAGGTACCACTGGCCCACCACGGGGCCCCCCGTGAGGGTTTGCAGGTTCACAGCCGGGCCGGCGCTGAACAGCGGGTCACTGGGCACCGTCAGTGCGCGCCGGCGCTGGTCCACCACGGCCCAGGCCACGTCGGGGTCCGCTGCCAGGCGGCGCGCGAGGGAAGCCGAGTCCACGCCACGCGCCATCACCACCTGTGCGCGATGCCCAATGACACGGCCTGTGGTGAGCGCGAATCCGGCCCTGCGCGCCAGGGCATCGGCACGGCGTTGGGAAGCGGCGCGTACATCGCCAGCAGAGGCACCCCTGCGCCAGGGGTGGACGGTGGCCAGTGCTGCCCCATCGCGGTAGCCCACGATGACGCGGGCCGTGGGGGGGCCTGCAGCAGCGGAAGGGTTGGCAAACGCCGCCGTGGACGTGGCGAGCACCGCCACGCAGGCAGCAAACACCGCCGCAACCGCTACAAGAATCTTCATCCTCCCAGTCTAGGCCTCCGCCTGTTGCTGGCGTGTATCTGACGGTGTGCGCGCGTTGCTTTTTGTGCGGATCAGACCGCGATCACCCGCACCATTTCCAGCACCTTGTTGGAGTAGCCCCACTCGTTGTCGTACCAGGCCACCACCTTGACGAAGGTCTTGTCCAGGGCGATGCCGGCCTCGGCGTCAAACACGCTGGTGCAGCTCTCGCCGCGGAAGTCGGTGGCCACCACCTTGTCCTCGGTGTAGGCCAGCACACCCTTCATCGCGCCCTGGCTGGCGGCCTTCATCGCCGCGCAGATCTCGTCGTAGCCGGCTTCCTTGACCAGTTCCACCGTCAGGTCGACCACCGAGACATCGGAGGTGGGCACACGGAAGGCCATGCCGGTGAGCTTCTTGTTCAGCTCGGGGATCACCACGCCCACGGCCTTGGCCGCACCCGTGCTGCTCGGGATGATGTTCTCCAGGATGCCGCGGCCGCCGCGCCAGTCCTTGTTGGACGGGCCGTCCACGGTCTTTTGCGTGGCGGTGGCGGCGTGCACGGTGGTCATCAGGCCGCGCTTGATGCCGAAGGTGTCGTTCAGCACCTTGGCCACGGGTGCCAGGCAGTTGGTGGTGCAGCTGGCGTTGCTGATGATGGCCTGGCCGGCGTAGGTCTTGTCGTTCACGCCGTAGACGAACATGGGCGTGTCGTCCTTGGACGGCGCGCTCATGATGACCTTCTTGGCACCCGCCTTGAGGTGAGCCTCAGCGGTCTCCTTGGTCAGGAACAGGCCCGTGGCTTCGACCACGATGTCAGCCCCGATCTCATCCCACTTCAGCTCGGTGGGGTTCTTCACGGCCGTCAGGCGGATGCGCTTGCCGTTGACGACAAGCGTGCTGCCGTCCACCGAGACCTCGCCCTTGAAACGGCCATGCACGCTGTCGTACTTCAGCATGTAGGCCAGGTAGTCGGGCTCGAGCAGGTCGTTGATGCCGACGACCTCGATCTCATGGAAGTTCTGCACCGCGGCACGAAACACCATGCGCCCGATGCGGCCGAAGCCGTTGATGCCGATTCTGATGGTCATGGGAAAGTCCTCCTGAAGGGAATGTGAAGAAATCGGGTGAGGTGTTTCAGCAGCGCTTCATGGGCAATTCAGCGGCGCTTGAGCACCTGACGCACCACAGCGGCCACGTTGTCCGCCGTGAAGCCGAAGTGCTTGAACAGCACGCCCGCCGGCGCGCTTTCGCCGTAGGTATCGATGCCCACCACGGCCGCGCAGCCGTACTTCCACCAGCCGTCGGTCACACCGGCTTCCACCGCAATGCGGGGCAGCTTGGGCGGCAGCACGCTGGTCTTGTAGGCCACCGCCTGACGATCGAACACCGTGGTGCTGGGCATGCTGACCACGCGCACGGCAATGCCGGATTGCGCCAGCTGCGCCTGCGCGTGCAGCGCCAGTTGCACCTCGCTGCCGGTGGCGATGATCACGGCCTGCGCCTTCTTCTTCAGGCCCACCTCGGCCGGCTCGGCCAGCACGTAGGCGCCCTTGCCAATCTCGTCCAGCCCGGCCTTGGGCAGGTAGGGCAGGTTCTGCCGGCTCAGCAGTAGCGCGGTGGGTCGCGCGGCATTGCCGATGGCCATGGTCCAGGCCACGGCAGTCTCGGCCGTGTCGGCCGGCCGCCAGACGTCCAGGTTCGGAATCAGGCGCAGGCTGGCGGCGTGCTCCACGCTCTGGTGCGTGGGGCCGTCCTCGCCCAGGCCGATGGAGTCGTGCGTGAAGACGTGGATGACGCGCTGCTTCATCAGCGCGGCCATGCGGATGGCGTTGCGGCTGTAGTCGCTGAAGGTCAGGAAGGTGCCGCCATAGGGGATGAAGCCGCCGTGCAGCGTCACGCCGTTCATGATGGCGGCCATGCCGAACTCGCGCACGCCGTAGTTGATGTGGCGCCCGCCGTTGGGCGTACCGTCCTTGGCAAAGCGCAGCGCCGGCGTGGACGAGGTGTTGGTCAGGTTGGAGCCGGTCAGGTCGGCCGAGCCGCCCAGCAGCTCGGGCAGGGCCTTGGTGAAAGCCTCCAGCGCGATCTGGCTGGCCTTGCGCGAGGCCACGGTCTCGGCCTTGGTGTGGGCGGCGATGACAGCGTCCACGGCGGTCTGGGCAAAGCCGGCGGGCAGCTGGCCGGCCATGCGGCGCTCGAACTCTGCCGCCAGCTCGGGATGCGCCGCGCGGTAAGCGGCAAAGCGGGCGTTCCAGTCGGCCTCGCGCTGCGCGCCGGCGGCCTTGGCGTCCCACTGGGCATAGACCTCTGCCGGCACGGTGAAGGGCTCGTGCGCCCAGCCGATGGCCTCACGCGTCAGGCGGATTTCCTCGGCACCCAGCGCCTCGCCGTGCGCCTTGGCGGTGCCGCCGCGGGTGGGCGAGCCCTTGCCGATGGTGGTGCGGCAAATGATGAGGGTGGGCTTCGTGGCCGCCTTGGAGGCCGCCAGCGCTGCGTCCACGGCGTTGACGTCATGGCCGTCCACGGGACCGATGACGTTCCAGCCGCAGGCCTTGAACCGCTGCCCTGCGTTGTCCACGTACCAGGGCTTGACAGCACCGTCGATGCTGATGCCGTTGTCGTCATACAGCGCCACCAGCTTGTTCAGCTGCCACGCACCTGCCAGGGCCACGGCCTCATGGCTGATGCCCTCCATCAGGCAGCCGTCGCCCAGGAAAGCATAGGTGCGGTGGTCCACCACCGCGTGGTCGGGGCGGTTGAACTCGGTGGCCAGCAGCTTCTCGGCCAGCGCCATGCCCACGGCATTGGTGATGCCCTGGCCCAGCGGGCCGGTGGTGGTCTCCACGCCCGGGGTGATGCCCACTTCGGGGTGGCCGGGGGTCTTGCTGTGCAGCTGTCGGAAGCGCTTGAGCTCTTCCATCGGCAGGTCGTAACCGCTCAGGTGCAGCAGGGCATAGATCAGCATCGAGCCGTGGCCGTTGCTGAGCACGAAACGGTCGCGGTCGGCCCAGTGCGGGTTGCCGGGGTGGTGCTTCAGGTGCCGGCCCCACAGCGCCACCGCGATCTCGGCCATGCCCATGGGGGCGCCGGGATGGCCGGAGCTGGCCTGCTGGACGGCGTCCATCGCCAGGGCGCGGATGGCGTTGGCCATCGCGGAGGTGTCTTGTGAAGTCATGAGCGGGGAAGGCAAGAGGGGTCAAGGGCAGGGAGAGTCACCCGCACCCGCTGGCCGCAGAAGCGGACGCCGGGCGGACTTCGGCGCAGACACCGAAACTCCCTGAAAAGCACCCAAAGTTTATCTGCCGACCCTGACGCAACCCTGCACGGCCCAGCCGCCTGCAGCGCCTGGCCGGCCCGTGGACGGGCCTCTACACTCATGGGCCATGATCCGCCACGCCCTGATCCTGGCTGCCGGTCGGGGCGAGCGGATGCGCCCGCTGACCGACCACACCCCCAAACCCCTGTTGCGCGTGCGCGGCCAGCGGCTGATCGAATGGCACCTGCAGGCCCTGGCGGCCGCCGGGGTGCGCGAGGTGGTGGTCAACACCGCCTGGTTGGGAGAGCAGTTTGAACCTGCGCTGGGCGACGGCGCGCGCTGGGGGGTGCGGCTGCACTGGTCCCGCGAGGGCCGCGACCATGGCGGCGCGCTGGAGACCGCAGGCGGCATCGCCAAGGCGCTGCCGCTGCTGGGCGAGGCCTTCTGGGTGGTCTCGGGCGATGTCTTCTTGCCCGGCTTCGTCTTCGATCCCACCCCAGCGCATGCCGTGATGGCGGGTGCGCACCTCGCCCACCTGTGGATGGTGCCCAACGCGCCCCACCACCCGCGCGGCGACTTCAGCCTGGGCGATGACCGCCTGCTGGGCACCGACACCGACGGCCCGCTCCTGACCTGGGCCAGCGTGGGCCTGTTCCACCGCGCGATGTTCCAGGCCGTGCCCGTGGGGCAACGCCTGCCGCTGCGGCCGCTGCTGGAGGCGGCCATCGCGCAACGCCGACTGGGCGGCAGCCGCTGGGGCGGTGCCTGGACCGACGTGGGCACCCCCGAACGGCTGGCCAGCCTGCAAGGCGACTGAACGCCCGTCAGGCGGGTCAGTCCGCTAGGCCCGCTGTGATCTCGTCGATGCGCGCCAGCAACTCGGGGGTGAGGCGCGTGCAAGCGTCCAGCGCACCCAGGTTGGAGCGCAACTGGTCGACGCTCGAGGCGCCCGTGATGACGCTGCTCACGCGCGGGTTGCGCGCCGCCCAGCCGATGGCCAGCTGGGCCGTGGTGACGCCCATCTCAGCGGCCACCTCCGACAGTCGGGCCACCGCCGCGTTGCGGGCCGGATGCGTCAGGCCTTCGCGCAGGAAAGCGTAGTTCTCCACCGTGGCGCGGCTGCCCGGGGGCACGCCGTCGCGGTACTTGCCGGTCAGCAGGCCCGAGGCCAGCGGGCTCCAGGTGGTCAGGCCCAGGCCGATGTCCTCGTACAGCCGCGCGTACTCCTGTTCCACCCGCTTGCGGTGGAACAGGTGGTACTGGGGCTGCTCCATCACCGGCTTGTGCAGGTGGTGGCGCTCGGCGATCTCCCAGGCGGCACGGATGTCGCCCGCGCTCCACTCGCTCGTGCCCCAGTACAGCGCCTTGCCTTGCCGGATCATGTCGCTCATGGCCCACACGGTCTCCTCGATGGGGGTGTGCGGGTCGGGGCGATGGCAGTAGACCAGGTCCACATGCTCCAGGCCGAAGCGCTTGAGCGAGCCGTCGATGGCCTGCATCAGGTACTTGCGGTTGAGCGTGTCGCGGCGGTTGACGGCTTCGCCGCTGCGGTCCAGCCCCCAGAAGAACTTGGTGGAGACCACGTAGTTCAAACGCGGCCAACCCAGGCGCTTGAGGGCCTGGCCCATGATCTCCTCGCTGCGCCCGCCGGCGTAGCCCTCGGCGTTGTCGAAGAAGTTGATGCCGCCGTCAAACGCTGCGGCCATCATCTCCACGGCCGAGTCGGCTCCCACCTGGTTGTGATACGTGACCCAGGAACCCAGGGACAGCGCGCTGACGCGCAGGCCGGCACGGCCCAGACGGCGGTATTGCATGTTCGGTGGCTGCAGAAGTTGATGTACCAGACCAGCGTAGCGCATCGCCGGCCGCGCTGCGCGGCCTCGGTTATCGTCCGGCCTGCATGAACCCGACGCCTGAACTGCGCATTGCCGTCATCGGCGCCGGCCCTGTGGGGCTGGCGCTGAGCCTGCACGCCGCGCGCGCGCTGCCCCGGGCGCGCATTGCGCTGTTCGACACGCGGCCCGTGGACCGTGATGTCTCGGCCGACCCTCGCACCCTGGCCCTGGCGCTGGGCAGCGTGCAGTTGCTGCAGCGCCTGCAGTGCTGGCCCGCCGCGCAGGCCACGCCCATCGAGGCGGTGCATGTGTCGCAGGTGGCGCCTTCCGTGGACGGCGGCGAGGTACGGCTGCAGGCCGGCGACTTGAAGGTGCCCCTGCTGGGCGCCGTGATCGCCTACGGGCCGCTGGTCAGCGCCTTGCAGGCCGCGTGGTGCGCCCAGGAGGCCGCCTCAAGGGGGCGCTTGCAGTCACGCTTCGGCACGGCCGTCAGCGGCCTCAAGTCCTGGGGCTCTGAGGGCTCGCCGGCCCAAGGCGTGGAAGTCGATGCCGGCATTGCCGAGACTTTTGACCTCGCCGTGGTCGCCGAAGGCGGCGTGTTTGCCGACCAGGCGCGCAAGGCCCTGTCACATGACTACCGCCAGACGGCCTGGGTGGGCACCGCCACACTGGAAGGCGGCCAGGCAGGCACCGCCTTCGAGCGCTTCACGCGCCAGGGCCCGGTGGCCTTGCTGCCGCTGGGCTCTGAAAATGCAGGCCGGCTGCGCGCGGCGCTGGTGTGGTGCACCTGCACCGATGACGACCCGGTGGAGCCACTGGATGAACTCCAGCGCATCGCCGTGCTCAACACCTTGCTGCCCGCCCCGGCCGGTCGCGTGGTGGCGCTCAGCCCGCTCAAACGCTTCGCCCTCGGGCTGAATGCCGAACGCAGCCTGGTGTCGGGCCGCCTGGTGCGCATCGGCAATGCCGCGCAGACCCTGCACCCCGTGGCCGGCCAAGGGCTGAACCTGGGGTTGCGCGATGCCTTCTCCCTGGTGCAGGCGCTGCGCTTCGAGCCTGACGTGGACCGCGCCCTGCGGCAGGTGGAATGGCAACGCGCGCCCGACCGCTGGTCCACCATCGCCACCACCGACTTCCTGGCCCGCAGCTTCACCTGGCGCTGGCCAGGGGTGGCGGCGGCACGCGGCCTGGGCCTGGGCCTGCTGCAGGCCATCCCGCCGCTGCAACGCGTGCTGGCGCGGCAGATGATGTTCGGGCGCCGCTGAGGTTTTGTGCGCCCCCAAGGTCCGGGCGGTGCCCGACCCGGCCCCCCGAGGGGGCGCAAGAAGACTTGGGGCGGCCTGGCGTCTTCTTCAAAACTCTGAGGCCCTGCAGGCCCGGGCCAACATGCTCTGGCGTGCCTTCGTGGCAACTTCAGAGTGTCAGAACGCCGCCGACCAACGCGCCGAGATCAGGCCGCTGCGTCCCGGCGCGGGCTCGAAGAAGCGTGAATTGCCCTCGTTGACGATGACGCTGCCGGCCCCGCGGCGGTCAGCCAGGTTGTCGATGCGCGCCAGCAGGTCCAGCCGCCCCGCGCCCAGGCTCAGGCGCCACTGCGCGCGCAGGGCCAGCAGGCCGAAGCCGCCGGCGAAGTCACTGTTCACATCGTTGACAGGCAAGCGACCCTGGCCCTTCAACTCCAGGCCGATTTCGACCGCAGGGCGCGGCTGCCACGCCACCTCCGCAAAGCCGGAGCGCGCCAGCGTGCCCGCGATGCGGTTGCCCGCCGGCACGGGCAGGTCGGGGTTCAGGCAAGGCAGGCTGCGGCAGACGAAGAAGCCGTCCACATAGGTCGCGTCCAAAGCCGTGAGGGCGACCTGGGCACGCCACTGCGGCGCGATGCGCCAGCGCACATCGACCTCGCCGCCCTGACGCTGCGTGCGGCCGACGTTGCGGAAGGTCGAGCGACCGCCCCGGTTGGTGGCAATACCGATCTCGTCATCGGTGCGCGCCTCGAACAGCGCGGCGTCGAGCGCCACCGCGCCCCCTGCCGGCCGCCACTTCACCCCAGCCTCCACCTGCCGGCTCGTCTGCGCCTTCAGCGCCGTGTTGAAGCCCGGCTGGCCGTCCGGCCGGTAGGCCAGTTCACCCAAGGTGGGCGACTCGAAGCCCCGGCCGGCACTCAGGTAGAGCTGCAGGGCGGGGGCCACGCGCCACTGCAAGGCGGCCACCGGGTTGGTGTAGTCGTAGCTCAGGGCACCGGAGTCGTCTGCGTTCAAGCCCACAACGTAGCGGTCTTCGGAGCGGAACCGCACCCGGCCGTCGCGCAGCCCCAGCACCGCCGTCCAGGCCGGCGTCAGGTCGATCTCACCTTGAGCGTACACATCGCGCGTGGAAGCGCGGTTTCGTTCGTCGCGGCGCAGCTTGCCGGTCACACCCAGCTGCTGCGCGGCACCGGTGCCAATGAAGTTCTCGTACCCCCGGCGGTCCTCGTCGCTGTCGTCCATCGAGACGCCTGCGGTCAGGCGGATCTCGCGCTCTGCGGGCAGGGTCCAGCGCCAGTTCAGCCGGGCGTCGGCGCCCGAGTAGCGCCGGTCGAAGTCGATCACACCCCCCGGCTGACGCTCGGTGAGCGCGGGGTTGGCGGCGTTGAACTGGGTGCTCACCGGGATGGCCTGCCACTGGGTGACCGAGCGGCGCCCCTGGTAGAGGCTGAAGTGGCCCTCGCTCAGAGCGCCCTGGCCATCGAAGCGGTGGCGCCAGTTCAGGCCGGCCTGGTCCTGGCGCGTGAGCTTGCGGGTGTTGAACCGATCGGCCTGGCCAGGGGCCGTCTGCGGCAGGGCCTGCGGGGTGGTCTGGTCCGGGTCCTGCTGGAACTGCGCACGGGTCAGGCCCAGCGGGTCCAGGGCGGGCTGATCCAGCGCGTTGACGGTCACGACGACCCGGTCGCGCGCGCCCTCCCAACCCAGGCGCAGGTTGCCCAGGCTGCGCGTGGCGGAAGACTGGGGCCGAAAGCCATCGGTCTCGAATCGGCTGACCTGGGCCCGCACGCTGAAGCCCCCTTCAAGCGGCGCCTCGACGCCCAGCCGCACCTGGCGCATGCCGTCAGCGCCGATGTCGCCATCGACCGACCAGCGCCGCTCCCTGGGCGCCGCGCTCACCAGCGAGATCACGCCGCCCGAACTGCTGCCGTACAGCGCGGTGAAGGGCCCGCGCAGCATCTCGATGCGCTGCGCGCCGGCCAGATCGAAGTGCGACACCTGCCCCTGCCCGTCCGGGCCGCTGGCTGGGATGCCATCAGCGTACAGCCGCATACCCCGCACACCAAAGCCGGCTCGCGCGCCAAAGCCGCGGGAGTTGATCTGCAGGTCTTGCGCGTAGTTGCTGCGGTTGGACACCACCAGCCCCGGCACGCGCGCCAGCGCCTCTGACAGGTTCACCATCGGGCCGGCCGCACGCAGCGCCTGCGCATCCACCACGCCCACGGCATAGGGGGTGTCGAACAAGCGCCGCTCCACACCGCTGGCAGTGACGACCACTCTCTCGGTCTCGGCCTCGGGCGTTGGGGCCTGGGCCCGCGCCTGCAGGCTGAAGAGGGCTGACAGGGAGGTGAGAGTGGCCAGCGCCGCCGGGAATGTGCGAGCCACAGACCGCTCAACGCGGAGGCTGAACTTCGATTTGGAGCGATGCATACCAGGCGGCCAGGTTGGAGATATCGTCATCGCTGAGCATACGGGCCATCACGGCCATGACCTCATGCTTGCGTGCGCCGCTGCGGTAAGCCTTGAGTTGTGCGGCCGTGTACAACGCGGGCTGACCGGCCAGGTGCGGCGCATCGGGCGCGGTGGAGATGCCCAGGGCCCCATGGCACACGGCACACATCTGCGCCTTGGCGCGGCCGGCCTCGGCGTCCCGCGCCTGTGAAGGGGTGACTGAAAAGGCCAACAGGCCAGCGGCGGCCAGCAGGCCGTGCAAGGGTCGAAACATCTTCGCAGGATCCGTAGAGGTGGACAGTCAACGGGCGGACCGGACACGTCATCCGGCCCGCCCGGGCCATGCACAAGCCTCCCTCAAGGAAGGCTCAGACGCGCCGTCAAGGCGCGCTGTACGTCACGCGGTAGATGGCACCCGCGAAGTCGTCGCTGATCAGCATCGAGCCATCCTTCATCATCGCCACGTCCACCGGACGGCCGCGATAGACGCCATTGGCGTCCATCCAACCTTCGGCAAAGACCTCGGACTTGTCGGCAGTGCCGTCAGCCTTCAGCGACACGAAGTTGATCAACGCGCCGCTGGCCTTGGTGCGGTTCCAGGACCCGTGCGAAGCCACGAACATGCCGTTGCGGTACTTCTCGGGGAACATGTTGCCGCTGGCGAAGGCCATGCCAAGCTGCGCCTGGTGCGCCGGGAAGTTCACCTGGGGCGCGATCATGCCGGCCGGGGCGGGCAGGTCCTTCAGGTCGGGCGCAGCGCTGCTGCCGGCAATCTGCACGCCACCGTTGGTCCAGGGGAAGCCGAAATGCTCGCCCATCTTGGTCGAGCGGTTCAGTTCACCTGGGGGGATGTCGTCACCCATGCCGTCGACCTGGTTGTCGGTCCACCACAGGGTGCCATCCTTAGGATTGAAGTCCTGACCCACCGAGTTGCGGATGCCGCGTGCAAAGACCTCGCGGCCGCTGCCGTCAAAGGCGTTCATGCGGATGATGCCGCCAATGCCCAGGCGGTCGTAGGCGGCAACCTTCTCGCGCGGCTGCACGTTGAAGGGCTGGCCCAGCGAGATGTAGAGCTTGCCGTCAGGTCCCACGTCGCAGACACGGGCGCCGTGGTTGAAGCTCTCCTCCTCCACAGGAATCAGCTTGCCCTGGGGCACCACCTCGATCACGGCCACGTCCGGGCCTTCATAGAAGAACTCGGCCGCCGGGAAGTTCAGCACCCGGTTGTGCTCGACCACGATCAGGAAGCCGTCCTTGGTCCAGCACACGCCGTTGGGGTTGGTGAACTTCAGCGAGGGCGCAAAGCTCTTGACCTCATCAGCAGCACCGTCGCTGTCGCGGTCGGTCACGGCCCATACGGTGGTCTTGCGGGTGCTGACGAACAGCATGTTGGTGCTGGGTGCCACAGCCATGTGCCGGGCATCGGGCACCACAGCGTAGAGATCGATCTTGAAGCCCGGGGGCATCTTGATGTTCTTCAGGTTGGCGCGGAGCGAGTCAGCCTTGCGGCCGGTCTGGGGCACGGTCGGGATGTTCAGGTCGGTGGTGGCCACCTTGAACTGCTTGAGCTTCTCCAGGTTCTGCTGGGCGAGCGCCGGCAGCGTCATTGCGCAGGCCAGCGCTGCGGCGGCGGCCAGCCGCAAAGGACGAAGGTTCAGGGACATGACAGGTCTCCTCGGATCTGGGGGTAGATGATTGCAGGAACCCGGCAAGATGCCTTGCTCATTGCGCCTGCGGGCCCACAAAGCGCAAGGCCTGTGCCAATTCGGGAAAACCTGGGGGCTCGTGCGCCCGGCAGCCCGCAGCCGCGCGCCGCCAGCCGGCAAGCCTTGCACCGGCACTGGACAAGTGCCCATTGCGAGTTGTTCAGAAACTGGCCAATCTTCGGCCCGGATTCTCTGGAGTAACTCAAGGGGTCTTTAGGAACTGCGTACCCTGACCCCCAATTCCGCAGCAGATGTCGGGTTGCAAACGATCGGGCCGCCAGTGTCCGACGCAAAGGAGATGACAGTGGAAAGCAATCAAGCCCTTCGGCCCGAGCACGCCCGGGCCCTTGCTGCGCGTGCCGGCGCCAAGCCCGGCGAAGCCCTGCCCGGCGGCCTCATCCTGGACAGCTGGGCACGCTGCCTGGAGGCGGGCCTGGACCCCTGGAAGACGCCTCGCATCGAGGTGGTCAGCGGCTCGGAGTTGGCGATGCGGCAACAACGCGCGGAGGTGGTGCGCCGGCTGGCTCAGGCCGAACTCGAGACCTTGTCGCAGCAGATAGCCGGTTCCAACTTCCTGCTGGCCTTCGCTGACCACGAAGGGATGATCCTGGATCTGTACGCGGACAACCGCTTCTCCATGAGCGGTTCGGGGGCCGGCATCGTCGCGGGCAGCCTGTGGGACGAACGCCGCGCGGGCACCAACGGCCTGGGCACGGCCCTGACCGTGGGCCAGTCCGTGGCGGTAACCGGCACGGAGCACTATTTCCACGACCTCGGCGGCATTTCGTGCACTGCCGCACCGGTACGCGACGCCCACGGGGAACTGGTGGGTGTGCTGGACGCGTCTTCGTACTTCGAGTCGCGCCAGCGCCACACCCTGGCGCTGGTGCAGATGGCAGCCACCCACATCGAGAACGGCCTGTTGCTGCACCAGATGGCCGGTCACACCGTCCTGGCCATTCACCCGCGCGCCGAGTTCCTGGGCACGCTGTCGGCCGGGATGCTCGCCTTTGACGGAGAAGGGCGGCTCAGCGCTCTCAACGCCCGTGCGAGGAGCCTGCTGTCCGGGCTGGCGGTGGGCCGCGGTGCCGCCTTCGAGCAGCTGTTCGAGCAACCCTTCGAGCGACTCCTGGCGCAACTGAGCCAGGACACCGAAGTGCGTCTGCGCGACGCCATGGGCAGCACGCTGGTGACCAGGCCGGTCCACCGTCCTTCATCGACGCTTCGGCTGCCCATGGATGGCGGCTTGGCAGGCATGGGCAAAGCGCAGCAGCCGGGCCCGAGGCCTGGCAACGCATCTGCCGCAGCCGGAGCTTGGCAGACGGCCCGGGCTGCGCGGCCGTCTCAGGCGACCGGCAAGGCCACGGCGGCACCGCAGCGTCCGGCCTTTCTTGCCGACGACCCCGTGGTCGAGAAGGCCTGCAGCACGGTCCGCCGCGCAGTGCGCATGGGCGTGCCCGTCCTCATTCAAGGCGAGACCGGCACGGGCAAGGAGGTGATCGCCCGCCATGCCCACGAGTTCAGCGGGCGCAAGGGCGCCTTCGTGGGCGTGAACTGCGGGGCCTTGCCGGCCGAGTTGATCGAGGCCGAGCTCTTTGGCTACGAGGCGGGCGCTTTCACAGGTGCGCGCCGCGATGGCAGCCAGGGCCTGATCGCGTCGGCACATGGCGGCACGCTGTTGCTGGACGAGATCGCCGAGCTGCCGCTGGGGCTGCAATCCTCTCTTCTGCGCTTCCTGGACGACCGCTGCGTCAGACCCGTCGGAGGCACCAGGCAACGGGTGGTGGACGTGCAACTGCTGGCCGCCAGCCATATAGACCTTGCCCAAGCGGTGGCCGCCAAACGCTTCCGTCAGGACTTGCTGTACAGGCTCAACGTGGTGCAGGTCCGCCTGCCGCCCTTGCGGCAGCGAACCGACCTTGCCGACGCGGTGCACTTCGTGCTGGACGATCTCGACCCTGCTGCCAGGCTCAGCCCCGAGGCCCTGGAGCTCCTGTGCCAACACGACTGGCCCGGCAACTTTCGCGAGTTGCGCAGCCTGCTGACACGGATGCTGGTGGAGGCGGGCAGTGACGAAGCCGTCATGCACCTGGATCGGCGCCTGGTCGAGACGGTGCTGCCGAGCATGGCACGCCGGGCGGAGAACGCGGACGCCAGTGCGCCCACCTCGCTGCAGCGGGCGGCAACGCAGGCCGTGCTCCAGGCCTTCGACCGATGCGGCCACAGCGTCAGCCGCACCTCGCGCACCTTGGGCATCTCGCGCACGACGGTCTACCGGCACCTGCGCGAAGCAGGCCGGGTGCCACAGCGCACCGGCCATTAGGCGCACCGCCGCGATCTTGGCCTACAGGCGTCGATGCTGCAGCGCCGGCAGTTGCTGCCGCACCTCGGCCAGCCGCGCGCTGTCCAGTTCCGCCAGCACCACCCCATCGCCTTCATCCCGACAGGCCAGGACCTCGCCCCAGGGGCCGACGATCATGCTGCGGCCCCAGGTCCGGCGGCCGTTCTCGTGCGTCCCACCCTGGGCCGGGGCGATCACGTAGCACTGGTTCTCCACGGCGCGGGCGCGCAGCAGCAGCTCCCAATGGGCCTGGCCCGTGGTGTAGGTGAAGGCGGACGGCACGCACATCAGGTCACATGGCGGCTGCCCGGGCGCGAAGGCCAGGGCCCGGTACAACTCGGGAAACCGCAGGTCGTAGCACACGCTCAAGCCCACCCGGTGGCTGCCGGCAGTGAAGGCCACGGGCTCGTCGCCACGCTCCAGCACCCGGGCCTCGTCGTACTGTTCCCGGCCGTTGTCGAAAGCGAACAGGTGGATCTTGTCGTAGCGTGCCCGAACCGCACCATCGGGCCCGAACACCAGACAGGTGTTGCGCACCTGGTCAGGCCGCCCTGGGACGGCCATGGGCAGCGTACCCCCCACGATCCACAGGCCGTGCCGGCGGGCGGCGTCCGACAGGAACTGTTGGATGGGCCCCTGGCCCGGCACTTCGGCCAGGGCCAGCTTGTCGGTGTCGCGCCGGCCCAGGAGGCAGAAGTACTCGGGCAAGGCAGCCAACGCCGCACCTGCCGCAGCGGCCTGAGCGATGAGACGCCCTGCCGCCTCCAGATTGCGCCCGAGGTCGGGGGTGGACACCATCTGCAAGGCGGCGATCTTCATGGTGGGGGCAGGAGGCAGCAGCAAAGAGGACCATTGTCGGCGCCAGTGGCGCCGGGAGCCTCACGCCCTGAAGCGCCGCCCTGGCCGAAAGAGCTCTCGGGCCTGGCGCAGCGCAGGACCGCTGGCATCCAGGTCCCAATGGCCCGAAGCCCAAAGGCCCCTGGGCCTGCTCAACCACGTGAAGCCGGTACGCTCTTCCAAGAGCAAGGAGCCAGCAGGAACGCCTTGAAAACGCCACAGCGCCCAGACCGAACACCGAAAGAGGCGGGCAGCCTGTGCAGGGGCCGGACTTTCGAGCATGCGAGAGCCGGCCCGCGACGGAACCACGATTCCGGGGCACACCAGGCTGGGAGAGGGAACAGATGAACAGCACTTCAGCGCGCCGTACAGGCCGGTGGCAGCCATGAGCGCCGCTCTCCAGCAGGCCGAAGATCGACTGCCGGCGGCCGGCGGGTCTTCGCCCCCCCACGCGACGACGGCGCCGCGGGCCCAGGCCGCCCACAGCCGCTTCGTCCAGCGCATCCGGCGCCGCTACGGCGATCTGCTGGAGCGCCTTGAGCCGGGCCTGCCCGACGCCATGGCGATGCGCCGGACGGTAGCGGGCCTGCGCTCCAGCGGCCGCGACCTGGGCAGCGCGCTGCGCGTGACCCGTCAACTGGTGCTGGAGCGCCTGGCTGTCCTGGACATCGAACAGTCGGCGTCGCTGGACGACGTGACGCACACCATGACCACGCTGGCCGAGGTCAGCCTGGAGGCCGCGCTGGAGCAGGCACGGCGCGACTGCGACGCGCGCCACGGCCCCCCGCGGGACGCGCTCGGGCAGGAGATCGACTTCTGGATCGTCGGCATGGGCAAGCTGGGCGCGCGCGAGCTCAACGTGTCCTCCGATATCGACCTCATCTACGTCTACGAGGACGACGGCGAGACCGCAGGGGTACCCTCCTGCTTGGACGCCACCCAGCCCGCCGACGGAAGGCGCACGGGAGCGGTCTCGGCGCACGAATACTTCTCGCAGGTGGCCAAGCGGCTGTACACCTTGATAGGGGACACCACGGATGACGGCTTCGTCTTCCGCATGGACCTGGCCCTGCGGCCCAATGGCAACTCCGGCCCGGCGGTGGTGAGCATGGGCATGCTGGAAGAGTACTTCCAGGTGCAGGGGCGGGAGTGGGAGCGCTTCGCCTGGCTCAAGAGTCGCATCGTGGCGCCGCAAGCCTCGGTGGACAGCGGCCGCGGCCGGGCGCTGCGGTCCTTGGTGACGCCGTTCGTCTACCGCAAGTACCTGGACTACGGCGTGTTCGAGGGCCTGCGGCAGTTGCATCGCAAGATCCGTGAGGAAGCGCAGCGCCGCGCCGCAGGCCGTCCCGAACGGGCCAACGACGTCAAGCTCTCGCGCGGCGGCATCCGCGAGATCGAATTCATCGTGCAGCTGATGCTCGTGGCCCGCGGCGGACACTTTCCTGAGATCCGCACGCGTTCCACCCTTCGCGGCCTGCAGCGCCTGGTGGTGCGCGGCCTGATGAAGCCCGCCACGGCCGACCGGCTGGCTGAAGGGTACGTGCTGCTGCGCCAGGTGGAACACCGCATCCAGTACCTCGACGACCAGCAGACCCATCTGCTGCCCACGGGCGATGAGGACCTGGCCTGGATTGCGCGGTCCCTGGGCTTACCGAAGGGCGATTCGGGCGCGCTGCTGGACCGGCTGGGCGAGGTGCGCGAATTCGTGGCCAACGAGTTCGACGCCTTGCTGCACGACGGGCGGACCCCGACGCCCACCCGCGGGGTGTGCCGCACCTGCGGTCAGGGCCCGCTGCCGGTGGACAGCGAGACGCTGATCGAGCACCTGCCCGAAGGCCTGGCCGAACGGGTGCGGCAGTGGAGCCGCCATCCCCGCGTGGCGGGCCTGCGCGACGAGAGCAAGCTCCGGCTGGGCCGCCTGGTACAGAAGGCCGAGGCCTGCATCGCCGACGGCACGGCCACCGTGGGATCCGCTCTGCGCTTCATCGACTGGATGGAGCCGCTGCTGCGGCGCGAAAGCTACCAGGCCCTGCTGGTCGAGCGCCCGGAAGTGCTGAGCCGGTTACTGCGCTTGCTGGGGCTGGCCCGCTGGCCCATGCAATACCTGATGCGCCATCCCGGTGTGATCGACGAGCTGGCCGACGAACGCCTGCTGCACGAGCGCTTCGACCGCGCCGAGTTCATCCACGATCTGGATCAGCGCCATGCTGCCTGGGTGCGCTCCGGCCAGGCCGATGAAGAGTCGCTGCTGGACACCTTGCGGCGAGCCCACCACGCCGAGGTCTTCCGCACGCTGGTGCGGGACGTCGAAGGCCGTCTGAGCGTGGAGGAGGTGGCCGATGACCTGTCGGCCCTGGCCGACGCCGTGCTGGACACCGTCATCCGCTGGGCCTGGGCCACCTACCGGCAGCGCCACCGCGACGAGCCCTCACTGGCCGTCATCGCCTACGGCAAGCTGGGCGGCAAGGAACTGGGCTACGGCAGCGATCTGGACGTGGTCTTCCTCTACGACGATGGCGACGAACCCGATCTCGACCGGGCCCAGGAGGTCTACGCCGGCTTCGTGCGCAAGATCATCACCTGGCTGACGCTGCGCACGGCGGCGGGCGAGCTGTACGACATCGACACCGCGCTGCGGCCCAACGGCAGCTCGGGCCTGCTGGTCACCTCCATTTCCTCATTCGAGCGCTACCAGGTGGGCCGAGGCAGCAACACGGCCTGGACCTGGGAACACCAGGCCCTGACACGGGCCCGCTTCTGCGCCGGGGCGCGCAGCATCGAGGCACGGTTCGAGGCGGCGCGTGCCGCAGTGCTGACCGCTGCCCGTGACGAGCAAGGGCTGGGTACGGAGATTCAGGCCATGCGCGAGCGCGTGCGCGGCGCCCATCCCACCAAGCCAGGCCGGTTCGACGTCAAGCACAGCCCGGGCGGGATGATGGACGCCGAGTTCGCGGTGCAGCAACTGGTGCTGGCCCATGGCGGCCGCCACCCTGCCCTGCTGGGCAACGTGGGCAACATCGCGCTCTTGCTGCGGGCCCGGGCGGTCGGCCTGCTGCCTGCGGGGATGGGCGAGGCGGCGGCTGACGCGTACCGCGAATTGCGGCGCGCCCAGCACCAGGCCCGGCTCGACGAACAGCCGACGCACTTCGACACCGAAGCCTTCGCCGCGCACCGCGACGCCGTGCTCGCGCTGTGGCATCAGGTCTTCGGCTGAACCTGACGGCCTGGCCCGCGGCCTTCCTGGCCCTGGCCGCGCTGTCGGCCCTGCTGTTCGCCCACGACGCCGTTCGCGGCCCGGCGGCGGCCTGGGCGCCCGGGCTGGAGTGGCGCGCTGACAGCTTGTGGCTCCAGCCCTGGCGGCTGTTGACCGCCGCACTCGTGCACTACGACCTCCAGCACCTGTGGTCCAACCTGCTCGGCTGCGCCGTGGTGGCCCTTTTCGGCTGGGCGGGCAGGCTGGGCAGGCGGGCCACCCTGGCGGCGGCCCTGGCCTGGCCCCTGACGCACGCGCTGCTGCTGTGGGCCCCCGGGCTGGCCCGCTACGGCGGGCTGTCCGGGGGGCTGCACGCCGCGGTGGCGGTGGCCGCGGTGGCGCTGATGCTGCAGGGAACGCGCCGTCAACGCGTGGTGGGCGCCGCCGTGTGGGCAGGTCTGGTGCTCAAGGTGCTGCTGGAAGCGCCATGGACGGGCGCGGTGCAGGCCGTGCCGGGCTGGGACATCCCCATCGCCGTGGCGGCCCATGCCGCCGGGCTGGTCTGCGGCACCGGGGTGATGATCGGCATGGCCTGCATGACATGGGGCGTTGAGGTTCGACGAGGGCTGCGGGCGCGACAATGATCTGCCGATGCCGACGCGGCCCCGGCCTCAAGCGTCGCCCGTCTGCCCCCTGTCATCGCACGGTCCTCACCAGGAGCCACCCCCATGATCACCCTCTGCGGATTCCCGATCTCGAACCATTACAACAAGGTCAAGCTCGCCCTGCTGGAAAAAGGCGTGCCCTTCCAGGAAGAGCGGGTGATGACCGGCTCGAAGGACGAGGCCGTGCTCGCGGCCTCGCCCCTGGGCAAGATTCCCTTCATCCGCACGCCGCAGGGAGCGCTGTGCGAGAGCCAGGTGATCGTCGACTGGATCGAGGCGGCGTATCCGAACCCGCCACTGGTTCCGGCCGAGCCGTTTGCCGCCGCCAAGGTGCGCGAACTCGCCACGTTCATTGACCTGCATCTGGAACTGGTCTCGCGCGAGTTGTACGCCCAGGCCTTCTTCGGCGGGACGGTCAGCGAAGGCACGCAGGCCCGCGTGCGCAAGCAGCTGGAGCGCCACATCCCTGCTTTTAAACGCCTGGCGTCGTTCTCACCCTATGTGGCCGGTGACAGCTTCACACTCGCCGATTGCTCGGCCTGGGTGAGCCTGCCCCTGGTGGGCATGGCAACCAAGACGGTGTACGGGGAGGACCTGCTGGCCGCTCAGGGCGTGGACTGGAAGGCCTACGTCAAGCTGGTGGGAGAGCGGCCGAGTGCGCAGCGCGTGGCCGCGGACCGCAAAGCGGACACGCTGCCCAAGGCTTCTTGAGGCCAGCCGGCTTGGACCGCCTCGGGCCGGGCCAGGCTGGTCAGGTCGCGGCCGCCGCGGCCTTCTGGGCCAGCAAGGCCTGCGAAACGTCCTTGCGGTAGCGGTTGAGTTCCTGCACGCTGGAGAAGCTGCGCTCCATCAGCAGGCCCAGGTTGTGCAGGATGCGCTCCACCACCTTGCTCTCCCAGGCACTGTCGAACTGAATCTGCTTGTCCAGCCAGCGCTCCAGCCAGGCGGGGTCGGGCAGGCGGCTCTGCACGGTGTCGCGCGGGAACAGGCGCTCGTTGACATGCAGGTTGGTGGGGTGCAGCGCCTGCGCCGTGCGGCGGGCGCTGGCCATGAGCACCCCCACCTTCGCGAAGGCAGCACGCGCCTCGTCGCCAAAGCGCGTCATCGCGCGCTTCATGTAGCGCAGGTAGGCACCGCCGTGGCGGGCCTCGTCGCGCGCCAGGGTTTCGTAGATCGCCTTGATGACCGGCTCGGTATGCCACTCGGCGGCCCGCCGGTACCAGTGGTTCAACCGGATCTCGCCGCAGAAATGCAGCATCAGGGTCTCCAGG
>CANHVY010000052.1 GCA_947464185.1 Burkholderiales bacterium
CTACATGCAGCTTGAGGGCCTGCAAAGCCTCAGCGATACTGCCCCAACTCGGGTGCCGGCCTTCCAGCGCTGAAATCCGAGCAACGCGCACATCAGCCTTCTCCGGGCTCAGGAGTTACACCACTCCAGGGGACGCAATCCCCGCGCCGCACCTGGAAGCCAGCGCCGGGCTTATTCGAAGAACAGGCGCGAGACCGTGTCCACCACGCAGGCGGGCTTGTCACCACCCTCGATCTCGATGGTGACGCGGATGGTCACCTGCACGCCGTCCGCGCCCACCGGCACGGCCCCCAGCACCTGACCGCGCCCGCGGATGCGCGCGCCCACGCGCACGGGCGCCGGAAAGCGCACCTTGTCGCAACCGTAGTTCAGTCCCATCTTCAGACGGTTCCAGTGCACCAGATCGGGCAGGAAGTAGCTGGCCAGCGACTGCGTCAGGTACCCATGCGCCACGCAGGCGCCGAAAGGACCGGCGGCCGAGCGCTCCGGGTCCACATGAATCCACTGGTGGTCACCCGTGGCATCGGCGAACTTGTCGATACGGTCCTGGGTCATGGTGAGCCACTCGGTGGCGCCCAGGTCCTGGCCGATGGCGGCCAGCGCGGAAGAAACGGAGTCGAAAGCCAGGCTCATGGTGCTGCTGCGGTACAGGCAAAGGGTGAACAGGGTGCGCTGCAACAAGCGCCCTGCGCAGGATAACCTCGGTTGTTAGACTGACGCACCGTAACCGCCGCAGCGCCCGGTCAAAGGGCCGGCCTGCACCCCCGGGGTGCAGGCTCAGGGCGCCGGCCGCCTTCATCGCATTTCATGGAAACACCTGGCAACCTGTTCTGCGTGGCCGCCCCCAGCGGCGCCGGCAAGTCCAGCCTCGTCAAGGCGCTGCTCGAACTGGATTCCCGGCTGGACGTGTCGGTGTCGCACACGACGCGCGCGCCGAGGGGTCAGGAACAGAACGGGCGCGAGTACTGGTTCGTGGACGAACCATCCTTCCGCGCCATGATCGAGCGCGAGGAGTTCTTCGAATGGGCCCAGGTGCACGGGCACCTGTACGGCACCTCGCGCAAGGCCATCGAGGCGCGGCTGGAGCGCGGCGAAGACGTGGTGCTGGAGATCGACTGGCAGGGCGCGCTGCAGATCAAGCAACTCTTTCCCCACGCCGTGCTGATCTTCATCCTGCCGCCGAGTTGGGAAGAGTTGCGCCAGCGCCTGACCCGGCGCGGGGAGGACCGGCCCGACGTCATCGAGACCCGCATGGCCAATGCGCGGCAGGAGGTGGCGCAGGCCCGCCACTTCGACTTCGTTATAATCAACGCCCTGTTCGAGACGGCACTTTTCGACCTGAAAACCGTCGTCCACTCGCAGCGTCTGCGCTACGCCGCCCAGATGCGCAACCGCTCCCAGGTCTTCTCTGCGCTGAACCTGATCTGAGCGTCTCTTCCCAGCCTTTGACCGGAACCCGACCATGGCCCGCATCACCGTTGAAGATTGCCTCGAGAAGATTCCGAACCGGTTCCAGCTGGTGCTGGCGGCCACCTACCGTGCCCGCATGCTGAGCCAAGGCCATGCGCCCAAGGTGGAGACCAAGAACAAGCCAGGCGTCACCGCACTGCGCGAGATCGCCGCGGGTGAGGTGGGCATCGAGATGCTGCGCAAGGTACCGATCTGAACCTGCACAGCGGCTCAATCGCCGCTGAAAGCAGCTTGATGCAAAGGGGCTCCGTGAGGGGCCCTTTTCCATGGCGGGCCGACAGGGTCGGCCTGGGGTAGATTCGGGGCATGGGCATCCGCTCCTTCGCCACCGAACTGCTGCCGCAGGCCATGCGTCCCGCGCCGCCTCGGATGGCCGCGCCCACCGAGGCGCCCACCACCTTCGCCGGGCTCACAGAGCAGCTGCATTACCTGGGCAAGGCCGACCTGAAAAAGGTGCGCGAGGCCTACAAGTTCGCTGACGAGGCGCACCTGGGCCAGTACCGCGCCAGCGGCGAGCCCTACATCACCCACCCCATCGCCGTGGCGGGCCTGTGCGCCGAGTGGCGCCTGGACGCGCAGGCCCTGATGGCCGCGCTGATGCACGACGCGATGGAGGACTGTGGCATCACCAAGGTGGAGCTGATCGAGCGCTTCGGCGCCCCCACCGCCGAGTTGGTGGACGGCCTGACCAAGCTGGACAAGCTGCAGTTCAACACCCGCGAGGAAAGCCAGGCGGAATCGTTCCGCAAGATGCTGCTGGCGATGTCGCGCGATGTGCGCGTCATCCTGGTCAAGCTGGCCGACCGGCTGCACAACATGCGCACCATGCTGGCCATGGCGCCGCACAAGCGCCAGCGCATCGCCGCCGAGACGCTGGACATCTACGCCCCCATCGCCCACCGCCTGGGCCTGAACCAGACCTACCGCGAGCTGCAGGAGCTGTCGTTCCAGCACCTCTACCCCTGGCGCCACGCCGTGCTGTCACGGGCGCTGCAGCGCGCACGTGGCCACCGGCGCGACATCGTGGAGCGCGTGCAGAAGGACGTGGAGAAGGCCTTCGGCACAGCCAAGATCCGCCTGGGCATCTCCGGGCGGGAGAAGACGGTGTTCTCCATCTACCGCAAGATGCGCGAGAAGCACCTGAGCTTCACCCAGGTGAGCGATCTCTTCGGCTTTCGCATCACCGTGCCCAGCCTGCCAGAGTGCTACCTGTCGCTGGGTGTGCTGCACCAGTTGTACAAGCCCGTGCCGGGCCGCTTCAAGGACTACGTGGCCATTCCCAAGGCCAACGGCTACCAGAGCCTGCACACCACGCTCGTCAGCCCCCTGGGCACGGCGGTGGAGTTCCAGGTGCGCACCGAGGCCATGCACGCGGTCGCCGAAAAGGGCATTGCCGCGCACTGGATGTACAAGCTGGACGGCGGCGGCAAGCAGGGCACGGGCAGTGACCCGCAGACCCTGGGGGCCACCTGGCTGCAATCGCTGGTGGACATCCAGGACGAGACGCGCGACGCCGCCGAGTTCCTGGAGCACGTGAAGATCGACCTCTTCCCCGACGAGGTGTACGTCTTCACGCCGCGCAGCAAGATCCTGGCGCTGCCCAAGGGCGCCACGCCCGTGGACTTTGCCTACGCCATCCACTCCGACGTGGGCGACAGGTGCGTGGCCGCCAAGGTCAATGGCGAGCCCGTGTCGCTGCGCACCGAGCTGCGCAGCGGCGACGTGGTGGAGGTGGTGACGGCACCGGGTGCGAAGCCCAACCCGGCCTGGCTCAACCACGTGCGCACCGGGCGCGCCCGCTCCAAGATCAGGAACTACCTGAAGACCATGGAGCAGGAGGAGTCCTACGCCCTGGGCCGGCAGATGCTGGCGCAGGCCCTGCGCGCCGAAGGCCTGAGCCTGCCCAGCGAGGAGCCCGCGGAGGTGGACAGCGACGACAGGACCGCCGTGAAGATCGCGGCCAACGCGGCATCCGTCTGGCAGCAACTCACGCGGTGGTCGGGCTCGCGCACGCCGGCCGAGCTGCTGGTGGACATCGGCCTGGGACGCAAGATCGCCGTCATCGTGGCCAAGCGCATGGCGCATCTGCTGGCCGAGCAGGGCGCGCGTCCGGACGCAGTGACTCTGACGCTGGGGCACTTTGCAGCCGACGAGAACGCGCCCAGGCAAGGCGTGGTGTTCATCGATGGCGGGCAGGAGGGCACGGTGCGCCTGGCCACCTGTTGCCGGCCCATTCCTGGCGACGCCATCACCGGCTACCTGGGCAAGGGCGAGGGCCTGCTGGTGCACACGGCCGACTGCCATACCGGCCGGCGCCTCTTTGAGCGCGACAGCGAGCGCTGGATGCACGTGGAGTGGGCGGAGGAGCCGGTGCGCGCCTTCGAGACCGGGCTGGTGGTGATGGTGGTCAACGGCAAAGGCGCGCTGGCCCAGGTGGCGAGCGCCATCAGCCAGGCTGAGGCCGACATCACCCACATCGACATGGGCCACGAGAAAGGCACCGAGAGCGCCGAGCTGCACCTGCTGGTCAGCGTGCGCGACCGTGCCCATCTGGCCGACGTGATGCGCGGCCTGCGCCGTGCCACCCCCGTGATGAAGGTGTCGCGCGTCAAGCCCTGAGACTGTGGGAGGGCGCCGGGTAGCGCACCTCCACCACCTCGATGGTCTCCACGCCCGCGGGCGTCACCAGCTTCACCTCGTCGCCCTCGCGGGCCTTCAGCAGCGCACGGGCGATGGGGGAGATCCAGCTCACCTCGCCGGCCAGGCTGTCACTCTCGTCGATGCCCTTGATGGTGACCGTGCGCTCTTCACCGCGCGCGTTGGCATAGGTGACGGTGGCCCCGAAGAACACCTGGTCGCTGCCATGGTGGGCGCAAGGGTCGGCCACCTCGGCACGGTCCAGCCGCTTGGTCAGGAAGCGGATGCGGCGGTCGATCTCGCGCAGCCGCTTCTTGCCGTAGAGATAGTCGCCGTTCTCGGACCGGTCACCGTTCTTGGCTGCCCAGGACACGGCCTCCACCACCTTGGGGCGTTCCACGTCCAGCAGCGTCATCAACTCCTCGCGCAGGCGGCGGTAGCCCGCCGGCGTCATGTAGTTGCGGCTGCCGGCGGGCAGCGGCGGCAGCGAGGGATCGTCGTCCTCGTCTTCCGCAGGGGCGTCGCTCTCGCGGGTGAAGGCCTTGCTCATCGAGCTTCAGCGAATGAACTGGTCGATGTAGCCCTCGCCCAGCCCGTTGGCGGTGTAGTGGCGGCGGCACTTGTCGATGCGCGTGAACACGTCGTCGAAGCCCGTGCAGCGGCCGTCGGGGTCCACGTAGATCATGGCGCCGTTGACCTGGAACATCGTGATCATCTCGTCCACGTCCGGGTCCACCACCAGGGTGTGGGTCTCACCGGGTGCCTCGTAGACATAGGCGCCTTCGGTGGCCACCCAGTCGTGCTCCAGGTAGCGCCAGCGGCCCTTGATCACGTAGCCGTGCACCGGCTGCGGGTGGCGGTGGCGCGAGAGCACGCCGGCGCGCCGCACGCGCAGCAGGTTCATCCAGTAGCCGCGCGAGGCCGACAGGCACAGCGGGCGGAACCACACGTTGTCATCCACCGGCACCCACACGCGCTCGTCGGTGGGAATGACATCGGGCACCACCAACTCGGGCGGCGACTCCTTGGGCATGGGGTGGCGATAGGGCAGCCACTTGTCGGAGTCGGCGGGGACGGCTTGGGTCATGGGAAGGTTCCGTTCGAGGGATGGGTTGGGGTTAAGGCTTGGGTGCAGTCTGCCTCAGCGTTGTGCAGTTGCTGCGTCCACAGCGAGGCTGCAGCGAGCCGGCTACAAGCACAGATTCAAGCAATCAAGTAGCCGCCATCCACGGGCAGCACCACGCCCGTGACGAAGGCCGCCGCCGGGCTGCACAGGAACAGCACCGGCCCGGCCACATCGGCTGGCGTGCCCCAGCGGCCCAGCGGGGTGCGGCCAAGGATCTGCGCCGAACGGCCTGCATCGTCCTGCAGCGCCTGCGTCAGCGGCGTGGCAATCCAGCCTGGCGCCACGGCGTTCACGCGGATGCCGTCGGCGGCGTAGGCAATCGCCAGCGATTTGGTGAGCTGCGCCACGCCGCCCTTGCTGGCGCTGTAGCCCGGCACCAGCCCGCCGCCGAAGAAGCTCAGCATGGAGGCGGTGTTGACGATGCAGCCCTTGCTCTCGCGCAGCGCCGGACGGGCCGCCGCGGCCACGCGCATGGCGCCGTTGAGGTTGATGTCCACCACCTCGGCAAACACGGCCGGGTCCAGTTCGGCCCCGCGGCGGATGACGCCGGCGCAGCACACCACGGCGTTCAGCGCGCCCAGACCCTCCACCAGCGCCTGCACCGCCGCGCCATCGCGCACGTCCAGCAGCCGGTGTTCGACGTTGCCGGCGGATGAACGGGCCTGCGCCGCCTCCGCCGCCCGAGCCTTATTGGCGGCATCACATTCGGCCGCGGTGGCGCCCGTGGCCACCACCTGGGCCCCTTGGCCGGCAAAAGCCGCCGCGATGCCCGCGCCGATGCCGCTGGTGCCGCCCACCACCAGCACCCGTTGTCCCGTGAAATTCATCTGTCAGCTCCTGTGAATGTGAGCGCCTGCTCAACCTCTGAACGTCGCGGGATGGGCTCCACCGCCCCATAGCCTTGCGTGGACAGGGCGGCGGCCGCCGCGGCATAGCGGCCGGCTTGCCCCAGGGTATCGCCCGCCACCCAGCGCGCTACGAAGGCTCCCCCGAAGGTATCACCTGCGCCCGTGGCGTCCACCGGCTGGCAGGGGTGGGGCGCGATGCGGTGGCGTTCCCGCGCCGTGGCCACGAGCGCGCCCGCCTCGCCGAGCTTCAAGGCCACGACGCGGGCGCCGAGCGCCAGGCAGTGGTCTACCAGCGCATCGGGGTCGTCCAGGCCCGTCAGCGCGCGCACATCGTCCAGGCTGGGCAGCGCGATGTCGCAGCGGCGCAGGGCCTCGGTCATCACCTCACGGGCACGTGCCAGCGGCCAGAGTTTCAGCCGCAGGTTGGTGTCGAAGCTCACCGCCACACCCTCGGCACGGGCGTGCTCCATGGCCGCAAACCCCGTCTCGCAGGCGGCATCGGAAATCGCCAGCGAAATGCCCGACAGGTGCAGCACGCGCGCCTGCGCGATGCGCTCACGCGGCAGTTGCGCGGGCGCCATGCGACTGGCGGCGCTGCCCTTGCGGAAGAAGTGGAAATGGTGGCCCCGCGCGTCGTGCGTGACGAAATAGATCGCGGTGAAGGCGTGCGGGTCGGTGGCCACATCGGCGTGGTCCACCCCCTCGTCGTCCCACAGGCGGCGCAGCATGGCGCCGTAGGGGTCGTCCCCCAGGGCGCTGAGGTAACCCACCCGTGCGCCCTGGCGCGCTGCGGCGATGGCGAAGTTGGAAGTGTCGCCGCCGAAGCCCTGCAGGTAGAGCCGCCCGGCGCCCTGCCCCGTCTGGTTGAACTCCACCATGGGCTCACCCAGGCAGAGGATGTCAGGCACCGTGCAGTCCGTTGGCATGGCGGACATTCTGCACAGACGTACGGGTGATCCTCGGGCCCGGGGCGGTCACGGGTCCGAAGGCGCGAGCGCAGACTGTGGCAGGCCAAACACCTTGTCAAAGGCCCAGGTGAAGGCGATGGCGTAGACGAAGAAGTACAGCAGCAGCCCCACGTTGGCCAGGAATGCGTTCAGGAAAGTGGAGTCCAGCCACCACGCCATGACCGGCACCAGGATGAGGGTGAGGCCGCCTTCGAAACCGGCACCGTGCACCACACGCCGGGCCAGGCTGCGGCCCTTCACGGCCTGCCGGGACTCCCACCACTCGAACCCGGCGTTGAACACGTAGTTCCAGCACAGGGCCATGGCCGACAGCACCACCGCCAGCGCCATGGTGGTCGCGAACGGCTTGTCGAACAGCAGGCCCAGCACCGGCCCGACGAAGGCGATGGCAAAGACCTCGTACAGGAGGGCCTGCACAACGCGGCGGGTTCTGGGGGTCATGGCGCGATCAACCCCCATTCAGGCCGGACCCGAGGCGCCAGCGTTGACGGCCCCCAGGCGCCGTGCGCGCTCGATGAGCCGCTGCGCATTCCGGTAGGTGGGCACCTCCACCCAGAGGCCATCGACCAGCGCACGGTCCTCGCCTCGCGCGCGGGCGGCCTCGAAGCCTTGCACGATCGCGCCGGCCCGCTGCACCTCGGCAGGGCTGGGCGTGAGCGCAGCGTTGAGCGCCTGGGCGTGCTCAGACCGCACCAGGGACTTGCACCGGTAACCCAACCGGCGAGCGTGGTGCGCCTCCTTCACGGCACCTTCCAAATCGCTGAAGGTGTAAGGCGCGTCGATGGGTTCGATGGCCGCGGCGCGGCATTCCAGCACGAAGCGTCTGCGGGCGTGGTCCAGCTCCACGCCGTCAGGCTGGCGCTCGGCGCACAGGTCGGCGGCCAGGTCTTCGGCACCCAGCAAGGCTGCGCGGATGCGCGGACTGCCTGCCGCAATGGTGCGCACCTCCACCACCCCCAGCGCCGTCTCGCACACGGGCAGGATCTCGGTCGTCCCCATCGCGGTACCGAGCACGCCCTCCCAATGCAACAGCAAAGCATGCAGCGCCTGCATCTGGCCCGCGGAAGAGGCCATGGGGTAGGCCACGATGTCAGGCCGGGCCGTCATCGCCGCGGCCAGGTCCACCGGGCCTTCGCCTTCCAGCGCGTTGATGCGCACCACGGCGATGCGGCCAGCCTCCTGCCAGCGGCGGACCACGCCGGCCAGCGCACGCCGGGCCTCGTCGCGGCGCGCGGGTGGCGTGAAGTCCTCCAGGTCGAGGATCAGCACATCGGCGCCGCTGTGCAGCATGGCCTCATGCGCATTGGAGTCCGCTCCCGGGCCGAACAGCCAGGTGCGCCTGAGGTCAACGGAAAGGTGGGCCATGGCGCGGATGCTACCGGGTTGCCTTGCAGCCGCGACCATGATCGATGTCAACGGCCGCCCGCTCCACCCCGCTCCACGCCGCTCAGGCCTCAGGCTTGCGGCCGGGCGAGCACCGGTGCGGCATGGCGCTCCGGCGCCAGCGGGGTGCCGTCCAGCGTGGCGCGCGCCTGCCGAAAGCAATCGGTATCTGCGGGCAACACCACACCCGTCTGTGCCGACTCCGTCCAGATGTGCGAGCCGATGCTGACCGAGTTCG
Source organism: Burkholderiales bacterium (assembly GCA_947464185.1). Lineage (GTDB taxonomy): Bacteria > Pseudomonadota > Gammaproteobacteria > Burkholderiales > Burkholderiaceae_C > Rubrivivax. Next base: position 8,671 of record CANHVY010000052.1, read on the forward strand.
GGTCATCGAAGGCCCCACGGGACAGACCACGGACCTGCGGCCACCGCTCGAAGGTCAGCGACACGGTCGATCCGCAGCGCGGGCAGAAATGCACGTGGACGAGCTGGGAACTGCCCTCCGACCGGTGCGCGTGGCTGGACGGGGTGATGCCGGAGAGCGACACCGCGTCCATCGGGTACATGGCCTCGGCAAAGCTGGACGACCCCGTCACGCGCTGGCAGAACCTGCAATGACAGACCATCGTCCGAAGCGGCTCTCCGCGTGCTTCGAAGCGAACTGAACCGCACAGGCAACCGCCTGAGCGAAGGGTGCTCTGCGGGGCCTCCTGGCTCGACAGCATCTGCAATCTCCTTTCGACCCCCTGCGCTAGAGACCCTGCGTAACCACCAGGCTTGAGTGGCTGGCCCGCTGGCGAAGCGCACGCAGTGGCGCGTACTCGGGCGAAGACCACCAGGTCTTGAACCGCTCCATGTCGGGAAACTCCAGCACCACGCAGCGCTTGGGCGTCCAGGACCCTTCCAGCACCTCGGTGTGACCGCCACGCGCCACATACCGGCCGCCGTGAGCGGCGATGGTGGCAGGCACCTTCTGCCGGTACTCCTCGAACAAGACGGGGTCCAGCACCTCAATGTCAGCGATCACATAGACGGTCATCTTGTCTCCTTGGCGTTGGGCGGCGAGTGCCATGCCTTGCGGCGCTGCCGACATTGTCGCCTCGGCCCTAGGCACGAGCCGCGTGCAGCCCTGCCGCCACGGTTCCAACGGGGATAAGAAACCGCTTGGGCCAGCGGCTCGGCATCACCCCCGGGGGAACTCCTGGGCCGATCGGTCAGAGCCCGGCGCCTGCTCGTCAAGCGACTGCCGATACCGGACGCAACCGCGTATGAACTGAGGCCACTCAGGCACCAGAAGGCCTGGCTCCACCTTCTCGGGGAGGAGCGACCACAGATCCGGATGATGCCAACAGAGATCGTGACCCGTTGAGTCTCTGTGCTGCCGGATGGCCGCACGAAGCTTGCGAACCTCGGCCACAAGTTGCTCAAGAGACAGGGCGTCAAGGTCGTTGTCCATGGCTTGGACTTCTGTGCGGTTCAGGCGAGCATACGCCGCCACAGACCCGATCCCGCGCAGTTGCGCCAGGGACGTGATGCCCGCCGAAGCCAGCAACCGCTAAGACCTGGGCCCGAGATTGCGGAGCGTGGCTGGCGACTGATGGCGTGGCATGGCGGGGGCCTTCCCGGGAGGGCGAGCCGCCTTCATGCTTCACTGCGGCTCGTGGTCGGACGACACATGCCACCACCGCGGCCTGCGGGAGACGTACGAGTGATACCTGGGTGCGAACTCCTTCAGGTGCGGCTTGTCGAGAGCCCCCGTGACGATGGCGACGGTGGGCTCGTCGTCGATGGCCCCGATGGTGCTGCCGCAAGTGCTGCAAAAGGCCCGACTGGAGTACGCAGAAGTGCGCCACGTGGACGGCTTGCCGCCCGGGCCGACCCACTCCACGCTCTGCGCGGGGAACTCGACCCAGGTCAGGGTGAGCGCGCCGGAGTGCCTGCGGCAGCTTTCGCATGAACAGGTGTGCGGCTTCCCCGGCTGGCCGGTTACCCGAAACCGGATGGCGCCACAGATGCAGCCACCCTCATGGTGCTTGGTGTTCATGGTCATGAAAGGAAGGACGTGGTGAAGACTTGTGGCACCCGAAGAGCGTCAGCTATCCCCGCACCCGTCCGGGCACCATGCAGCAGGCGAGGAACCATCAATTGCCCTTGCGCGACGCTTCCGCTTGACGCTCCGCTTCCCTGACCTTCTCGATGCAAAGACGGTAGTCACCCCTGTCGGGAATCCTGTCGCAGGTCCGTCGCTGCCTTTCCAGTGCGTCTTCATACGCAAACTCGGCGATCACCCCGCAGCCGGTCAACGAGGTCATGACGAGGGCAGTGAAGAACAGTCGATGCATGATGATCCCGTGAAAGAAGCTGAAGCCGCATGGCAAGAGAAAAGCAGCCGGCTGCCAGCACCCCCCACATGCGCAAGGGTTGGGGGAACTGCTTCCAGAACCATGGTCCTGAACACCGTGGTCTTCGGGCGCTGCAGGGTTAGGGTGAGGGGCGACAAGACAGCAAAGCGGCCAACGAAGCCTACACCGTGATGAGGACGTTCGGAAGATCTGGACCATCTTCCTTCCGCGAGCGCGGTCTGTCAGGGTGACCAGAAGACCCAAGGCAGCCCCGGCGGCGGGGACCTGGCAAGCCCCCTCAGCCCCGGCGACGCCGCGTCCGGAGGGCACGCACCATCACGGCCACCACCGCGAGATTGAGGGCCAGCAGCAGTGCTGCGAGCATGCTCGGCCTGTTGACGAGTTCCATAAGCTCAAAGGGAACATAGACAGCCCCGCTGGTGGCCGCGAGAACCTCCGCCCACGCACGATGCTTGAACAAGCCGTAGGCTTCGACCAGCCGAAGCACCGCGTAGGCGGTGGCGCCGGCCGCCAGCTGCCACAAGTGCAGGTCCGTCACCCCGGCCGCCGCATCCAGGAAGATCTTGGGGTACTGGGATGCAGGGTTCAGGTGGGCGTGCGCGATGAGCGCACCCGCCAGCCTGTGAAGATCGTGGTGAAGCAGGGCCAGCAGACCGGACGCCGCAGCAAGCACCACCAGGCCCTTGAACGCCTCGATGGCAGCGATGACCCTTATCGCCCTAGAAGATGGCATAGGCGATGACCGCACAGATGGCGCCCATGTCCGCCATGCCTGCAGACACGATGAAGACATGCATCGTGAGATCGTGTTCACGGGCTTCAAGATCAGGTGGATTTTCCATGCGGGGTGAGAGGTGAAAGGTGCAGGCTACGGGGGCATGTCCGTCAGGGAGCGCCATGGGGTCGACCTAGGGTTTGCACGGAGATTGTTGAGCCGACCACACACCTGTCCGATGATGTTTAGGTTTGTGGGGCACCTGCCCGTCGCTTGCACGAGCGCGTTGGACTGCCACTGACTGAGGGCAGGTGTTCCACAAAGCTCGGGGGAGGAAACCGCGGCGAGTGCCGAGGTGGTGATCGCAGCCTACGGGGCTATGGCGATTTGGTGGTGCGTGCTGGTGCTGCCGTGGGTGGCGCAGGTGTCTGAACGGGTGCTCGGTGTAGGTCCGGCCGTACCCGCACGGGTGCTGCATCTGCTGTGCCCGATGTGCGAGGGCACTGGATTGCACCGGCAGGAGGGGTGGGCCATGCGGCGGCGCACCGGGTGCCGAAGACGCGTGACCGGTGTCGGTGTTCGAACGCTGAGTCGCTTGACGCTCATGGCCCGCCAGCACAGGGTGGTGGAGCGCGAATGGCTTGTCCGCGCGCCAGGGTGAGCAGGACCGTCAACGGGTGGCCGCAGTGGTGGCACACGAAATGGTGCGTCTTCGGCGATGTAGCCGTCGCTGCATCATCGCCGGCGGGGTCGGCCGTCACAGCCGCCTGGACTGGAGCCGGTGACATCAACAGATCGCGCACCTTGGCCAGTGCTTGCTTACGACTTCCGTTGGCCAGCAAGCCGTAGTGTCGGATGCGGTGGAAGCCGCCGGGCAGTACATGCAGCAGGAAGCGCCGCATGAACTCCTGTGGCGTCAGGGTCATGGTCTTGTGGCGAGTCTTGCCTCTGGTGATGTCCTTGACCCTGTAGTCCTTCCAGCGGAAGGTCACGCCGCGCTCATCCATCGCAAGCAGCCGGCTGTTGGAGATCGCCACCCGATGCGTGTAGCGCGACAGGTAGGCCAGCACCGCCTGCGGCCCGGCGAATGGTCGCTTGGCATAGACCACCCACTCGCACTTGCGCAAGGGCGCCAGCCAGGCCTTGAAGGCGAGGGCGTCGGCCAGCGCCGTGTGCTCGCCAAAGAACTTCAACTTCCCGGCCTGATGTGCCCGTAGCAGCTCTTCAAGAAAGCGACGCCGGAACAACCTTGACAGTACACGCACCGACAGGAAGAACCCGGGCCTGCAGGCCACCCAACGCTTGCCGTCGGGGGTCAATCCGCCGCCGGGCACGATCCCGTGCACATGCGGATGATGCGTGAGTGCCGAGCCCCAGGTGTGCAGCACCAGTGTGGCTGCGATGCGCGCGCCCAAGTGCTTGGGGTCGGCGGCGATGGTCTGCAAGACCTCGGCGGCCGTATCGAACAGCAGCCCGTAGACCACGGACTTGTTCTGGTACGCGATGTCGGCGATGGGCGCGGGCAGCGTGAAGACCACGTGGTAGTACTCCACGGGTAACAGGTCGGCTTGGCGTGCATCCAGCCAACGCTTGGCCGCACTGCTCTGGCACTTCGGGCAATGGCGGTTCCTGCAGGAGTTGTAGGCGAGCTGATCTGTACCGCAGCCCCCGCAGCGCAGCACATGTCCACCGAGTGCGGCCGAGCGGCATAACTCGATGGCTGACATCACCTTCATCTGGCCGAGGCTGAAGTGACCGCGCTGCGCATCGCGCCAGGCGGGGCCGTGTGCACGGAAGATGTCGGCGACCTCCAGGGCGGGCCTGCCCATGGCGGCCGGCCTATGTCGGTGGCAGGTTCTCCAGCGGGCTCATCACCTCGCGCAGCAAGTCGGTGGCCACATGGGTGTAGACCGTGGTGGTCTCAAGCCGCTTGTGGCCCAGCAGCACCTGGATCAACCGGATGTCGACCTTCTGCTCGAGCAGGTGCGTGGCAAAGCTGTGCCGCAGGGTGTGCATCGACACGCGCTTGTCGATCTTGGCCACGTCGGCAGCGAAGTGGATGGCACGGTTGAGTTGCCGGGCGGTCAGCGGGTCCACGGGGTTCTGGCCCGGGAACAGCCAGCCGCCTGGCAGCATCTTGCCCTGGGCACGCCCGAGTCGCCACCACTCGCGCAGTCGCTCCAGCAGGATCGGCGGCAGCATGGCGTAGCGGTCCTTGCTTCCCTTGCCCTGCTGCACCCGCAGCGTCATGCGCTGGCTGTCCACGTCGCCAACCTTCAGCGAGATCACCTCGCTGGCGCGCAGCCCAGTGGCGTACGCCACGGCCAGCGCCGTCTGGTGCTTGAGGTTGTGCGCTGCGCGCAGCAGTCGCGCCACCTCATCGCGGCTGAGCACGACGGGCAGCGTCTGCGGGACGTGAACTGGCTGCACCTTGGACAACAGGTGCGCGCGATCAAGTGTGGTGCCGAAGAAGAACTTCAGCCCCGACAGCGTGGCGTTGATGGTGATGGGCGAGGTGCCGCTGTCAGCCAGGTGCAGTTGGAAGCTGCGCAGGTCCTCGGCAGTCGCGGTGGCCGGGGACCGCCCAAGGTAGGCGCTGAGCTTGACGATGGCTCGGACGTAGGCCTGTTGGGTCTTAGCCTCCAGCTTGCGCATGCGCATGTCCTCGATCATGCGTTGGCGAAGCGGTGAGACCGCCGGGGTAGAGATGTCCATGGTTGCTGCTCCGTTGATGAGCGAGGCGGATTGCCTCGCCCGTCAACTTCGCAGAAACACGATCAACACGAACAACCGCGCCGTCGCCGGAGCGCCTACCGCGCGAGCGGTTTAGTCCACCGCTGCATTGCAGTCGGTTGCCCCGGCACGCCGAGCGACCTTGGCGCGACTCTTGTGAAATCTGGGCCCGAAAGTGCCTCGCCGCAGAGGTGCTCGATGAGAACCCTCGTGACTACTTTCGTTCGACTTCGTCCTGCCGAGTGCAGACGGGGCCCGCCGAATCCCGACCAGGCCGACTTTGTCAGCGTTTACCGCCGATCCAAGCGTGGCGTGCGTAGGGTGGGCTTGCCGTGACGACCCACGCTACCACGCCGTTCTCGCCGTCAAGGTCTGCGCGCTCGCGGGGCGAGCGCTTGCGGCCTGCGGCCGTCTTCGAACCCTGACTGCTGCGATGCGCCGTGGTGCTTCGGTCTCGGGCAATCCCGCCCGACACAGTCCGGAGTTCGCCATGTCGCTCTCTTCCACTTCTTCCGTTGTCGCTGTCAATGCGCTGCTGGTGCGCGATGTCGACGGTCAGTACCGTCCTGCGCGTGCCGAGGAGGTGCTGTCGCAGGCGCGGCGCGTGCTGTCGCAGCGGGTGCGGCGCGGTGCCACGATGTCGTCGCCGCAGGCGGTGAAGGACTACCTGCTCCTGGAGATCGGTGCGCTGGAGCACGAGGTGTTCTGCGTGCTGTTCCTGGATGCGCAGCACCGGATCATCGAGCTGAAGCAGATGTTCCGCGGCACGGTGACGCAGACCTCGGTGTATCCGCGCGAGGTGGTCAAGGCAGCGCTCGCCTGCAATTCGGCCGCTGTTGTCCTGGCGCATAACCACCCCTCCGGTTCGGTCGAACCGAGCCGTGCCGACGAGTTCCTGACGCAAACGTTGAAGTCGGCGCTGGCGCTGGTGGACGTGCGGGTGCTCGATCACCTGGTGGTGGCGGGCGCGGAGGTCTGCGCTTTCTCGGAGCGCGGCCTGCTGTAGGCCGCGCTCGGGGCACCTCACGGTGCCCCCTCAACGCTTCGTTCTCAGGCCACGCCGATGCGCCGGATGTCCAGGGCGAAGGGCCCGGCCTGGCGCCCAGCGATGAGCAAGCCGACCTGGCGGATGCTTGCGGGGTCGAGGGCCGGCGCGCCCGGCATGTCGCGACCTCGGAAGCTGGCGCGGAATGCTGAGAGCGGGAGGCTGATGGTTTGCCAACCGCGGCCCATCGTCGTGAAGCTGGCCTGGTAGTTGATGCTGTCAAAGCCGTCGTCGGTGAGCAGGCTGAGCTTGAAGTGCTTGGCGTCGCCGCGCGCCTCGATCAGGCAGGTGGTGGCGCCTGCCTGTCCGCGCTCCCCGGGGCTTGACCGCACCGAGGCGAAGCCGCCATTGCGATCCAGGGAGACTTCTCCCTCGAACATCGCGTGGCCAGCCTGGTCGTGCCGGAGGCGGCTGCGCGAGACGCCGCCCATGACACGATCGTCGATGGCGCGCCAAGCATCGACGGACCTCGGATCGTTGAAGTCGAAGAGCTCAACCAGCATGGGCGATGCGTCGTGGCGTCTGTGCAGCCGGAGCCCGGTTCGCGGGACGCGCTCGGCATGGCATCAGCCGGGTGGTTCGGTGCGTGACCGCATGGGTCATGACGTGATGGCCTCGATGTAGGGGCGCATGACGTTGGCGACGCGGCCGCGCTGGGCGTGGCGCCACAGGTCGTCGAGCGTGAACCTGCGCAGGCGCCAGCCTTCGCGCAGGGCTTCGAGCGCCACGTCGAGGCCGATCTTGTTGCGGAAACGGAAGCAGTCGACGACGGTGCGCGCCGCGTTGAAGACGGGCACGGCGACGCCATCGATCTTCAGGCGGTCGACCGCATCGACCAGGGCCGCGTCCGACATGCGCACAACCCGGATGGCGGGCCGATCCAGCCGGGGGCTCACCATGTGCTGCGGCATCGCGATCCAGACCTCGAAGGGCGCCTGCGTGCCGATCTCGTGGACTTCCAGCGCCGACAGCAGGCACACGACGCCCTTGGGAACGCGTACCGAGACTTCGGCCAGTGAACGGTGTTCGCTGATCGGAGCGTCGGGCAGGCTGTAGAGGCCTCGACCCGCGCGCTCGAGCTTGCCGGCCTGCACCAGGCGTGTCAGCGTGACTGTCGGCAGTCCCCGTTCGGTCAGGTCGCGCGCGCGCAGCAGGATCCGCTTGCGCGCAAGGCGCAGCACCTGCTGTTCGTGGGTGGGCTTAGTCGCCCTGGAAGTCGCCTGCATCCTGGCATGGTGTTGTGGAACGACGGTGAAAGTCAATGGTTGCAGTGCAAACGCAACTTCTTGATCGTCCGGGCACCCGATCACCGTCCATAAGGCGGCGGTGCTGACGCGCTGGTCGTGATGCCCAGCGCCTTTCGCAGCCAGGCAGACATGGGGCGGTCCGCAGTCAACACCTGTTCGATGGCGGCCTGTGCCTGGGCGCTCTGCTGGGCAATGCCGGCCGCTTCGATGGCCAGGCGGTGGGCTTCGTGCGCATCGAAGCCCGTGAGTTCGTAGCCGTGGCCCACCGACATCCAGTGCAGTGCGGCCAAGGCGCACTGCATGGCGAAGGCGGGGTGCTTGACCAGGTGGTCGCGTGCGGCACGGGTCAATGTCTTCGGGTCGCAGGGCGAGGCCCAGGCCAGTTGGGTCGCCCGATCGAACAGTTTCAAGGTCTTGGCAGTGGCAAACCACTTGCCGGGCTCGCCGGGTGTCGAGGCGATGAGGTGGCCCAACAGCTTGTCCGGTGCCAGTTCGGGGTACTTCTTGGCCAGTGCCCTGAAGGTCGACAGGTTGGAGTTGCCTTGGTTGGCCAGCAGTGCGTACTGGTCGAAGGCTTCGGCGCGCCGCCCGGCCTTGAGCAGTTCCGCTTCGGCGAAACGCGCGATGGTTTCCAGGCTGGTGGTGCTGCCCGCGCGTTCTCGCACGTAGGCGATGGCGTCGTCGACCTGGCCGCGCGCGGCCAGCACGCGGGCACCCCAGACCAGGTACTGCCAGATCGGTCGCGGATCCATGGTCAGCAGTTCCAGCAACTCGTCGTGGCGGCCGGCCTTGAACAGGGCGCTGTAGCAGAGCGTGGTGCCGGAGAAGAAGGCGTAGGTGCCATGCTTGCGCTCGAGCAGCACGCTGCGCTGCGTGGGCACCAGTTGGTCCGCCCAGGCGGCTGCGAGTTCGGGCGTGGCGCAGAGATCGCCCCACAGGTCGCCCAGGTGTTCGATGTAGGGCGGGTCGTCGTCCTGGATGGCGTCGAAGAGGCGGTCGAGCCACTTCATCCGCACCGCGGCGTCCGCGGGCGCGCTGCTGATGATGGGTACCAGTTCCTGGACGGCCGAGTAGGTGGCGTTGCCCAGGGCACCCGAGGAGCTGTCGATCTGGTTCAGGGCAGGGGAGAGTTTCTCCAGGAACAGGACAGCGCCCTCGGCTGCGCTGGCGGGGTCGTGGCGTGCCACGGCGCGGATTTCGGCAAGGGCTTCGTGGATGCGCTCGATCGCGAGCTTGGTGCCTTTCCAACCGAAGGCGGTCCGGCGGAAGCGAGCCCGAAATGCCCAGGGATGCACGAAGAATGATCTCGTCGTCAAAGGCGCACGGCGCCCTGTTGCCAGGCGTCGTGCAGGGCCGCCGCCGTCAGGCTCTGGCCGTCGGCTGCCAGTCGTTCCAGCAGCCGGTCGGGTTCGGGTGCCGAGCGCAGCGTGGCGCGAAGGGCGGCGAAGGCCGAAGCGACGGCTGCGGGGTCTTGCCGGAACTGATTCAGCAGGAAGGCATCGGGCTGCCGGACTTCGATGCCCTGGACTTGCTGTGTCGCAATCTCTGCTTGCGGCAAGGCCACCCGCATGAGTTGCTCGTGGCGACGCGCCGATTCGGCGTCCGGCTTGCGGCCGGTATCGACGAGTGCCCGGCTCATCTCGTCAAGGATCAGCGGGCTCCAGTGCAGGCGGATCACTCCCTGGTAGTCGAGATGGATCAACAGGCCGCGGGTGGTGGCGCCGAACAGGGTGTCGGCGTCGGCAACGACAGGGACCACGGATCTCAGCCCGCGAAGATCTCGCTGTCGAGGTCGGCACCGAGCTGGCCCAGGGCCTTGCGGCGTCGGGTCTGCTCCTGGCGGTGCCATGCCAGGACGGCGGATTGGAGGACACGTCGCTGGTTGCCCACTTGCTGGTGCAGTGGGATGTCACCGGCTTCGATGCGCGCCACGATGTAAGGGCGGGAGACGCCGACCAGATCAGCCGCTTCCTGGGTGGTGAATACCGGGTCCGTTGCAGGTTCTGACTGGATGGTCGTGGGCTTTTGGGTGCTGCCGCTGATGGTCGGGTTCTGGAAGAGCTGCGCGAATTCGCTCTTGATCAGCCGCGTGGCCTGGGGTGTCAGCTTGACGTGGCGCCGCACGACCTCGACCAACGGGTCGATGTTCACCGACATGGCTGGTGGGGCGATGCGTTGCGAGGATTCGGTGGGCTTGCGGGCGGTCTTCATACGGTTGAGTTTATCAGGTTCACTCGAAATACTCGAAGCTCGCGAAACGGCGAGCAGGGTCGACGCTGGGCGTGAACGATCTGGCGGCGCAAGGTGTGGCGTTGAGCGTTGTGGCGCCGCTGGTGCAGGTGGTGGCGCCAGGTCCCGGTGGGCCTGGGCGTGTCCCCGCTGCGCGGGGCCGGGCTGTTGCGCTGCGCGTCGAGCCGCTGTCCAAGGCCCAGCGTCTCGCCCCTGTCGGGCAGCCATCCCTCACGCAACACGGTCAGGCCGGCGATGCCGGCTAAAGCACGCGGCGGCCATTTCCCGTGCCCGGGGACCGCGGGCCCTGTTTCCTTCACGCTGCGCGTGCACGGGGCCCGCTTGGCGAACGGACCGGCTTGCAGGTCGCTGCGCTGCGCTTCGCTCGGTGCGGCGCCGGCCAGATCGCCACCCCGGTCACCCGCCCAGCCCGGAGCCGGGCCGCTGAATGCCGGGGTGCAGAGAAGTCCACGCAGCGGCTTCGCCGTTGCACAGCCAGCGATCAGCGGCTTTGCCGCTGCACAGCCAGTGATCAGCGGCTCGACCGCCGCGCCAGTCGCTCGCCTTCGGCTCCCTTGGTGGCATGTCGGCCGCAGAGCCGCCGCTGCTCGTGATCGTTCGGTCGGCTTTGCTGCAACCGCTGTGCCAGGCGAGCTGGCACAGCGGCCGCGACGCTGCGCCGCCCGTGGGGAGGGGGCAGCCCGTGCGCCAGTCGTCCCACCGCGCTCCCCCCAGCTGCGCCCCCGTCGAATTGCGAGGGGGACTTGTGGGGGGATCTTCAAGCGGTGGGCCGGGAAACTGGCTCACTGCTTCGGCTGCAAGGCACACCACCCATCCCCAACCCCTTCCCGTGAGGGAAGGGGTCATGCCCACCCCCCGCCCGCCCGTGGGCGGGAGCGAGGAGGTTCGAGCGAGAGGATCAGTTTTCAGGGCAACCCGGACCGGGGCCCGGCTGATCTCTCACGCAAGGAGATAGGGCCATGGCCAACGTTCAAGTGTTCCAACGTCACGCGCATCTGGCGGGCGCCGTCAAGCTCGAATTCGTCAACGGCCGCGAAGGCAAGATCGCCAAGGGCGTGCTGACCGCCATCAGCAACACCCGGCGCGCGAGCCGGGGTGAGGGCGACAGCCGCGAGGAGGAATCCACCGCGATCCAGTGGACCCTGTGGGGCAAGCAGGCCGAGAACGCCGCCGAGTACCTGGGCAAGGGCTCGCACGTCAACATCGTCGGCCGCCTGCGCAACAACAACTACGAGAAGGACGGCGAAACCGTCTACGGCATGGCGTTCACGGCCGAGGAGATCGACTACCTCGACAGCCGTGCCGAGAGCGAAGCCCGCCGCAACGGTGGCCAGGGCGCCGAGGGCGGGCCGACCGCGCGCAGCGGCGAGCCGGCTGCACCGGCCGCACCGGCCGCCAGCACCCCCAAGCCCCGCCGCGCGCGCCAGCTGGCGCACGCCGACGCCTGAACCCTCATCGGGTGGGCGCCCTGTTGGTCCATACGCCGACGAGCCGCGCCCGCCCTTCGACCCTCACTCAACGATCGAAGGAAACCATCATGTACTCGACCCCGACCCTGGCGACCCGCTTTGCCCGCAACACCCGCGTGATGCGCGGTGACCACCCGCTGAACGAAGACCAGATGCGCGCCGCAGCGCCGTCCATCTTCGCCGAGGGCAAGCACGCGAGCCGCTCCGAGCGCTACACCTACATCCCCACCATCGACGTCCTGCGCGGCCTGCGCAAGGAGGGTTTCGAGCCCTTCATGGTCGCCCAGGGCGCCAGCCGCGTCGAGGGCAAGGCGGAGTTCACCAAGCACATGATCCGCATGCGCCACGCTGGCCAAGTGCAGACCCGCCCAGAGGCGAACGAGATCATCCTGATCAACAGCCACGACGGCGCCAGCAGTTACCAGATGCTGGCCGGCATGTTCCGCTTCGTCTGCTGCAACGGTCTGGTGGTGGGCGAGGTGGTGGAGGACATCCGCATCCCGCACAAGGGCAACATCCAGGGCGAGGTGATCGAAGGCGCGTTCCGCGTGCTTGACGAGTTCGAGGCCGTGGGCGAGCACACCGAGGCCATGAAGGCGCTGCAGCTTGCCCCGGCCGAAGAAGTCGCCTTCGCGACCGCCGCCCTGGCGTTGCGTTTCGGCGAGCGCACCGTGGAGGAAACCGGCGGCCATCGGCCCGCCCCAGTGACGGCCGAGCAGCTGATCGAGGCGCGCCGGCCCGAGGACATCGGCCACAGTCTGTGGACGACCTTCCAGCGCGTGCAGGAGAACGTGATCCGCGGTGGCCAGCCCGGCCGCAGCGCGCAGGGTCGCCGGCTGCAAACCCGGCCGGTGGGCAGCATCGACCGCGGCGTGAGCCTGAACCGTGCGCTGTGGATGCTGGCCGAGGAGATGCGCAAGCTGAAGGCCTGAGCCGACAGCGCTGGATTCGACGCCGAATCCAGCGCGCCGCCGCCACCGTCCCGATTCGATCATCGGGACGGTGCGTGCGTGTGGCTGGTTTTCAACGGCGCGCGCTCGCCGGCTGGCGCCGGCTCGCGCGATCCCGGCGCAGTTGCCCACTTCGGGCCATCGAGGCGCGGCGGCCGGGAAGCCTCCTCCTCCGCGGCTCGCCCCCCACCTGATCGCGCCGGAGGATTCCTCATGAAGACACTCGTGCTCGCCAACCAGAAGGGTGGCGTCGGCAAGTCGGCCGTCGCGACATTGATGTCGCACTACTTCGCCCAGCTTGGCCAGCGCGTGCTGGCGATCGACTTCGACCACCAGGGCAATTTCAGCGGCTCGATGCGACGGTCGAGCCGGGTTCAGGACGCCGGCATCACCGCGGACCGCCTCTTGACCGAGTCGGTCTCGGTGATGCCGAGCGCGGACCTGGTGCTGGTGGCCGGCGACACGCCACTGTCGATGCTGGAGCTGCAGTCCACGAACCACACCCCGTTCGCGCGCAACCTGCGCCACTTCCTCGCGGTCATGGACCAGCAGTTCGACGTGTGCGTGATCGACACCAACCCCGGCCCCGATATCCGGGTCATCTCGGCGCTGGCGTCGGCCGACTTCGTGCTGTCGCCGATCCAGCTGAACCAGGAAGCGATGGAGGGCGTGCACGGCTTGCTGAACCACCCGCGCGCCGGGGTGCGCAAGATCAAGGCCGTGCTCAACCCGAAGTTGCAGCTGATCGGGCTGCTGCCGACGATGGTCGAGTCCACGCCGTTCCAGCGGGCCAACTTTCTGCAGATCGTGCAGCGCTATCACCCGCTGTTGATCCGTATCGGCGACGGGCCCGGCGACTTCGCATCCATCCCGCGCCGTTCTTCGATCGCCGAGGCCCAGGCGCATGGCGAGGTGCTGTGGGAGATGAAGAAGAGCGCCGCCCGTGAGGTGTGGAAGGAAATCGAGCCGACGTTGCGTGCGCTGGCAGCCATCGTCATGGGGCAGCAGCAGGCCCGTGCCCATGCCAGTTCGCAATCCGGAGCAGACCATGACACTGCCGCTTGATGGTCTCGACCTGCTGAACGCGCCGGCCATCCTGACGGCCGGTGCACCGCTGCAGTTGCCCCTCGATCTGATCGACGAGGACCCCGATCAACCGCGCAAGGACTTCGATCCGGTGCCCCTGGCGGAACTGACCGACTCCGTCAAGGCGCGCGGGGTGTTGCAGGCCATCTCGGTGCGCCGGCATCCGTTGACGCCCGACCGCTGGATGGTGAACTTCGGTGCCCGACGGCTGCGTGCCTCGCGCCTGGCGGGCAAGCCCACGATCCCCGCGTATGTCGACAACGCGATGGACAGCTACGACCAGGTGATCGAAAACGAACAGCGGGAAAACCTGAGCCCGTTGGAGCTGGCCCTGTTCGTCCAGAAGAAGCTGCAGTCGGGCACCCGCGCCAGTGAAATCGCCAGGACCCTGGGCAAGTCGCGCGGCTACCTGACGTTCATCGGTGCCCTGATCGACCCGCCCGCCTGGCTGCTGGATCTGTACCGCAGTGGGCGGTGCCGTGGCATCAGCGAGCTCTACGAACTGCGCAAGCTGCACGAGTCGCAGTCCCAGGCCGTCGCGCAATGGATCGAGGGCAGGGCGCATGTCTCGCGGGCCGATGTGCAGGTGTTCAAGGAGCGGCTGGCCCCCGCCGCACTGGCTGAACCACCCCCGCCGCCTGTACCCGCGCAGTCGGATCCGGCCGCGCAGCCTGACTTGGTGGCTGCTCAGTCACTCGACCCGAGCGCACGTTCAGCCGAGTCGGCGCCATCAGTTCCGATCACCATCGCCTCGGCAATCAAGCCGCTGTCGCGCACGGTTGCTCTGCTGGGGGAGGTGGATGGTGTCCAGGTTCGTGTTTTCGTCGATGCCAAGGTCGAGGGCGCCGACTGCGTGGTGGTCAGCGCGGTCGAATCCGCGAAGCGCTGGTCGGTGGCCGCCAGTTCGATCACTTGCCTCCGACTCGAAGTGTTGGCGATCCCGGCAGGCTGATCGCCGGTCGATCCTGACCGCCTTGTATAACGCGCTATACGCGCCGCCACCGGCACGGCCCAACCGGGCTCGCTTGGGCGGTCACCTGTTGCTGCTGCCCACAGGCGCACTGGATCATGTCGCCAAAAGCAAAAAACATCGACATGTTTGCTTGACGTGTCGTTCGCGGCGACATAAGGTGCCGACATGTCGCCAAAGTAGAGTTTTTGCATCATGACGGACCGCGATTCCCCGTGGCGCCCTGAGCTGCCGCACAACCAGTTGCCCACGTTGCCCCCCGCACGCGAGCTGGAAAGCCGCGCCGTGCTCAAGGCCTGCATCGAGGCCCGTGCCGCCCTGGCCGAGTTGAAGCAAGCCGCCGAGCTGATCCCCAACCAGGCGATGCTCATCAACACCATCCCGCTGCTGGAAGCCAAGGACAGCTCGGAGATCGAGAACATCGTCACCACCACAGACCAGCTCTTCCAATACGCCCAAAGCCCCGCGCAGGGCCAAGACAACGCCGACCCGGCCACCAAGGAAGCGCTGCGCTACCGCACCGCTTTGCAGCGCGGCTACCAGTCCCTGAAAGACCGGCCGCTGTGCACCGCGACCGCCGTGGATGTGTGCCGCACCCTGAAGGGCGTGGACATGGACATCCGGCGCACGCCGGGCACGCAACTCATCAACGACCGCACGGCTGAGGTGATCTACACCCCGCCTGAGGGCGAAGCGCGCCTGCGCGACATGTTGGCCAACTGGGAGCGCTTTCTGCACAACCAGACCGATCTGGACCCGCTGATCCGCATGGCTGTGGGCCACTACCAGTTCGAGGCCATTCACCCCTTCACCGATGGCAACGGGCGCACCGGCCGCGTCATCAACATCCTCTACCTGATCCAAGAAGAGTTGCTGAACCTGCCCATCCTGTATTTGAGCCGCCACGTCATCGCGCACAAGGCCGACTACTACGGGCTGCTGCTGGGGGTGACCCGAGACCAGGCGTGGGAGTCCTGGCTGCAGTTCATGCTGCAGGCCGTGGCCGAAACCTCCAAGTGGACCACCGGCAAGATCGCCGCCATCCGCAAACTGGCCGAGCACACCACCGAGCACGTGCGCGCGCGGCTGCCCAAGATCTACACACGCGAACTGGTGGACGTGATCTTCGAGCAGCCTTACTGCCGCATCGGCAACCTGGTGGACAAGGGCATTGCCCAGCGCCAGGCGGCATCCCGCTACCTGCATGATCTGGCTGCCCTGGGCGTGCTGCGCGAAATGCCGTTCGGCAAAGAG
>CANHVY010000053.1 GCA_947464185.1 Burkholderiales bacterium
AGTTCCTGCCATGACCCTTGGGCCGCCACGCCCAGCATCAGGATCAGCGTGAGCGATGCAGCCAGCGCCAGCGCCAGCGTCAGCCCCTGCCTCTGGTACAACTGGCCCAGCGCGGCCGGCCAGGCGTGCGCGGTATAGGTTTCGCCGCGCACCTGCGCCATGGCCCGGGGCACGTTGATGGCGAACTCATGCGGCGGTGCATATTGGCAGGCGTGCAGGCAGGCCCCACAGTTGTGGCACAGGTTGGCCAGGTAATGCAGATCGGCCTTCGGAAACTCCAGGCGTCTGGTCATGGCCTGGAAGGTGCCGCAGAAACCCTCGCAGTAGCGGCAGCCGTTGCAGATCTGCAGCACGCGTGCCACCTCCGCTTCGGCACCGCTGAGCGCAGCGCCGGGCGGCGCAGTGCTGAAGGAAGAGGACGGGCCCTGCTTCAGGGTGCCGTTGGCGGTGTCCACCGCCTCCTGGATCAGGGCCTCAAGCGGCGGCATGGGCATCCTCCTGCGCAAGGGCGGCCGCGGCGGCCTGGGTTCCGGCGATCCTGCCGAAGGCCGTGCCGATGCTCATGCCCACGCCCGCGGTGTAGCCCTGGCCCAGCACGTTGCCGGCCATCATCTCGCCCGCAACGAAAAGGTTGGGGCTGGGTTCGCCCCCAAAGCGCACCGCGGCGGTCTCGTCGGTCTTCAAACCGAGGTAGGTGAACGTGACGCCCGGTCGCACGGCGTAGGCCAGGAAGGGCGGCGTGTCGATGGGCAGCGCCCAGTGCGTCTTGGCGGGGGTCAGGCCCTCGGTGCGGCAGTCGTCCAGGGCGGTGTGGTCGAAGCTGCCGGGCCTGCAGGCGGCGTTGTAGGCGTTCAGGGTCTGCATGAAGGCGGCCTCGTCCAGCCCGAGCTGGCGCGCCAGCTCGGGCAGGCTGTTGGCGCGTGTGCCGGGGAAGACCGGTGGCATGAAGCGGCCGACAGCCTTGGCATCGATCACGGACCAGGCGATCTGGCCTTTCTGCTGCGCCACCAGGCGGCCCCAGATGGCGTAGCGTTTGGGCCAGAAGTCCTCGCCCTCGTCGTAAAAGCGCTCGGCGGCTTGGTTGACCACCACACCCAACGAGACGCAATCGATGCGCGTGCAGATGCCGCCGTCGTACAGCGGTGCGCGGGCGTCGATGGCCACCATGTGGGCCTGCGTGGGGTCGCCCACCGGATCGGCACCGGCCTGAAGCATGAACTTCAGCAGTGCGCCGTCGTTGAAGCGGGTGCCGCGGATGAGGAAGTTGTCGGCCGGCCACTCGTCGTGCGTGTTCTGGCCCCACGCCTCGCGCAGCCACTCACGGTTGGACTCGAAGCCGCCTGCAGCCAGCACACAGGTACGCGCCTCGATGCGCTGTTCGCCCTGCGGACCGCGTGCCTGGGCGGCAAGAAAGCGGCCATCGCGAACCTCCAGCCGGGTGACGGGGGACTCGTAGCGGATCTGCACGCCCAGCTTCTCGGCGCTGCGGTAGAAGGCATTCACCAGCGCCTTCCCCCCGCCCATGAAGAAGGCATTGGTGCGTGCCGTGTGCAGCGCGCCTGACAGCGACGGCTGAAAGTGAACGCCGTGCTTGCGCATCCAGGGCCGGCACGTCGAGGAGTCGCGGATCACACGCCGCGCCAGCGTCTCGTCAGTGAGGCCACCGGTCACCTTCAGCAGGTCCTGCCAGAACTCTTCCTCCGGGTAGGCGTCCACCAGCACATCCTGCGGGGCGTCATGCATGCAGCGCAGGTTGCGCGTGTGCATGGAGTTGCCGCCGCGCCACTCGCGTGGCGCGGCTTCCAGCAGCATGACGGACGCGCCGGCCTCCCGGGCCATGAGCGCGGCACACAGGGCGGCGTTGCCGCCGCCGATCACGAGGACGTCAAGCATGTCGTGGCTTGTGGTGGACATGGCGCTGGAGCAGCATCAGCAGCGTCGCTGGTAGGCCACGAAGTCGATGTCGAAGCCGTTGGGAGCGGCGGTGCGCACCCTTTGCCGTGAGGCTTCCTCGAACGCCTGTCGCCAGCCTGGCGGGAAGTGTGCGTCGCCCGCGAAATCCTGCTGTATCTCCGTGATCTCCAGCTTGTGTGCCAGGGGCAGGGCGGCTGCGTAGACCTGCGACCCGCCAATGATGAATACGGTGGAGGGGGTGGGCGTGTCGGTTGGGAAGTTCATGGCCAGCGCCAGGCCCGCCTCCACCGAAGCTGCGACCTCGGCCCCCCGCACCGTGAAGCCCGGCTGACGCGACAACACGATGTTGCGCCGGCCCGGCAGCGGGCGAAAGCGCTCAGGAATCGATTCCCAGGTGCTGCGGCCCATGATCACCGTGCCGCCGGCGGTCACGGCCTTGAAGTGCGCCATGTCTTCCGGAATGTTCCAGGCCAGCCCGCCCGCACGGCCGATCACACCGTTGCGCGCCACGGCGGCCACCAGCACGATGGTGGGTTGCGGCGTCTGCGCGCTGGGCGTTGACGCGGCCGTCACACCGCCACCAGGGCTTTGATGGCCGGGTGATGTTGGTAATCCAGCACTTCGAAGTCCTCGAATGCATAGTCGAAGATGGAAGCCGGCCGGCGCTTCAGGTGCAGGGTCGGGTAGGGCAGTGGGGCGCGTGAGAGCTGCAGATCCACCTGCTCTCGATGGTTGTCGTAGATGTGACAGTCCCCGCCCGTCCAGATGAAGTCGCCCACGTCCAGGTCGCACTGCTGGGCCAGCATGTGGGTGAGCAAGGCGTAGCTGGCGATGTTGAAGGGCACCCCCAGGAAGATGTCGGCACTGCGCTGGTACAGCTGGCAGCTCAGCCGGCCCTTCTCCCCTGGCGCGGATGCCGGGGCCACGTAGAACTGGAAGAAGGCGTGGCAGGGCATCAGGGCCATCTTGGGTAGGTCGGCCACGTTCCAGGCGCTGACGATGAGGCGCCGCGAGTCAGGATTGCTTTTCAGCTGCTGCACCAGCTGCTGGATCTGATCGATATGGCCGCCTTCAGGAGTGGGCCAGCTGCGCCACTGCACGCCGTAGACGGGCCCCAGATCCCCATCCTCGCGTGCCCACTCGTCCCAGATCGTGCAGCCCCGTTCCTGCAGCCACTTCACATTCGAGTCGCCTCGCAGGAACCACAGCAGCTCGACGATGATGGCGCGCAGGAAGACCTTCTTGGTGGTCACCAGCGGAAAGCCTTCGTTCAGATCGAAGCGCATCTGGTGGCCGAACACGCTGGTGGTGCCGGTGCCGGTGCGGTCGCCCTTGGCCACGCCGTGGTCGCGCACGTGGCGCATGAAGTCTTCGTACTGGGAGCGGGCGGGGCGGGGGTGGACTGCAGACATGGCGGCTCGCGCGCTTCGGCTTGGGGAAGGCGGGATTATGGAGACCGGGGCGTCGCCTCGCCGGAAGCCAGGCCAAACTGCATGGCCGCGAGCCGGGCATAGAGCCCGCCGCGCGCCACCAGCTCCTCGTGCCGGCCGATGTCGACGATGCGGCCCTGGTCCAGCACCACGATGCGGTCGGCCCGCAGCACGGTGGCCAGGCGGTGGGCGATGACGATGGTGGTGCGCCCGCTCATGGCCGATTCCAGCGCGGCTTGCACCATGCGCTCGCTCTCGGCGTCCAGGGCGCTGGTGGCCTCGTCCAGCAACAGCAGGGGCGGGTTCTTGAGCATGGCGCGGGCGATGCTGATGCGCTGGCGTTGCCCGCCCGACAGACGCACGCCGCGCTCACCCAGGAAGGTGTCGTAGCCCTCGGGCAGGGCGGTGATGAAGTCGTGCGCAAAGGCGGCGCGGGCCGCGGCCTCCACCTCGGCGTCGCTGGCGTCCGGCCGGCCGTAGCGGATGTTCTCGCGCGCGGAGGTGGAGAACACCGTGCTGTCTTGCGGCACGATGCCCACCCGAGCGCGCAGCGCCGCGAGCGACGTCTGCTGCACGGGCACCCCGTCCACCCGCACCACGCCGGAGGTGGTGTCGTAAAAGCGCAGCAGCAATTGCAGCACCGTGCTCTTGCCCGCCCCGCTGGGGCCGACGAGGGCCACCGTCTCACCGGGGGCCACCTGCAGGTTGAAGTCTTGCAGCGCGGCCTGGGCCGGGCGCGAGGGGTAGTGGAAAGTCACCGCTTCGAACGCCACCGCCGAGCCGCCCTGCACCGCTGGCAGGCCCTGCGGCGCCGCCGGGTCGGCCACGGGTGAGCGCGTGGACAGCAGTTCCATCAGGCGCTCGGTGGCGCCGGCGGCACGCAGCAGGTCGCCGTAGACCTCGGAGAGCACCGCCACCGAGCCCACCAGGATCATGACGAACACCACCGTCTGCCCCAGGTGCCCGGCCGTGACATCGCCGCGCAACACGGCCTGCGTGCCCTGGTACAGGCCCCACAACAGGGCGCCGAAGGTGGCGGTGATGATGAAGGCCACGAGCATGGAGCGCACGCGGGTGCGCTTGCGCGCGGTCTCGAAGGCGCTTTCGGTGCTCTCGTGAAAGCGCTGCGCCTCGCGCGCCTCCTGCACGTAGCTCTGCACCACCGGGATCTCGCTCAGCACTTCGGCCGCGATGGCGCTGGAATCCGCCACCCGGTCCTGGCTGGCGCGGCTCAGCTTGCGCACGCGCCGGCCGAAGAACAGGCTCGGCAGCACCACCAGCACCAGGATGCCCAGCACCTGCGTCATCACCACCGGGTTGGTGATGACCAGCATGAGCAACGCACCGGCGCCCATCACGGCGTTGCGCAGCCCCATGCTGAGCGACGAGCCCACCACGGTCTGCACCAGCGTGGTGTCGGTGGTCAGGCGGCTGAGGACCTCGCCGGTCTGCGTGGTCTCGAAGAACTCGGGGCTTTGCCGCACCACGTGGGCGTAGACGGCGTCGCGCAGGTCGGCCGTGATGCGCTCGCCCAGCCACGTGACCATGTAGAAGCGCAGGGCGGAGAACAGGCCCAGCGCCGCGCCCACGGCGAACAGGGCGCCGAAGTGCTGGCGCAGCGCCATGACGCGCTCGCCCGGATCAGCCGCCACCAGCCCCTGGTCGATCAGCGACTTCAAGGCCACGGGCAGAAGCAGGGTGCTGGTGGCGGCCATCACCAGGAACACCACCGCCCACGCAATGCGCCCGCGGTAGGGCCGCAGAAAGGGGATCAGGCCGCTGAGCGACTTGGGTGACTTGGCGGCAGCGCGCGAGGTGTCCTTGGGCATGGGCGGCAGTCTATCGGCCGAGAAGTGCCGCGGCCGCATGGCGCGCAGGTTCGTGCGCAGGCCCGTGCGCACCAGTAGGACGCGCAAGCGTGAAACGGCGCCGCAATCACACTGCTACATTCACACAATGAACCAGTTGGTACAAAAGGGGGCTTCCGAGCCGCCCGAACCAGGGGCTGCTCGCCGAGGGCGTACGCCCAAGGCTGACGCCACGGGGCGCACCAACGACCCTGCGCGCACGATGGCCGACATCCTGGAAGTGGCCATGCGCGAGTTCGCCGACAAGGGGCTGGCGGGGGCGCGGATTGACGTGATCGCCGAGGCCATGCGCACCAGCAAGCGCATGATCTATTACTACTTCGGTAGCAAGGAAGGGCTCTACATCGCCGTGCTGGAGGAGGCCTACCGGCGCATGCGGTCCATCGAGGCCGATCTGCATCTGGAGGACCTGCCGCCCGAGGATGCGCTGCGCAAGCTGGTGGGCTTCACGCTCGATTACCAGCGGGCGCACCCGGAGTTCATCCGTCTCGTGATGACGGAGAACATCCACCGCGGGGAGTACCTGCGCCGCAGCAGCGAGATCCAGCAGCTGAACGTGCCCGCCATCCAGGGCCTGCGCTCGGTGTACGAGCGGGGCGTGGCGGCAGGTGTGTTCCGCGCGGGGCTGGACGCCGTGGATCTGCACATGTCCATCAGTGCGCTGAGCGTGTTCAACATCGCCAACCGCCACACCTTCTCGCTGATCTTCGAGCGTGACTTCGACTCGCCCGAGTCCATCGTCGCGCGGCGCGACAGCGTCATCGAGATGATCGTGCGCTTCGTCCGGCGCTGAGCGAGGGACCGGCTCATCGCGGGACAGGGATTTCCCTGATTTCTGAAAACTAACTGGTTCGTACATTGAAGCCTGTGGACACGAACCAGGTCAACCGCTGGGTACACGCGTACTGCCGTTTCCTGACGGCCGTGATCGTGGCCTTGCTGGCGGCCATGGTGGTGCTGGTCTTCGGCAACGTGGTGTTGCGCTATGTGGCCAACAGCGGCATCACGGTGTCGGAAGAGTTGTCGCGCTGGTTCTTCGTCTGGATGACCTTCCTGGGCGCTGTGGTGGGCCTGCAGGAGCGCGCCCATCTGGGCACCGATCTGCTGATCGGCCGCCTCGGGCGTTCGGGCAAGCGGGCCTGTCTGTTGATCTCCCAGCTTCTGATGCTGGGGATCACCTGGCTCATCTTCCAGGGCAGCCTGGCCCAGGCCCGCATCAGCTGGGACGTCCAGGCCCCGGTGTCCGAGCTTTCCATGGCCTGGCTGTCGGGCGTGGGGGTGGTGTTTGCCGTGTTGACGGCGCCCATGCTGCTGCTGGACCTGTGGCGCACCGTCACGAATCAAGTGACCGACGCCGATCTGGTCATGGTGCAGGAAAGCGAAGACCGGCCGCACCTCAAAGGTCAGTCATGACCTTGTTCGTGTTCATCGGCTCGTTGCTGCTGGCCATGGCGCTGGGCGTGCCCATCGCCTACGCGCTGCTGGTCTCGGGCGTGGCGCTGATGCTGCAACTGGACAACTTCGACGCGCAGATCCTGGCGCAGAACCTGGTGGAAGGGGCCAACAACTTTCCGCTGCTGGCCGTGCCCTTCTTCATGCTGGCCGGCGAGATCATGAACGCGGGGGGTCTGTCCAAGCGCATCGTGGTGTTCGCCACCGCCCTGGTGGGTCATGTACGCGGTGGTCTGGGCTATGTGGCCATCCTGGCGGCGGTGATGATGGCCGCGTTGTCGGGCTCCGCTGTGGCCGACAGCGCTGCGCTGGCCTCGCTGCTGCTGCCCATGATGATCGCCGCGGGACACGATCCGGCGCGCTCGGGCGGGCTCATCGCATCGGCCGGCATCATCGCGCCCATCATCCCGCCGTCCATAGGCTTCGTGATCTTCGGCGTGGCCGGTGGGGTCTCGGTCAGCAAGCTCTTCATGGCGGGCATCGCCCCCGGTCTGATGATGGGTGTGGCGATTGCCTTCACCTGGTGGCTCGTGGCGCGCAAGGAAGGCAACACGCCCCCTCCCAAGGCCAGCCGGGCCCAGCGCGTTTCAGCCTTCCGTCAAGCCACCTGGGCACTGGTACTCCCCATCATCGTGCTGGCGGGTCTGAGGTTCGGCGTCTTCACGCCCACGGAAGCCGCCGTGGTGGCGGCGGTCTATGCGCTGCTGGTGTCCACCCTGGTCTACCGCGAGTTGAAGTGGCGCGATCTCTACGGTGTGTTCGCCTCGGCGGCCAAGACCACGGCCGTGGTGATGTTCCTCGTGGCGGCGGCCATGGTCAGCTCCTGGCTGATCACCATCGCGCAGATCCCGGCGCAGTTGGTGACGCTGTTGCAGCCCCTGCTGGACGACCCGAAGCTGCTGATGTTCGCGATCATGGTGATCGTCATGCTGGTGGGCACCGCCATGGACATGACGCCCACCATCCTGATCCTCACGCCGGTGCTGATGCCGGTGGTCAAGGCCGCAGGCATCGATCCGGTCTACTTCGGCGTGCTCTTCATCATGAACAACGCCATCGGCCTGGTGACACCGCCCGTGGGCACGGTGCTCAACGTGGTGGCCGGCGTCGGCAAGCTCAAGATGGACGCGGTGACCCGTGGCGTGGTGCCTTTCATGATTGCCGAGTTCGCCTTGCTGTTCCTGTTCGTTCTTTTTCCGCAGCTGGTCACCGTGCCGGCCAAATGGTTCTACTGAGGTTCTACTGAGGTTCCAGCGACCTCACCCCCGTTCTCACCCCCGTTGATAGGAGACATCCCATGAAGCGACTGTTCATCAAGACCGTGTTGGCCAGTGTGGCCGTGGCTGCCATGGGCGTTGCGGGTACCGCCGCCGCGCAGGACATCAAGGAGCGCACCATCAAGTTCGGCACCGTGGGCGCCGACACCCACCCTTCCGTGCCCGGCATGAGGAAGTTCAAGGAACTGGTGGAGGCGCGCTCGGGCGGCAAGATCAAGGTCAACCTGTTCTTCAACGGCACGCTGGGCAGTGACCAGGCGTCTGTCACCGCCATGCAGGGCGGCACCATCGAGATGTCGGTCATGAACACCGGCATCCTGGCCAGCGTGGCCAAGGAACTCGCCGTCTTCGACTTCCCGTTCCTGTTTGCCAACGAGAAGGAGAGTGACGCGCTGGTGGACGGCCCCGTGGGCCGCAAGCTGCACGCCAAGCTGGAAGAAAAGGGGCTGGTCGGTCTGTCGTACTGGGAACTGGGTTACCGCCACATCACCAACAGCAAGCGCGCCGTCAACAAGGTGGAAGACCTGGAAGGCCTGAAGCTGCGTGTCATCCCCAACCCGATCAACGTGGCCTGGGTGAAGGCGCTGGGCGCCAACCCCACGCCCATGCCTTTCCCCGAGGTGTACGGCGGCCTGGAGCAGAAGGCCATCGACGGGCAGGAGAACCCAGTGGCGGTGATCGCGTCGTCAAAGTTCTTCGAAGTGCAGAAGCACATCGTGCTCAGCAACCACCAGTACAACCCGCAGTCGGTGGTGATGAGCAAGAAGTTCTGGGATTCGCTGTCGCCGGCCGAGAAGAAGATCGTGGACGAGGCGGCTGACGAGGCCGCCAAGACGCAGCGCGAGGCCGGCCGCGCCGCACTGGCCGCCAACCTCGACACCCTGAGGAAGAACGGCATGCAGGTCACGCAGTTCGCGCCCGCCGAGGTGGCCAAGCTGCGTGAGAAGATGAAGCCGGTGATCACCCAGTTCACGGCGAACGTGGGCGAGGCCACGGTCAACGAAGTGATGGCCGAACTCGCCAAGATGCGCCGATGATCTGTCCTTCAGCCGCGCCCTGCCCTGGGCGCGCATGAACCTGTCCAGCAAGGCCCGCAGATGAAGATCCTCGTCCTCCACGGCATCAATCTCAACATGTTCGGCAAGCGTGACCCGGCGCAGTACGGCACGGCCACGCTGGCG
Organism: Burkholderiales bacterium; assembly: GCA_947464185.1. Lineage (GTDB taxonomy): Bacteria > Pseudomonadota > Gammaproteobacteria > Burkholderiales > Burkholderiaceae_C > Rubrivivax. The sequence goes on from CANHVY010000053.1 coordinate 9,123, forward strand.
GACATCGAAGCCGCCCTGCACCAGCTCGCCAAGGAACTCGGTGTGGAGGTCGAGTCCTTCCAGACCAATCACGAAGGCGAGATGGCCGAACGCATCCACCGCGCGCACCAGCAGGCGGTGGACGCGGTGGTCATCAACGCCGGGGCCTGGACGCACTACAGCTACGGTCTGCGCGACGCGCTGGCCATCCTGAAGTGCCCCATCGTGGAGGTGCACATGTCCAACGTGCATGCGCGCGAGGCCTTCCGTCACCACTCGGTGTTTGCCGAGATCGTGAAGGGGCAGATCTGCGGTTTCGGGGTGGACAGCTACCTGCTGGGTCTGCGGGCGGCGGTATCCGCTGCTGCTGCCAAGGCCTGAGCCGGGACCGACGCCCAAGACCTGGCCCGCGGTGGGCCGCCGCGGCTCCTACGGATGACCCCACCATGCTGATCGACGGCCACACCGAGCTCATCGCCCACATCGGCTTTCCCACGCACGCGTTCAAGGCACCGCTGATCTACAACCCCTGGTTCGACCACGCTGGCCTCAATGCCCGCGTGGTGCCCATGGGCTGCAGACCGGCCGACTACCCGGCCTTCCTGCGCGCGGTGTTCACGCTCACCAATCTGCGCGGGGCCCTCATCACCATGCCGCACAAGGTGGCCACCGTGGGGCTGGTGGACGAGGTGCGACCGGCTGCCCTCATCGCTGGCGCGGCCAACGCGGTGCGCCGCGACGCCGAGGGGCGCCTGGTGGCCGACATGTTCGATGGCGAGGGCTTTGTGCGCGGCATGCGGCGCAAGGGCGTGGAGCCGCGTAGTGCCGCGGTGTTGATCGTGGGCGCGGGCGGCGTGGGCTGTGCCATTGCAGCTTCTCTGGCAGCCGCTGGTGTGGACACGCTCAGCGTGTTCGACTTGCGTGCCCAGGCCGCCGAGGACCTGGCCCAGCGCCTGCGCCAGCACCACCCGCGCCTGAGGGTGCGCACCGGCTCTGCGGACCCCGCGGGCCATGACATCGTCGTCAACGCCACGCCGCTGGGCATGGAGCCCGGAGACCCCCTGCCCATGGACGTGGAGCGCATTGCGCCAGGCGCCTTCGTGGGGGAGGTGGTGATGCGTGACACGATGACCGCCTTTCTTCGTGCGGCCCAGGAGCGAGGTTGCCGCTTCCAGGTCGGCTCCGACATGTTGTTCGAGCAGATTCCGGCTTACCTGGAGTTCTTCGGCTGGGACAGCCCGACGCCCGAACTGCTGCGCCACCTGGCCTGCCTGGAGCCGGCGCAGGCCGCCTTACCCGGCCCGACCGAGGCCTCACCAGCCCTGGCGCTCGCTACCCCTTGCGCAGGATCTGCGCTGGCGCGCCGCTGCTCCAAAATGAGGGGCTGACCCGGCTTCAGGGCACCTTGAGGTGCGATGTCCCGACTCTGCAGGAGAACCCGTCTTGATCATCGATTGCCACGGCCACTACACCACCGCGCCCAAGGCCCTGGAAGCTTGGCGTAACCAGCAGATTGCCGGGATCAAGGACCCGAGCCTGAAGCCCCGCGTGGCGGATCTGAAGATCAGCGACGACGAACTGCGCGAGTCGATCGAAGCCAACCAGCTCAAGCTGATGCGCGAGCGCGGCAGCGACCTCACCATCTTCAGCCCGCGCGCCAGTTTCATGGCGCACCACATCGGCGACTTCCAGGTCAGCAGCACCTGGGCGGCCATCTGCAATGAGTTGTGCTTTCGCGTCGGCCAGTTGTTCCCCGACCACTTCATCCCCGCGGCCATGCTGCCGCAAAGTCCGGGTGTGGATCCGGCCACCTGCATCCCTGAACTGGTGAAGTGCGTGGAGCAGTACGGCAACGTCGCGATCAACCTCAACCCGGACCCGTCAGGCGGGCACTGGACCAGCCCGCCGCTGACCGACCGCCACTGGTACCCCATCTACGAGAAGATGGTGGAGTACGACATCCCGGCCATGGTGCACGTGAGCACCAGCTGCAACGCCTGCTTCCACACCACGGGCGCGCACTACATCAACGCCGACACCACGGCCTTCATGCAGCTCATCCAGGGCGACCTGTTCAAGGACTTCCCGACGCTGAAGTTCATCATCCCCCACGGCGGCGGCGCGGCGCCCTACCACTGGGGCCGCTACCGCGGCCTGGCGCAGGAGATGAAGAAGCCCCTGCTGAAGGACCACCTGCTGAACAATGTGTTCTTCGACACCTGCGTCTACCACCAGCCCGGCATCGACCTGCTGACGAAGGTGATCCCGGTGGACAACATCCTGTTCGCCAGCGAGATGATCGGCGCCGTGCGCGGCATCGACCCCGAGACCGGGCACTATTACGACGACACCAAGCGCTACATCGAGGCCTCTGCCATGAACCCCGAGCAGCGCTACAAGATCTACGAGGGCAATGCCCGGCGCGTGTACCCGCGTCTTGATGCCGCACTCAAGGCCCGTGGCCGCTGAAGGGGAACTGCAGATGTACGAACTGGGCGTGGTCTACCGCAACATCGAGCGCACCTCTGCGCACCTGGCCGAGCAACTGGCGCATTTCGGTAGCGCCACCGTGCACGAGGCCATGGGCCGCGTCGGGTTGATGAAGCCCTACATGCGTCCCATCTATGCCGGGGCGCAGGTCTCGGGCACGGCCGTCACCGTGCTGCTGCACCCGGGCGACAACTGGATGATGCACGTGGTGGCCGAGCAGATCCGCCCCGGCGACATCGTCGTGGCGGCGGTCACTGCCGAGTGCACCGACGGCTACTTCGGCGACCTGCTGGCCACCTCCTTCATGGCGCGCGGCGCCAAGGCGCTGGTCATCGACGCGGGCGTGCGTGACGTCAAGACGCTGGCCGAGATGGGCTTTCCGGTCTGGAGCCGCGCCATCAGCAGCAAGGGCACGATCAAGGCCACGCTGGGCTCGGTGAACATCCCCGTGGTGTGCGCCGGCGCCTGGGTGACGCCTGGCGACGTGATCGTGGCCGACGACGACGGCGTGGTGTGCGTGCCGCGCGCCATGGCGCAGAAGACGCTGGAGGCTGCCACGGCGCGTGAGGCCAACGAAGGCGAGAAGCGCGCCAAGCTGGCGGCCGGTGTGCTGGGCCTGGACATGTACAAGATGCGCGAACCGCTGGCGGCGGCAGGGCTGCGGTATGTGGACTGAAGCGTTCGAGGCAGGGCTTCGACAAGCTCAGCCCGAACGGAGAAACACCGCCGCGGTGATCGGGCGGAGGAAGATCACCGTTCGCACTGAGCTCGTCGAAGTGCGCGCGCGCCACGTTGTCGGAGTTCCCACATGAGCGTCTCCCTGATCGGCTACGGTGAAGTCGGCCGCATCCTGGCCGAGGACCTGCGTGTGCAAGGTCTTGAGGTCTCGGCCTTCGACCTGAAGCTCCAGCGCGATGCCACCGCCGCCCCCTTGCGTGAGCATGCGGCAGCGCATGGCGTGCGTCTGGTGGACGGCCCTGTGCAAGCGGTAGCGGGAGCGGAGTTGGTCATCAGCGCCGTCACCGCCAGCCAGACGGTGGCGGTGGCACAGGCGGCGGCGGCTGGTCTGGCGCCCGGGGCGTTCTTTCTCGACTTCAACAGCGCCAGCCCCGGGGCCAAGGCCCAGGCCGCGCAGGTGGTGAACGCCGCGGGCGGCCGCTACGTGGAGGGCGCGGTGATGACCTCCGTGCCGCCTTACCGCATCCGTGTGCCGCTGCTGCTGGGCGGGCCCGAGGCGGCGGCGCTGGAGCCGCTGCTGAACGCCCTGGGCTTTGCCGCCAAGGTGGCCAGCCACCACCTGGGCGTGGCCAGCGCCACCAAGATGTGCCGCAGCATCATGATCAAGGGCCTGGAGGCCATGGTCATCGAAAGCTTCACCACCGCCCGCCACTACGGTGTGGAAGATGCGGTCATCGCCTCGCTGCAGGAAACCTTTCCGGGCATCGACTGGGAGAAGCAGGGCGCCTATTTCTTCCAGCGTGTGATCGAGCACGGCCGTCGCCGCAGCGAAGAGGTGCGCGAGGTGGCGCAGACCGTGCGCGAGGCCGGGCTGGAGCCCTGGAGCGCTGCTGGCACGGCGGATCGCCAGGCCCATATGGCCGACCTCGCCGACGCAGGCGTGTTCGGTGCGCGAGGCGCGCCAGGGTTTGCGCGCAGCGCCGACTGGCGTGTGGAAGCCGACCGCCTCCTGGCTGACCTCCAACGGAACCCCACATGAAGACCCAGGTCGTCATCATCGGCAGCGGCCCCGCGGGCTTGCTGCTGTCGGAAATCTTGCACCGGCATGGCATCGAGAGCGTGGTGCTGGAGCGCTCTTCCCGCGAGCACGTACTTTCGCGCATCCGCGCGGGCGTGCTCGAGAGCACCACGGTGGACGTCCTGCGCGAGAACGGCCTGGCGGCCCGCATGGACGTGGAGGGCCACCCGCACGACGGCATGCGCATCGCCTGGGCCGGACGTGACAGCTTCTTCGTCGACACCGCCAGCACCCTGGGCCGCCGGTTCATGGTCTACGGGCAGACCTCCATCCAGGAAGACCTCTACGCCGCTGCCGACCGCCGCGGACAACCTGTGCTCACCGAAGTCACTGACGTGGTGCTGCACGACTTTGATGGTGCGCCCGGTGCACGGCCCTACGTCACCTGCGTGCAGCAGGGCCAGGCGCTGCGCATCGATGGCGAGTTCATCGCGGGCTGCGATGGCTTCCACGGCGTCAGCCGTCGCAGCATCCCCGAGACCGTGCGCCGCGAGTACGAGAAGGTCTATCCCTTCGGCTGGCTGGGCGTGATGGCACGCGTGAAGCCGCTGCCCGACATCACCTACGTCAACAACCCGCGCGGCTTTGCTTTGGCCAGCTACCGCAATGAGAAGCTGTCGCGCTTCTACATACAGGTGGCCCTGGACGACAAGATCGACGCCTGGCCTGATGAGAGGTTCTGGCCCGAATTGAAGTCGCGTTTCCCGGCGGAGATGGCGCAGGTCATCGAGGAGGGGCCCACGATCGAGAAGAGCGTTGCGCCGCTGCGCAGCTTTGTTTCCGAGCCCATGCGCTACGGCGCGCTGTACCTGTGCGGCGATGCGACGCACATCGTACCGCCCACGGGCGCGAAAGGTCTGAACCTGGCGGTATCGGACGTGTTCTACCTGTCTCGCGCCCTGGGCCGTTGGTACGGCCAGGGAGACGCCAGCCTGCTGGACGGCTACAGCGAGACGGCCTTGCGCCGCGTCTGGAGCAGCGTGCGCACCAGCTGGTACCTCACCAACCTGCTGCACCGCTTCCCGCATTTCAGCGCTTTCGACCAGAAGGCGCAGGAGCACGAGCTCGACTATCTGAAGAGCTCGCACTTTGCCCAGGCGGCACTGGCCGAGCAGTACGCCGGCCTGCCATTCGAATGAGCCCCCAAGCTCGCTTTCGCCGTTCGCAGCCACTCGCGAGTGCCCCGCACTCGCTCGGCGCGACTCACCCCCCCGAGGGGGCCGTCCGCCAGCGGCCCGGCAGAGCCGGTTCCGCTGCGGGGGCTTGACCGGATACAACCACAGCATCATGACGTTCGAGAAGACCCCTGGCTGGCTGGACTGGTACACCGGCCCGAGCAAGCCCCGTTTCGTGCTGCCCGCCGGGGCCGTGGATGCCCATTGCCACGTGTTCGGCCCGGGGGCCGAGTTTCCTTACGCGCCGGAGCGCAAGTACACGCCTTGCGACGCCAGCAAGCACCAGCTCTTCGCCTTGCGCGACCACCTGGGCTTTGCGCGCAACGTCATCGTGCAGGCCACCTGCCACGGCGCCGACAACCGTGCCCTGGTGGACGCCTGCCTGGCCTCAGGCGGCAAGGCGCGCGGCGTGGCCACGGTGCGCCGGACGGTCACAGACGATGAACTGCAGGCCCTGCACGCCGCCGGCGTGCGCGGCGTGCGCTTCAACTTCGTCAAGCGGCTGGTGGACTTCACGCCCAAGGACGAGCTGATGGAGATTGCCGGCCGCGTGGCGCAGCTGGGCTGGCATGTGGTCATCTACTTCGAGGCGGTGGACCTGCCGGAGCTCTGGGACTTCTTCGCCGCCGTTCATGACGATCTCGCCACCACCGTGGTGGCGGACCACATGGGCCGGCCGGACGTGAGCAAGCCTGTGGACGGCCCGGAGTTCGCGCTGTTCCTGAAGTTCATGCAGCAGCACCCCAACGTCTGGAGCAAGGTGAGCTGCCCGGAGCGGCTGAGCCTCACCGGCCCGCGCGCACTCCACGGTGAACAAGCCGCCTACCGCGACGTGGTGCCCTTCGCCCGGCACGTGGTGGAGTCCTTCCCCGACCGCGTGCTCTGGGGCACCGACTGGCCCCACCCCAACCTGAAGGACCACATGCCCGACGACGGGCTGCTGGTGGACTTCATTCCTCACGTCGCGGTGACGGCCGAGTTGCAGAAGAAGCTGCTGGTGGACAACCCGATGAAGCTGTACTGGCCGGAGGAGGTGCAGTGAGCTGGCGCGCTGAACTCACTGGCCTGCATCACATCAGGCCCGGCAGGGCGACGCACCCTGCTCCGCTCATGCCCTGCGCTCGCGCGCAGGGCGCTCGCCAGGCACGAACAGTCCACTGGACTGTTCGTGTCCGGGCTCTCTCCCCCGCCGGAGGCCTGTGGCCCCCGGCTCCTCCTTTACTTCGCTGCGCAGGGTACGCCGCCCCACCGGGCCGCCCAGAGCGTGGTTCGCCACCGGTGGCGTTGCACAACGGTTGGCGTGCCGGGGCGGGTGGCGAGCCCCCGCAGCGAAGTCAAGGAGGAGGCGCGGGCGCAGCCTGCGCCGGGGGACATGAGCGGAGGGGGCTTGACTCCCGTCTCGGCTTGCGAAGCGGCTCCCAGTCACAGTGGCCCCGCGAAAGGCAACCTGGAACAAAGGTCTGACATGGCACTACAGAAGCCCTACCTCGACATCCCCGGCACCACCATCTTCGATGCCGAACAGTCCCGCAAGGGCTACCACCTCAACCAGTTCTGCATGAGCCTGATGAAGGCGGCCAACCGCGAGCGCTTCCTGGCAGACCCGCGCGCCTACCTGGACGAGTGGCCTATGACCGAGGCGCAGAAGCAGGCCGTGCTCGCGCGCGACCTCAACCGCTGCATCGCCGAGGGCGGCAACATCTACTTCCTGGCCAAGATTGGCGCCACCTACGGCAAGAGCTTCCAGCAGATGGCCGGCAGCATGACCGGCATGACCGAAGAGGAGTACCGCGACATGATGATCTCCGGCGGCCGCTCGGTCGAGGGCAACCGCCGGGTGGGCGAGGACGGCAGCGCCCAGGCGCACCGCCAGCCGCAGGGCAGCAGCACCAAGGCGGGGTTCTGAACATGGCGCGCATCACCGCTTCCGTCTACACCTCCCATGTGCCGGCCATCGGCGCTGCGCTGGACCTGGGCAAGAGCCACGAACCCTACTGGCAGAAGGTCTTCGCCGGCTACGAGTTCTCCAAGCAGTGGATGAAGGACCACAAGCCTGACGTCATCTTTCTCGTCTTCAACGACCACGCCACCGCCTTCAGCCTGGAAATGATCCCGACCTTCGCCATCGGCACGGCGGCCAGCTACGCCCCGGCGGACGAGGGATGGGGGCCGCGCCCCGTGCCGGGGGTGCAGGGCCACCCTGCGCTGGCTTCGCACATCGCGCAGAGCGTGATCCAGGACGACTTCGATCTCACCATCGTCAACCGCATGGACGTGGACCACGGCCTGACCGTGCCGCTGAGCCTGATGTGCGGCGCGCAAGACCCGAAGACCGGCGCCTGGCCTTGTCCGGTGATTCCGTTTGCGGTGAACGTGGTGCAGTACCCCGTCCCTTCGGGCCGGCGCTGCTTTGCGCTCGGCCAGGCCATCCGCCGTGCGGTGGAGAGCTTCGATGAAGACCTGAACGTGCACATCTGGGGCACGGGCGGCATGAGCCACCAGCTGCAGGGCCCGCGCGCCGGGCTGATCAACCGCGAGTGGGACAACCGCTTCCTGGACCGCCTGATCGACGAGCCGGCCGAACTGGCGCAGTTGCCGCACATCGACTACGTTCGCGATGCCGGCAGCGAGGGCATCGAGCTCGTGATGTGGCTCATTGCCCGAGGGGCGATGGCGGATGTGGCCACGGCCCACCCGGGCCCCAAGCCCCAGGTGGCGCATCGCTTCTATCACGTGCCCGCCTCCAACACGGCCGTGGGCCACCTGATCCTGGAGAACTGACAGCATGACCATCAACGTGGCCCTCGCCGGAGCCGGCGCCTTCGGCATCAAGCACCTGGACGGCATCAAGAACATCCCCGACGTCAAGGTCGTCTCGCTCATCGGGCGCGAGTTGGCCAAGACCAAGGAAGTGGCCGAAAAGTACGGCATCGCCCATGTCACCACCGACCTGGCGGAGAGCCTGAAGATCGCCGAGGTGGACGCCGTCATCCTGTGCACGCCCACGCAGATGCATGCCTCGCAATCCATCGCCTGCCTGCAGGCGGGCAAGCACGTGCAGGTGGAGATTCCCTTGTGTGACGTGCTCAAAGACGGCCAGGCGGTGGTGCAGCTGCAGCAGGAAACCGGCAAGGTGGCCATGTGCGGCCACACCCGGCGCTTCAACCCCAGCCACCAGTGGGTGCGCCAGCGCATCATGGCGGGCGAGTTCCACATCCAGCAGATGGACGTGCAGACCTACTTCTTTCGCCGCACCAACATGAATGCGCTGGGCCAGCCCCGCAGCTGGACCGACCACCTGCTTTGGCATCACGCCGCCCACACCGTGGACCTGTTCGCCTACCAGGCGGGTAGCCCCATCGTGAAGGCCAACGCCGTGCAGGGGCCTATCCACCCGGTGCTGGGCATCGCCATGGACATGAGCATCCAGCTCAAGGCGGCCAACGGCGCCCTCTGCACCTTGAGCCTGTCGTTCAACAACGACGGGCCGCTGGGCACCTTCTTCCGTTACATCGGTGACACCGGCACCTACCTCGCGCGCTACGACGACCTGTTCAACGGCAAGGACGAGAAGATCGACGTCTCCCAGGTGGATGTCTCGATGAACGGCATCGAGCTGCAGGACCGCGAGTTCTTCGCCGCCATCCGCGAGGCCCGCGAGCCCAACGCCAGCGTGGCCCAGGTGCTGCCGTGTTACGAGGTGCTGCATCAGTTGGAGCAGCAGCTGGCATGACGCCCCGCCGCATCGGTCCCTTTGAAGTCGCCCCCATCGCCCTGGGGTGCATGAACTTGAGCCACGCCTATGGCGCGCCGCCGCCGCCCGAGCAGGTCCAGCGCCTGCTGTTGCAGGCGCTGGACCTGGGCGTCAACCACTTCGACACCGCGGCGCTGTACGGCTTCGGCGCGAATGAGACGCTGGTGGGTCGCGTGCTCAAGCCCCACCGCTCGCGCATCGTGCTGGCCAGCAAGGGCGGCATGGCCGGCGTCAGCTTTCCGGACGGCGTCAAGCGCGTGATCGATGGCCGGCCCGGGGCCATCCGCCGCAACTGTGAAGACAGCCTGCAGCGCCTGGGCACTGATGTCATCGACCTGTACTACCTGCACCGCTGGGACAAGGCCGTGCCCATCGAAGACTCGGTGGGCGAGATGTCGCGCCTGGTGCAGGAGGGCAAGGTGCGCCTGCTGGGCTTGAGCGAGGTCTCGGCGGCCACCTTGCGTCGGGCCCATGCCGTGCACCCCATCAGCGCCGTGCAGACCGAGTATTCGCTGTGGACGCGCAACCCGGAGATCGCGGTGCTGCAGGCCTGCCGTGACATCGGCGCGGCGTTTGTGGCTTTCAGCCCCACGGCGCGGGCCTTCCTCACCGGCAAGCTGCGCGACGTGACCACGCTGGAGGCCAAGGACATCCGCCGCGGCATGCCGCGCTTTGCGGCGGAGAACTACGCCCGCAACCTGACCCTGCTGCCGGCCTACGAGACCCTGGCGCGCGAGGCCGGCTGTACGCCGGTGCAACTGGCGCTGGCCTGGCTGCTGTCTCGCGGTGAGCATGTCATCCCGCTGCCGGGTACCACCAACACGGACCACCTGCGTGAGAACGTGGGTGCCTGGGAGGTGCAGTTGTCCGCTTCCGTCCTGGCGCGGGCCGATGCGTTGATCAACCAGCACACCGTGACGGGTGGGCGCTACGGCGCGCAGAGCGAGTCCGAGGTCGACACCGAGCGGTTCTGACCCGCTGGCGTGACCTTCTGGCGGCCTTACCCGGCCGCTGCCTCCAGCCCCGAGCGGAAGTGGGCCTGCATGGTCTGGCGGGCGGCTTCCGCATCATGCGCAGACAGGGCCTGCATCAGCGTCCGGTGCTCGGCCAGCGAATCCTCCAGCCGCCCCTGCTTTAGCAGCGAGTGGTGGCGGTTGAGCTTCATCATCTTGCGCAGGTCCTGCACCACCTGCACAGCCCAGCGGTTGCCGGCGATGTCCAGCAGCGCCATGTGGAACTGTTCGTTGGTGGCGAAGAAGGCGTCCCGGTGGTCCACCTGCGCTTCCAACTGGGCGTGCAGTTCCTGCAGTCGTGCCCGCTGCGCCGCATCGGCCTGCGCCGCCACCTGGGCGGCAGCGTCGCTTTCCAGCAGCGCCAGCAGGTGGTAGACCTGGGTCACGTCGTCCTGCGACATCTCGGTGATGTAGGCACCGCGCCGCATCTTCATGGTCACCAGGCCTTCCGCGGCCAGCACCTTCAAAGCCTCCCGCATCGGCGTGCGGCTGATGCCCCATTGCGCACAGAGCTTGAGCTCGTCAATCCAGCTCCCAGGCTCCAGTTCGCGGGCGAAGATCTGCTGCCGCAGGCGCTCGGCCACCTGTTCGTACAGGGCGGTGGGCGCCAGCATCCCTTGGCCGCTGGAGCTGGGAACGCTGGCGGCGGTGGGGAAAAAGGTGGCAAGGTCGACCATGAAGTCCTGGTGGAAACTGTCAGATCAGAGTTGGTTTTGAATTTATAATTATGCATAATTCGTGAGGTTCGGCAAGCAAGCGGGTTGCTTGGGCGGTGCGTGCAAGCACCGGCAGACCCGCCAGCCCGCCACACCACACCTCGCCACCCACCCGTATCACAGGCCGGCGCATGAGCAATTCCTCCCCTCCCGAATTCAAGCCCGCCACCCTGGCGCAGTGGCAGCAGGCTGCCGCCAAGTCCGCCCCCGGCGGTGATGTGGCGGCGTTGAACTGGGTCACGCCCGAGGGGCTGACGGTCAAGCCGCTCTATACCGCCGCGGACACGGCGGCGCTGCCGCACACCGACACCTTGCCCGGCTTCGAACCCTTCATCCGTGGCCCGCAGGCCACCATGTACGCCGTGCGCCCCTGGACCATCCGCCAGTACGCGGGCTTTTCCACGGCCGAAGACTCCAACGCCTTCTACCGCAAGGCCCTGGCCGCGGGCGGGCAGGGCGTGAGCGTGGCCTTCGACCTGGCCACCCACCGCGGCTACGACAGCGACCACCCCCGCGTGACGGGTGACGTAGGCAAGGCCGGCGTGGCCATCGATTCCGTCGAGGACATGAAGATCCTGTTCGACGGCATCCCGCTGGACAAGGTGAGCGTGTCCATGACCATGAACGGCGCCGTCTTGCCGGTGCTGGCGGGCTACGTGGTGGCGGCCGAGGAGCAGGGCGTGGCGCAGGACCAGCTCTCCGGGACCATCCAGAACGACATCCTCAAGGAGTTCATGGTCCGCAACACCTACATCTACCCGCCCGCGCCGAGCATGCGGATCATCGGCGACATCATCGAGTACACGGCCCGGCACATGCCGAAGTTCAACTCGATCAGCATCTCCGGCTACCACATGCAGGAGGCCGGGGCGAACCAGGCGCTGGAACTGGCCTTCACGCTGGCCGACGGCAAGGAGTACGTGAAGACGGCGCTGGCCAAGGGCCTGGACGTGGACGACTTCGCCGGGCGCCTGAGCTTCTTCTGGGCCGTCGGGATGAACTTCTATCTCGAGATCGCCAAGATGCGCGCCGCGCGCCTTCTGTGGACGCGCATCATGAAGGGCTTTGGCGCGCAGAAGCCCAAGAGCCTGATGCTGCGCACGCACTGCCAGACCAGCGGCTGGAGCCTGACCGAGCAGGACCCGTACAACAACGTGGTGCGCACCACCATCGAGGCCATGGCCGCGGTGTTCGGCGGCACGCAGAGCCTGCACACCAACAGCTTCGATGAAGCCATCGCGCTGCCCACCGAGTTCAGCGCCCGCATCGCGCGCAACACCCAGCTCATCATCCAGGAAGAGACCCACATCACGAACGTGGTGGACCCCTGGGCCGGCAGCTACATGATGGAGACGCTGACACAGCAGATGGCAGACCAGGCCTGGGCCATCATCGAAGAGGTGGAAGCCATGGGCGGCATGACCCGTGCCGTGGACAGCGGCTGGGCCAAGCTCAAGATCGAGGCCAGCGCGGCCGAGAAGCAGGCACGCATCGACTCCGGCCAGGACGTCATCGTCGGCGTCAACAAGTACAAGCTCCAGACGCAGGAGCCGGTCGACATCCTGCAGATCGACAACGTCAAGGTGCGCGAGGGCCAGATTGCGCGGCTGCAGCAGATCCGCGCCACGCGCGATGCGGCCCGGCTGAAGGCCGCGCTGGAGGCCCTGACCGAGTGCGCCCGTGCAGGCGTTGCGGGCGAGCCCACCGGCAACCTGCTGGCCCTGTCCATCGAGGCCATCCGCGCCCGCGCCACGGTGGGCGAGGTCAGCGATGCGCTGGAAAAGGTTTTCGGGCGCCACCGCGCCGACATCCAGAAGGTGACCGGGGTGTACGCAGCCGCTTATCAATCCTCTGACGCCTCCGGCTACGACAGCGCCGAAGGCTGGGCCCGCCTGCAGCAGGAGATCGCCGCCTTTGGTGAGGCACAAGGGCGCCGCCCGCGCGTCATGATCGCCAAGCTGGGCCAGGACGGCCATGACCGCGGCGCCAAGGTGGTCGCCACGGCCTTTGCCGACCTCGGGTTCGACGTCGACATCGGCCCGCTGTTCCAGACGCCCGAGGAATGCGCCCGCCAGGCCATCGAGAACGACGTGCACGCGGTGGGCGTCAGCACCCTGGCCGCCGGCCACAAGACCCTGGTGCCCGCCATCATCCAGGCGCTGAAGGAGCAGGGCGCCGACGACATCATCGTCTTCGTCGGCGGCGTGGTGCCCGCGCAGGACTACGACTTCCTCTACCAGGCCGGGGTCAAGGGCATCTACGGGCCGGGCACGCCCATCCCGGTCAGTGCAAAGGACGTGCTGGAGCAGATCAAGCGGGCGGTGACAGAGTGAGATTCAGGTGGTATATATTTATTGATACATACCAAATCGGCTGAAGGCTCTCCATGACCACCTCCACCACCCCAATCATCGCCAAGGTCTTCAAGACCGGCCGCAGCCAGGCAGTTCGGCTGCCCAAGGCTTTTCGGTTTGATACCGCCGAGGTGACGATCGAGCGTCAGGGCAATGCCGTCATCCTGCGCCCCAAGGAGGACGATGGTGCTGCTTGGGTGGCTCGCCTGCAGGTCATCTTTGCGGACTTCGAAGGGATGCCTGAGGAGATCGCGCGTGACCGAACGCCTGTCGTGGACGACATCGAAAGTCTTGACTGATGCCGCGGCTGTTCCTGCTCGACACCAACATCGTGATCTACATGCGACGAGGTGTTCCCCGTGTGCTGGAGCACCTGGCAGCGGCTGGGCGCCAGCAGGTGGCCTTGCCATCCCTGGTGGTGGCTGAATTGGCCTACGGTGTGGAGAAGAGCCTGTATCCAGAGCGCAATCGACAGACGTTGGAGCGCTTGCTGTTGGAGATGACGGTGTTGCCCTGGACGCACGCCGCCATGTGGCACTACGCCAGGCACTGCCACCAACTCCGCACGCAAGGTCGACCTATCGGCCAGATGGATCTGCTGATCGCTGCCCAAGCCTTGGCGGAGGACGCCATTCTGGTCACCAACAACACCCGAGAGTTCGAGCGCATTGACGGCCTACAGCTGGAGAACTGGCTCCAATGAGTTCGAGGCGAACCGTACGCCTTGCCGTCAAGGCACTTGAAGCGGGGTGGCATGAAGCCCCCTGAGTGGGCGCAGGCCCTTCTGCCAGGAGCGGGTGCCGGCCCCGCCCAACGCCGCGCGCTGGCCAAGACCATCACGCTGCTGGAGTCCACCCGGCCGGACCACCGGCTGCAGGCCGATGAGCTGCTGAACCAACTGTTGCCGCACACCGGTCACTCCTTCAGGCTGGGCATCAGCGGGGTGCCGGGCGTGGGCAAGAGCACCTTCATCGAGGCGCTGGGCCTGTTCCTGATCGAGCGCGGCCATCGGGTGGCGGTGTTGGCGGTGGACCCGTCGTCGAGTGTGAGCGGTGGCTCCATCCTGGGCGACAAGACGCGCATGGAGCGCTTGAGCGTGGACACGCGCGCCTTCATCCGCCCGAGCCCCGCGGCGGGCAACCTGGGCGGCGTGACCGAGAAGACCCGCGAGGCGCTGCTGGTGTGCGAGGCGGCGGGTTTCGATGTGGTCATCGTCGAGACCGTGGGCGTGGGCCAGAGCGAAACCGCGGTGGCGGGCATGACCGACATGTTCTGCCTGCTGCAACTGCCGAATGCGGGCGACGACCTGCAGGCCATCAAGAAGGGCGTGATGGAACTGGCGGACCTGGTGGTCATCAACAAGGCTGATCTGGACGCCGCAGCCGCCACCCGCGCCCAGGCCCAGATCACCAGCGCACTGCGCTTGTTGGGCCTGCACGGCCGTGATGACCGCGCGCACCACGGCGACACCCTCTGGCATCCGCAGGTGCTGCAGCTCAGCGCCCTGCACGGCCAGGGGCTGGAGGCGTTCTGGGCAGCAGTGAGCCACTTTCGCGAACTGCAGACCGCCAGCGGCCACCTGTCCGCGCGCCGCCATGTTCAGGACCAGGCCTGGATGTGGGAGCGTATCGAGGCTGGTCTGCGCCAGCGCTTCCGCGAGCACCCTGCCGTGCGCGGGGCCTTGCCACAGGCCGCTGAGGACGTGCGCGCCGGCCGCGTCGCGCCTTCCGTCGCAGCGCGCCAGCTGCTCGATCTCTTCGGCGCGCCCTGAGGGCGAAGCGTCCAGCCCGCTGACTGCGCCGCCCGCATGCCCCTGCGCCTCTTGCGAACCCGACCCCAGCCGACCCGGTCCGACCGAACCTGAACGCATTCCCAGAAGGAGAACCCCCGATGCACGACATCATGGAACAACTCGAGCGCAAGCGCGCCGCAGCCCGCCTGGGTGGCGGTAAGAAGCGCATCG
>CANHVY010000054.1 GCA_947464185.1 Burkholderiales bacterium
GCGCCACGGTGGTGGACAGCCTGCAGCGCAGCTACCGCACCATCGTGCCCGAGGAGTGCGTGGCCGACAAGCACGAGAGCCCGCACTTCGCCAACCTGTACGACATGATGCTGAAGTACGCCGACGTCATCTCCGTGCACGAGGCGCTGGCGCACCTGCGCTCCCTGCCGACGATGAGCACGGCCTCCGCGGGAGGCGCCGCATGACCCTGCGCGACCCCGGCTTCTACGACCACCTGCCCTGGGACCGCCGGCCCGTCATCCGCTGGCCGGGCGGCGCCCGCGTGGCCTTCTGGGTGGCGCCCAACATCGAGTTCTACGAGCTCAACCCGCCGCGCAACCCGGCGCGCGCGCCCTGGGCCCGCCCAGCGCCCGACGTGCTGAACTACAGCTACCGCGACTACGGCAACCGCGCGGGCTTCTGGCGCATGTTCGACGCCATGCAGCGCTGCGGCGTGCGCGGCAGCGTGTCGCTGAACGTGGCCGTGTGCCAGCACCACCCCGAGGTCATCAAGGCCTGCGCTGACGCCGGCTGGGAGTTCTACTCCCACGGCACCTACAACACGCGCTACCTGATGGGCATGAGCGAAGCGCAGGAGCGCGCCGTCATCCAGGACTCGATCGACACCATCCGCGACCACACCGGCCAGAAGCTCGATGGCTGGCTCGCCCCCGCGCTGACCTACACCGAGCGCACCATGGACCTGGTGGCCGAGATGGGCCTGAGCTACGTCTGCGACCTGTTCCACGACGACCAGCCTGGCCCGGTGAAGGTCAAGCAGGGGCGCCTGGCCAGCATCCCCTATTCGCTGGAGATGAACGACACCATCGTCTACAACGTCAACCTGGTCTCGCCCCGGCGCTACGGCGACATCCTCAAGCGCCAGTTCGACCGCCTGTACCAGGAGGGCGAACGCTCGGGCACGGTGATGTGCATCCCCCTGCACCCCTACCTCATCGGCCAGCCCTACCGCCTGGCCGCCTTCGAGGAGGCGCTGGCCTACATCGCCGGCCACGAAGGTGTGTGGCTGGCCACGGGCCGCGAGATCGCGCACCACTTCAACACCCATTACCACGACGCCTTCGCCGCGGCGGCCGAGCCTATTGGCGAGGCGAGCGGGGACGCACCATGACCGCACCAAGCTTGCCCGCCGACTACCTGGACTACCCGCTGCGCCGCGAGGGCATGGACCATGACCGCTACGACTGGTCGATGTTGCCGCAGCGCCCGCCCGTGGCCTGGCCGGGCGGCGCCCGCATCGCGCTGTGGGTCACGGTCTCGCTGCAGTGGTTCCCGCTCAACATGAAGGGCCAGCCCTTCAAGCCGCCAGGTGCGATGCAGACCGCCTACCCGGACCTGCGCCATTACACGCTGCGCGACTACGGCAACCGCGTGGGCATCCACCGCGTGATGCAGGCCCTGGGGCGCCACGGCATCCGCGCCTCGGCGCCCTGCAATGCGGCCGTCGCACAGCGCTACCCCTCGCTCGTCAAGGCCTGCCTGGAGCAGGGCTGGGAGCTCCTGGGCCACGGCCTGGACATGGACCACCTGCACCACGGCGCCCTGCCGGTGGAGGAAGAGCGCGCCTGGATCCAACAGTCGCTGGACATCCTGCAGGCCGCCAGCGGACAGCGCGTGCGCGGTTGGCTGTCGCCGGCCAAGTCACAGTCTCACACCACGCTGGACCTGCTGGCCGAGGCCGGGCTGGACTACGTGTGCGACTGGGTGAACGACGACATGCCCTACCCCGTGCGCACGGTGCAAGGTGCCTTGGCGCCCTCGCCCGCGCACTACCAGCATGCCCCCGGGCCCGGCGGTGCCACCGGCGTGACGGCCGGCCGCGGGCTGGTGGCCATGCCTCACCCCATCGACATCGACGACCACACCATCCTGGTGCAGAACCACCACACCGAAGACGACTTCCGCGACGCGCTGATCGACCAGTTCGACGGCCTGTACCGCGAAGCCTCGCCCGGCAACGGCCGTATCGTCGCGATCTCGCTGCACCCCTGGGCCATCGGCCAGCCCTACCGCATCGGTGCGCTGGAAGAAGCCCTGGCCCACATCATGGGCCACGAAGGCGTGTGGGCGGCCACGGGCGCGGAGATCCTGGATGCGTGGCAACAGGGCTCGCCAGCCTGAGCCGCCTCCTGCGCCGGCCCACTGTCCGCATCACTGTCAGACGCCCGCCCTCCAAGGCCCTCATTCACGCCACCATGCAAAACCCCGCCTCCGTCCCGCCGAACGAGCAGCGGACAGGGCTTGCGGGCTCGCCCGCCCGCCGCATGCTCGTCATCGTGCCCTTCGCCATGTCGGCGGAGAACCTGCTGCTGCGCCAGCAGCAGCTGGCCGGGCTGTCTTTCGGCCCGGACCTCGAGTTCGTCTACCGGCCGGTGAAGGCCGGGCCGGTGAACTACTCGAGCCACCACGATTTCGTGCTGGCCGACGCGGCCAACTTCGAGGCCGGCTGCCGGGCGCAGGACGAAGGCTTCGCCGCAGTGTGCATCGACACCATGAGCGACTCCGGCGTGGCCGCGCTGCGCTCGGTGCTGGATATCCCCGTGTTCGGCCCGGGCCGGGTGTCCATGCTCACCGCCTTGATGCTGGGCGACCGCTTCTCCATCCTCACCATGGCAAGCCGCTGGAAGCCGCTGTACAAGAAGGCGCTGGACGAACTCGGCCTGCACCACAAGTGCGCCTCGGTGCGCGCCATCGAGGTGCCGCCAGACAACCAGGCCCTGCTGTCAGGCAAGGAGGAAGAGGTCTTCCCGCTGCTGGAGGCTGCAGGCCGCAAGGCCATCGAGCAGGACGGCGCCGAGGTGCTGATCCTGGGCTCCACCACCATGCACCAGGCGCATGCGTGGCTGCAGCAGCGCCTGCCCGTGCCCATCGTCAACCCCGGCCCCGTGAGTTACCAGATCGCCCAGGCGATGCTGGGCGCCGGCCTGACGCACAGCCGCGTGGGCTACCCCCGGCCCCTGCACCCTCGGCTGGACATGCTGGAGGCGATGCTGGCGGCGGGGCAGGCCTCGTCAAGGGCGGGGGGCTGAGCGCTGGCCGTGCAAGCGCGCCTGGGGGCGGGAACGTTCAGTACCGGATCGAGATCGCCAGCTTCACCGTCTGCCCGCCGGCCACGGTGAAGCGCGCGGCCTCGAAGGTCGGCGCCGACATTCTGGGCATCACGTTGTTGCTCACCCCCACGCCTTCGGTGGGGATGCCCAGCAGGTTGGTGTCGGCCACGTCGTTGCCATTGGTGTCGTGCACCACGGCCACCGCATACTCGCCAGGTGCCACGGCTGCGAAGACGCAGCTGGCCGTCCCGCCCGCGGCGGGCACCCGCACGGTGGTCTGCGCGTGCTTCCTCGATTCCAGCGGAAAGCCCGTCTTGGAGGAGAAGAGCGCGCACCCCACCAGACCTTGGGCGTTGGACACGCCGGACACCGTGGCCTCAATCCTGCCCGCGTCCGCGGCCCAGGATACGCTGGTGCCGAGCAGCAGGGCGCAGGCCAGGGCCCACCCCGCCGGGGCTTGAAGATTGGCCGAGTTGGAACGGGGCGTCGTGATGCGGTTCATGCGATGGCTCCTCTTGAGCGGTTGGGGGATTGGGGTCGGGGATGCGGGAAGGGAAAGCGGGCTGGGAAACGGGCAGGGAAACGGGGCAGGGGGTAGCCTACCGCGGCCTGAGCAGGCCAGCGCTGATGCGGGCCGTCAGCGCGCGGGGCGACAGGCGGGCGGACTGCGCAGCCAGCCCGTTGCGCCAGCCCACCACGCGGGTGGGCGACGAGGACTCCAGCGCGGCCAGGCAGGCCTGCACCACCTCGTCGACGCTCAGCATGTGGCGGAACAAGGGTGCGCCTCGCACGCCCGAGCCCATGGCGTCGATGAATGGGGTCTCCACCGGGCCGGGGCACACAGCGGCCACGCGCAGGCCACGCTCCCGGTACTCGGCCCACAGCGCTTCGGTGAACGACAGTACGAAAGCCTTCGTTGCGCCGTAGGTGCTCATGAAGGGCGCGGGCTGGAACGCCGCCGTGGAGGCGATGTTGAGGACCGTACCCCGGCGGGCCAGCAGGGAGGGCACGAAAAGGCGCGTCAGTTCAGCCAAGGCGACCACGTTGACCTGGATCTGGGCCAGCAGGTGCTCCACGGGCTCGGCCTCGAACGGGCCGTGGTATCCGAAGCCGGCGTTATTCACCAGCGTGTCCACCTCCAGGCCCTGGCGCCGGACGTCCTCGTGCAGGCGCTGAGCCGCGCCGGGCTCCGCCAGGTCGGAACCGATCACGGTGGCCGAGCCGCCGGCGTCCTCGATGCGGCGCTTCAGCGCCTGCAGGCGCTCCACCGACCGGGCGACCAGCACGATGTGCGCCGCGCGTGCGCCCAGCGCCAGGGCCAGCGCCTCGCCGATGCCTGACGACGCTCCGGTCACCAGGGTGGTGTGTCGCTTCATGAAGGTTCTCCTGTGAGTTGTTGGACGTGAACGGGATGGTGGAAGTGGTGGAGGTGAGGGGGGTGTCGCCGCCAGGCGGGGGGTTCCCGGAAGCCCGCGTCACAGGCCCAGTCCGCGCGCCATCAGGGCCGCCAGCAGCGGCAAGGCGGCCAGCAGGCCTGCTTGTGCCGCCACCCACGACCTGGCCCGTCTGATCTCCAGCGGCCCCGGCAGCGCTCCGCTGGCGCGGTGCTCGCGGCGCCAGCGCAGGTACTTCAAGGTCGGCACCACGGACACCAGACCCACCACCACGAACAGGCCCAGCTTCGTCCAGAAGACCGGGTTGGCAAGGTAGAAGCCCGCACCCTTCAGGCCCCAGGCCACACGGCCCACGCCCGCCGCGAGCACGAGCGCCGCCAGCAAGCCGTAAGCGAGGTCCACACGGGGCAGCCACTCGACCCAGCGCTCGTTGGCTGGCAAGCGCAGCAGCGCCCACTCCGCTACCAGGCAACCGCACAGGGCCAGGACGGACAGGTGGTGCAGGAGGGTCAGTGACAAGTCAAGGGCCAAGTTCATGGGTGTGCTCCCAGCAGGTGGACAGGGGTTCCGAGGGGTTGTCAGCCTCAATGTGTGCGCCGTACACATACGAACTCTAGGGCCCAATGTATGCGCTGTCAACATATATTTCGCACAAAGCCCCGACACTGAACGCACACATGGACAAGCCCTACCACCACGGCAACCTGCGCACCGCCCTGCTGGAGGCGGCGCACGCCCGGCTGAGCGAGGTCGGTGAGGCCGACCTGAGCCTGC
Organism: Burkholderiales bacterium; assembly: GCA_947464185.1. GTDB lineage: Bacteria > Pseudomonadota > Gammaproteobacteria > Burkholderiales > Burkholderiaceae_C > Rubrivivax. The sequence goes on from CANHVY010000054.1 coordinate 5,240, forward strand.
GCGACCTGGCGGCACGGGTTGGCGTCAGCGTGAACGCCAGCTACCGTCACTTCGCGAACAAGGACGCGCTGCTGATGGAGTTGAGCGCCATGGGATTCGACACGCTGCGGGCGCGCATGCTGGAAGCCATCGACGAGATCCGGCCCCTGGGGCCCGAGCATCACCTGCAGGCCGCCGGGCAGGCTTACACCGCTTTCGCGCGGCAGGACCCGGGGCTGTACAAGCTCATGTTCGGCCGCAGGGGCCGCTTCGGCGCCCAGGCGCGCCTGCTCGAGGCAGCCAACGCGGCTTTCGACGTGGTGATCAACTGCGTGGCGGCGCTGCGTGGCGCCTCACCCGATTCGGCGGAGGCCGTGAAAGCCGCCGCGGGCGTTTGGTCGATGGTGCACGGCTATGCCATGCTGGACATCGGGGGCTATCTGGCCGGGATGGCCGAGCAAAAACGCCCCAGCGCTGCGGAGGTGCTTCGCCTTCTGGCCGTGGACGCCTGAGCCCCGCGCGGTCGCGGCCTCGGCATTACTATCATTGCGGGCAAGTTGATGGCAAAAGGTGAAGTCATGCATAACCTGAGCATCCGGGGCCTGGGCGGGCCTGGCGGACGACAGTGGCGCCGCCACAACGACCTGGATGCCTTGGCAGGCACCTGGTCCGCTGCGGATGCCGCCGAGTTCGAACAAGCCACCGCCGGCATTGACGAGATCGACGCCGCACTCTGGAAGCCTGAGGCCTGAAGCCTCGGCCAGCAGCCATGCGCCCGATCCTCATCGGCACCAACACCTACACCGCCTTCAAGCGCGGAGATGCTGACATCTTGGAGGTATTCGCCTGTGCCGAGACCCTGCTGGTCAACAGCGTGGAGCTCGGACAGGGGGATGGTTTGCGCTGTGGCCGGCAGCGGGCTGACTTTCTGCCCTGAGGAGCCCTGCATGCCCAAGCGCCTCAGCCCCGAACAGGTAGCCGCCTACGAGCGCGATGGTTTTGTCTTCCCAGTCGACGTACTCCACCCCGACGAGGTGCGTGCACTGCGCGCGGAGCTCGAGTCCTGGGAGCAGGAGCGGGGTGCGGCGATCGACTTCCCGGAAAAGAGCAAGTCCTACCTGCTGTTCGACTGGGCCGACCAGCTCGCGCACCACCCGAAGATCCTGGACGCGGTGGAGGACCTGATCGGTCCGGATATCCTCGTCTACCACTCCACGCTGTTCCTGAAGGAGGCCCACACCCCTGCCTTCGTGCGCTGGCACCAGGACAGCACCTACTTCTACCTCGAGCCCCATCTGCACGTCACGGCCTGGGTGGCGCTGTCGGATGCCACGGTACAGGCCGGCTGCATGCAGATGCTGCCCGGCAGCCACCGCTGGGGCGCGTTCGAGCACGACGACCAGCCCGGTCCGCACAACATGATCCGCCGCGGGCAAGGCATCAGCGGGCGCTTCGACAACACGCAAGGCGTCTTCACGCCTGTGATGGCCGGCCAGATGTCACTGCACCACACCGACGTGGTGCACGCTTCAGGCGCCAACGACTCCAACGACCGACGGATAGCGCTGGCGATCAGCTACATCCCCGCACACCTCCGGCCGGTGGGCGCGGTGCGTCCGTCAGCGCTGTGCGTACGCGGACGCGACCACGGGCACTTCCTGCCTGAGCAACGCCTCACCCAGGCGCTGTCGCCCCACGCCCTCGAGGCCCATCGCGAGGCGCTGGCGCGCTTTCGGGCCCTGCAGGACGCAGGGTTCCAGCCCGGACCCGCTGCGGCCGCGGGCGAGCCGGTCAATCCGGCTTGACGTTCGCGAACTTCACCACCGCGGCCCACTTGGCGATCTCGTCCTGCAACCGGCGGCGAAACTCCGCAGGTGTGTTGGTGGTGGCCTCGGCCCCTTGCCTGGCCAGTTGCTCGGCCACGGCGGGATCGGCCACCGCCTGTCGAACGGCCGCGCTGTAGCGCTCCTGCACCTCGGGCGGCGTGGCACCCGGGGCGAACACGCCGAACCAGGGCGAGACCTCGTACTTCTCCAGGCCGAACCCGGCGCCGGCCTCGGCGATGGTGGGCAGATCGGCAAAGGCGGCCGAGCGCCGCGGGGTGGTGACGGCCAGCGCGCGCAGCTTGCCCGCGCGCACCAGCGGCATCACGCTGGGAAGCGCGCCGAAGATCATGTCCACGTTGCCCGCTGCCACGTCCTGCGCCGCCGGCACCGTGCCGCGGTAGGGGATGTGCAGGATGAACACGCGCGCCTGCTGCTTGAAGAGCTCGCCCGCCAGGTGCAGGGTGCTGCCGCTGCCCGAGGACGCGAAAGTCAGCTGCCCAGGCTGAGCACGCGCCAGCTTCACCAGATCGGCCACGGACTTCACGTCCAGGTTCGCGCGTACCGCCAGCACGCTGGGCACCTGCGCCACCATGCTGACCGGGGCGATGTCCTTCACTGGGTCAAACGGGAAGTTGGGGTACACGGCTGGGCTGATGGCATTCGGCCCGGCCGAGCCCAGCAGCAGCGTCAGGCCGTCACCCGGGGCGCGCGCCACCTCGGTGGAGGCCAGGATGCCGGCCGCGCCGGGCTTGTTCTCCACCACCACGGTCTGCTTCAGGCTCTCCGCCAGCTTGGGCGCGATGATGCGCGCCAGGATGTCGTTGGGCCCGCCGGGCGTGTAGCCCACCAGCAATCGGATGGGGCGGCCCCCGGTCTGGGCCCGTGTCGCCCAGGGCAGGGCGCCCAGGGTCAAGCCCGCAAGCTGGGCCAGGACATGGCGACGGGGATGGGTCATGGTGGTTCCTTGCGGCGGAGCGGGACAGGGGCGGGATGGTGACGGATTGTGGTGGGCCCGTGGACGCCGTCACGGAGTCTGCTTGTTTGTCCGAGCCTGGCCGTGGGTGAGCGCGCAAGAATCCGCAGGGCGGGCCGCTGGGGGCTCGCACGGAGGCCTTGACGACATGAAGCGACCCATACCTTCTCGAGCGGCGATGGCAACGGCCTGCGCCCTGCTGGCATTCACCGGGCCGGCTGTCCTGGCCGCCCCCGACGAACAGGCCCTGTGCAAGGGCCGCGGCTACCCCGTGGGCACGCCCAGCCAGTGGTTCTTCGACGAGTGCGTGCGGGTGGGGTCCTTCACCCACCAGGCCGAGATCCCGGGCCTGTTCCGCGGCCAGCCCAACGCCATGCAGCCGGCCACCGAGCCCATGCCCCTGCCGCCCGCGCCGCGGGCACCGGACTACCGCTGGGGCATCGGACAAGAAACAGGCCTCAGCGTCGACGACTACCTGGCCCGTCAGCGCGTGATGGCGCTGCTGGTCGTGCGCAATGGCGTGCTGGAGGTAGAGCGCTACCAGTACGACCGTACCGCCTCGCACCGCTTCCTGTCCAACTCGATCGCCAAGACCGTCACGGCGCTGGCCATCGGCATGGCGGCCCAGGAAGGCAAACTTGCGCTGGACGATCGGGCCGACCGCCACGCCCCGGCTCTGGCCGGCACGCTGTACGGCGACGCCACGGTGCGGCAGTTGCTGCGCATGTCTTCCGGCGCGCGCTTCGAGGAGCGCTACGACGGCAAAGACGATCTCGCACGCTATGGCGCCGCCGCGCTGCGCGGCGGTGCGGCCGCAGGCGCGAAGGTGATCACCGAACGCGCCCACGGCGCAGGCGCCGTCTTCAACTACGCCAGCGCCGAGACCGACATGCTGGCCCTGGTGCTGCGCGGCGCCACCGGCCAGACGCTGAGCCAATGGCTGGAGCCGCGCCTGTGGCAGCTCTTGGGCGCGGAGACCTCGGCGCTGTGGCGCGCCGGGGCCGACGGGCTGGAGCGCGCCGGCGGCAACCTCAACGCCACCGCGCGCGACTGGGCCCGCCTGGGGGTGCTGCTGGCGCACGACGGCGTGCGGCCCGACAAGCCCCAACTCGGCCCGCTGTTGCCGCAGGATTTCCTGCTCGAAGCCACCGACTGGAAGCGCCACCCCGACGCCTTCGCCCCGCGCAAGGCCACGCCCTACTACGGCTACGGCTACCAGGTCTGGACTTTCCCAGGCGCCAAGCGCCGCTTCGCGCTACTGGGCGTGTACGGTCAGGCGATCTACGTGGACCCTGAGCAAAAACTCGTCATGGTGCACATGGCCGCCAACGCCACCGCCCGCGCCGGCCAGACCAGCATGGGCCGCGAGATGGGCGCACTGTGGTACGGCATCGTCACCCAACGCGGGAGGTGGTGAGCCACTGCCGCCAGGCCCGGCTCAGCGCCCGCCCTGGCGCAGCAGCACCAGCCCCGCGCCGATGACCAGGGCGATGCCCGCCCAGCCTATGACGTTGGGCACATGGCCCCAGATCAGCCAGCCCAGGGCGATGGCGATCAGCAGGCACACGTAGCGGAACGGCGCCACGGCCGAGATGTCGCCACTGCGCGTGGCGCGGATGATCAGCTGGTAGCCCGCCGCCAGAAAGGCCGCGGCCCCGACCAGCAGAGCCCACTCGCGCAGCGTCATGGGCTTCCAGCCCTCCAGCAGCATCAGGCCGCCGGCCAGCAGCGTCACCGCCACCGAGGTGGCCAGCGTGATGGCGATGGAAGGCACCTCGGGCGGAATACGCCGCGTGATGATGTCGCGCGAGGCCGTCAGCAGCGTGCCCGCCAGGCACAGCCAGGCCCAGCCGTTGAAGCCCTCCACGCCCGGCTGGATGATGAGCAGCACGCCCCCAAAGCCCGCGCCGATGATGGTCCAGCGCCAGGCGCTCACGCGTTCACCCAGCCACCACGCGGCCATCGCCGCAATCACCAGCGGCGTAACCATGTTGATGGCCGAGGCGGTGGCCAGAGGCAGGTGGAACAGTGACACCAGAAACACCACCGTGGCAAAAGCGTCGGTCACCGCGCGCACCGCCACCCAGCCCGTGACCAGGCTGCGCGGGCGCAAGGTGGTGCCGGCCAGGCGCAGCGCCCCCAGTACGAAGGCCGTGGCCAGCACGCCCCGCAGAAAGATCAGCTGCCCCGTGAGCATGGTCTCGCTGGCCACCTTCACCAGGGTGTCGTTCAGCGTGAAGGCGGTCATGGCCAGCACCATCAGGCGGATGCTGCGGCGAGTGGCCTGGGCTGCGGGGTCTGGGGGTGCGGCGTGAGGGGACATGCAGACGGGTGCGGGCGAGCCCGGCGGCAGCCAGTATAGGAACCCCTCCCCTGGCGCTGCGCTTGGCCTGAGGCCGTGTACACCGCGTACACCGCGTGCCGCGCCACCCGCCCAAGCGCCTCGCATACGATGCCCTCACGCACAGGAGACTTCGCCCATGCCCCGCTTCGCCGCCAACCTGTCCATGCTCTACAACGAGCACCCCTTCCTGGACCGCTTTGCCGCCGCCGCGGCGGATGGCTTCACCGCCGTGGAGTACCTGTTCCCCTACGACTTCACCGCCCCTGAGCTGGCCCGCCAACTGGCCGACCACGGCCTGCAGCAGGTGCTGTTCAACGCCCCACCGGGTGACTGGAATACCGGTGAACGCGGCCTGGCCTGCCTGCCCGGGCGCCAGAGCGAGTTCCGCGCCGGCCTGCAGCGCGCGCTGGACTACGCCCACACCCTGGACTGCCCGCGCATCCACGTCATGGCCGGGCTTGTCCCGCCCGGGGCCGACCGCAGCGAGCTGCAGCGCACCTACGAGGACAACCTGGCCTGGGCCGCGCAGCAAGCCCAGGCGGCAGGGCGCACCCTGCTCATCGAGCCCATCAATCCGCGCGACATCCCCGGCTTCTTCCTCAACCGGCAGGACGAGGCCCACCGCATCGTGCAGGCCATCGGCTCACCCCACCTGAAGGTGCAGATGGACCTGTACCACTGCCAGATCGTCGAGGGCGACGTGGCCATGAAACTGCGCCAGTACCTGCCCACCGGCCGCGTCGGCCATATCCAGATCGCCGGCGTGCCCCAGCGCCATGAGCCCGACCTGGGCGAGCTGCACCACCCCTACCTGTTCGAGGTGATCGACGAGGTCAGTGCCGCCTGTGGCTGGGACGGCTGGGTGGGCTGCGAGTACCGCCCGGCGCGCGGCACCGCGCCCGGGGCCACGAGCCAGGGCCTGGGCTGGCTACACGCCTGGCGAGCGAGGGCCGCGGCCGCTTGAGGCTTCAACTGCCCACTCGCAGCGGCGCGTGCATCTTGCGCAGGCAGGCGATCAGGCTCAGGGCGGTGATGCGCCCCGTCTTGGGGTTCTCGGACGGGATGTTCTCGATGGTCATGCGGAAAGAGGCACTGTCGGCCTCCACATGGATGCTGTGCGTGTTGCGCGTCACGGTGGGGTCGGCCCAGACTTCCACTTGAGTGCGGTCGGGGCCAATGCCGGCCAGCGACAGTGCCACGCTGACATTGACATTCGCCGGAAAGCCGCGCACCGCACCTCGGGCATCGCCCGCGTACAGCCGCATCGGCTCCTTGATCCCCGAGATGTCGATGCCCTGCTCCACCAGCAAGGGCGCGCCCAGCAAGCCCGCCACCGGCTTGCGCGTGACCAGGGTGACTGAATGGATCGTCCCCTCCCGCGCAGCGCTCACCGCGTCAAGGCCCAGCAGCGCACCGCTGGGGACGACGATCTGCCCACGATGCGCACGCGCCAGGTCGATCAGCTCAGGTGCGTCCAGCAAAGCGCCCGCACTGAGCACCACCAGACGGCGGCCCCGGCGCAGCGCCGGTTCACCAATGGCGCGCAGCAGCTTCGACGGGGCGCATTCCACCACCCAGTCACAGCGCTCGGCCAAGGCCTCGAAGTCCACGCAGTCGACCGGGGTTGAAAGGTGTTCGCCCACCCATTGGCCGACCGCTGACGCGTCGCGGGCGGTGACGGCTTCCAGCGCAAACCCTGGCAGCTGGCCGGCATCCAGCGCACGGGCCAGCGCCTTGCCGATGGTGCCCAGGCCCGCGATGCCCAGGCGCTGAGGGGGGTGTGAAACGTGGGTCATGTGCGATGAAGAGCGAAGTGGGCCCTGTGGTTCGGACGCTCTCACTCATGCAACTCCAGCACCGTCACCCGCTGCGCGGCCACCGGCCAGGTGCGGCCGACGATGCGCTCGGCGATGGCGCCCGAGCGGAATTCGCCCGCCACGGCGCGAGGGTCGGCTGAGGGAACTTTCAGCTGGCTGCTGGCCACACCAGCCACGCCGGGCGGGATGCCGGGCGCGGTGGCCCCGTCCAGCAACACCACGTCGCGCGGCAGGCCGAAGTAGCCCCGCGGACGCACGAAGCGCACGACGGCGCCGGCGCCCTGGGCGTCAGCAGCGGCCAGGCGTTCGGGCCGCAGGTGCACCAGCGACGACGAGCGTGCAAAGGGCGCGCGGTAGATGTGCGCGGTGGCGAAGCCGGGGGCGGAGAGCTCGAACTCCAATGCCGTGCGGGCATCGGTGACCAGCGGGCCCCAGCGGCCGTCGGCGGCGACGGTCTTCTTCAGCAGGGCCTCGCCACGGCGCGCCCCGGTGGCCGCGTCCACCGCGTACACAGTGACTTCAGCGCCCGCCAAGGGCAGGTTGGTGGGCCCCGCGGGCGTGAAGCCCGTGACCAGGCCGTCCAGCGTCACCCGCGCCTGCGGCGCCACGGCCGTGGTGGCGGGGGCCGTGCCGGTGACGAAGCGCCAGGCCTGGGCGAAGGCCTCGGCGTGGTAGCTCACCTCCCGGTGGTCACGCGCGGGCAGCACCACGTTCTCGGCGCCCTTGAGCGCCGGCCCGTCGGCCGTGACGTTCGTGGGTGTGCCCCGGGCGCCGATCCAAACCCCATCGGGCTGGGCGAACTTGTCGTTGTTGTCCGAGCGCAGCGTCATCCACCGCACCCCTGGCGTCACCTCATGGCCGTTGGGCCCCTTGGGCGCGTTCAGCGCGGTGAGAAACGGGCCGGCGCCGTTGAACTCGTTCATCGGCCGAAAGCCCGGGTTGGCCCAGACGCCGTGGTTGGGCGTGCCGCCCAGGATGGCGTGCGACACCTTGCCGGCACAGCCGCCGTTGGCGATGCAGTCGCGCACCGCCAGGCCGCCGCGCGAGTTGGCCATCAGCACCACCTGCCGGGCGCCGGTGGCTGCCAGCACGCGGTCTACCTCGGCGGCCAGGTGGCGACGCTGGTCGGCGCTGCCGCTGCGGCCGGGATGCTCTTTCGTGTCATCGTCACGCGCCTGGGGGTAGGGCATGTTCACCGCGAACAGCCGGTCCGCTGGCCAGCCGTTGCTCTCCCAACGCCACACCGTGGTGTGCCACAAGGCCGCCGAGTCTCCGTTGCCGTGCACGAAGACGATGGGGGGCTGGGCCGCCGCACCCGTGCCCAAGGTGGGGAACTGGGCACAACCCGCAGCCAGCAGGGCGCCTGCGGCCGCCGCGGCGGCCAGGCTGAGGGTGAAGGCTCGGCGAAGGAGAGTCATCAGGCGTTCCTCGAGGTGCTTTGGGGTGTTGTCAGGTGTTGTCGGGTGCTGTTGCGCACTGTTGCGCGCTGTTGCGTGCAGCAAGGGTAAGTGTCTCAGGCCCTCGGCCCTCTTGGTCCACGAGGCGCCGGCTTGAGGGCGGCTAAGCTTGGGGGGCCGGAACGATCAGGGCCGGCAGGCTTCCGCACCACACTTCCGAACACCGCTTCAAGGGGGCACCGGCATGAACATCCGCATGGCACGCGAGACCGATTTCGCACAGTGGCTGCCGCTGTGGAAGGGGTACCAGCGTTTCTACAAGACCGACATCCCGGAAGCCACCACGGCCACCACCTGGTCGCGTTTTCATGACGCGGCCGAACCCATGCACTGCGCGGTGGCCGAAGAGGGCGACCGCCTGGTAGGCCTGGTGCACTACATCCAGCACCGCAGCTGCTGGACCGTGGGCGACTACGTGTACCTGCAAGACCTGTTCGTCGACCCGGACCTGCGCGGCACAGGCCTCGGGCGCGCACTGATCGAACATGTCTATGCCCGGGCCGCGGAGACTGGCGCCTCGCGCGTGTGGTGGCTCACGCATGAGTCCAACGCACAGGCCATGCTGCTGTACGACCGCATCGCCGACAAGAGCGGCTTCGTGCAGTACCGCAAGGTGTTGTGAGCGAGGTCGGCCTCCGCACTCGGGAGGGTTCTCGGCCTGAACTTCCGGTCAATGTCCGCAGATGCCAAAAACGGTATCGAAGCGCTTCAGCGCTGCCGTCAGCAGCCGGGTGTGGCCAGTGCCCCAGGGGTGCGGGCGGGCGTGGCGTGCACGCCAGTCGAAAGACTTGGGCTGATGGGTCAACAGGTAACCCGTCTGTCCCTTGGCGCCCGGCGCCGCGATGGCAAAGGGGTTGTCGGCGTGTCGCTCGGCATGTGTCATGGGAAACCCGACAACGAGGCCCGTGCGCTCGGCAAAGGCCTTTGTCGAGATCACCAACATCGGATGGTCGTCCGACATTTCGCCGCCCACCGCCGGGTTGTACTGGATGAAGATGATCTCAGCCCGCTCCGGCACCCACAGCGTGGACTTACGGGTTGCCATGGGCAAAGGCCTCACCGCCCACCGCTCCACCGTCCATGGCCTCACCGCCATGCTTCTTCGGATCGAATGCCGCCAGCATCTGGTCCAGCGTGGCCTCGGTTTCGGTCTCGATCACGATGCGGCCCGGCTTGACCGTCACCCGCACCGCAGAGCCCTCGGTCACCCCCACTGTCTTTGCCATCGGCTTCGTGATCCGAAGCGCGAGACCGTTGCCCCACGCGCTGATCTGCGCTGCTGAAGTGCTCATCTGCAAGCCCCTTTTGTTGACACGAATGTATCAACTTGACGTGGTCCTGGCAACGGTCATAGACAGAAACATCATCCCCGGGCAGGTTGGGGGCAGCCCAGCGGGATGGAGGGGCCTGATGATCTGCTTGTCAAATCACCGGAAGCCCCAAGCCCTTCAGGTACTCGAAGGTGCCGTCGTAGAACTCGGCCTTGCGTGTCGGGTCTTCGGGGTCCCCATGGGGGACGGCGATCACCATGCCCTGCCTGGCCCGCGTCAACAGCACCCGGTAGGCGTTCTTCAAGTAGGTCTTGCGGTCGGCTTGCTTGATGTTCTGCCAACCGTTGCCCACGAACGAGTGGTGCCGCCACCCCTCAGGCGCGTAGCGGAAGTCGCCGTCCCACACGACACAGGCCCAATCGAGTTCGAGCCCTTGGACATGGAACTCGGTGGCCACGTCTTCGAGGTAGAAGGAGGAACGCACATCATCCGGCGGGTTCAGGAACCAGTTGACCGGATCCATCGGCGTTTTGACGTCGATGGCGTGGGGCTTGAGCCGCTGTGCCTGGGACGACACGACGATGCCGAATCGCTCGCTGCCGCGAGCCTTCGACTTCAGCCAGTGGCGCGCCTTGTGGACGTCACGCGTGATGCAGATCGGGTACCGATCCCCGAACTCCCGGTACAGCCGGGCCGCCTCGCCCGACTCCAGGTCGAGCACCTTCTTGACGAAGGCGGAGAGGTTCTCCGCCCTGAACGATCGCATCGACACCGACAAGTGCAGGTCTTCGTTGAACTGCACGTTTGAACGACCCTCGATGGACTCCAGGGCGGCACCCGCGGCGTACTCCGAGTCCCGCAGACGCGGCGACACGTGGATCTGCCAATCGGGAAAGGTCGTTGTCGCCGCCTTGATCCACTCTGCGATGCCGGCCTCACCCGTGTTGATCTCCTGCCCGCCGCCAATGAGGCAGACCACCACCGCCCAATCCCGATGCCGGTCCAGGCAGGAGATCAGGAACTCGGGCTCGGAGCGGTTGAAGTTCGGCAGGCCCTTCTTCCGCTTCATGAAGTCCGTGGTCTTTTCCTGGTTCCAGGCCCGCTGCGCCTCGTCAAAGATCGCGACGCGATCGACGGGCGGCCCCGGGTCCTTGATGCATTCGTCGCGGAAGTGGTGAACGGCCTGGATGAATCCCTTCACCGCTTGCCGCGCACCAGCTTTCGTGGTCTTCTGTCCTTCAGTCTTGGTGCGGGCGACCTTGTCGCGCGCGAGCGCCTCGCTCAGGATGGCCACCAGCGGCCCGTTGCCGGAGAGGTACACCGAGTGAAGGTCGCTTTTCGCGTCCATGTACTTGGTCGCGATGTCGAGGCCTACCAAGGTCTTGCCCGCACCCGGAACGCCGGTCACGAGGCAGATGGCCTTCACGCCTTGATCCCTGGCGCCCTGGATGATCCGGCTCACAGCGGCAGAGGTTTTCGCCAGGTTCGTCGCACCGGCGTCGCTTCGCGCGATGCTCTCCACCGAATGGCCACCGTAGAGCGCTGTCGCAGCTTCCACGATGGTGGGCGTCGGCCTGTAACGGCCGGCTTCCCAGTCCCTGGCCGCAATCCGGTGGCCCGTTGAGTCTGCGACCACGGCTTCCATCGCTGCGTAAAGCCGGTCGGGCGAAATCAACACGGGAGCTCGCACACCATCATCGTGGCTGCAATAGCGCACGAGGGACTCCTGGGCCACAGAACCCGTCGCAATCAGGATGGGTGCAATCTGGAGCGCGTGGCTGGATTCGTGGAAGTTCTTCAGGTCAAGTGCGTAATCCCAGACCTGGTCGATCGCAGAGCGGTTGAACTGCGACTCACCCACCTTGAACTCGATCACGAAGATGACGTGATCAACCACCACCACCGCGTCGATCCGCTTGCCCACGCGCGGCACCACGAACTCGAAAAAGAGGTGGCCCCGCCCGCGGAAGACGGGCAAGGATTCCTTGAGCAGCCGTATCTGATCGTTCCAGGCATCGCGCTGGGTCAGGTCGACCGAGAACTCGCTGGCGTCAGTCAGCCGCCCGATGATCTGCGTGGACGGGACCTCAAGAAACTCTTCGATCGAGGCCGAAAAGTAGGCGCGCGATATGCGACCCGTTGGTACGGCTGACTGTTCGGGTTGAAGGTCCACGGTCGCCGTCTTGGGGTTGTAGGTTCTCAGAATGGATGAGGCTGTTCAGCTCTCGAGCGCGTCAGCGGGAGTCGTTTTCGTACCTGAAGAGGCAGGTGTCATCTGGCGTATGGCTCGCCAGCTCTCGTTGCACGATGTGCTCCTCAAGGCGCTCGACGTCCTCCTGGAAGGTGAGCGTAGGAACAACTCGAAAACGTTCGCTCACCCAGCGGTCCGCTTGCTCTTGGCCGCCGTGGCCTCACGGATGCGCTGCTGTGCCGTATGGGCACGTTGGGTCATGCCAGCCAAGAAGTCCTCGGCGCTCAACAGGCCCACGCCCTTGGCAGCGCTGTGCAACGCCACCTTCGCCCGGGCAATAGCGGCGTTCTGCTCGGCGCGAAACTCGGCCTCTCTGCAGACCGCACCCTCGATGAATTGCGTCAGCGACTCGCTCTCCCGAAGCACAGCCTCGAGGCGCGCCTTCGTCTCGGGTGCGACGCGGATGGGAGGCAGTGTGGCGGAGCGACTCATCAAGGAAATGTATAGCTTTAGAAATACGTCAACAAGCTTTCCCCATGAGTTCCCAGCAGGCCGCCGAAGCAATGACTCCGGCGCGACAGATGTGACAAGGACTTGGTGCGGGGCGCGCCACAAGAATTGCGCCGCGAACATCCAGCTTGCTGCGACTCGCCCGGCGCCGCGCCAAAGCTGTTGCTTCGCCCCTGTAGGCACTGCGTGATGGACCGTTCGCCGGCGTTGAGAATCCGGTCCCGCTTCCCTTCGGCGATGCGACGGAAGATCAACGCGGTTCTTCAGACCTGACTTGTGCGGCCCACCGGACGACGCATGACGGGAGCTCACCGGGGGGCGTGCGCCAACGCAAATGGCATCTGCCAGACAAGGCCTAGATTGGATCTCACGAGTCCGTGCCGATGTGCGCCGGCCTGACTCGCTTGCCCAATCCGCGCCGTGAGTCCAGCGATCACGGAGCTTCCCCGTCCACCCACCCCACGCAGGGACGCCTCATGAACTCCCGTCGTCAATTCATCACCATCCTGCCTTTCGCCGGCCTGTCCGTCCTTTCTGCTTGCGGCGACAAGTCAGCACCAACGTCGGCTGTCACTGCGCCCGCACCTGCACCTGCGCCTGCACCTGCTATCGCTGTCGCACCAGTTCCTGCCCCGGAACCAGCCGCGGGCCCGATGGTCGACGCGACCGAGGCCACAGCCGTTGCACTGGGCTACGTGATGGACGCAAAGACCACGAAGGATCCCAAGCGTGCCGTTGGCGCGGCATGCGCCAACTGCGCACTGTTCGCCGGCAAGCCCGGCGACGCTGCCGGGCCCTGTCCGCTGTTCCCCGGCAAGCAGGTGGCAGCGGCCGGCTGGTGCACGGTGTATCAGAAGAGGGCCTGAGAGCTTGTGAGATATCCCCGCGCGGCCCTCGGGCGCCCGGCAACCCCTACTTCCCCGGCGGCGTGTGGGCCTTCCTGGCCAGCCCGGCTGCCAGCTTCATCACCGGCACCAACCTGGTGGTCGACGGTGCGCTGACCAAGGGCGTGCAGTTCTGACCGGCCGCGGCGCCGGCGCTGGCCCACCTCGGCGCCGGCAGCGCAGCGACAGCAGTCGCTCGAAGGCGCTTGCGTGGCGCGAACGGACAGCTCAGTGGTAGTCGTCTTCGAGCTGGTGGCGTACGGCGACTACGGCAACTGTCGAGTTGTTTTCGATTTCGAACAGCGCTACGTAGCCTGATCGTTTGAACGGAATGATCAATTCTCTGAGGAAGGGACTGTCGCCCGCCTTGCGGCAGGTGAGGGGCGACGACTGCAGCGTGGCGATGCCGGCGCGCAAGGCGACCATGGCCTGCTCTGGAAGATGCAGGTCGCCGCCGTCATGGGCCAACTCCCGTTCGACGGGGAAGTCGAACAACCGTTCGAGATCCGACTCGGCATCTCGCGTCAGCCGGACCTTGAATGTCACTTGCCTTTCGTCGCCAGGCGGGCACGCGCGGCGTCGAGCTTGCGTTGCAGGCCTTCCAGCACGACGTCGGCATCTACGTAGTCGCCGGTTCGCCGCGCTTCGTCGCGGGAGCGCAGACCGCGCGCGACAAACTCTGCATGGACGCGGCGCCGCTCGCCGCTCGCACGAACAGACGCTTCGACAAACTCGGACAGGGTCTCGCCATCCGCCAGCACGGCCTCGAGCTCGGCCCGGAAGCTAGGCTCTACGCGAACAGACGGGATGGCGGCGGTCTTCATCAAAAAAATGTATCGCAAATGCGCCGCAATCTCTGCCTGTTCGCTGCAACGTCAGCAGTACCCTGAAACCTGTTGATGACGGCGCTGTCGCGTGCGCCAACGAACGGCAACAAGGTGCACCAAACCGTGAGTTCGTAGACAGGCGGTCAGTGGAACCTACCGCAGGGCGCCAGAGTAATTACTGTGGCACACAAGGTATGGCAAGGACTTAGCAAGGGGTGCGCCAAAGAGCCCTCTGAAGCCGCGACACAGTTGCTGCGACTGACCCGGCGGCGCGACACAGTTATTGCTTCGACGAAAACCAGAGTCCAAGACCAAGTGACAGCGCACCGCATGCGAAGGAGTCAGTGCGTCAAGTCCTGCCGCGGGAGTCATGAGTGGCTGATCTGCAGCGATATCGGTAAGTCATGAGGCCCAGCCTGACGACGGCTGTCGGCCATCAGGAGACAGTCGGTCAGGGCGACAGCAGCTGTGCGGCAAGTCGGTGGGTACTCCGCTCAATCTCGGATGTATTACCATATGATCACTTGGTAACACTCATGGAGAGCGTGCATGACGACGACGCTGACCAGTAAGGGGCAGGTCACGATCCCCAAGCGCATCCGCGATGAGATGCATTTGCTGCCAGGGGCACCCGTCGAGTTCTCGATCAACGCGGCCGGCGAAGTGGTTCTTCACCCAGCACGGCCCGCCGGACGCGCGCGCAAACCGACCCGCGACCGCTTCGATGCGGTTCGGGGTCGTGCTGACGTGCCCTGGCGGACCGATGAATTGATGAAGCTGCTGCGCGCCGACGATTGATGTTGCTGGTCGACACCAACGTCCTGGTGGACGTCCTGCAGAACGATCCGCACTGGGCTGACTGGTCCATCGCACAGTTGCGAGCCCAGGCCAAACTGCATGCTTTGGTCATCAATCCGGTCATCTACGCCGAGATGTCGTTGTCGTTCTCGACGCTTGAAGCTCTCGACGACGTGGTGAGCACCATGGAACTGGAACTGCGCGAGATCCCTCGACCCGCCCTGTTCCTGGCAGCCAGGGCCTACGCGCAATACCGCCGGCGGGGCGGCAGCAAGGGGCAGGTGCTTCCCGACTTCTTCATCGGAGCCCATGCCGCCGTCGAGGGATGGCCCTTGCTGACCAGGGACGCCAACCGCTTCAAGACTTACTTTCCGACGCTTGATGTGATTGCCCCCTGAGAAGGTTCCTGATGCGATGCGCAATCTGTCGCAGAAGAGTCCTCTGTAGGGTCCCAGCCGAGTGACTGCTCTGGGTCGTCACCCGCCGGTCGCCTCGGGGACGCGAGCGGCGGCTTCCAGCCATCAGCTCTCCCAGGAGCTCCTTAGTCGCACTAACTCTGTCCCAACTCTCGCACTAATCTGTCGCGAGTCGCACTTACTGTGGCGCCCTGCGGCAACCTACACAACTACACGTCGATGTTCGCCGCCCTCAGCGCATTCGTCTCGATGAAATCGCGCCGGGGCTCCACCTCGTCGCCCATCAGCATGGTGAACACGCGGTCGGCTTCGATGGCGTCGTCGATCTGCACCCGCAGCAGGCGGCGGACGTTGGGGTCCATGGTGGTTTCCCACAACTGCTCGGGGTTCATCTCGCCCAGGCCCTTGTAGCGCTGGCGGCCCACGCTGGATTCGGCCTGGCCCATCAGCCAGGCCATGGCGGCGCGGAAGTCGCTGACCTTGTGTTCCTTCTGGCGCTCGCCCTCGCCGCGCCTCACCACGGCCTCGGGGCCCAGCAGCCCCTTGAAGGTGATGCCGGCGGTGGCCAGGGCTTCGTAATCAGCGCCGTGCACGAAGTCTGCCGTGATGACGCTGCTCTTGATGTTGCCGTGGTGGCGGCGGCTCACGCGCAGGTGGTGCTTGTCGGTGCGGGCATCGTACTCGGCGGCCACCTCGGCGTCGTGCAGCGCGCCTTGCAGCGCAAGAGCGCTGGCCTCGGCCTCAGCAGCGTTGTCCAGCTTCAGCACCAGGCCATCGCTGATGGCGCGCAGTGCTTCCACGTCCATCCAGTTGGACAGGCGCTGGATGACGTTGGTGGCCAGCACGTACTGGCGGGCCAGGTCTTCCAGTGCTGGGCCGCTGATGCTGGGCTCGCCTTCACCGGCAACTGCGCCTGAGCCGGACGGCAGCACCACGGCGCTGTCGAGCGCCACCTTCATCAGGTAGGCGTCCAACTCGTGCCCGTCCTTGAGGTACTGCTCGTGCTTGCCGTGCTTCACCTTGTACAGCGGGGGCTGGGCGATGTAGATGTGGCCGCGCTCCACCAGCTCGGGCATCTGGCGGTAGAAGAAGGTCAGCAGCAGGGTGCGGATGTGAGCGCCGTCCACGTCGGCGTCGGTGTTGTGGCAGCACAGGCCGCCCATACCGGCGATGAAGTTCTCGTCACCCTCCACCGAAAAGTCGTACACCTGCCCGTTGCTGGCCGCCACAGGCTGGATCTGCGTGATGGGCAGGGCGATCAGATCCCCATCGATGGTCTGGAAGCGACGGTTCTTCGCGTTGGTTTCGGGGCGCGACAGGGTTTCGCGCAGCGCCGGGGCGCTGGCGTGATCTCGCCAGACGGGTTCGATTCTGCGAAGGTCTTCCTTGGCGCAGACGGTGATGGTCCAGTGCGGGTGGCGCGTGGCACAGGGCTGGCCCCGCACCTCACGTTCCACGCCATCGGGCTCTCTGCGTGACAGCGAGGCCACCACGCCGAACGAGCTCAACAGATACATCACGCCGCTGGCCAGGTCGTAAGACGAGGTGCCGAAGGCCACCTGGCGTTCATTCACGGTGCCGTCGCCCAGCAGATAGCCGCGCAGGAAAGCCAGGCGCAGTTCTTCGCCCACGTTGAACACCAGGTCGGGCACGCGCTTGGTCAGCGAGTCAGCGCCTTCGAAGCCGAACAGGTGCTGCCAGGCCAGTGCGGCCACGCGGTTGACGAGCTTGAGCTCGGCCGCGCGGCCGGCCTGCTGATACAGCACGGGCGAATGCCCGAACACCGCCCGGAAATGGCCCACCATCTCATCGGCAAACCGGGCATTGCCCGCGCCGATGGCCAGGCGCACGCCATTGCGCGCCGAGCAGGAGCCCTCGGCCAGGTAGAAGCCCAGCAGGGTGAGCAGAGACGTGTTCACGGTCAATTCGCGCGACGTGCCCAGGCCCGCGTAGTGCTCGGGGGTGAGGGTGAGGTCGTCACGGCCTGCGAACCATTGCACGTCGCTTGACGTGAGTTCCGACAGCCGCACACGGTCACGCACCAGGTTGCGGCCCGAGGGCTTGCCGGGGCGCCTGGCCCACTGGCGCTGCAGGCGGCTTTCACCCACAGCCACCTTGCGCATGAAGATGTCTTCGTTGGCGCCCACTGCTTTCAGGTAGGCGGTGAAGTGGGACAAGCTGGGCCGGGACAGGCCTTTCTCCCAGGCATAGAAAGTCACCGGCTGACGGATGCCCACGGCCTCACATAAGGCTTGCTGGCTCACGCCACTGGCGCGCCGCTGTGCAGCGAGTTCCTCACCCACCTCCACAGGAATGTCCACGCGCTCGCGCGTGAGGTCGGTGTCCGGGCCGTGCCGGTCCAGTACCTGGGTTTCGTACCAGGCTTGCACGGCGGGGCCGCGCAGCCACACCTGCTGGGCCGCCTGGGGCACGGCCCACAGCGCCTGCAGCAGATCCAGCCGCGTGGCAGCAGCCTCGCCGAAGCGCACCGTCTTCGGTGCCACCACCTGGTCGCCCAGCTTCAGTTCATCACCGCGCTTGAGCTTGACGGCGCCTTCTTCATGCACGAACACGCTGTGACTGGACGTGACGCGCACCGTGCGGCCATAGGCCGTCTTCACCTCGTACAGCGTCTCGTCCAGCGGGTGGCGGATGACGGCCTTGATGGGCTTGAAGCGCACGTCGTGTGCGTCCATACCGAAGCAGAGCACTTCGCCCAGGTCTGCGCCTTGCACCTTGGCCACGCCGTGGGTGTTTTCCACTGCACCGTGCTGCTGTAGCGCTGCGTCGATGAAGGCGCCGATGCGCACCATGCGCGCCAGCCCACCACGGGGCCGCACGAACACGTGGTCATCACCGTCCACGCTCATGATGATGATGCGGTGATAGCGGAGCTTGTCGACATTGAAATCATCCCCGCCCATACCCTTGCCGATGCCTGTGCCCAGCGCGGTGATGAGGGTGAGGATTTCGTTGCTGGTGAGCAGCTTCTCGTAGCGGGCTTTCTCGACGTTGAGGATCTTGCCGCGCAGCGGCAGGATGGCCTGGAACTTCCGGTCGCGGCCCTGCTTGGCGCTGCCGCCGGCGGAGTCGCCCTCGACGATGTAGATCTCGCACATCGTGGGGTCTTTCTCCTGGCAATCGGCCAGCTTGCCGGGGAGGCCCATGCC
>CANHVY010000055.1 GCA_947464185.1 Burkholderiales bacterium
AGTGACTACACATTCGGGCGCAAAAAAGGCCCGAAAGGGCCAAATTTGTGAGGCGTGACAGGGACTTGCTCCCGCCGCGCTTCATGTGAGGACGCGGAACTTCAGGTTAAATGGAAAGCAGGGCGTAACGCATATTGCAGCCACACTATTGATGAGCATTGCAAATGAAGCGCGACAAAAGACCTTCGCGCACAACACTCAACTCCTGGATCATACTATTGGCATCCTAGCCTGCTCGGTTGACGATCATCTAAAGAGCCAGGATTTGTCGCTTTCCTACAATGAAGTTCTGCTTCGAAGAATCAATAACTACATCTCTGCCAACCTGACAAATCCCCAACTCGCGGCGATCGACATTGCTCAAGCACACGGACTATCTCTCAGGCAGTTGTATAGGATTTTTCACGAGCATCGATGGACAGTTGGAGACCTTATCCGTCATCGACGACTTGAACGCATAAAGGACGATCTTGCCAACTCCAACCATCGTCACATGACAATTTCAGAAATCGCTCGAAAATGGGGGTTTCTCGATACACCTCATTTTAATCGTGTATTCAAAGCTCGATACAAGATCACGCCACAGCAAATTCAACCTCAAGCGATCAAGAAGGTCTCAAGGCAGCGATGACCCCGAAGTGGGTGACGGCAACCGCACATCCGAAGGGGCCGACAGCGGCACGACGAAGCAGCCGTCGCTCGCCAGCGCGCGCCACGGCAGCGTGGCCCCGGGCAGCAGCAGCGTCGGGGATTCTGGGGCCCGCCAGGGTGCGGCTTGCGCCAGCGCCTGGGCCGGTTCGCATCGCAGCAGCAGGAAGCGCAAGGTGCGGCCATCGCGGCGCAGCGTGAGTTCGGCGCGCGGCCAGTGCGGCGGCAGGCCGGGTGCGAGGGACAGCGTGTCGGGGCCCAGTTGCAAGCCGAAGAGGGACTCGACCGCCGCCCGGTGCATCCAACCCGCCGAACCGGTGTACCAGCTCCAACCGCCGCGCCCGACATAAGGCGGTGCGGTGTAGACATCGCCGGCCATCACGTAGGGCTCGACCTCATAGGCCGCGGCCTTTGCCGGGTCCGCCGCGCGGTGCGCCGGGCTCAGGTGCTCAAACCAGCGCCAGGCCCGCGCCAGGCCGGGGCCAGGATCGGGCTGCGTCTTGGCCCAGGCCACCTGCGCCATCAGCGCCCAGACCCCCGCGTGCGAATACTGGCCGCCGTTCTCGCGCACCCCCGGCGGGTAGGCCTGGATATAGCCCGGACTCGGCTTGGATTGCGCAAAAGGCGGCGCTAGCAGGTGGATCAGGCCAGCCTCGTCGTCGACGAGCAGCGCCTGCACCGCCGCCAGGGCCTGAGCTTGGCGCTCGACCGGCGCCACGCCCGACAGCACGGCCCAGGCCTGCGCGATGAGATCGATGCGCGCCTCCTCGTTGTGCTGCGAGCCGAGCGGCTGACCGTCATCGAAGAAGGCGCGCGCGTACCAGCGGCCGTCCCAGGCAGGGCCCTGCAATGCAGCCCGCCAGCCCAGCGCCGCGTGCGCCCAGCGTTCGGCGCGCAGGACATCGCCGCGCTGGCGTGCGATGGGCGTGAAGTCAGCCACCAGCCGGCAAAGAAACCAGGCCAGCCACACCGATTCGCCGCGCCCTTCGATGCCGACGCGGTTCATGCCGTCATTCCAGTCGCCGCTGCCCATGAGCGGCAGGCCGTGCACGCCCACGCGCAGGCTGCGGTCGATGGCGCGCGCCGCGTGCTCGTAGACCGTCGCCTGCTGCGTGCTCTCCTGCGGCGTGCCGTAGTGGTCCTCGGCGCCCTCAGGGATCACCTGGCCCTCGATGAAGGGCACGCTGTGGTCAAGCAAGGCGGCATCACCAGTGGCATTCAGGTAGTGGGCCAGTGCATAGGGCAGCCACAGCAGGTCGTCTGAGAAATGGGTGCGCACGCCGGCGCCCAGCGGGGCGTGCCACCAATGCTGGACATCCCCCTCGGCAAACTGGCGCGAGGCGCAAATCACGATCTGCTCGCGCAGCATCGCCGGCGCGGCCCAGACCAGCGCCATGGCGTCCTGCAACTGGTCGCGAAAGCCGGTCGCCCCACCGGCCTGATAGAAGGCTGCCTTGCCCCACAACCGGCAGGCCACGGTCTGGTAAAGCAGCCAATGGTTCACCAGCGCGTCGAACAGCGGGTCGGGGGTGGCCACGACGACGGCGCCTAGCAGCCGGTCCCAGGCCGTGCGAGTGCGTTGCAGGCGGTCGGCGGCGGGCACCCGCGCCGCCGCATCGGCCAGTTCACTGGCTGCCGCAGGGTTGGCCGCCCAGCCGAGCAGGAACACGCGCTCGACCGAACCGGCCGGCGCCACCGTCAGGTCCGTGCTCAGGGCTGCGCAGGGCTCGCCACCGCCACCCTGGCGACGGCCGAAATGGTCGGGCAGGACCGCCCGTCCGCGGGCGTCGAAGCATTCGCGCCGGTCGCAGGTCCAGTCCGGGGCATCATCGACCCCGGTCTCACCGCAAAGGGCCCAGAACGCCGTGCCGCCGCCGAAGCCGGCGCTGTTGTCCTGCTGCGTGGCCATCAGCGCCGCGAACGGTGCGCCCGGCGCACGCTGGGGGTGCAGCGCGGTGTGCACCGTGCGACGGTCGCTGCGCGACGCGCCAAGCATCCATTCGACGATGCCCACCAGGCGCAGCGAACGCGTTTGTGGCCCCTGGTTGACGATGCGAATGCGCACCTGCCGGACCGCGACTTCCGCGTCCACGCACCAGCTGGCCGAGACCTCGAGTTGGCCACGGTGGTGGCTGATCGTGGTGGTGCCTTGGCCGTGGACGACGCGATAGGCGCAGGCCGGGTCGCCCCAGACCGACGGTGTGAGACTCCACACCTCGCGCGTGCGCCGGTCCTGCAGCAGCAGCCATTCGCTGGGCGTGTCGGCCAGGGCGTCGTTGGACCAGGGCGTGAGCTGGTTCAGCCGGCTGTTCACCGCCCAGCTCGTGCCGCTCCCGGACTCGGACACGAGGCCGCCGAAGACCGGGTTGGCCAGCACGTTGATCCACGGCCGCAGCGGGCGCCGCGCGCCTCGCACCTCGAAGCTGAACGCGCCGCTGTCGGGCGCGAAATCGCCGTTCGGCAGGGCAAATCCCGCCCGCCCGTCGCCAGGCGCCTTGGCGGCGCCCCCGGCGTCGCCGCCAGGGTTGTCCTCCCCGCCGTCCACACCGCCGCCCTCCACCTTCATCGCAACCACCGACACGTCCTCCTGGCGCAGCGTGCGCGCTGCCTCGTGTCGTTCGGCCCACTCGCGCGTGTGGTGGGCGAGTGGGCGCCCGTCGGCCAGCAAGCGGATGCGCGCCAGGCCCTGCAGTGTGGCCAGAGCGTCTTTCTCCAGGTCTTCGGCGCGCAACAGGTGCAGTCCGACGACGCCACCACCGGCGCGCGCACCGGCGTCGGCGTCGTGGCGGTCGCGCAGTGCGCCCAGGGCGCGCTGCAAGGCCATCAGGTACGACGCCGGCTCCGCGTTGACGATGACCAGATCACAGGCCACGCCGCCCCAGCTCCACAGGCGCAGCGCCTGCGCCAGGGCCTTCACCAGGCCCAGCCCCGGCAGGGTGCTGATCGACACCAGGATCAGCGGCTGGTCCCCGGAGATGCCGTAGCGCCACAGCAACCGGCGATCGAAGGCAGCGGGCGCACCGGGCAAGACGACCGCCCGCGCCAGCAACCGGCGGTCGAAGGCGACGGGCGCGCCCGGCAAAGCGTTCGGTCGCGCCAGGCTCTGCATCAGGGCGGTGGTCAGGGTCTGGATCGCGGACAGGTTGTCGGCCACCAGATGCAGGTCGTGCAGCCGGATGCCAGCCAGCGTGGCCGACATCAGGGAGGCGCGCTCGACATGGCTGTGCTGACGGTACTTGTCGATCACCGCCTGCAGCGTGGGACCGTGCGCCGACGCCGCGGTCGCGAAGGTCAGCCCGGCCTGCCCCTGTGGCGCCAGGAGCAGCCGCGCCGACAGCGCGCACACCGGGTCCAGGCCGGTGTCGAGGGCGACGTCGTCGGTGCCGGTGGGCCATTCGTCGAGCAAGGCGCGCGGTGCGCTGGCATCACGGTTGCGGCCCAGCCAGCGCCGCCGGTCGGTCTGCTGGCGCAAGCCCTGGACCTGCGCACTCCCGTCGGACAGGAAGTGCGCCGCCTGCAATCCCGGCTCACCGGCCAGGCGCGGCCGCCGCTCGAAGTGCAGGGCCGATTGGGCCGGCTGTGCGTCCGCACGGATGAAGAGGTTGCCAAAAGCCGGATGCGCTTCGTCCGCTCGGGCGTCTGCCAACGTGACCTCGAAGGCCGAGACGACCTCGGCCGTCAGTTCCGCGTCGCCCAGGTTGTGCAATTCGACCTGTCGGAACTCGATGTCGTCCTCGGGGCTCACCCAGACCGTGATGCGGGCGCGCAGGTCGGGCCAATGGGCCTCGAAGCACACACGGTCGGCATGGAACACGCACTCATAGCGTGCCGCCGGGTCCGGCGCCGGGTGCTGGGTCAGCGAGAAGAGCGGGCCGCCCTCGGATCGGCGAAGGTAGAGAAAGTGGCCCCAGGCATCGCGCAGCGCGTCGTCGCGCCAGCGGTGGATGCTCACGCCCCCGCAGCGGCTGGTGCCTGCGCCGTTGGCGCGCAAGCTCACGCTGTAGTGGCCGTTGGACAACAGCTGCGTCGGCTCGACCGCATGCTGACCCGGTGCCAGCACGCGCATCAGCAGTGGCGCTCGCGACTGCAGCGTGACGGGCAGCGGGTAGGCCGGCGGCGCATGCAGGCGCGAGATCTCGCGCGGGGCGCGCTCGTGCAGCAGCGATACGGCGGCCTCGATGTGCGGGTGTGCCATGCCCCAGCGCTGCGCCACGCCGTCCAGCAACACGTTGGCCAGCGCCACCAGCGTCATGCCCTGGTGGTGGGCCATGAAGGTCTGGACCCGGATCAGCGGCGTGCCCTCCACCTGGCGGCTGCTCTGGCGAGAGGGCGAGAAGTCCAGCGCCTCGAAAAAACCCAGCCTGCCGCGCGCGCCCAGTCGCTCGAGTGCAGACAGGTTCAGGCAGGCATCGTGCGGTGCGATCTGGGCCGCCAGCGCGGTGGCGTAGGGCGCGATCACCAGCTCGTCGGGCGGCGTGCGGCGCAGTGCCAGTCGCGGCACACCCTGCGGCGCATACTGGTAGGCCAGGGTGTGGTCGCATCCCGCGTAGGCCGACTCTGAGATTCCCCAGGGCACACCATGTGCCGCCGCGTAGCGGCATTGCTCGACCAGCGCCGCGGAGCTCGCCTCGAAAAGCACGCTACCGCGAGGCTCGGCCAGCACCAGCGTCGGCATCAGATACTCGAACATCGAGCCCGACCACGAGCGCAAGGCGGCGGCCGCGCCGACGGCGTAGAACGGGCGC
Source organism: Burkholderiales bacterium (assembly GCA_947464185.1). Lineage (GTDB taxonomy): Bacteria > Pseudomonadota > Gammaproteobacteria > Burkholderiales > Burkholderiaceae_C > Rubrivivax. The sequence continues at coordinate 5,394 of CANHVY010000055.1, forward strand.
CCGAGCGCCCACCAGTGGCGCACCGGCACGTCACCCTTGGCGATGGCCAGCAGGCTGGTCAGCCGGGATTCGGAAGCCAACAGATCGTAGAAACCGGCGTCGAGCTGCTGCTCGGCGACACGCCAGCCGATGTGCAGCAAATGCCGCTTGCGGTGGTAGAGGAAGGCAAAGTCAGGCTGCCAGGCCAGCTGCTCGCAGCGATCGGCCATGCTGCGAAGGCGGTGCTGCGTCTCATCGTCGTGAGCCGGTGGCGTCGGGCGGCCTGACAGCTCCGGATGCGGGACGCCGTGGGCCAGCGCCCGACAGGCTTGCGCGACGGCCAGCAGGTGGCCGCTGAGGTTGCCGCTGTCGACGGTGGAGACGTACATCGGCAGCAGCGGCTCGCCGCTCGCGGTGTCGTACCAGTTGAGGAGGTGGCCGCGATGGCGCTGCAGGCGATCGACGCTGTCCAGGGTGTTCTGCAACCGGCGGAGCAACTCAGGCGTGTCGATCCAGCCGAATTCGCGCGCGCACGCCACGCTCAGCAAGTACAGGCCGATGTTGGTCGGCGAGGTGCGCCGCGCCAGCATCTCATGCGGCGCCGTCTGCAGGTTGTCTGGCGGCAGGTGACGGTCGGCCGCCGTCACGCAGCGCTCGAAGTAGCCCCACGAGTCACGCGCCAGCACGCCCAGGTACGGACGATCCTGCTCGCGCACGGTGGCTGACACCGGTGCTGGTACAGGGCGACTCGCCCACCAGCTCCACACCGGCGCGCTCCCCCAGAGCAGGCACAGCGCGATCCCCAGCACCAGGTGGGGCGTGCCGGTCAACGTCAGTGCAGCGATCAGCAGCAGCGCGGCCGGCGGCACCAACGGGTGCCGACGCACGGCCCACAAGAAGTCCACGCGTGCGGCCGACTGCGCGCTCGCGGCCGTCGTCCATTGCAGCAGGCGGCGGCGGCTGATCGTCATCCGCCACAGGGCCCGCGCGATCGCATCGACGGCGGCGGCCGCATGTTGCAGCAGCATGGCCAAGTGCCACAGACCGGCGCCGCATGCGCGCACCAGATCGACCCCGGCCTGACGGTAGAAGTGCGCCCTGGCCACCGCGGTTCGGGTGGGTACCAGACCTGCCAATGCCCCCAGCAGTGGTCCGGCGCAGAAGGCTGCGAACACCAGGGCCAGCGCTCGCCAGGGTGACAGCCCCGGGGCCACCATCATGACCGTCAGCAACGCCAGCGACGCTGGCCGCAACAGCGAACGGCGCAGGTTATCGATGAACTTCCAGCGGTTGACCGCGCCGAGCGACCAGCGCCACGGCTGCAGCAGGAAGGGCAGCAACTGCCAGTCGCCCCGCGTCCAGCGGTGCACCCGCGACGCGGCGACCTCGGCATGGCCCGGCGCGTCCTCGATCAGCGTGATGTCGGTCACGGCGGCGCAGCGCGCGATGGATCCTTCGAGCAGGTCGTGGCTGAGCACCCATCCTTCAGGCAGCCGTCCGTGGAGGACCGCATGCACGGCGTCCACCTGCAGCAGCCCCTTTCCGGTGAAGCTGCCTTCGCCGAACAAGTCCTGATAGACCTCGGAGCTGGCCGAACCATAGGGATCGATACCGCATTCGCCGGCGAACAGGCGGTGGAAGGCCGTGTCCTCGTGCCGTGCCGGCAGCGGCGTGACGATCCGCGGTTGCAGGATGCCGTAGCCGCTGACCACGCGTGTGCCCGCAGCATTCAGTCGCGGCTGGTTGTCCGGATGCGCGGCCACGCTCACCAGTTCACGCAGGCGGCCAGGGGGCAGTTGGGTGTCGCTGTCCAGGGTCACAAGATAGCGCGTACCCGCCGCGATCAACGAGGCTTCGCCCAGGTCGGCGAAGGCCGAATGGTCACCCGTGGCCAGCGCGGCCACCAGTTGTTCGAGCTTGCCGCGTTTGCGTTCCCAGCCGATCCACGCCTGCTCGCTGCGACTGTGCGTGCGCTGGCGATGCAGCAAGATGAATCGCGGCACCTGCTCCCCGTGGCCGGGCATCGGATGGCGTGCATTGACAGAGCGGATCTGCGCCACCGCGTGGGCCAGCAAGACTTCATCGCCGGCCGCATGTTCGGTGGCGGCGTCGGCCCAGTCGCTCAGCAGCGCGAACTGCGCATGGCGCTCGGGGTTGGCCAGCCAGTGCAGGACCAACCGGTGCACCAGGCGGTCGATGGTGGCTGCGTCGGTGATCATCGCGGGGATCACGACCAGCGCCCGGTGATCCGCAGGAATGCCGTCGACCAGCGCCAGACGCGACAGCGTGTGCGGTCGCGTCGACTCGCTGATCAGGCGGTGGATGACCGCCACCGCAGTTTCCGAGGCCGGCAACAGCGCGAGGACGGCCACCAACGGCGCGATCCAGGCGCCGTAGCCATCCGGGGTGCTGTGACCACTTGACGGCAGGACCCAGGCCATCAGCGCCCAGGTGCCCAGCACCACCGCGCCCAGGTACAGCGGTAGCGCGGCATGGCGCAGCGCCGCCTGCCACGCCAACCCATGATCGGCATGCAAGCCGAGAGCCCGACGGAGTGTGTCGCGGCCGCCTCCGACCAGCCAGTGGGCCGCCGTCGTGGCCTCGGCCGCTGGAGGTGCTTCGGCTGCTTCGGCTGCTTCGGCCCGGGTGTCCGCCTCTCCCGAGACGGCAGGTGCCTTCATCAGACCGAGCAGCGCCTGCGCCACCTCCATCTCGGTGCGCCGGCTGCGGCGCGCGAGATGCTCGATCACGTGCAGCGTCCTGTCGCGCGTGCCACTGTGCTCCGCGGCAAACGAGGCCGAGGACAGCATGAGCTGCATCAGGGCGCTGGTGCGGCCGACGATGTCGGGCCAGTCGGTGTCGCCGATCTGGCGCAGCGAGGTCACCGCATTGCTCACGCTCAGGTTGTCGGCCGTCTGCTCCATCGCTTGTTGCGCCTGCACACTGGCCAGATGGGGCAGGGCGGCCTGCAGCCAGTCGAGCACCTCAACTGGCACCTTGGCGTCGACCTCGAAGGCCCCGTCCTGCAGGCGCTGCGCCATCTGGGCCAGGAAGGAAACGGCCACGCCGCGCCGCTCCAGCAGGGACCGAAGCGACTCAAGCCACTCCACGCTGCAGGCCGGCAGCCGATCGCACACGAGGTTGGCCACCTCGCGCGCCGCCTTGTGGGTGGCCAGACGCTCGGCGAGGCGGCGCAGGTTCTCGACCAGCACCACACGCAGCGTGGTCGGCAGCGCCCACATTTCGCCCAGACGCAGCTCGCGTGACTCCTGGTAAGCGACCAGGAAGGGCACCAGCAGATCTTCGTCGAGGGCGCCGTCGGTATGGGCGACGAAAGCCCAGGCGACGCCATAGATGCGCGGCAGGCCGGCCAGCGGCTCGTCGAGCAGCACCGGCAGGGCGCGGAAGTAGCTGCGCGGCAGTCCGTCGTGGATGGCCAGCAGCTGGGCATCGATGAGATGGAAGTTGTCGAGCAGCCATTGCGCCGCCGGGCTGATGTCGTAGCCGGCCGCGACCTGGTCACCGATCACCGCGTGGGCCTGCCGCAGCATGCGGATGTTGTCCTGCAGGCGCGGAAAGAAGGTCGCGTGGAGCATGCCCGGCCGCTCGGCGCGATGGGTCGCGCCGAGGCTGCGCCCATGCTGGGCGAAGCGTATCGGCCCGAAGATCTCGGCCCGTATCGGCTCAGCCAGCATCCCGGCCGTCGGATCCAGAAATCGAGCAAGCGCCTGCGGCACCTCAGGCAGCAGGCGCTGCAGGATCCCAGCTGCCATGAACTACAGCACCAGCCAGGTGATGCCCATCATCGTTGCTGCCACGGCCGACGCGCTGACCAGCCGGCCCTGAACCAGGCCTTGCAGCTGACGCACGCCGCATTGCATGGCCACCCGGCGCGCGCCATCGCCATTGCACAGCGCCAGATGCTCACCCAGGGCGGACAATTCTGCCGACGTCGCGTCAGCGGCTTCCCCGTGGCAAGACGTGCTCCACATTGAAGATTGCATCATCACAGCGCTCCTCTGGCCGTGATCCGGGCGCGAAGGCCCGACTTGACGGCCACGCTGCCGAAGTTGCAAAGAGGTTTCTCGCCGGACAGCGTGGAATTCGGGGACGCGAAGGCGTACGCGATGCATCCGGCGTCAAGGCCGGCCGGCGCCGGATCGCGCAGGCGGTTCGCGGGGGGTGCTTGGGGAGGGTTCATGACAGGGTTGCGCTGAAGTGGGTCAGGCAGACCCGTTGTAAGCGACCAGCCCGGCTGCCTATTGATGCTGATCAGCGCCGGCATGCGGTTGTGTTCAGCAGCTGGCAAGGAACAGGTCATGCATGCACTCCCTCAATCCTCGGTCGCGCTGGCGAGCCATGCGATCAAAGGCCATCCCTTCGAGGTGGTCACGACGGTCGATGGCGCGGAGTGCGCCGTCCCCTCTGACCAGGTGAAGTCACTGCAATGGAAAGTCCGCCGCGTCCAGCAGAAGGCCACCGTGTCGCCAGAGGTCGTGATGCACGTCCGCGCCAGAATCAAGGCGCTGCTGCCAACGCCGCAGACCCGCGATGGATGGAGCCGGCAAGATGACCTGACCGCCGCCATCTGCAACCTGGTCCGAACCTGAGCCCTCGACAAGCCCCGCCACCATGCTGACACCCGATATCCAACAGGCCGCATCGCGCAGCGTGCTGTGCTGGCTGGCCACGGTCGACGCCCACGGCCAGCCCAACGTCTCGCCCAAGGAAATCTTCGCCGTCTTCGATGCGCAGCACCTCGTGGTGGCGAACATCGCCTCGCCCACCAGCGTCCGCAACCTGCAGCACTCGCCCAAGGTCTGCCTGAGCTTCATCGACATCTTCGTGCAGAAGGGCTGCAAGGTGACCGGCCTGGCTCGGTATGTGGCGCGCGCCCATGCAGACTTCGCGCACTGGGCCCAGCCCCTGCTGCCCCTGGCCGGGCCGCGCTTTCCTCTGCACGGCGTGATCGTGGTCCAGGCCCTGACCGTGGAGCCCATCGTGGCGCCCAGCTACCGGCTCTATCCCGAAGACACCACCGAAGCCTCGCAGATCGCCTCGGCGCTGAAGGCCTACGGGGTGCAGCGCCCAGGCACCTGAGCCGGTTCGGGGCGCGAGGTCCTCACCCGTACCGCTTCCCCTCCTCCAGCAGCGCCGCCGTGCCGATCACCTCGTTGAGTTGGTCGAAGTCCAGCATCTGCTCGCGCATGGGCGCGGTGGTGCGGTGGGTGTGCAGGCTGGCGTAGTAGCGCTGCAGGGTGTGGGCCACGGCGCGGGCGGTGCCGCCGGGGAAGATGACGATGCGAAAGCCGATGCGGCCGAGTTCATCCGCGCTCTGAATGGGCGTCTTGCCGCCTTCCACCATGTTGGCCAGCAGCGGAATGCGCCCGGCAAAGCGCGCGCAGGCCTGGGCCATCTGCTCGGGGGTGCGCAGGGCTTCGATGAACAAGGCGTCCACGCCGCAGGCCAGGTAGGCCTCGGCGCGGTCCAGGGCGGCCTCGAAGCCCTCCACGGCCAGGGCGTCGGTGCGCGCCAGGATCAGCGTGTCCTCGCTGTGGCGTGCGTCCAGCGCGGCGCGCAGCTTGCCGCACATCTCGGCCGCCGGCACCACGCCCTTGCCGTCCAGGTGGCCGCAACGCTTGGGGAAGGTCTGGTCTTCCAGCTGGACCATGGCCGCGCCGGCGCGCTCAAAGGCGCGCACGGTGCGCTGGGTGTTCAGGGCGTTGCCGAAGCCGGTGTCGGCGTCGACGATCACGGGCGTGCGCACCCGCTCGGTGATGCGGGCCAGGGTGTCGGCCACCTCGGTGGCGGTGGTCAGGCCGATGTCCGAGCGCGCCAGGCGCGTGTAGGCGATGGAGGCGCCCGACAGGTACAGGGCTTCGAACCCGGCCTGCTCGGCCACCAGCGCGGTGAGCGCGTCGTAGATGCCGGGGGCGAGAACCGCGGGGGGCTGGGCCAGGCGGGTCTTGAGGTTCATGGGGGACATCACGGAGTTTCCTGTGCAAGCATGGCCGCCACCGTGCCCCCCGCCAACCAGCCCCCGCCTACCGCGCTGAGCAGGCCGTTGCCGGTGAGGTAGCCCCAGACCTCGTTGCCCGAGACCCCGCGGGCCGCGCCGCCTGCGGCCAGCAGATTGGGCAGCGGCGTGCCGTCCTCGCGCAGCACACGGCACTGCGCGTCGACGTCCAGGCCGCCCTGGGTGTGGAACAGCGAGCCCGTCACCTTCACCGCGTGCAGGGGCGCGGCCAGCCTGCGCTTGAAGCTGCGGCCGAAGCGGTCCGCCACGCCCGGCTCGATGGCGGCCAGCGTGGCACGCAGCGCTGCCTCATCGCAGCCGATATGCGCCGCCAGCCCCGACTCGTCGGCAAAGCTGTGCAGGGCGCCGTGGGCCTGGGCCTCTACAAAGTCCGGAAAGGTCTGCAGCAGGTCGAGCACGGGTGTGTCGAACACGTTCCAGGCGACGCCGCCGGGCTGGGCCAGCACCTCCACTGCCGCTTCGGAGTAGCCGTGGTTCTCGTTGTGGAAACGCTGGCCTTGCGCGTTGATCTGCACGCCGCCTTCCATCATCGCGGCCCAGGTCATGAGCGCGCCCTGCGGAATGATCCAGGAACCATGGCCCTGGTAGCCGCCAAGGTCGGCCAGGCGCGCGCCCAGGCGGCTGCCCCAGGCGATGGCGCTGCCGTCGTTGCCCACATGCCCGCCAAAGGTGGCCTCGGCCATGGCCGGCAGCAGCTCACGCACCAGGGCCGGGTTGCCACCGTAGCCGTTGCAGGCCAGGATCAGCGCATCGCAGGCCAGGCGCTCCACTGTGCCATCGGGGCGTTGGTAGCCCACACCGATGATGCGATCGTCGGCCGAGCTTTCGTCCACCCAGATCTCGCGCACCAGGGCCTCGGTCAGCACGTCCACGCCGCGCTCCGCCGCCACGCGGCCCAGGGCCGCCAGCAGCGCCGCGCCCGTGCGCTCGGGCACGCAGTGGATGCGGTGCACGCTGTGGCCGGGGTAGAGCCAGGTGTCGGCCACCTCGAAGGCGATGCCATGCTCCTCCAGCGCGTCGATGGCCTGGCGCACGCCCTCGGTGTAGGCCACCACCAGGTGCGGCGCGGCCTGGCCGTGGCTCTTGGCCTCGATCTCGCGGCGGAACAGCGCCAGCGAATCCGGGATGCCGCGGGCTTTCTGCAGCCGCGTCTCGGCGGCCGGGATGAAGCCCGAGGACAGGGCGGTGGAACCGTTGGGCACGGCGTCACGCTCCAGCACCACGCAGTCGATGCCGGCGTCACGCAGGCGGATGCCGGCCGTCATGCCGCAGGCGCCGCCGCCCACGATCACCGCCGGCACATGGGGCGTGTGGGCGGGCATGGCGGCGGCGCGGATCACGCGCGCCGGGTGCTGCGCGATGGCGGGGCTGTCGGGCGACAGCAGGGTGGAAGACGGGCTCGGCGCAGCTGCAGCAAGGGTCATGTCAATGCGTTCTCAGAGGTCTTGCCGACACGCCGGCGCAACTGGTTCAGCAGGCCGCCGGCCTCCACCATGTCCAGCAGGAAGCCGGGGATGGGCTCGCAGCGCAGCACCTCGCCATCGGCCGTGGTCACGGTCAGCGCCTGCAGGTCCAGCGTGATGTGTTCGCCCTCGCGCAGGCGCGCCGCCTCGGGGCAGGTCAGCAGCAGCAGGCCCAGGTTGAAGGCGTTGCGGAAGAACAGGCCGGAGAACGAGGGCGCGATCACCGCGCGCACGCCCAGTTGCACCAGCGCGCCCGCGGCCTGCTCGCGCGAGGAGCCGATGCCGAAGTTGGGCCCCGCGGCGATGACGTCGCCGCGCCGCACCTCGCGCGCAAACTCGGCGCGCACGCCCTCCAGGCAATGCGGCGCGATGCCCTCGATGCCCAGCTTCATGTAAGCGCCGGGGGCGAGCTGGTCGGTGTCGATGTCGGCACCGAAGGCCCAGACGCGGTGGGTGCTGGTCACGCCATCACCTCCCGCGGGTCGGTGATGCGCCCGCGCAGGGCCGACGCCGCCACGGTGTAGGGCGACGCGAGGTACACCTGTGCGGTGGCCGAGCCCATGCGGCCCTTGAAGTTGCGCGCGGTGGTGGCGATGACGGTGGCGCCTTCGGGAATGCTGCCGCCATAGCCCGAGCAGGCGCCGCAGGCGGTGGGCAGCAGCTCGGCCCCGGCCTCGCGCAGCACGCGCATCACGCCTTCGTCCTCGGCCTGGGACTGGTCGCGCAGGCTGGCCGGGGCCACCATCAGGCGAAGCCCCGGGGCCACGCGCTGCCCGCGCAGCACCTGGGCTGCGGCGCGCAGGTCGTCGATCTTGGCGCCTGTGCAGGCGCCGATGTAGGCCACCTGCACAGCCACGCCGGCCAGCGCCCCCACGCCGTGCGTGTTGGCCGGGCTGTGCGGTGCGGCCACCTGCGGCTCCAGTGCGCTGGCATCCAGCTGCAGGGTCTGCAGCGCCGGGCCCTCGGGCACGTCGTCGTCGGTGTGCCAGCCGTCAGCCGACGCGTCCTGCACGCCCACCCCGCGCAACCAGGCCAGCGTGGTCTCGTCCGGGGCGATGAGACCGGTCTGAGCCCCCATCTCGGCGCTCAGGTTGGCCATGGTCATGCGCTCGGGCATGGACAGCGCCCGCACCGCCGGGCCGGCGAACTCCACCGCCTGGTAGTCGGCGCCGTTCATGCCGAAGCGGCCGATCAGGTGCAGCATCATGTCCTTGGCGGTCAGGCCGGGGGCCAGGGCGCCGTCCCACCACATGCGCAGCGTCCTGGGCACGCGCACCCAGAGCTCGCCCGTCACCACCACGCCCAGCATCTCGGTGGCGCCGATGCCGAACATGTAGGTGCCAAAGGCCCCGCCCGTGGGGGAGTGCGAATCGCCGCCCACGCAGAACATCCCGGGCTTCAGATGCCCCTGCTGCGGCAGCACCACATGGCAGATGCCGATGGAGTCGTACACGTGCGGCAGGCGCTGCTCGGCCGCCCAGTCCCGCGCAATGCGCACGATGCGGCGGGAATCGTCGTCCTGGGCGGGCACGTAGTGGTCCATCACCAGCACCACGCGAGAAGGGTCCCAGATCGAGGCGCCCAGTTCCTCCAGCATGGGCTTCAGGCGCCGCGGGCCGGAGGAGTCGTGGAACATGGCCAGGTCCACCCGGCAGTTCACGATCTCGCCCACGTCCACCTGCGCGCGGCCGCTGGCGCGCGCCAGCAGCTTCTGAGCCAGGGTCTGGGGCACGGGACGGGGCTTCATCACGGCACCATCTCGTGCGCAACGATGCGTGCGTCGATACCACCCACCTGGGAGAGCTCCATCTGGTACTCGTAGCGGTCAGGGCGGTACAGGCCGTGCAGCAGTTGCACCGGCCGGTCGGCGCTGTCATAGACCAGGCGCCGCACCGACAACAAGGCCGTGCCCACGGCCACGTCCAGCTCGCGTGCCACCTGGGCGTTGGCGGCGCTGGCGGTCACGGTCTGGCGGGCGCGGCCGAGCTCGATGCCGCTTTCCTCCAGCAGTTGCAGCACGGGCTTTTGCCCCAGGTCACGCCGGCCGAAGCCGCGTATCAGGGGCTCGGGCACGTAGATGGTGATGTAGGACACCGGGCCGGCCGCGGCACTGCGCAGCCGCGTAACCTTGCGCACCGTGGAGCCGGGCGCCACCTGCAGCACCTGCGCCAGGCTGTCCGAAGCCTGGATGCTGCGCCAGTCCAGCACCTTGACGGTGGTGCTGCGGCTGACATTGACGATGTTCTCCAGCAGGCCGGTCAGCCGGGTCACCGGGTGGGCGGGCGCCGCCGGCGCGGCCGCGCCCGAGCCGGTGCGCGACGCCTGGCCCGCGGTCACCGGCCGCGTGCCGCGCCCGGCCTCGCGCACGATGAGCCCTTCCTGCACCAACTGCTCCAGCGCGCGGCGCACCGTCACGCGGCCCACGCCGAACTGCTGTGTGAGTGCAAGCTCACCGGGCAGGCCTTGCGCGAAGCGGCCTTCCTGCAACTGTTCGCGCAGCACCAGGTAGACCTGGTGGTACTTGGTGATGGGCAGCACGCCGGGCATGGACCAGGCCTTCAGCGTGCGGTGAAGCCGCCATCGGCGCAGACGACCTGGCCGGTGACGAAGGAGGCGCGGGACGACAGCAGGAAGCTCACCAGTTCGGCAATCTCCTGTGGCTGTCCCAGGCGGCCCATGGGAATGCTGGCTTGCATGGCGGCCAGGGCAGCGGGGTCGGCCAGCACGCCCGCCACCATCGCCGTCTCCACCGGCCCGGGGCCCACGGCGTTCAGGCGGATGGCCTCGGGCGCCCACTCCAGCGCCAGCGACTTGACCATGCCGTTCAGGCCCGCCTTGGACGCGGCATAGGCCGCGCCCCGCGCATGGCCCACCAGGCCGATCTGGCTGCTGATGACGACGACGCTGCGGTCACCCTGGGCCCCAGGCGCGCGCATCGCGGCGATGGCCGCGCGCGTCAGCACGAAGGTGGCATTGAGGTTCAGCTCCAGCGTCGCCCGCCATTCGTCCAGCGTGGTGTCGTCCGAGCCCTTCTTGAAGAAGATCCCGGCGCAGCAGGCCAGCGCGTCCAGGCCCCCCAGCGCCTGGGCGGCCCGCTGCGGCAAGGCGGCGGTGGCTGCGTCGTCCAGCAGGTCCTGGACGAAGACGGCCGCGTCGGGCAGATGGTGACGCAGGGCTTCAGCCTGCGCCTCGTGCTGCACCACGCCCGCCACCCGGGCGCCCCGTTCGGCCAGCGCACAGGCCACGGCCAGGCCGATGCCCGAGCCCGCGCCAGTGACCAGGGCGCGACGACCCTGCATCTCGGACGAGGGCTTCAGGTCGGCCATGTCCTGCCCGTGTTCACAGCCCCAGGTAGTTGCGCCGCAACTCCGGGTCGCGGGCCAGATCGGCGGCCGGGCCCTGCATCGCCACCGCACCGTTCTCGATGAGGTAGCCGCGGTGCGCGATGGCCAGCGTCTGCACCGCGTTCTGCTCCATCAGCAGCACCGGCAGGCCTTCGAGGTTGATGCGCCGGACCAGGGCGAACATCTCCTCCACCAGCAGCGGCGACAGGCCGAGCGACGGCTCGTCCATGATCAACAGCTCGGGCTCGGACATCAGGCCGCGGCCTATGGCCAGCATCTGCTGCTCCCCGCCCGACAGCGTGCCCGCCAGCTGGCCGAAGCGCTCCTTGAGCCGCGGGAAGATGCCCACCACGTGCTCCAGGTTGCGGGCCCGGTTCGGTTTGCCGCGCACCAGGCTGCCCAGCTCCAGGTTCTCGCGCACGTTCAGGTTGGGGAAGATGCGCCGTCCCTCGGGCACGTGGATCAGGCCGCGCTTGACGATCTCGCTCGAACTGCAGCCCACCAGCTCTTCGCCCTTGAAGCGGATGGAGCCGGCAAAGGGCCGGTACAGCGCCGACAGGTTGTTGTTCAGCGTGGACTTCCCCACGCCGTTGCTGCCCAGCACGGCGACGATCTCGCCGGCGCGCACGTCCAGGTCGATGCCGCGCAGAATCTCCACGCTGCCGTAGCCGGCCCGCAAGCCTCGCACTTCAAGCATGGGGGCCTCCTTGGGGAAGGGCCTGGCCGTCGTCCTGGCCGCTTGTCTGCCCGCCTGTCTGCCCGCTCATCTGCTCGGCCGCACCGCGGCCCAGGTAGGCCTCGATCACGGCCGGGTCACGCACCACGTCGCGCGGCGCGCCGTCGGCAATGATGCGGCCGTAGGACAGCACGTACAGGTGCTCCGACAGGCTCATCACCGCCTGCATCACGTGCTCGATCAGCAGCACCGTGACACCGCCGTCGCGGATCTTGCGGATGATGTCCACGATCTCCACGATTTCCGACGGGTTGAGCCCCGCCATCACCTCGTCCAGCAACAGCAGCTTGGGGTTGGTGGCCAGCGTGCGGGCCAGCTCCAGCCGCTTGCGCCCGGCCACCGTCAGGTCGGCCGCGGGCTGCTCCAGCTGCGCGCCCATGCCCACCTGCTCGGCCACCCGCTGCGCGTGCGCCCAGGCCTCGTCTCGGTCGGCAAAGCGCTGGTAGGCGCCCACGGCGATGTTCTCGTGCACGCTCAGCTTGGCAAAGGGCTGGGTGATCTGGAAGGTCCGCACCATGCCCAGGCGTGCGATGCGGTGCACCGGCCAGCCGGTGATGTCCTGCCCCAGCAAGGTGACCTGCCCGGTGTTGACCGGCAGGAAGCCGGCGATGCACGCGAACAGCGTGGTCTTGCCCGCGCCGTTGGGGCCGATCAAGGCCACGATGCGGCCCTCGTCCACCCGCACCGAGGCGTTGTCCACGGCCTTGAGGCCGCCGAAGATCTTGGTCAGGCCCTGCACCTGCAACATCGGCGCGCTCATCGGGCACCCCCCTGGCCGTCACCACGCCCGGCCGGTGCGCCCGCGCCCGTGGATCGCCGGCCGATGCGCTTGAACAGGTCGATCAGGCCGTTGGGCAGGAAGGCGATGATGATCACCAGCAGCGTGCCATACAGCACCAGCGACAGGCCCTGCACGTTGGTGATGACACGCGCCACGTCGCTGATGGCCGCCAGCAGCACCGCGCCGATCAGCGGCCCGTACACGGTGCCCGCGCCGCCGATCATGCTCACCAGCAGCATCTCGACCGACTTGTCCACGCCGAAGACGATGGTGGGGTCGATGTAGAGGAAGTACTGCGCGAAGAAGCACCCGCCCAGGCCGCACATCGCGCCCGAGAGCATCATCACCTTGACCTTCTCGGTGTAGACGTCAATGCCCAGGGCGCGCGCAGCGTCCTCGTTCTCGCGGATGGCCGCGAGCTGCGCACCGAAGCGCGAGCGCTTGAGCCACAGCGCCACCGCGATGGAGCCCACCGTCAGCGCCAGGATCAGGAAATAGAACCCGATGCGCTCCTTGAACTGGAAGTTGGCGGCGCTGGGCTTGGCCGGGATCAGCATGCCCAGGCCGCCGCCGGTGATCTCCACCGAGTTGGCCACGATGCGCAGCACCTCGGCAAAGGCCAGCGTGATCAGCGCGAAGTACGAACCCTTCAGACCGGCGCGGAACGACAGCACGGCGATGACCCAGCCCACCAGCGCCCCGGCCACCGCGCTGGCCGGCAGCCCGAACCAGGGCGAGAAGCCGAAGCGCAACTGAAAGATGGTGGAGGCATAAGCCCCCGCGCCAAAGAACACCACATGGCCGAAGGACAGCTGGCCGGCAAAGCCGCCGGCGATGTTCCAGGACTGGCCGATGAAGGCGTAGAACAGCGCCATCACCCCGAAATTCACCATGAAAGGCGAGGGAAACACGAAGGGGAAGGCCAGGGCGACGGCCAGCAGGCCCAGGTGCAGCGGCCAGCCGCCGCCCGCTCCACGCGCCGCGCTCATTTGCCACCCCCAAAGAGGCCCTGGGGCCGCAAGAGCAGGATCAGGATGAAGATCAGCGAGATGCCGATCTGCCCCAGGCTCTCACCCAGGAACAGGCCCCCGAAGGATTCGGTCAGCCCCACGATCAGCCCGCCCACCACGGCCCCGAAGAAGCTGCCCATGCCGCCCAGCACCACCACGGTGAAGGCCACGATCACGAAGACATGTCCGGTGGTGGGCGAGACGTAGAAGATGGGCATCAACAGGCAGGCCGCTGCACCCAGCGTGGCCAGGCCGATGCCGTAGGAGATGGCGAAAACCCGGTCCACGTCGATGCCCACCAGGCGCGCGCCCATCCGCTCCTTGGCCACCGCGCGGATGGCGCGCCCGGTGTCGGTGCGCTGGATGAACAAGCCCAGCAGCGCGCACAGCACCATGGCCGCCAGGAAGGACACGATCTTCGGGAACGACAGCAGCAAGGGCCCCAGTTCCACCATGCGGTCGGAGTAGGACACCGAGATGGTGCGCGTGTCGCCCTTGAAGAACATCAGCGCCAGGTTCTCGATCAGGATGGACAAGCCCAGCGTGATCAGCAGGATGTTCTCGTCCTTGCCCTGGGCCAGTTTGCCGATGAGCCCGCGGTACATCACGTAACCAAGCGCGAACATGGCCGGCACCATGACCACCAGGGACAGGTACGGGTCCACGCCCAGCTTGGTGAGCAGGAAATACACGCCGAACATGGCCAGCATCAGCAGGCTGCCATGGGCGAAGTTGATGATGTGCAGCACGCCGTAGATCAGCGTCAAACCGGAGGCCACGAGGGTGTAAATACCCCCGATCAGCAATCCGTTGATCGTGGCGGCCAGCAGGATCGTGGCGTCCAAGACGGCGTCCCCCGGGATGTTGTGAAGCTCGCTGGAAAGAGGCCCCCCGAACCCGCCCCCTTGGCGGCGGGCACGAGGACCTCAGATGGCAACCCGCAGGCGGGTCAGCCGAACTTCGGACGGGGGTAGATGGGCTTGGCGCCGGCGAACTCGTTGGGCCACACCACGTTGATGTCGGTCCGGCTGGCCTGCAGCATGGCCGCACGGCCGCCCGTGTTCTGGCCGTCAACAAACCTGGTGGGGCCGTAGGGCATGAAGTGGTCCGACCAGGTGCTGACCTCCAGCGCCGCGATAACCTTCTCCTTGTCGGCCGTGCGGGCGCGCTCCAGCGCGTCGGCATAGCACTTCACGGAGTTGTAGCCACAGTACACCTCGAAGGTGAACAGCCCGCCCTTGTCCTCCAGCGCCTTGCGCATGGCCACTGCCTTGGCGTTGCGCGGGTTGTACCAGTGGTTGAAGTCCATCATGTGCTGGGCGATCTCGGGCTGCTCCTTGACGAGCCGGAAGTTGAAGCCTCCACCCAGCACGCTGAACATCGCGTCCAGATCCACACGCTGCTGATGCAGGGTGCGGGCCAGCAGCACGTACTCGTTCTGGTAGTTGCTCATGATCACGAGGTCAGGCTTCAGGCCCTTGATGCGCAGCGCCACGTTGGAGAAGTCACGCGTGGGGTTGGCGTGCTTGATGACTTCGGCCACCTGGATGCTGATGCCGGGCAGGCGGTCGGCCAGCAACTTGGCCGTGCCCGTGCCGAATTCCGACTCCTCGTGCACCAGCACGGCGGACTTGGCCACGCCACCTGCGGCCTTGTTGATCTCGCCCAGGCCGGCGATCGCGTCGTCCACGCACTTGCCAAAGCCCGGCGCCAGACGGAAGACGTTCTTCAGCCCCCGGCGCACGATCAGGTCGGACACGCCGACGTCGATCATGAACGGGGTGTTGTACTTGGCTGCGGCCTGGGTGGCAGGCAACGCGATGGCGCTGGAGAAGCAGCCCACATAGGCGGCCACGCCCACCTGGTGCAGACGCTCCACCTCGGCCACGCCCACCTCGGGCCGTGACTGCGAGTCGCCCAGCGCGGCCTCGAGCTTGGCGCCGCCCATGGACTTGATGCCGCCCGCGGCATTGATCTCGTCGATGGCCATCTGGCAGCCCAGACGACCCTGGCCGCCGCTGTAGGCCAGGCCGCCGCTGACCGGGTGGACCAGGCCGACCTTCACGGCCGCCGGCTGGGCCAGCAGCAGTCCGGGCGCGCCCAGCACGGTGGTAGCGGCGCCGGCCTTGAGCACCGTGCGGCGGGAGAGGCGGGAGTCGGTGATCTGCGATGTCATGACGAGTCCTGGGAGGATGGAGGTTGAGGGCTGGCGGGCTCGCGTCCAGACCATCTGGAGCGAGCCACCTGAGGGAAAACGAGCGCCGGCTGGACAGCCAACTTGTTCTATTGTTGGAACAATAGCACGCATGATGGGAACAAGCCCCGGACGTGTCAAGCCCGGGAACTCCCGCACGAACTCCCGCACGAACACCTTCGCGAGCTCCTGCGCAGACGCACCTGCATCCGACCAAGGCCCGCCACCCCGCCGCATGGATTACCTCGACACCCTCAGCCATTTCGCCGCCTCACTGCGGTTTGCTGCCTTGCCTCAGACCATGCGTGCGCACACCGGCTGGGTGCTGGCCGACACGCTGGCCGCCATCGCGGCGGGCTCGGCGGAGCCGGAGTTGCGCGCGCTCGCGCAGCGCCAGCACTCGCGGGTGACCCCGGGCGCCAGCGCCACGCTCATCGGCCTGGGCACCCAGGCCCACCCGGAAACCGCCGCGCTGGTCAACGGCACGGGAGGCACATTTCTGGAAATGGATGAAGGCAACCGCTTCTCTCGCGGGCACCCGGCCATCCATGTGCTGCCGGCCGCACTCGCCTTGTGCGAGGAGCAGGGCGCGGACGCCGACACCTTCCTGTCCGCGCTGGTGGTGGGCTACGAGGTGGGCTCGCGCCTGGGGGCGGCCTCGCAACTGCGCAGTGCGATGCACCCGCACGGCACCTGGGGCACGGTGGGCGCCGCCGCGGCCTGCGCCCGCGTGATGGGCCTGGACCCCGCGGGGATGCGCGAGGCGATCAACATCGCCTGCTCGCTCACCACCGCCACCTCCAAGCGCACCATGCTGGAAGGCGGGCTGGTGCGCAACGTCTACGCCGGCCTGAGCAACCGCCACGGCCTGCTGGCGGTGGAGCTGGCGGGCTGCGGCTTCACGGGCGAGCGCGACGGGCCCGGCTCGCTGTTCGGGCAGATCATTTCCGAGCGCTTCGACACCTCCGAAGTGCTGCGCGAACTGGGGCAGGACTGGCACCTGCTGCACAACTACTTCAAGCTGCACTCCTGCTGCCGCTACAACCACGGCACGCTGGACGCCCTGGATGCCATCGAAGCCGCCCAAGGCCGCCTGCCCGCGCCCGAGGACATCGTGCGCATCGACGTGCGCAGCTACCACCTGGCCGCCGAACTGGACGACAAGGCGCCGCGCAACACCCTGGCGGCGAAGTTCTCGGTGCCGTTTGCCGTGGCCGCCCGGCTGGTGCGGGGCAGCAGCGCCATGGCCAGCTTCACCTGGGACGCGGTGCGCGACCCGCGCATCGGGGCACTGGCGCAGAAGGTGGACCTGACCGAAGACCCCGCCATGACACGGCGCCTGCCCATGGAGCGCCCGGCGCGCGTGGTCATCACCACCACCGATGGCCGGCAGTGGGTGGGCGAAGCCGGCGTCAACCGCGGCGACGACGCCTCTCCCTACACGGCCGACGAGCTGACGGCCAAGTTCATGGACCTGACCGGCCGCGTCTGGCCGGCCGACCACGCCCAACACCTGCTGCAGGCCACGCACGCGCTGTGTGCCGGACAGGAGACCTTCGGCTCCTGGACGGCTCTGCTGGCCGAGCAGCCACTTGAGATTGCGCCGCCGGTCGTCTTCGAGCGGCCCCGCACCTGAAGGGACGCACTCTCCCGTTTGATCTGAGCCCAAACCCCGTTCGGGCTGAGCCCTTCGACTCCGGTCAGGACAGGCCTGTCGAAGCCCCTCGACTCACCCCCACCGAGACCCTGCCATGCAGACCTCCGACAAGACCGCACGCCAGCTTTTCCTGGAAGCCAAGGCCAACCCCACCCGCAAGCGCTTCGGCTTCGGCCGCAAGCCCGCGCTCATCAACGTGGACCCGCAGAAGGCCTACACCTGCGTGGGCGAGTTCGCCACCGCCTACGAGACCGACCCCAAGCAGCTGGACTACATCAACGAGCTGGCCGATGCCTTCCGCGCCCACGGCTTCCCGGTGGTGTGGACCTACGTGGCCTACATGGACTCGGGCGAGGACTGCGGCATCTGGGGCACGCGCACCCACACGCCGGACTCGCTGCAGAACATCAAGGTGGGCAGCCGGCGCGCGGAGTTCGACGACCGCCTGCGCATCGACCGCCAGCGCGACATCATCGTCAACAAGCGCATGGCCTCGGCCTTCTTCGAAACCAACCTCGGCTCGATCTTCAACTTCCACGGCGTGGACACGGTGGTGGTGACCGGCGGCTCCACCTCGGGCTGCGTGCGCGCCACGGTGGTGGACAGCCTGCAGCGCAGCTACCGCACCATCGTGCCCGAGGAGTGCGTGGCCGACAAGCACGAGAGCCCGCACTTCGCCAACCTGTACGACATGATGCTGAAGTACGCCGACGTCATCTCCGTGC
>CANHVY010000056.1 GCA_947464185.1 Burkholderiales bacterium
CTGTCAAGCAATACTCAGCCTTGATGGGTCGCGCAGCGACTCATCAAGGGAGTTGTCTTCGGTGTCCGTCGGCGCTTCGGATATCGCGTTGAACAGGTCAAGGGTGCGGACTGGAAGTACTACAAGCGGTCATCGACGCAGCTCATCTGCTGCAGACCCTGATGCAAGACGCGCGCGAGGTCCTCATTCGTTAGCCGAGGTCAGTACAAGCCGCCTCCTTGAGCTAATCAGGTATTCCTCGCACAGGTCCAACCTTGACGCATCAACGCTGGCCGTCACGCGGCGGTGTATTCGGTGTGTGTCTGGTCTCCGGGTAGTGGGGTTGGTCGGCTTGGCAGTTGATGCCTCACGCCGGCATGGCAAACGCTTCGCCCTTCACCAGTACCGCCCACGCCATGCGGGCGTTCTTCGCAGCGATCGCGACCACTGCCTTCCAATAGCCAACCCGTTCGGCCAGAGCCGTCGCCCAGCGGCTGATGCTGTCGGTCTTGTCCTTGGCTGCATTCAGGACGGCGCGGGCACCCATCACCAGGAGGCTTCGCAGATACGCATCGCCACTCTTGGTGATCCGGCCAAGCCGAGTCTTGCCACCCGAGCTGTACTGGCCTGGAACCAAGCCGATCCACGCACTAAGCTGTCGCCCGTTGTGGAAATCGCGCCCGTTGCCGATCATGGCGATCAGCGCCGTGGCGGTGGTCTCCCCAACCCCGCGCAGACGCAGCAGTTGCTGGGCTTGGCTGCTCTGCCGAGCCATCAGCGCCACGTGCCGGTCGTACTCGGTGATGCGCTCGTCCAGGCGATGGACTTCGCAGAGCAGATCGCCGATGACGGTGTTTACCCACCCCGGCAAGTCTTCGAGCTGCGCCATCGCTTCTCGACGCACGGTCTCGGCCTTCAGCGGCAGCACGATGCCCACCTCACTGAGCAGGCCACGGACGCGGTTGATGGTGGCCGTTCTTGCCTCGACATACCCCTGCCGGGCACGGTGAACCATCAGTTGACCCTGCTGCTCTGGGCTCTTGACCGGAACGAACCGCATGTTGGGCCGCTGCACCGCCTCGCAGATCGCCGCAGCGTCAGCAGCGTCGTTCTTGCCGCGCTTGCCGGACAGGCGGTACGGCGCGACGAACTTCGGCGCCATGAGCTTCACCGTATGGCCCAGCGCCTGAAACAACCTGGCCCAGTGATGAGCACCCGAACAAGCCTCCATGCCGATGGTGCACGGCGGCAGCGCGGCGATCATCTCGTGCAGCTTGGCGCGCGGCACGCTCGGGCGGACCAGTTCGGGCTTGCCAGCCGGGTTAACCCCGTGCACCGCAAACACGTTCTTGGCGAGATCGATGCCGACGAATACGATAGTCATGGACTTCCCCTTCCGAATGAGTTGATGAGAGTTCGCACTTCCCATCGTGGCACTTTGTTGCCGGTTGCCGCAACGCGGCTAAGTCGGGACGGGGAAGTCCCTTTCATTCGTTAGGTTGATACAGGGACATCCCAGGCCATGCCGCAATATGAATTTGTTCGTGCATGGCGAACATCGCATACTTGGTCAAGGTCTGGAAGTGCTCCCAACAATTGAGTGCTCCGACTCGACCGAAGGGCAAGTCGTAAACCGCGATGTCTGAACCATCGCCTTCACCAAAGACGGTTCGTTCCACATGGGTTGGTTTCAGTTTCCTTCTGTGGGCGACAATGGTGCCGCTTTCATTGATGATGATCTGGCTCATGTAGAGGCTGCCGCCGTCTCGTTCGCTGAATCCCATCACAACGCAAATGCTATTGGCAGCTGCTGCCTCTCTGAGCTTGATAATCAGGGGGCTGTCTATGGAGAGGGATTGCTCGTGGTAGCGTACGGCGAACTTTCCCATTCCTGCATAAGGACTATCCAGCCAAATGTGATATGGGTAACCGGGAATGAATACTTCTGGAAATGCGATCAGCTGAGCGTTGTTGGCGGAGGCTTCTCTTATCAGGCTTATCGCCTTTTCAACCGTAGCTGCTGCGTCGAACCACACCGGCTCGGCTTGAACAGTAGCTGCCCGAAGTTTGTTTGTGTAGGTAACCATGATTGCCAGCTCCTTGTTGTTGAGAAAATTCACTCTAGCAACGCTGGTGGTGTCGCACTTGTCGTTTTCTTTCGCTGACTTTGTCGAATCCTGACAACCACCATTCGAGTCGAGCCAGCAGTCCCACGGTCCAGAGCGATGAGTTCAGGCGTACTTCAATACAGAGGCTTTTCCGCTGAACACGCGGTAGCTGAAGATGGTGTATCCGACGACTGTGGGCACGGTGATCGCGCAGCCCAGGGCGATCACCACCAGGGCTTCGGTGGCGCTGGCCGCTTCCCAGATGGTCAGGCGATCCATGACGACGTACGGAAAAAGGCTGTAGGCCAGGCCGCACGCGCCCAACACGAACACCGCCACCACCAGCAGGAACGGCAGGAAGCAGAGCTGGCCAAGCACCAGGCGCGAGTTCAATAGCATCCTTGCGGTCACCAGCGCGGCCAGCGTGATCAGCGGGATGGGCAGTAGCGCGAAGAACGCCGGCAACGTGAACCAGCGTTGGCGTACGGTCTCGCTCACCACAGGTGTGGCTACCGACAGCAAGCCCAGGCCGATGACCACCGGCGGCCAGGCGATCTTGGCCCAGCGCACGGCTTGCTGCTGCAGGTCACCCTCGGTCTTCATTACCAGCCAGCAGGCTCCCAGCAGCACGTAGGCCGTTGGCAGCAGCAAGGCGATGGCTGCGGCAAACACTGTGTTGGCCCAGCCGTCCTGCAGGCCGGTCACGTAGCGGCCCAGCATCCAGCCCTGTGACATCGCGGCCATGACGCTGCCTGCGGTAAAGGCGCGGTTCCACAGCGGCTTCCATTCGTCCTTCGCCTTCGCGCGGAGTTCGAATGCCACACCGCGCAGGGTAAGGCCTACCAGCATGAGTGCCACCGGCAGGTACAGCTCCGTCAGCACCATGCCGTGTGCCTTCGGAAATGCGATCAGCAGGATGCCCACGCCCAGCACAAGCCAGGTCTCGTTGGCGTCCCAGAAGGGGCCGATGCTCGCCACCATCACGTGTTTCTGCTCGAGGTTGGCGTGCGGCAGCAGCATGCCCACACCGAGGTCGTAGCCGTCCAGCACCACGTAGGCCAGCATTGCCATCCCCATCAGGCCGAGAAAGATGACTGGCAATGCCTCTGTCCAGAAGCCCGGCGCGCTCACGAAGTGCTCCCGGCCGGGCGTGACAGGGGGGCGGTGCGCTCTGGCGTGCCGTCCAGGCTGGCAGGCAACTCCACCGGCTTCTCGGCCATGTGCTTCAGCACGCTCACATAGGCCACCAGCAGGCCCACGTACACGGTGATGTACAGCGTGAGGGTGAAGGCGATGTAAGGCATCGGCACGCTGGACGCCACTTCGTCCACGCGCAGCAGACCCTGCACGATCCACGGCTGACGTCCAATCTCGGTCACGTACCACCCGGCCACCGTGGCCACCCAGCCGGAGAAGGTCATTCCCGCCAGGGTCCACAGCAATGGGCGTGGCAGCGCAACTGCGTCAAAGCCGCACCGGCGCAACAGCCACCAGCCGGCCCAGCTCACCAGCAGCATGGCTGTGCCGGTGGCCACCATCACGCGAAAAGCCCAGAACACCTGCCCCACTGGCGGGTGGGCACCGCGGAACTCGTCCAGTCCTTTCACCTCGCCATCCAGCTTGTGGGTGAGGATCAGGCTGGCGAGCTTGGGGATCTTCACCTCGAAGTGGTTGGTGCGGGCCTCCTCGTCGGGGATGGCAAACAGCCGTAGTGCCGCGCCGCGCTCGGTCTGCCAGATGCCTTCCATGGCCGCAACCTTGGCCGGCTGATGCTCCAGCGTGTTCAGCCCGTGCAGGTCGCCGGCCAGGATCTGCAATGGGATCAGCACTGCACCCATCGTCATGCCGAACCGTAGCGTGCGATTGGTGCCGGGCTGCACCTTGCGGCGCAGGATCTGCCAGGCGCTCAGGCCTGCTAGCAGGAAGGCGACCGTCAGTCCGCTGGCCAGCAGCATGTGCGCAAGGCGATATGGAAAGCTGGGGTTGAAGATGACCTCCGCCCAGCTGGTGACGAAGAACTCGCCGCCACGCAACTCCACGCCGGCGGGCGTCTGCATCCACGAATTCAACGCCAGGATCCAGAAGGCGCTCATGGTGGTGCCGAAGGCCACCAGCGCCGTGGCGACGAGGTGCATGCGCTCACTGACCTTGCTGTGGCCGAACAGCATGATGCCCAGGAAGGTGGCCTCCAGGAAAAAGGCTGTGAGCACCTCGTAGCCCAGCAATGGTCCAGCCACGTTCCCGGTGCGTTCCATGAATCCCGGCCAGTTGGTGCCGAACTGAAAGCTCATGGTGATGCCGCTGACCACCCCCAGGGCAAAGGTGAGAGCGAACACCTTGGTCCAGAAGCGGTAGGCCGCCAGCCAGGCCACATCCTGCGTGCGCAGCCACTTCAGGCGGAAAGCCAGCAGTACCCAGCCCAGTGCAATGGTGATGGTGGGGAACAGGATGTGGAACGTGATGTTGGCCGCAAACTGCATGCGGGCCAGGATCAGGGCGTCCATTGGTAGGCTCCGCATTGCCTCGAAGTACTCGTGGCGGTCGTCGGGTTGGTGGCGCTGGCCCAGCCTGCGCCAGGCCTGGGGCTGCCAGATGAAGCGCACAAGGCCGGACGTCGCCGAGGGGCGTGCGCTGCCCGGTGCCTCTGAAGGCTGTGACGGCGTTTCATCTGACGCGAAGCACGTCCAGGGAGGAAACCGGGGCCGCGGCATGGCCCCAGGACTGCCGCATGAACGTGGCGACGGCGGCGATCTCGTCGTTGTTCAGTTCCTGCCCATACGGCGGCATCCCGAAAGGCTGAGGGTTGCCCGCCGTGGTGGGCAAGAAGCCACCCCGCCGAATCTGCTGCACCAGGTTGATGTGCGAGGCCAGGGTGACCGCGCGATTGCCGGCAAGTGCGGGGTACATCCCTGACACGCCTTGTCCGCGGTCACCATGGCAGGCAGCGCAGTGCTGCTCATAGACCTTGGTGCCGGCAGCCATCATCTCCGCGCTGGCGGGCCTTTGCCTTGCAGGCGGCTCCTCAGTCACCGGAATGGTGGCCAGATAGCGCGCCATGGCGTCGAGATCCTGTTCGGTCAGGTATTGGGTACTGTTGAACACCACTTCGGCCATCGGCCCGGAGACGGTCGCGTGTGCCGACACGCCATCCTTGAGCAGCCTGATCACCTGTTCGCGGGGCCAGCGCTGAACACCCGCCTGGCCAGGCGAAGCGAGGGATGGCGCATACCAGGCGCCGTCGGCCATCAGGCCACCACCGAACTGCGCGCCGAGGCTGCTGCCGCCAAGGAGGTCGCGGCCCGAGTGGCAGGCTGCGCAGTGGCCCAGGCCCTGCGTCAGGTACTTGCCACGGTTCCACTCCGGAGCCTGTCCGGGATCGGGCTCGAACCCGCCGGGGCGGAAGTACAGCGCGCGCCAGACGGCAAGAGCCGCCTGCGTGTTGTAGGGAAAGCGCAGTGCGTGCGGCGTGTGGGCTCTTTCGACCGCCGGCACGGACCGAAGGAACGCATAAAGGGCGTCCGAGTCCTCACGCGACACGTGCGTGAAGCTGGGATACGGAAAGGCCGGGTACAGCAGGCGACCATCCTTCGAGCGGCCATGGTGCAGGCTGCGCCAGAACTCATCGGCCGACCAGTTGCCGATGCCGGTTCTGGCCTCGGGCGTGATGTTCGGGGCAAAGACGACGCCGAATGGCGTGGCCACCCCGCGGCCGCCGGCGAACGCTGCGCCGCCAGTCGTCGTGTGGCAGCCCATGCAGTTGCCGGCCCGTGCCAGGTACGCGCCCCGGGCGATGACCTCCGCCGACGCCGGCGTGCTGGGACCGCCGGCCTCCAGCTTGGCCTCGCCGCGAACATTCAGCCAGGCCACCAAGGCGCCCAGGATGACGGCCAGGGCCAGTACAAAGGTGCCGGCGCGCAGTGCCTGGCGGCGCAGGCTCATCGCGTTCATTTGTTGCCGCTCCCGCAATGGGCCAGCAGCGGCAGGGAGCCGCCGACCTCCGGCTTCGCCCCAGCCGGCAGGCTCTGTGCGGACAGCCAGCGTGCGACGACACTGACTTCTTCATCGGTGAGCCGCTGCGCGATGTCGGCCATGCAGTCCGGTGCTGCCGCGGCACGCAGTCCGGTGCGCCACGCGCCGAGTTGTGCCATCAGGTAGTCGGCAGGCAAGGTCACCAGGCCCGGCACCGCGGGCAAGCGGCCGGCCATGCTGCGGCCATGACAAGAGGCGCACGCCGGGATCTGGCGGTCGGGCAACCCTTTGAAGACCAGTTCCTCGGCGGCGTGCTGCTGCCGGGCGGACAGCCCGTGCGCCGTGGCAGGTGGATACGGCAGGTCGAGGCTGGAAAAGTACCGGGCGATGTCTCGCAGATAGTCATCGGACATGAACTGCGTCAGGTGGCCCATCGCCGGGTTGCGCCGGCGGCCTTCCCTGAAGTTCTTCAGTTGATTGAACAAGTAGCCCTCGGGCTTGCCGGCAATGCGTGGGAAGTAGCCCGCGTTGGTCGCCCGGCCCTCCTTGCCGTGGCACATGACGCACGCCTGCATGCGTTGCGCCATCGTGTTGTGCACGGTTGCCGTCGCAGCCGACGCGGCAAGGTTCGACTGAGCCGGCGCCAGGGTCGTGAAGGCAGCCACGCTGGTCGTCAGGAGGAGCTTGATGAAGAGTTTCATGTCGGTTGAAAGCCCAGCAAGTGTGCCCAAGACAGGTACCAAGTTCCAGGATCAGATGTGGCAGAAGATGGCGTATCAGATGCAGATCGGTGGTCGCATTGACAGGTGGAACGCTGCGCGAGCAGTACAGTCTTTGTATTGCTGGGCACCAGGCATATCAGATGCGAGGCTCCGTGGGCATGAGGGAACTTCTGCATGAAGCTTTATGAGGCCTTGGCTGACGAGGTCGCAGGGTGCATCGCCAGCGGTCAGCTGCCACCGGGCCAGCGCGTGCCGTCGGTTCGCGAGACCAGTCGCAGTCGCGGCGTCAGCCCATCGACGGTCTTCGAGGCCTACTATTTGCTGGAGGCACGGGGGCTGATCGAGGCGCGGCCGCGGTCGGGTTACTTCGTCACTCACGCGGCAGCCAAGCCACCCGAGCCGGACATCTCCGCGCCGCAGACGGATGGGCGGGCTGTGGAAGTCTCTGATCTGGTGTTCGAGGTGCTCGGCCACGCCAGGAACAAGGCGGTCGTACCGCTGGGATCTGCATTCCCCAGTCCGACGCTCTTTCCCTTGCCCAAGCTGGCACTGGCCCTGGGCAAGGCTGTCCGCCGGCTGGATCCGTGGCGCACGGTGGAGGACTTGTCCCCAGGCAGCGCGACGCTGCGGCGCCAGATCGGCCTTCGCTACCTTGCCATGGGATGCGGTGTCGACACCGAAGAACTGGTCATCACCAACGGGGCCATGGAGGCGCTGAACCTGTGCCTGGAAGCCGTCACCAGGCCGGGAGATCTGGTGGCCGTGGAGTCCCCGACCTTCTACGCCGCGCTGCAGGCACTGGAGCGCCACAGCTTGCGAGCAGTGGAGATTGCAACGCATCCACGCCACGGGGTCGACGTGTCAGCGCTGGCCTCGGTGCTGCAGCGCCACCCGGTAAAGGCCTGCTGGCTGATGCCCAACTTCCAGAACCCGCTGGGCAGCCTGATGCCAGACAGCTCGAAGCAGCAGCTGGTGCAGCTGCTTGCCGAACACCAGGTGCCGCTCATCGAGGACGACGTGTACGCAGAGTTGTACTTCGGGCCACAGAAGCCGAAGCCCGCCAAGGCCTGGGACCGCTCGGGACTGGTCATGCATTGCAGCTCGTTCTCCAAGTCGCTGGCGCCGGGGTACCGTGTGGGGTGGGCTGCGGCAGGAAGATTCAGCAAGGAGGTGGCCAGGCGCAAGCTGATGAACTCGCTCGCCGCTTCATTGCCGTCCCAAGAGGGGCTGAGCGAGTACCTGCAACATGGTGGTTATGACCGACATCTGCGGCAGTTGCGCGCCACCTTGGCCGCGCATCGAAACGTCGTCCTGCGGGCCATCGACAAGTGCTTCCCGGCGGGCACGAAGGTCACGCTGCCGGAGGGCGGCTACTTCGTGTGGGTTGAACTTCCGCAAACCGTGGATGCGCTGGAAGTGCACCGGTTGGCGCTGTCGCACGACATCAGCCTCGCACCCGGGCACTTGTTTTCGGCTGACCGGCGGTACAGGCACCACCTCCGGCTCAACTTCGGACACCCCGACAACCCTCACATTGAGAAAGCGCTTCACACCATCGGGCAGATAGCGAAGGCACTGGCTTGAGGGTGTGTTTGAGGGTCTGTTCGCGCGACCTGCCCAGAGGCCAGATCCGGGCTCAGACGACGCCTTTCCAGCCCTGTGCCAAGTCAGCCCACCCGTTGTGCCCCAACCGCTCCATCGTCGCCATGTTGGCTTCGTAGATCGTCTCGGCTTCCGGAAACGAAGCAACGGCCCGGTCGATGCTGTCCTCGCGGATCAGGTGCAGCGTGGGGTGGGGTGAGCGGTTCGTGGCGTTGGTGATGTCGTCGGCCGCCGTGCCTTCGAAGCGGTAGTCGGGGTGGAAGCTGGCCACCTGGATCACGCCTTCCAGCCCGAGGTCGGCCACGGTGTCTTCGGCCACGCCGATGAAGTCGTTGAAGTCGGCAAAGTCGGTGAACACTTTCGGGTGCACCAGCAGCGTGGTCTCCAGGCGCTCGGGCGGGGCCTTGGCCAGGCGCTGCAGCTCGTTCATCAGGTCCGTCAGCAGGCCAGCGGGGTCGCTCGCCTCGCTCTGCACGTAGCGCACCAGGCCCTTGACCTGGGGTGCCTTGGCAAAGGGACACAGGTTCAGGCCGATGACGGCCTGCTCCACCCAGGTGCGGGTCTGGTTGAGGGCGGGGGACTCGGTGATCATGGGGCGCAGGTGGCGTGAGGTGGCTTCAGTGTCCCACCGGCCAGCGGTGGCCGCCACAATCCTGCCGATGACCGACCCCCATCCCCAGCGCATCGTCTGCCTCACCGAAGAGACCACCGAGTGGCTGTACCTTCTGGGCCAGGAGCAGCGCATCGTGGGCATCAGCGGCTACACGGTGCGCCCGCCCCGGGCGCGGCAGGAGAAGCCGCGCATCAGCTCGTTCCTGGACGGCAAGATCGACCGCATCGTGGCCCTGGAGCCCGATATCGTGATCGGCTTTTCCGACATGCAGGCGGCGCTTGCTGACAAGCTCATCCGCGCCGGGCTGAACGTGCTGGTGACCAACCAGCGCAGCGTGGCCGAGATCTTTCAGACCCTGCGCCTGATGGCGGGCCTGGTGGGCGCGCAGGCGCGCGCCGAGGCCTGGATCGCGCAGTGCCAGGCGCGGCATGCGCAGATTGCGCAGGTGGCCCAGGCCTGGCCGCGCCGCCCGCGCGTGTACTTCGAGGAATGGGACGAGCCCATGATCAGCGCCATCCGCTGGGTGTCGGAGCTGGTCACGGTGGCGGGCGGGGATGACGTGTTTCCTGAGCTCGCCGTGCAATCCATGGGCCGGGACCGCGTGATCGCCGATGCGCAAGAGCCGGCCCGGCGTGCGCCCGACCTCATCATCGGCTCCTGGTGCGGCAAGAAGTTCCGCCCCGAGAAGGTGGCGGCGCGCGACGGCTGGGCCGAGGTGCCGGCGGTGCGCCACCGCGAACTGCACGAGATCAAGTCCTGCGACATCCTGCAGCCGGGCCCGGCGGCGCTGACCGACGGGCTGGAGAAGCTGCACGCGATCTGTGCGCGCTGGGCGGCGCTGCAGTAGGGCCCGGTTGCCATGGGTGGGCGCTGCAGAGGGCCTTGCTGAAGCCTGGGGTCAAGCCTTCAGCAAGGTCACCGCCAGAACGCCCGCCTTGGGTGCGCGCCGAGCCAACTGCTTGTCGAAGGTGACAAACCGCTCGCCCTCGCGCCGCTGCGCCGCGTGCAGGGCGTCGGCGAAGTCCAGACCCATCTCGTAGCCTTGCAGCGCTCGCTGGGTCAGCACCGGCTCCAGCGCGTCGATGTTCTGCAAGGCGAGCAGGTCGCGAAAGCTGGCGGCGATCACGTCGGTACCCAGCTTGTAGCTGCCACGCAGCACCCACTCGCATTCCATCAGCACCGAGGGTGCGATGGTGCAGGGTTCTGACGCCACCAGTTTCTCGGCCAGGCGGGCCTGCCTGGTGTCGTCGCCGACGATGAGTCGGACGACGACGTTGGTGTCGAGTGCGGCCATCAGCGCTCAGCGCGTACGTTTGCGGGTGGCCGTATCTGCTGGAATCTGAGCAGCAATGCGGGTCGCCGCCTTGGTCGCTGGCGCCGCCCGGTCCCCTCGCGCAGCCTGGGCCGCCATGCGCAGCACCGCATCGTCCATATCCTCCAGGCTGACTGTTGGCCCGGCATAGGCCACGCGCCGGCGGATGGCCGCCAAGCCTTCGGGCAAAGAAGCCTTTGTCGCCAGGGCGGCCGGGCGCAGCAGCACGCCTTCAGGCGTGTCGTGGACTTCCAGTTGTGTGCCCGGGGCCCAGCGCAGTGCAGCCCTCAGTGTCTTCGGAATGATGACCTGCCCTTTGCTGGACAGCGTGGTGGTTTGCATGGCAGGGATCCGCTGCGGTAAGACCGTCATCTTACGGCTGCAGCCTCTGTCCTCAATCCGCCTTGATGTCGTTGTCCTTCACCACCTTGGCCCAGGTGTCGATCTGGGCGTCGATGAAGGCGCGGGCGGCCTCAGGGCTGTCGGTGCGCACGTCGATGCCCTGGCCCGCCAGCTTGGCGGCCACCTCGGGCGACTTCAGCACGGCGTTGATCGCCGCGTTCATCTGGCGCACCACCTCGGGCGGGGTCTTGGCCGGGGCCAGCACGGCCCACCAGGCCGGGGCGTCGAAGCCGGCAAAGCCGCTCTCGGCCACGGTGGGCACGTCGGGCAGGTTGCCCGAGCGCCGGCTGGTGGTGACGGCCAGGGCGCGCAGGCGCTTGCTGTCGAGGTGCGGCTTGGTGAGGAACACCGAGCCGATGGACAGCGGCACATGGCCGGCCAGCGCGTCGTTCATCAAGGGGCCGCCGCCGCGGTAGGGCACATGCACGAGGTTGAGCTTGTTGCCGCGTGCCAGCAGCGCCACGGCCAGGTGGCCCAGGCTGCCGGAGCCGATGCTGCCGTAGCTCACGCCCTTGGCCGTACGGCCTGCGGCCACCACGTCGGCGAAGGTCTTGTAGGGCGAGTCCGCCTGCGTGGCCAGCACCATGGCCCCGGTGCCCACCAGGGCCACGGGCGCCAGGTCGCGCCGGGTGTCGAAGGGCAGGGAGGGGATGAGCGAGGGGTTCACGCCGTGCGTGTCGAACACCACCGCGAAGGTGTAGCCGTCGGCCGGGGCCGCGGCCACGGCGGCCGTGCCGATGGAGCCGGAGGCACCACCCTTGTTCTCCACCACCACGGTCTGGCCCAGCTGCTGCTGCAGCGGGCCTTGCAGGATGCGCGCGACCTGGTCCACCGAACCGCCGGGCGGGAACACCGCCACCAGCTTGATGGGCTGGGCCCTGGGCCAGGCCTGTGCCAGGGCGGAAGCGGACCAGCCCAGGGTAAGCGTGGTGGCCAGCGTGGCCGCGACGGCCAGGCGGCGGCTGAGAGAGGTGAGCGGCATGGCGCGAGGGCTCCGTGGTGGGGAAGGAGCGCGCAGTGTGGCGCAGCCGCGATGTCCCCGCGCGGCAGTGGACCGCTTCTTCTATGGGTGTGGTCTGGCCGGGCCCCGCTCCTGGCGGGCCAGGGCGAGCTGGGTGTCCAGCTCCGCCTCGGTGATGCGCTTGAGCACACAGAAGTTGGCCTTGGTCAGCGGGCTGGCTTCGTAGGTCCGCAGCAGCAGCGCGCGCTCGCGCCGGGCCGGGTCGTCAGGCAAAGGGCTGGGCGCCTGGGCGTGCGGGGTTTCGGGATGCGGCCGCGCGTGGTGTCCCTCGGCGCGCAGGTCCTGGCGGGGTGGCCGCGCGTCCCGTTGCGGCCCGTGCGCCCTATCGGGGCCGCGGTGCCCGGGCCGGTCGAGGCGTGCGGGTCGATCGGCTCGATCGGTCGGTGCACCGGGGTTCCGCGCTGGTCGAGGCTCACGCCGCTCACGGAACTCGCGCGGCGCGCGGGGGGGGCGCCCGCCGGGGCCTGGGCCGCCTTCGCGAGCGGCCCGCTCCTGGCGGGGCGGTTGCGCCTGACCGGGCGCGTCCAGCGCGCCTGACGCGCCGCCCACGCCTTCACCCGCGGCGCCACCGGACGGCTGCGCGGGGGGCGGGCGTGGGTTGCGCGGGCCACGGGCCTGCGCCTCGGCGGCCCGGCGTGCGGCCACGATGCCGCGACGCCGCTCCACCTCCTCGCGCGCGGCCTGGCGGTGCTCCTCGGCAATTTCGCCCGCGGGCTGCCCATCCAGATCGAAGCGGCTGGGTGCGGCCACCAGCGCCTTGAGGTACGGCGTGCTGGTGGTGTGCCGGTGCAGCACGATGGACAAGGCCTTGCGCGTGAACAGGCCCGGCGCGCGCTGCTGGAGGTCGGCCTGGATGCGCAGCTTGATGGGCTTGGGCGGGCCCTGCGTGCCGAACAGCGCCGGGAACATCTCCGCCAGACGGGCGGCGCACTGCGCCGGCGACAGTTCGGTCTTGGCGGGGGCCGCTGCCGCGGCTTCCTCTTCGGTCGCCACCACGGCGGCAGGGGCTTCCGCGGTCATCTCGGCAGGGTCCGCCGCGGCGGCTGGTGCGGCATCGTTCTCTGTGGACATCGGCTCGCAGTGCCTTCTCAGTGTCGGGTGTCGTGGTGCAAGGGCAAGGGGCGAGATTGTCGCCTTGTCCGCAGGCCTCGTGGTGGGGCCGTGCGCGGGGTCTTCCCCACGCCGCGTGCCCAAGGAGCGGCACACGCATTAACCTTGGCACCTGGACTTGCTTCACGGCGCACGCCGACACTGTCATGACCGACACCTCACGCATTGCCGTGCTCACCGCCGCGGGCAGCGGGCTGGGCGAAGCCGCTGCGCGTCAACTGTCCGCCGACGGCTGGCAGGTGGCCATCCTCTCGTCGTCCGGCCGGGGCGCCGCCCTGGCCGAGGAGCTGGGCGGCCTGGGCGTCACCGGCTCCAACCTGCGCACCGAAGACCTGCAACGTGTGGTGGACGCGGCGATGCAACGCTGGGGCCGCATCGACGCCGTGGTCAACAGTGCCGGGCATGGCCCCAAGGGCGGACTGCTGGCGATGACCGACGAGGACTGGCAGCTCGGCATGGAGTACTACCTGCTGAACGTGGTGCGCATGGCCCGGCTCGTCACGCCGATCATGCAGCGCCAGGGATGCGGCGCCTTCGTCAACGTGTCCACCTACGCCGTGTTCGAGCCCGAAGCTGCCTTCCCCACCTCGGGCGTGTTCCGCGCCGGGCTGGCAGCCTTCACCAAGCTCTGGGCCGACCAGTACGCCGCCGAGGGGTTGCGCATGAACAACGTGCTGCCGGGCTTCATCAGCAGCCTGCCGGAGAAAGCCGAGCGCCGTGCCCGCATTCCCATGGGCCGCTACGGCACGCCCGAGGAAGTGGGCCGGCTCATCGCCTTCCTGGCGTCTGATGCCTCGTCCTACATCACGGGGCAGAACATCCGCATCGACGGCGGGATCACGCGCTCGGTATGACGCTGAAACGGCGCCTGGCCATGGGGATGGCGGCGGCGGTCGTGTGGCCCGCAGCGGGGCTGCGCGCTGATCCGGCCGCTTCGAGAATTGCCCCCGCGTAAGCCCGCTGCCAGCGCGATCGTGTCCAATCAGGGTTTACGCCTACTTTTTCAGGAGACACAACATGACGACTCGTGACGTGGTGGTGCTGGGTGCCGTGCGCTCGGCCATCGGATCCTTCGCAGGCTCTCTGTCCGACATCGAACCGGCGGAACTGGCCGGCACGGTGATGAAGGCGGCGGTGGAGCGCTCGGGCGTGGACCCCAAGGTCATCAACTACGTGACCGTGGGCAACACCATCCCCACGGAAAGCCGCTTCCCCTACGTGGCGCGCGTGGCCGCCATCCAGGCCGGCCTGCCCATGGACAGTGTGGCCATGTCGGTCAACCGGCTGTGCTCCTCGGGCCTGCAAGGCATCGTCACCACCGCGCAGAACATCCTGCTGGGCGACTGCGACTACGGCATCGGCGGCGGCGTGGAAGTGATGAGCCGCGGTGGCTACCTTTCGACGGCCATGCGCACCGGCGCCCGCATGGGCGACACCAAGCTGATCGACACCATGGTCGCCACCCTGACCGACCCCTTCGGTGTGGGCCACATGGGCATCACGGCCGAGAACCTGGCGGCCAAGTGGACCATCACGCGCGAGGAGCAGGACGCCCTGGCCGTGGAGAGCCAGCGCCGCGCCGCGGCCGCCATCGCCGAAGGCCGCTTCAAGAGCCAGATCGTCCCCATCGTCAAGCAGACCAAGAAGGGCGAAGTGGTCTTCGACACCGACGAGTACGTCAAGGCCAGCACCACCCTGGAGTCGCTGGCCAAGCTCAAGACGGCCTTCAAGAAGGACGGCACGGTCACGGCCGGCAACGCCTCGGGCATCAACGACGGCGCGGCTTTCTTCGTGCTGGGCGACGCCGCCACCGCGGCCAAGGACGGCTACAAGCCCATGGCGCGCCTGGTCTCGTACGCCGTGGCCGGTGTGCCCAACGACGTGATGGGCGAGGGCCCGATCCCGGCTTCCAGGCTTGCGCTGAAGAAGGGCGGCGTGACGCTGGACCAGATGGACGTGATCGAGTCCAACGAGGCCTTCGCGGCGCAAGCCATCGCCGTCTCGCGCGGCCTCGGCCTGGACATGGCCAAGACCAACCCCAACGGCGGCGCCATCGCCCTGGGCCACCCCATCGGCTGTTCGGGCGCCTTCATCGCCACCAAGGCGATCTATGAACTGCACCGCACGGGCGGGCGCTACGCGCTGGTGACCATGTGCATCGGCGGCGGCCAGGGCATCGCGGCGGTGTTCGAGCGGCTGTGACCCCCGAGCCGGGCAGATGCCCGGCCTGGATGTGAGCCTCGGCCCGGGCGGATGCCCGGCCCTGGTACGGCGGCGCGGGCTCGGGCTCAGCCCTCTCGCACTCCGACACTGCCCCCGCCGAAGGTCAGCTGCATGAACAGCATGAACTCGCGCAGGGCCTCGCCGGGTTCCTGGCCGCTTGGCCGCACCAGGCCGATCTCGATGGGCGGGATCGCGTCCACCAGCGGACGCGCCTCGATGCGCAGGCCCTCGCTCGAAAAGGGCCGGTAGCCCACGTCGGCCAGCACGGTCACGGCCAGGCCGTGGGCCACCAGGCTGCGCAGCGCTTCCAGCGACGTGACGCGGTAGCGCACCTGGGGCTCGACACCGGCGCGGCGCATGAACTGCAGCGTGCTCCGCGGAGTCTCGTCCATCGCAAGCAGCCCGTAGGGCAGGCCGGCCAGGTCGCGCAGCGCGATGCCGCGGCTGTGGAGCAAAGGGTGCAGCGCCGGCAGCCATACCTGGCGGCGCGAGCGGGTCAAGGCCTGGGTCTGCAGCGTGCCGTCCCCGTGCACGTTGTCCAGCCACAGCAGACCCACATCGGCGCGCTTCTGCAGCAGTGCCTGTTCGGCGCGCGGGCGCACCATCTCGATCAGGGCCACGTCGATGGCTGGGTAGGCCTTGATGAAGCGCGCGACTGCCGGTACCACGTAGCTGCCCAGGACCGAGTGGCTGGCCACCACGCGCAGCCGCCCATGCAGCTCGCGCCGCACGAGGCCGGGGTCGCGCACGGCCTCGTTGACCGCGCCCACGATGTGGTACGCGTGCTGCAGGAAGCGGTGGCCGTCCACCGTGAGCGACACGCCGCTGGCGTGGTGGCGCGTGAACAGTTCCAGGCCGAGCGCCTGCTCGAGCTGGCGTATCGACGAGGCGATAGCCGCCTGGGTGACGTGCACTTTGGCGGCGGCGGCGGAGAACTGCCCGGTCTCGGCGGCGGCGATGAAGTAGCGGACCTGCCGGATGCTGAAGTTCACGAAAGTTTTTCTGGTTCAGTGCCCAAAGATTAGTCGCTTTCGCCGCCCGCGGGTCTTGGGCATCCTGAGCGGTCTGCGTTCAACCTGCCCGCCCATGACACAAGCTTCCTGCGACAGCCGCGAGATTCTCGCCCGCCTGGTGGCCATGGACACCGTGTCTTCGCGCAGCAACCTGGACCTGGTGCACTGGGTGGCCGATTACCTGGGCGCGCAGGGCGTGGAGGTGGTGCTGGACCATGACGCCGGCCGCACCAAGGCCAACCTGTTTGCCAGCCTCGGCCCGCGAGACGCGGCAGGCGTGTGCCTGCACGGGCACACCGACGTGGTGCCCGTGGAGGGTCAGACCTGGACATCGGATCCCTTCACCCTGACCGAGCGGGCGGGCCTGCTGCACGGCCGCGGCACCTGCGACATGAAGGCATGGATCGCCTGTGCGCTGGCCGCGGTGCCGGCATGGAGCCGGCAGCGGCTGCGCACGCCGTTGCACATCGCCCTGAGCTATGACGAGGAGGTGGGTTGCCTGGGGGCGCCGGGCCTGATCCAGTTGTTCGGCCGCTCTGTGCCCCGGCCGGCGCTAGCCCTCATCGGCGAGCCCAGCCTGCTGGCGCCCGTGAGCGCCCACAAGGGGGTGGTGGCCCTGAGCACGCGGGTGACTGGTCATGCGGTGCACTCATCGCTCATCCACAAAGGGGCCAATGCTGCGACCGCGGCTGCCGTGATGGCTGCGGAGATCCACCGAATCGCCCGGCAATGGTGCCACCGACCGGGTCCGGCTGGCATGCAGCCCGGCGGGCCCACGATGAACGTGGGCGTGTTGCGCGCCGGCGCCGCGCGCAACATGGTGGCCGACCATGCCGCACTGGACTGGGATCTGCGCTATCGCGCCAGCGATGACCCCGATGAACTGCAGCGCGAGGTGCACTCGGCGGTGGACGCCGCACTGCGCCAGGCCCTGGGCGCGGCGCACGAGCGCATCCGGCTGGAGACCGTGGATGTTGCACGCGTGCCGGCGTTCCAGGCGCGTCAGGACAGCCGGGCCCTGGCCCTGCTGCGCAGCCTGGGGGTTCAGGCCGCGGACTCGGGTGTGGCTTATGGCGCCGAGGCCGGGCAGTACGCCCAGGCCGGCATCGACACGGTGATCTTCGGTCCGGGCAGCATCGAGCAGGCGCACCAGGCCGACGAGTTCATCGCCGTCGACCAGCTCCAGGCCTGCGATGCCTTCATGCAGCGCTTGGGTTACTGGGCCCAGGACCACGCCCTCGTGGCGCCTGCCCGCGTGGCCGAGCCGGCCGGCGCCGCGCCATGAGCCCCCACTGCGGCCGCCGCCGCTCCTGTGTCGCGCCAGACGCCCCCCGCCGGCCATGCTGATTTTCCTGCTCCGCCGCCTGTTCCAGGCCGCCCTGGTGCTGCTCACGGTGGCCTTCGTGTCCTTCATGCTGTTCCAGTACGTGGGCGATCCGGTGGTCTTTCTGCTGGGGCAGGACGCCACGCCGCAGCAGATCGCGCAACTGCGCCGCGACCTCGGCCTGGACCGGCCCTTCTGGGTCCAGTTCTGGCACTTCCTGGGCAACGCCCTGTCGGGCGAGTTCGGGCTCAGCCTGCGCCAGGGGGCGCAGGTGTCCAGGCTGCTGGCCGAGCGGCTGCCCGCCACGCTGGAGCTCGCCCTGGTGGCGGCTGCGCTGGCGCTGCTGGTGGGGGTGCCGGCCGGGGTTTACACCGCGCTGCGCCGGCGCTCGGGGTTCAGCCAGGCCCTGATGGCCCTGTCGCTGCTGGGCGTGTCGCTGCCCACCTTCCTGATCGGCATGCTGCTGATCCTGGTGTTCTCGGTGGTGCTGGGCTGGCTGCCCAGCTTCGGCCGCGGCCCGGTGGCAGGCAGCGGCTGGCTGGCCACTTCCCTGGCCTCGGCCGAGGGCTGGAAGCACGTGTTGATGCCGGCCATCACGCTGGCGGCGTTCCAGGTGGCCCTGATCCTGCGCCTGGTGCGCGCGGAGATGCTGGAAGTGCTGCGCGCCGACTACATACGCTTCGCCCGTGCCCGTGGGCTGCCCAGCCGTCTGGTGCATTTCCGCCATGCCTTGCGCAACACGCTGGTGCCCGTGCTCACGGTGGTGGGGCTGCAACTGGGCTCCCTGATCGCGTTCGCGATCATCACCGAGACAGTGTTCCAGTGGCCCGGCCTGGGCCTGCTGTTCATCGAGGCCGTGACCTTCGCCGATGTGCCGGTGATGGCCGCCTACCTGTGCGTCGTCGCGCTCGTGTTCGTGACGATCAATCTAGGCGTCGACCTGCTGTACGCGGTGGTCGATCCCCGGCTGCATCCGGCGCGCCGCCAGGGCGGCTGACGCGCGCCCCCACCTTGTTTTCCCCCCATGGAGTCCGAGAGATGATGAAGCGTCCTATCCGTGTTCTTCTGGCCGCCGGCGTGCTGGCCGCCTGCGCCTGCGGGCTGCAGGCGCAGACCGTGCGCGTGGGCAACCAGGGCGATGCCCTGTCGATGGACCCGCACTCGCTGAACGAGACCCTGCAGCTGAGCGTGACGGGCAATGTCTACGAGCCCCTTGTCGGGCGCGACCGCAACCTGGCCCTGGTGCCCGTGCTGGCCACGTCCTGGCGCCAGGTCACGCCCACGCTCTGGCAATTCCAGTTGCGGCGAGACGTCAAGTTCCACGACGGCTCGCCCTTCACCGCCGACGATGTGGTCTTCAGCTTCGCCCGCGCCGCCGGCGAGGGCTCGGACGTGAAGACCTTCGTCAACGAGGTCAAGGAGGTGCGCGCCACCGGCCCGCTGACGCTGGAGATCGAGACCCGCGCGCCCTTTCCCATCCTGCCCAGCGTCATCACGCAGCTGTACGTGATGAGCCGCAAGTGGGCCGAGCAGAACCAGGCCACCCGGCCGGTGGACCGGCGCAAGGGGCTGGAGAATGCCGCCTCGTTCCGCGCCAACGGCACCGGCCCCTTCATGCTGCGCGAACGCCAGCCCGGGGTGCGCACGGTGTTCGTGCGCCATCCGGGCTACTGGGGTCGCATCGAGGGCAATGCCGCCGAGGTCGTCTACACGCCCATCGGCAATGACGCCACGCGCGTGGCCGCGCTGCTGAGCGAGCAGATCGACGTCATGGAGCCGGTACCGCTGCAGGACGTTGCGCGCATCAGCGCCAGCGGTCGCGCCCGCGTGCTTCAGGGCCCCGAGCTGCGCACCGTCTTCCTGGGCCTGGACCAGCGCCGCGACGAACTCCTGTACTCGAACGTCAAGGGGCGCAACCCCTTCAAGGACCGGCGCGTGCGCCAGGCCTTCTACCAGGCCATCGACATCGAGGGCATCCGGCGCGGCGTCATGCGCGGCGCATCCACCCCGACGGCCCTGATCGCCGGGCCGGGCATCCGGGGCTACGACGCCGCCATCGACAAGCGCCTGCCCCACGACCCGGAGGCGGCGCGCCGGCTGCTGGCCGACGCCGGCTACCCGAACGGCTTCGAGCTGACGATGAACTGCCCCAACGACCGCTACGTCAACGACGCGGAGATCTGCCAGGCGGTGGCGGCCAACCTGGCGCGCGTGGGGGTGAAGGTGGCGCTGCAGGCCGAGACCAAGGGCACCTACTTCCCCAAGGTGCTGCGCCGCGACACCAGTTTCTTCATGCTGGCCTGGACCCCTGCCACCTACGACGCCCACAACACCCTGAATGCGCTTGCGCGCTGCGTGGACGACAAGGGAGCCGGGCAGTTCAACCTGGGCGGGTACTGCAACCCCAAGCTCGACGCGCTGGTCGTGGCCATCCAGTCCGAGACGGACCAGGCGCGGCGTGACGCGCTGATCCGCGAGGCCCTGCAGCTGCATGCCGACGACATCGGCCACCTGCCGCTGCACCAGCAGGCGCTGGCCTGGGGCGTGTCCAACAGGGTGGAG
Source organism: Burkholderiales bacterium (assembly GCA_947464185.1). Classification (GTDB taxonomy): domain Bacteria; phylum Pseudomonadota; class Gammaproteobacteria; order Burkholderiales; family Burkholderiaceae_C; genus Rubrivivax. Next base: position 19,961 of record CANHVY010000056.1, read on the forward strand.
GTGCTGCAGTTCGCCGACAACTTCATGCCCTTTCGCTACATGACCGTGAAGTGAGGGCTTGCCCGTGACAACGATGAACGGGGCCCCGGCAGGCGGCTGGCGGCAGTCGGCGGTGCTGCGCAGTTTCCTCGCCACGCCCGCGGTCATGGCCGCGGCGGCGGTGTGGTGCGCCCTCGTTCTGGGCGCCTTGCTGGCCGACCTGATCGCGCCGCACAACCCCTTCGATCTGGCGGCGCTGGAACTCGCCCACATGCGGCTGCCACCGGTCTGGATGGAGGGCGGCCTGGCCACCTACCTGCTGGGCACGGATGCGCAGGGACGCGACATGCTCTCTGCCCTGCTCTACGGCGCACGGATCTCGCTGGTCGTGGGGGTGGTCTCGGTGGCGTTGTCGGTGCTGATCGGGGTGAGCCTGGGCCTGCTGGCGGGCTACCTGGGTGGCCGGATCGATGGCCTCATCATGCGACTTTGCGATGTGATGCTGTCCTTTCCCGCGATCCTGGTGGCGCTGCTGGTGGCCGGTCTGGGGCGTGCGGTCTTCCCCAACGCATCGCAGGGCGCGGCGCTGTTCGTGGTGGTGATGTCCATCTCGCTGACCGGCTGGGTGCAGTACGCGCGCACCGTGCGCGGCTGCACCCTGGTGGAGCGGGAGCGCGAGTACGTCATGGCTGCGCGCATCCTGGGGGCCTCCAGCATGGGGATCATGCTGCGGCATGTGCTGCCCAATGTGCTGGGGCCGGTGCTCGTGCTGGCCACCATCCAGCTGGCCACGGCCATCCTCACCGAGGCCACCTTGTCGTTCCTGGGGGTGGGCGTGCCCGTCACCTCGCCCTCGCTGGGCACTCTGATCCGGGTGGGCAACGACTACCTGTTCTCCGGCGAATGGTGGATCGCGCTGTTCCCGGGCGCCATGCTGGTGCTGATCGCGCTGAGCGTGAACCTGCTGGGCGACTGGCTGCGCGACGTTCTCAACCCCAGGCTGCGCTGACAAGCGCCACGCCCAGCCCTGTCGCCCGGAGGATTCCAACGGTGCCTGCCACTCTTCAGGTCGAGGACCTGTGCGTCGAGTTCCACACCCATGACGGCGTGCTGCGCGCGCTGGACCATGTCAGCCTGGCCATCGAGCCGGGGCAAGTCGTCGGCGTGGTCGGCGAGTCCGGTGCCGGCAAGTCGCTGACCGGCGCGGCCATCGCCGGCCTGCTCGAGCCCCCCGGGCGCGTGGTGGCCGGGCGCGTGCTGCTCCAGGGCGAGCGCATCGATGAGCTCCAGGGCGAACAGTGGAACCGCATCCGCGGCCGACGCATCGGCACCGTGTTCCAGGATCCGCTGACCTCGCTGAACCCGCTGTTCACCATTGGCGACCAGCTGGTGGAGACGATCAGGGCGCACCAGCGGCTCAGCCGCCAGGAGGCCGCGCGCAAGGCGCTGGCGCTGCTGCAGGAGACCGGCATCCCGGGCGCCGCGCAGCGCCTGCATCACTTTCCCCACCAGTTCTCGGGCGGGATGCGCCAGCGCGTGGTCATCGCCCTGGCGCTGGCGGCCGACCCGGTGCTAATCGTGGCCGACGAGCCCACCACCGCGCTGGACGTGTCGGTGCAGGCCCAGGTCATGGACATGCTGGGCCGGCTGTGCCGCGACCGCGGCGCGGCCATGATGCTGATCACGCACGACATGGGGGTCATCGCCGAA
>CANHVY010000057.1 GCA_947464185.1 Burkholderiales bacterium
GAGCGTGATGCCGCCGACGATGATGCCCGCCGCTGCGGTGGCGATGCCGATGCCGATCATGTTGCGCGCGCCGTCGTGGAAGCCCGACACCACGTCACGGCCGCCCTTGCGCCATGTTCCCGCCACCGGCAGCCCGCGAAAGAGCGCCACCAGCGGCCCCTGCGTGAGCATCAGCGCAATGAGCACGGTGATCGCCCAGAAGGCCGACAGCGACGGTGACATCTCCTCGATCATCAGGCACCAGATCAGCGTGCCGATCGGCAGCAGGTAGTGCAGGCCCGCGCGCACGGTGGGCCAGGTGTCGAGAACGCGCGGGTTGTCGACGTCTATGTCGTCCGGCAGGTCCGGGCTGCGCGCGGACGCACGGATGGCGTACAGGTACAGCGCGACGACGACGGCGCCGACGGCCCACGGCGCGGCGGCGCCGAGCATCGCCTTGACACCTTGCAGAAGGTAGTACAGCGCCGCAACCACGGCGATGCTGCCCGACACGCCCAGGCCGGTGCGCAACAGGCGGTCGCGCCAGGGGCGGGGTTCGCGCCGCACGAGCGGCTCCATGCCCAGCTTCAGTGCCTCGAGGTGGACGATGTAGAACAGGCCGAGGTAGGAGAGTATGGCTGGCAGGGCTGCATGCTTGACGATGTCCGAGTACGGGATGCCCACGTACTCCACCATCAGGAACGCGGCTGCGCCCATGACCGGCGGCATGATCTGGCCGTTGACCGAACTCATCGTCTCGATCGCGCCGGCCTTCACGCCGCCGTAGCCGGCCTTCTTCATGAGCGGGATGGTGAAGATGCCGCCCGACACCACGTTGCTCACCGACGAGCCCGAGATCATTCCGTTGAGTGCCGAGGAGACCACTGCCACCTTGGCCGGGCCCCCGCGCAAGTGGCCGAGGGCTGCGAAGCTGACTTGCATCATGTAGTTGCCGCCGCCTGCGCGGTCGAGCAACGCACCGAACAGCACGTACACGAAGATCGCCCCGGTGGACACGCCCAGCGCGATGCCGTACACGCCTTCGGTCGTGAGCCACATGTGCGACATGAGTCGGTTGAGCGAGGCCCCCTTGTGCTGCAGCACCTCCGGCATCCAGGGCCCGGCCATCGCGTACACGATGAACAGGACGGCCAGCGCCGCCATCGGCCAGCCGACGGCGCGGCGCGTTGCCTCCAGCAGCAGCAGCAGGCCCACCGTGGCCGTGACGACATCCATGGTCGTGGGCTGCCCCGGACGCGTGGCCAGTTGCGCGTAGAACACCAACAGGTAGGCCCCCGCGAACGCGCCTGCGGCCGCGAGCAGCCAGTCCGTCGGCGGCACACGATCGCGCCGCGACCGGGCGCGCGCCGGCCAGGCGAGGAAGGCGAGGAACAGCGCAAACGCGAGATGGATCGATCGCGCCTCCGTGTCGTTGAGCACGCCCAGACCCAGCGCGAAAGGAAGCGGCGACGCGTACCAGTACTGGAACAGCGCCCAGGCAAGCGACGTGCCGAAGACGATCGACGCCGTGACGCCGATGGTCTGCCGGCCCCCGGTGTCGGCATCGGCCACGAGTTGCTGCAGGGCCGCGGGGGCCTTTTCGATGTCGGTTGCCAAAGTGTTCTCCTCGATGTGCCATGAAAAAGGGCGAAGCGCGCTTCGCCCTTGTCGCCGGGAGCAGCCGGATTACTTGATCCAGCCCTTTTCCCTGTAGTAGCGCACCGCACCCTCGTGCAGGGGCGCGGAGAGGCCGTCCCTGATCATGCTCTCGGGCCTCAGGTTGGCCAGTGCCGGGTGCAGCCTCTTGAACTCGTCGAAGTTGTCGAACACGGCCTTCACCACCTGGTACACGGTTTCCGGCGTGGTCTTGGAAGAGGCCACGACAGTCGCAAGCACGCCGTAGGTTTGCGCTGCGTCGGGGTTGTTGGGGTACAGGCCGCCCGGGATGGTGGCCTTTGCGTAGTACGGCTTGTCGGCGATGAGCCTGTCGACTGCCGGGCCGGTGATGGACACGAGCTTGGCGCCACAGCTCGTGGTGGGATCCTGGATGTTCGCGCTCGGGTGGCCCACACCGAAAATGAAGCCGTCGATCTTGCCGTCGCACAGCGCGGGGCCGTGCTCGTCGGCCTTCAGTTCGGCGGCCAGCGAGAAGTCGCTCATCTTCCAACCCATCGCGGCCATCAGCTCTTCCATCGCCGCGCGCGTGCCGGAACCCGGGTTACCCACGTTGAAGCGCTTGCCCTTCAGGTCGTTGAGCGTCCGGGCATTGACTTCCTTGCGCGCGACCACGGTGAACGGCTCGGGGTGCACCGAGAACACCGCGCGCAGGTCGCCGTGCGGTCCGCCGTCCCTGAACTGCGCGAGGCCCCTGGCCGCGTTGAACTGCACGTCCGACTGCGTGAAGCCAAGGTCGAGCTCGCCGGCCTTAAGAGTGTTGACGTTGAACACCGAGCCGCCGGTGGACTCGACCGAGCAGCGGATGCCGTGCCTGGCGCGATCCTTGTTGACCAGGCGACAGATCGCGCCGCCCGCGGCGTAGTACACGCCCGTCACGCCGCCGGTGCCGATGGTGATGAATCTCTGCTGCGCCAGCGCGGACGCGGCGGGCGCCATCAGGGCAACGGCGGCGCCGAGGGCGCTCAGGCAAGCGGTGATCTTTTTCATGGTGGGAGGTCTCCTGCAGGGGTCTGCGTGGTGGATGATGACCGTGTCGCCCCTCTGGAGGCGATGCACGGAGCGAGGGAAACGTGATGCAAGGTTCGTGTCGACGATGCCGGGATGCCCAGGATGCTCCTGTGAAACCATGCGAACATCAACCGATGTCAGACTGATGGCGAATCGATGTCGCCGATGACTTTGTCCAGGGCATGGCCGAGCCGATCCGCGATGGTCTTCAACTGGGCATCGGTGGCAACAAATGGTGGCGCCAGCAGCACGTGGTCACCGCACCGACCGTCGACCGTACCCCCCATCGGGTAGACCATCAGCCCCTCCGCCATCGCCGCAGCCTTCAGGCGGGCATGCAGCCGAATCGAGGGGTCGAACCAGGACTTCCTTGCGCGGTCATGAACGAACTCCAGTCCCCAGAACAGGCCGCGCCCGCGGATGTCTCCGACGTGGGGATGCTCGGCGAAGCGGTGCCGCAGTTCCCGCTCCAGTACCGCGCCCGCGGCCTTTACCCGCGCGAGCAGGCCGTCGCGGTGGATCACCTGCTGCACTGCGAGTGCGGCCGCGCAGGCGACCGCATGCCCCAGATAGGTATGGCCGTGCTGGAACAGGCCACTGCCCTTGCGCATGGCCTCCACCAGGCGCGCCTGGGCCAGCACGGCGCCGATGGGCTGGTAGCCGCCACCCAGGCCCTTGGCGATGGTCAGCAGGTCGGGCGCCACGCCCTCCTGCTCGCAGGCGTGCAGCGTACCCGTGCGTCCCATGCCGCACATGACCTCGTCCAGGATGAGCAGGATGCCGTGGCGGTCGCACAGGTCGCGCAAGCCCCGCAGGTAGCCGGGAACCGGGGTCAGCACGCCGGCCGTGGCGCCACCGACCGTTTCCGCGACGAAGGCGATGACCGTTTCCGGCCCGAGCCGGGTGATGGTGTCGGACAGTTCGACCACCAGGCGCTGGCCGTACTGCTCGGGTGATTCGTCCAGGCGACGGTCTCGGTACTCGTAGCAGGGCGAGACGTGCGTGACGTCGATCAGCAGCGGACGGAACTGCTCGCGCCGCCATTCGTTGCCTCCCACGGCGAGCGCACCCAGAGTGTTGCCGTGGTAGCTTTGGCGGCGGGCGATGAAGTGGCGCCGCTGCGGCTGACCGATCTCGACGAAGTACTGGCGCGCCATCTTCAACGCCGCCTCGACCGCTTCCGAGCCGCCACTGACGAAATAGACGTGGCTCATGCCGGCGGGTGCCGTGGCCACCAGCAGATCGGCCAGCTGCTCGGCGACCTCGGTGGTGAAGAAGCTGGTGTGGGCGTAGGACAGCTGCTCGATCTGACGGTGCATCGCCGCCATGACGTCCGGATGGCCGTGCCCCAGGCAGGACACGGCGGCACCTCCGGAGGCGTCGATGTAGCGATGCCCGTCGGCGTCCGTCATGTACACCCCCTGTCCGCCAGCGGCAACGGGCGGCCGCTTCATGAGCTGGCGGTGAATGACGTGGCTGACTTGCATGGTTTTCGCGAACGCTGACAGCCGAAAAGTTTAGGGAGAGACGGTGGGGCGCGGAAATGCCAATTCAGGCTCCATCCATGCGTTTTGGTCATGGCGCCGCAGCCGATCCGCATGTCTCGAATCGGCCCACTCGGCCTACAGTGAGGTTCATGGAACAGACACTCTCTTCCCCCGGGCATGCAGTCGTGATCGGCGCCGGCGTGGTCGGCTTGGGCACGGCATGGAGCCTGGCGCGCGATGGTTGGCAGGTGACGGTCATTGATGCCGGGCAACCCGGGCAGGGTGCCAGCGGCGGCAACGGTGCGCAGCTGAGCTATTCCTACGTTCAGCCGCTGGCCGATCCGGGGCTCTGGACCGAGTTGCCCAGGCTGCTGTTGTCGCGCGACTCGCCCTTGCGCTTGCGGCCGCAGGCAGACCCGGCCCAGTGGGCATGGCTGCTGTCGTTCATGATGGCGTGTCGCGCCAGCGTGTCGCGGGACAGCTCGCGCGTGCTGCTCGCCCTCGCGTCCGAGAGCCGCGAGATGTTCGAGCGCATGCGGCGCGAGGAGCAACTGGATTGCCATTTCGCGGCGAACGGCAAGCTGGTGCTGTACCCGAGTGTGGCCGGGCTGGCATCCGCCCGGCGGCAGGTGGCTGTGCAGGCGGCTCTCGGCGGTGCCGACCAGCACATCCTGTCTCAGAAGGAGTGCGCTGACGTCGAACCGGCCCTGGCCCATTACGCCGGCCGTATCGCAGGGGGCGTGTACACCCCCAGTGAGTGTGCGGTGGACTGCGGACAGCTTTGCGTGGCGTTGCACCAGCGTTTACAGGTCGCAGGCGTGCAGTTCCTGCTGGGTCAGGCGGTGCTGGGCTGGCATCGGGAGCGAGACCGGGTGATTGCGGTACGACTGGCCTCGGGTGAGGTGCGGGCCGACGCATTCGTTCTTGCGGCCGGCACCGGATCCACCGCATTGGCGCGTGGCCTGGGGTTGAGGCTGCCGGTCTATCCTCTCAAGGGATACAGCATCACGGTACCAGTGGACCGCTCAACCGCATCGGCGGCGCCCAACGTGAATGTGACCGATCTTGCCCGCAAGGTGGTGTTCGCACGCCTGGGTGACCGCCTGAGGGTGGCGGGTATGGCTGAGCTGGTGGGCGAGGATCTTCGGGTCGATCCTGTCCGGATCGAGTCGCTGAAGGCGACCACGCACGATGTGTTCCCGCAACTTCCGCTGTCGGGGGATTTGCGGCCGTGGTCCGGGCTGCGCCCGGCCACCCCCCGCGGACTGCCCCTGATCGGCCGCGCTGACAAGGGTCCGGAAAACCTTTGGTTGAACACCGGTCATGGCGCCCTGGGGCTGACACTGGCCATGGGCAGCGCCGAGCGGCTGCGCAAGCTGCTCAGGGCGGCTTCGGCCCCAACGTCCCGATATCGTCCAGCGCCTGCTGCATGCAGCGTGTGAAGGCCTTGAGCGTCTGAGACCCGGGCCGCTGCGCCGGGCGCAGCGCTTGCACCGGTACCTCGATCGCCGGCAGCAGGCGCAGCACGTCCACGCGCCGCCGGTCGGCCGATGCGGCGGTGCAGGACTCGACCATGGCCACACCGACGCCGTGCTGGGCCAGCGCCAGCGCCACGTGGTAGGTCTGGACGGTGACCATCGCGTCCAGTGCCACGTTGCTGTCGCGCAGCATATGGGACATCAGGACCCCCAACGGATCCTGGGGGTCGATGGCCACGATGGGCAGACCCGAAAGATCGGCCAGCCCGACCTCACCCGAGCGGACCACGCGGGCCGGCAGCAAACCGCGCGGCGCCACGCACACCACCGAGCGGCTGCCCAGGGTTTCTTGCGTGAGTGACGGATGAGGCGGCACGCTGAATACGTAGCCGATGTCCGCCTCCTGCAGAGCCAGTGCCGAGACGATCTGGGCAGAATGCAGGGCCTGATGATGCACTTGCACCGTCGGGTGCTTCTGCCGGAACAAGCGCATGGCCCGTGGCATGACCTCGTAGCTCAGGGCCAGCACGGTCAGCACCTGCAGTTCGTGCTTGCTGCGCCCGGCGCGCAGGTTGACCGACATGCGCTGCACCTCATCGAGCTGCTGAAACAGGCGTTCGACATGCGGGTAGAGCGTCTGAGCCTCCAGCGTCGGGCGCAGGCGCCCGCTCACACGCTGGAACAGCGCGAAACCGAGCTGGAGCTCGGCGTGCTGAAGGGTGCGACTGACCGCCGGTTGAGTGACGTGAATCATGCGCGCCGCAGCACTCACGCTGCCGGTGAGCATGACGGCGTTGAAGACCTCGATGTGACGCAAGCGCACGATTCATTGTCCATCGTCTGCGGTCACCCTGCGGCTTGGAACAGGCCATCGAGCACTTCGAGGAAGCCGTTGGAAGCTGCGTGGCATCCCGCCTGTGCCCATTCAGCTCAGGCTGGGGGAACCTTTCACCCGGGCCTGGCAGGGATCAGACCGCGGCCTGGACCATGATCTCCACCGACAACCCCGGTCTGGCCAGACGGGTCTCGACGGTAGCGCGTGCTGGCGTGTTGCCTGGCGAGACCCACGCATCCCACGCCTCGTTCATCTGGCCCCAGGTACCGATGTCGGTAAGCCAGATGTTGGCCGACAGGATCTTGCTCTTGTCGCTGCCGGCTTCGGCCAGCAGCTCGTCGATCTTGGCAAGGATCTGGCGCGTCTGGCCCATGACGTCCTGCGTCGCGTCATCGGCGGTCAGGCCTGCCAGATAGACAGTGTTGCCGTGGACAACGGCGCCGCTCATGCGCGGGCCCGGTTTGATGCGTCGAATTGTCATGGGTGCTGTTCTCTGTTGGGGTTGCAAGGAAAGGGGATGGTCGTCGAGCGGCCCGACGCACTGATGGCGCGACGGTCCGCGCGGCTCAATCGCGTAAGTGGAGCACGAAGACGCGCTCGGCAAGACGGCCAAGGAGGTTATGCATCGCGAAAGGCGCAGGCGGGGCAGCGCATTCCGAGAGTTCCCCTACGCTGACGATCACGTGCCGAGGATTGTCGGCGCATAGGGATTTCAAACGGTCTCTGGAAGCCTGTGGGAAGCCCGACTGACGCATGGGTGGCCGATAGATGCCGTCCTGGACGGCTTGGAACTGGCATCTGCACCGTTGTCTTGCCGTGATTCGCCTCGGCGTCCACCTTCCGCGGCTCGGACAAGCGCGGCGGTGCCAACGGTGCGCGCATCCGGCTGGCGCCGCAGAAGGACTGGGCGGTCAACCAGCCCGCCCGCCTGGCCCAGGTGCTGCAGGTGCTGCAGGGCATCCAGCAGCGGTTCAACCAGGCCCAGTCCGGCGGCAAGCGGGTGTCGATGGCCGATCTCATCGTGCTGGGCGGTTGTGCCGGCGTCGAAGCCGCCGCACGTGCTGCAGGCCAGGCCGTCACCGTGCCCTTCACACCCGGCCGCACCGACGCCACCCAGGAGCAGACCGCCGTCGAATCGTTCGCCGTGCTCGAACCGGTGGCTGACGGCTTCCGCAACCACCTGAAGCCCGGCCTCGACGTGACGGCCGAAGAGCTGCTGATCGACAAGGCCCAGCTGCTGACCCTGACGGCGCCCGAGATGACGGTGCTGCTGGGCGGCCTGCGCGTGCTGGGTGTTCATGCAGCGGGCGAGCAGGCGGGCGTGTTCACGCACCGCGCCGCCACGCTGAGCAACGATTTCTTCGTCCACCTGCTGGACATGGCGACCCGATGGCAGCCTTCACAGCAGGACCCGGGCCGCTACGAGGGGCGCGACCGCAGCACGGGCGCGCTGAGGTGGACCGCGTCGCACGTCGATCTGGTTTTGGGGTCCAACTCGCAGCTGCGGGCCCTTGCCGAGGTGTATGCCAGCGCCGATGCACAGCCGGCCTTCGTGCGCGACTTCGTGCAGGCGTGGAACAAGGTCATGAACCTGGATCGGTTTGACCTGGCCCGCACCTGAGGAAGCGCTGCGGGCCCCGGCGCGAACGCAGTGAGAGGCCGTGAGAGGCAGTGAGAGCTAGGCCTTCGTCGCCTGAGCTCCACCGCACCTCACGGCGCGAGCGCCAAGGACATCTGCTCTGCAACGCGCCGCACCGCGGGGATCCAGCGCGTGTCGTAGCGCACGCTGGGCATGGTCAGCGTCAGCGCGCCGAACAGCGCCCCGTCTGACCCGCGGAACACGGGGGCGGAGATACCCGCCGCATCAGGCACATACAGGCCGGCGCCGGCTGCAAAGCCCTCGCGCCGGGTGCGGGCCTGCGCAGCCCGCCGCCCCGGGGCGGCGGCTTCGGCCAGGGCCGGCGTGAAGGCGCACAGCACCAGGCCGCTGGCGCCTTTGTCCAGCGGCAGCACGTCACCCACCCGCAGCATGCGCCGCACCGGCTGGGTCGAGTCCTCGAAGTACAGGCACAGGCGCTGGGCATTGGCACCGCTGCCACGCACCACGTGCAGGGCGGCACTCTCGCCCGTCTGCGCCACCAGCTGGCGCAGCAGGTCCTGGATGCGTGCCGATTCGGGCCGGGCCTGCGCATAGGCCCGGTGCAGGCGCACCGCCGCCAGGCCGATGCGCCAGACCGTCTCGCGCCCGCCTGCGTCCAGACGCTCGAGCAGCTGCGCCTGCTCCAGCGAAGCAGCCAGGCGCAACACCGCGCTCTTGTACAGGCCGGTGCGGCGTGCCAGCTCCGCCAGGCTGTGCTCTGGCGCCCCTTCGGTGAACGCGGCCAGCACCGCCGCCGCCTTGTCCACGGCAGCCACCCCGCCGGGGGCGGTGTCCAGATGGGCCGGGGTCTGGGGCAGGCGTGGCATGGCGAAAGAAGGGAGGGGGAGGTGGGCGTGCTCAGGCTTGACGGGCGGCATCGGTGATCTAGAATTCTGTCTTTTGGAACTTTATTCCAATAGATAGAATTATGCAAGCAGCGGTCTACCTGTGCGAAGTCGGTCCGCGTGACGGGCTGCAGGCCGTGTCACGCACCATGCCCACGGCCGACAAGACAGCATGGCTCAACGCGCTGCATGGCGCCGGCCTTCGCCACATGGAGGTGGCCTCCTTCGTGCCCGCCCGGCTGCTGCCGCAGATGGCCGATGCGGCCGAGGTCGTGGCCCACGCACTGACACTGCCCGGCCTGAAGGTGCAGGCCCTGGCCCCCAACCTGAAAGGCGTGCAGGCTGCGGCGGCCGCCGGGGCCCAGGTGGTGAGCGTGCCGCTGTCGGCCAGCGAGGCGCATGCCAACGCCAACCTGCGCAAGACCATCGCGCAAGCGGTGGAGGAGTTCCGCCACATCGTCGCGTGGCGCAACGAGATGGCCCCCGCCTTGCAGCTCGAGGCGGGCATCTCGGTGGCCTTTGGCTGCAGCATGCAAGGCGCGGTGCCCGAGGACGACGTGATCCGTCTCGCGCACACCCTGGCCCAGGCCGGCGCCGACGTGGTGGGCGTGGCCGACACCACCGGCATGGCCAACCCGGCGCAGGTGCGGCGCATGTACCGCAGCCTGTTTGCCGAGCTGGGCAACGCAGACGACGAAGGCCGGCCCGGCAAGACGGGTGGCGTGCATGTGCACAACACCCGTGGCCTGGGCCTGGCCAACTGCCTGGCCGCCTATGACGTGGGGGTGCGCAGCTTTGATGCATCGATGGCCGGCCTGGGCGGCTGCCCCTACGCCCCGGGGGCCAGCGGCAACGTGGTGACCGAGGACCTGGTATTCATGTTCGAGGCCATGGGCTTGCACACCGGGATCAACCTCGACCGCCTGATGGCCGCGCGCGCCCCGCTGGCCGCCGGCCTGCCCGGTGAGCCGCTGTACGGCATGACGCCCGAGGCGGGCGTGCCCAAGGGCTTCATGCCGACCACCGCCGTGCAAGGCCCCAGCACATGAGCCCCGCCATCGACACCTCCACCGCCGCGCCCAAGGCCCTGCCGCTGGCCGGGGTGCGCGTGGTCGAATTCACCCACATGGTGATGGGCCCGACCTGTGGCCTGGTGCTGGCCGACCTGGGGGCAGAGAGCATCAAGGTCGAACCCATCGATGGCGAGCACACCCGCACGCTGCTGGGCTCGGGGGCGGGCTTCTTCCCGCTGTTTAACCGCAACAAGAAAAGCATCGCCCTCGACCTCAAGTCGGCGCAGGGCCGCGAGGTGGCGCTCAAGCTGCTGGCCACCGCCGACGTGCTGATCGAGAACTTCAAGCCCGGCGCCATGGACAAGCTGGGCCTGGGCTATACCACGCTCAAGGCCCTGAACCCGCGCCTCATCTACGTGGCGCTCAAGGGCTTTCTGCCGGGGCCCTACGAACACCGCACCGCGCTCGACGAGGTGGTGCAGATGATGGGCGGCCTGGCCTACATGACCGGGCGGCCGGGCGACCCCTTGCGTGCGGGCAGTAGCGTGAACGACATCATGGGCGGCATGTTCGGCGCCATTGCCGCCATGGCCGCGCTGATGCAGCGGGCGCACACCGGCCAGGGGCAGGAGGTGCAGGCCGCACTGTACGAGAACAACGTGCTGCTCGTGGCGCAGCACATGCTGCAGTTCGGCCTGACGGGCAAGCAGGCCGAGCCCATGCCCAACCGGGTTTCGGCCTGGCCGGTGTATGACGTGTTCACCGTAGCCGACGGCGAACAGATCTTCCTTGCGGCCGTGAGCGACGGGCAGTGGCCGGTGTTCTGCGACGCCCTCGACCTGCCCGACCTGAAGGCCGACCCCCGCCTGAAGAGCAACAACGAGCGCGTGCGCGAACGGCCCTGGCTCATCCCGGCGCTGCGCCAGCGGCTCAAGCACCATCGCGCAGCCGACCTGGCCGCGCTGTTCGAGCGGGTGGGCCTGCCCTTTGCGCCCATCCGCAGGCCCGAGGATCTGCTGGACGACCCGCACCTGTTGGCATCGGGCGGGTTGGCGTCGATCCGGGTGCCCAATGACGTGCCGGACGGGGCCCGTCAGAGCGACGCGGTGCAGACCGTGCTGCTGCCCCTGTCACTGGATGGCGAGCGCCTGCCGGTGCGCAGCAGCCCGCCCACGCTAGGCGAGCACACCTCCGCGCTCCTGGCCGAGTTGGGCTACAGCGAGGCCGCCGCCCAGGCCCTGCTGGCCCAAGGCCAGGCCCGCTGACGTCAAGCCGCGCCACCCACCCAAACACCCAGCTTCTGGAAGAGGAGTTCCGCATGACCCGCACCATCCACCGCCGCCAAGCCCTGCAACGCGTCAGCCTGGGCCTGGGCGCAGGGCTGATGCCAACCCTGGCGTTCGCGCAGTCCAGTGACACCAAGTCACTGCGGCTGATCCTGCCGGTGGGTGCCGGCTCTGGGGTGGACGCCGCCACCCGCGCGGTCAGCACCACGCTGGCCCGCAACCTGGGCGCGCCGGTGGTCATTGAAAACATGCCCGGGGCGGGCGGCCTACCAGGCACCCAGGCGCTGGTGCGGGCGCCCAAAGACGGCACGGTGCTCGGGGTGCTGAGCAACAACCACGTCGTCAACCCCAGCGTCTACAAGACCCTGCCCTACGACTCGCTGGCAGACATCACCCCGGTGATGGTGATCGGTTCGGCCCCGCTGGTGCTGGTGGCCCACCCCTCGTTTGCGCCGCGCAACCTGAAAGAGATGGTGGCCCTGGCCAAAAGCCGCCCGGGGCAACTGAACTACGCCTCGTCGGGCAACGGCACCATCATCCAGCTGGCCTTTGAGGCACTGAAGATGGAGGCCGGCATCTTCGTCACCCACATCCCCTACCGCTCGATGGGCCAGGCGGTGACCGATGTGATCGGCAACCAGGTCCCCATGGTGTTTGCCGCGGCCAGCATCGTGCAGCCGCACATCAAGAGTGGCGCACTGAAGGCCCTGGCGGTGGGCTCGGCCCAGCGCACGCCGGTGCTGCCCGACGTGCCTACCATTGCGGAGCAGGGCTACCCCAACTACGACCTGGGCGGCTGGATTGCCGTAGCCGGCCCGGCCGGCCTGCCCGCCGCCGAGGTAAGCCGCCTGCACGGCGTGTGGCGCCGCACCCTGGAATCGGGCGAAGGCCGCGACGCGCTCATCGCCCAGGGCTACCAGCTCAAGCTGCTGGCGCCCGACGCATCCGCCCGCTTCTTCAAGAGCGAAGTCGACCGGATGGCGAAGATCGTGAAAGCAGCCAACGTCAAACTCGACTGACCTGCGCAGCGGGCCCGCGCAGGCTGAGCAGCCGTTCAGTGGCTGCGCAACTCGGCCAGGCCGTCTCGCCAGGGCTCACGTCCGACACACGTGTCGGCTTTTTACTATCCGCCCTTGTGACGCGGCCCTTCGGCTGCGGGCATGAACAAGACGTCCACACCCGTTCGCGCGATGCTTCTGCTGCTGGCCGTGTTGGGGCTTGCCCTGCCATGGTGGTTCAACCTGCGCTACCTGGCCGGCGGCGGCAGTCTGGCACCAGGCGCCTTCTTTGGCGCCGCCTTCGCCAATCCGCTGACCACGGCCATCACACTTGACGTCTACCTCTCGGCCGCCGCCTTTTGCTTTGGCGTGGCAAGGGATGACCAGGCGGGCGCGCGACGCTGGTGGTTTGTGCCGCTGACCTTTGGGGTGGCGCTGTCGTTTGCCTTGTCGCTTTACCTCTGGTGGCGCAGCGGCCCACGGCAGCCCTGAATCAGCCCCCGTGCCGAACCAGCAGCCGCTGCGTTCCCAGTGCCCACCACGCACCTCCGGCATGCACCTCGCGCAGCAGTGCACACAGTGACGACCCCGTCAAGAGCCGGGTATCCCGCGCTAGGTGCGACTGGTCGAAAAAGCCAGCCGCCAAGGCCGCGTCGGCATCCGGCACCCGCTGCAATTGCACCGCTGCAGCCAGCAAGCCGTGCAAGCGCGTGATGCGCTGCAACTGCTTTGGTGTCATGCCCAGATAGGCACGGCAGCGGCGCTCCAGCTGGCGTTCGCCCAAGCCCAATGCAGTGGTGGCCTGCAGCCCCTGTGTACCTACGGCAGCGCACAGTTGCCGCAAGGCTTGGGCACGACTGTGCCAAATCCGCTCAGGCCCAAGGGCCAGCGTCCGCCGCAGGCTCGACTGCAGCGCGAGCAGCCGGCATCGGTCGCTATCGGCACAGTAAAGCTCGTCGTCCAGCCGCGCGGCCTCGGCGCCCCCATCAACTCTGTCCAAGGCAGCGCGCAGTCCACGAGTGTCCCCGTGCTCGCCCCCAGGAGCCTGGCAGCGGTGTCGGGCGGGAGCACCAGCCCCAAGGCATGCAAAGGCTGCAAGTGCTCGTGCGTGGCAGGCCGGGCGCTCAGGGCATGGAAGCACACGCCGGCAGCGCCGCCCAATGGGGACGCCACGGTCAGCATGGCCCGGGGCATGGCCGGAAACCGGCTGATCGACCCTGCCGCTCGCTGGACGACCACGGCGCACTCGACAACACCGTGCAAGTCGCAAGGGGGCAAGATGAGCTGGATCACCGCGGCAGCCTATCGGACCTGGCGCAGGTGCGTCTTGAACGGTCATGCAGCCCGTGTGGTGGGGCGACGCGCCCTGCGCCGCCGCAGCCCCAGGCCAGCCGAGCCTCAAGGTGAGGCTGCGCGCACCAGGTCCAACTGCAGCCAACGCGCCAGTGCCGCCATCTCCTTGTCGACGCCGGCAGACATGGCCTTGGTGAAGGGCTGGTCCTGATGGATCGCGTTCACACGCAGCACACCGGCGGCGCGGTCGGCGGCGGCGGCGGCGTCCAGCTTGCCGACCAGGCGCTCGCCATGAAGGATCGGCAGCGCGTAGTAGCCCCAGCGGCGCTGCGCAGCCGGCTTGTACATCTCCAGGCTGTAGTCGAAGTCGAACAGTTCAAGGGTCCGCTTGCGGTCGTGGATCAGCCGGTCGAAGGGCGACAGCAAGGCCGTGCGCGCGGCCCAGGGCTGGTCCATTTGCGCCGGGTCGACACGCCACTCGCCTTTCACGCCTTCGGCCGCGGCGGGCTCGCCTGCCTGGCCCACGTCATACGGTTCGTCGCACAGGGATTTCAAACGGTCTCTGGAAGCCTGTGGGAAGCCCGACTGACGCATGGGTGGCCGATAGATGTCGTCCTGGACAGCTTGGAACTGGCATCTGCACCGTTGTCTTGCCGTGATTCGGCCGGCCCATTGCCCATTCGGTTCGATTGGGGCTCGCTGCGCCTGACCATCAGGGTTGACGCTGAGTACATCGGCATCGAGCCGACATGCGGCGCTGCACCATCCTGGCTGCCGTTGTCAGATGCGGTGCGGCCGGGACTGAACCGTCTGGACAACGCACTCGCCGGCAACTGCGACTTCGGCGGCCCGCTCTTGTACCTCGGGCTCCTGCGGCACCACCAGCGGGCGCAGCCTGGCGTTGGGTGCCAGCACGCCGTGGTACCGGATCAGATGTAACCGCGGCCGCGGCACCAGCACCGCAAGCCGCTGCATGATCTCCAGCGGGCTCATCACCAGCTGCGTGGTTCCATCACGCCACGGCGTCTTGAGCTTGAGCTCGACCTGCCCCGCGGCGTTGAGCTGCACCCGCTCGTCCGACAGCGCGGGCCTCGTGATGTAGCGGCACAGCTGCTCCAGCCACTTGCGGTCGTGCGCCTCGACACGCACGGCGGCATGCAGGCTGAAGCCGTCGATGTCGGCGCACAGCGGCTGGCGCGTCCGGTCCTCGCGGGGCGTGCCTTGCAGGCCGCGCTCGCGCTTTGCATGCGCGAGCCCTTCGCGAGGCACGGGACCGTCCGCAGGGACGGTCCCGTGTCCACGCTCAGCTCCGCGCAGGGTCAGCACCTTCTGGCCGGCGCGAGGGCCAAATGCGATGCGGTAAGTGGCGGCCGCGGCCTGCAGCGGCCGCAGTGTGCGCGCCTCGTCGCTGTCGCTATCCGGTTCGGCCAACCAGGTCTGGCCCATGTCCTCGACCAGCACGCCCCGGCGCGTGAGCATCCTCATCAGCCGGGCGATGACGGTGTGCAGCAGCGCACGCAGCTCGCCGTCGGTGGGCGCACCCGCCTCGACGAAGCTGGGCGCGCCGTCGCCGTCGCAGCGGTACACGCCGTCCAGCACCAGGCAATGCAGATGGATGTTCAGGTTGGCTGCCGAGCCGAAGCGCTGGATCAGGGTGACGGCGCCGCCCTGACCTTCGTCGCTCTTGAGCCCCGTGTGGCCCAGCAGATGCCGCTCGACCACCCGCTGCACCACCTGCAGCACCGGCGTGACCAGCTCGGGCTGCGCGGCCAGCAGCACGCGCAGCGGGATCGGCAGCCGAAGTTGACAAACTCGCACCCACTGGCGCACCGGCACGTGCGGGATGACACGGGCCACCAGGTGCGCTGCCGTCTGCGACATCCGCCGCGCGCCGCACGAGGGGTAGAAGCCGCGCCGCTTGCAGCTGAACGCCAGCAGGGTGCGCCATGCTCGAGGATGGGGCAACTTCGTTCGCCGTGCAGGCTGGGACGAGCCTCCCGATCTACCGGTCGCAGCCTTGCGTCCCCCGGTGCCTTCGGCGCGCACTGTACGCGGCCTGGTTCAGGGCGAAGCCGGCGCATGCGGGCCGGGCGCGCTGAACCGCATCGGGCCCACTGGCGCCTTCAGCGGGTCCCTGCGCGATGCGCAGCCCTGTCTGCGGCGCGGCTGCCCGTCAGGACGGCGCTGCGTCAGCGCGCCTTGGGCTGCCCTACCGCCGTGCGCCGGCTGACGAACACCACCGCAATCACGGCCAGTGAAAAGCCTACCGTCACCGGGTCGAGTTGCTCGCCGAGCACCGGCACGGCGAACAGCAGCGCGAGAAAAGGCTGGATCAACTGCACCTGGCTCACGCGCACGATGCCCCCCATGGCGAGACCTCCATACCAGGCGAAAAAGCCCAGCCACATCGAGAAGAGACCCACGTAAAGCAGCCCACCCCAGGCCGCCAGGCTGGGCGTGGTGTCCACCGGCCACCACCACGCGGTGGCGGGCAGCGTCAGCGGCAGCGAGCCCACCACCACCCAGCAGATCACCTGCTGGGCCGGGATCACGCCCGACACGCGTGCCCCCGCCACATAGGCCACCGCCGTGCACATTACCGCCAGCAGCAGCCATCCATCGGCCGGCACCAGGCGGCCACCGCCTTTCCAGACTGCAAAGCTCAGCACGAGCGCACAGCCGGCCAGCGCGCAGAACCAGAAGCCCGCAGACGGGCGCTGACGCAGCGCCATCGCGCCGACGACCGCCGTGCCCAGCGGGGTGATGCCACTGACCACGGCCGCGTGCGTGGACTCCACTTCGCGCAGCGCCAGCGCGATGCACAGCGGAAAGCCCACCACGGTGCCCGCCGCGCACAGCGCCAGCGGCGCCCAATGCCGACACGCCGGGACGGACGCGCCCACCCAGCGCAGGTAGACGATGCTCAGCAACCCCGCCAGCGCCGCCCGCGCGGCCGTGACGAACTCTGGCGACATCTGCGGTGCCGAGACATCGCCCACGGCCAGCCGGGTCATGGGAAAGGTCATGGCGAAGATGACCACCCCCACGAAGCCCAGCAGCAGGCCGCGGCGCACCTGGGCAGGGGATGGAGACGCGGGTGTCATGTCGGACGCCCCATTGCCGGGGTACGGGCCTGAAGACTCTTGTCAATGCGCAGGCTTGCTGCGCAAGACGTGCAGGAGTCTGCGCGGTAGAGTCGGCATCGTCTGGTCAAGGAGCCCCTCGTGCTTGAGCGCATCACCATAGATCCTGCCGTTTGTCACGGCAAACCCTGTATCCGGGGGCTACGTTATCCCGTTGCGACGGTGCTGGAGTGGCTGGCCTCCGGCATGACGCCCGAGGACATCCTGACCGATTACGAAGACCTGCAGCCGGGCGACATCCAGGCCGTGCTGGCCTATGCGGCGCGGCTGTCACACGTTCAACGCATGCTGCCGCTGGCTGCATGAAGTTCCTGGTCGATGCCCAACTGCCTCGCCGCCTGGCCAAGTGGCTGGCGGGCCAAGGGTGCGATGCACTGCACACGCTGGACCTGCCCCAGGCCAACGCGTCGACCGACGACGAGGTGACCGACTTCGCCGATCGCGACGGTCGGGTCGTGGTCACGAAAGATTCGGACTTTGTCCAGTCCCACATCCTGCGGTCACGACCGCAACGCTTGTGGCTGATCAGCACCGGGAACATGCGCAACCAGGATCTTGAATCACTCATCGCCAAACACTGGCTTGCGATGCAGGATGCTCTGAGTACCTGCCGCTTCGTCGAGTTGTCCACGATCGGGCTGATCCTCCACGACTGATCACAACACCGCCATCCACGCCGCCGTGGCCACGAGCACAGCCGCCAGCGCCCGGTTGAACCAGGCCAGGCGCCGGCCCACCGCCAGCCAGGAGCGCAGCGTGGAGCCGATGAGGGCATAGGTGAAGTTGCTGGCCAGGCCATAGGCCATCATCAGCGGCAGTACGATCGCCAGGCGCGGGCCGATGGGCTCGGCCACCGTGATCCAACCGGCGCTGATGGTCAACGCATTCATCCAGGCCTTGATGTTGACGAACTGCAGCATCACGCCCTGCCAGAACCCCACGCGCAGGCCGCCGTCGGCCTCGGCCATGCGCGCGGTGGTGGCCAACTTCCAGGCCAGCCACAGCATGTAGGCCAGGCCCAGCACCTTGATGCCGCCGCGCAGCACCGGCGCGGCCTGGATGAGGGCGCCCAGGCCTCCTGCGCAGGCCAGCAGCAACAAGCCCCAGCCGAAGGGTACGGCCAGGATGAAGGTCATGGCGCGCTTCAAGCCCCCGTTGGCGGCCAGCGCCGCCGACAAGGTGGTGTTGGGCCCGGGCGTGAAGGCCATGGCCGTGGAGAACACCAGCAGGGCAGCAAATTCGGAAGAGGTCATGAAAGAGTAGGGTGCCCTCTAGGGCAAGGGCTGTGCTGCGAAATCACCCGGCCTGAACCGCAGCGGCCAGCACCTGCTCGATCAGGCGGTGCGTGGCCAGAGCCTCCTCGCCGGTGACGAGCGGATCGCGGCCTTCGACGATGGCGTCGAGAAAGTCGCCAATGAGCGCGCGGTGGGCGTCGTGCGGAAAGTCCATGATGGCCGCGCCGCTGCCCCCCGCGCCTTCGGCTTCCACCGTTTCCTCGCGGCCGTCGTGCCAGCGCACCTGAAGGCGCCCGGCGGCCAGCGTGGCCGCGCCGCGGGTGCCGGCGATCTCCAGCACTTCGGGCGAGCCGGGGTACAGCGCCGTGGTGGCCATCAGCAGGCCCGGGGCGCCATGGCCCAGGCGCAGCAGCGCGGCGGCGTAGTCCTCGGTCTCCATGCGGTGCACGGCTGTGGTCGTGGCCTGTGCGGCCCGCACCGCGCTCACCCCCACCAGGCTGCGGAACAGGTCCAGCGCATGGATGGCCTGCGTCAGCAGCACGCCACCGCCATCGCGCTCACGCGTGCCGCGGTCGGGCTGGTCGTAGTAGCCCGCCTGGGGCCGCCACCAGGGCACGCGCACGCTGGCGAACTGCACGTCGCCCAGTGCCCCTTCGTCCAAGAGGGTGCGCAGGCGCTGCGAACCCGGGCGAAAGCGGTGCTGCAGCACGACGCCAAAGCGCAAGCCCGAAGCGCGCGCCCGCTCCACCAGGGCCTGGGCGCGAGGGAGGGAAGTCTCCAGCGGCTTTTCCACCAGGGTGTGCTTGCCTGCGGCCAGGCAGCGGGAGGCGATGTCCAGGTGCGTGCCCGCGGGCGTGGCCACGATGACGGCCTGCACGGCGGGATCGGCCAGCGCGGCGTCCAGGTCGGCCGTGGCGGCGAGCTGGCCGTTGAACGGGCCCAGGTCGGCCTGGGCCGGGCGCCGGCACACAGCGTGGCACAGCTCGACGCGGTGCTGCAGGTCCGCCAGGCTCTTCAGGTGCGGCTCCGAGCCCGGCCCCAGGCCCACCAGGGCCACGCCGATGCGCGTCATGCGCGGACCCCCGAGGTCGCCCAGGCATCCGCCTCCAGCGCCAGCCGGCACACCGTGAACACATGCGCCTGCGTCATGGCCGTCTGTGTGCGCTCCCGCACGTCGTGCAGGAAGGCCCGGAAGAAGGTCAGGGGCTCGGCGCTGCAGTCGATGTGGCGCGTGCCGTGGCGGTCGGCCAGGAACAGGTGGTTGGTGCCGGGGCGGCCCTCGATGTCCAGGTACTTGCGGATCTCGATCAAACCCGTGGTGCCCAGGATGAACAGCCGCCCGTCGCCCCAGGTGGGCAGGCCGTCGGGCGTGAACCAGTCCACGCGCACATAGCCGCGCTGCTGGCCGGGCTGCTGGCCCGGCTGCCCGGGCCGGCTGCACAACACGATCTCGCCGAAATCCTGGAAGTCGCGATCCGTCTGCGTGCCGTGATGGCCGACGGCGGCGTGCACCACCTGGGCATCCTGCGCCCCGGTGAAGACCAGAAACTGGTCGATCTGGTGCGAGGCGATGTCCACCAGGATGCCGCCGAACTGCTGACGGTCGAAGAACCAGCCCGGGCGGATGGCGCGGTTCAGGCGGTGCGGACCCAGACCCAGCGTCTGAATCACCTCGCCAATCGCGCCGTCGGCCACCAGGCGCCGGGCCACCTCCACCGCTGGCACGACGTGGCGCTCGGAAAAGCAGATAGAGAAGATGCGCCCGGTCTCGGCCACTGCGGCCTGCACCTGCGCCAGTTGCTCGAACGAGGTGACGCCGGGCTTGTCGACCAGCACGTCCTTGCCGCGGCGCATCGCCTGCACCGCCAGCGCAGCGCGCTCGGCCGGCACGGCGGCACTGACGATCAAGTCCACTGCGGGGTCATCGAGCAAGACGTCGCGATCGTCCACGGCGCGCAGCGTGGGAAAGCGCTCGCGCACCCCTTCCAGCACCTTGGGGTCGCTGGTGCCCGTCCAGTAGCCAGCGCACTGCGCGCCGGCAGCAAGCAGTTCACCGATCAGGTGGTAGATGTGCCGGTGGTCCAGGCCGATGGCAGCGAAGGTGGTCATGGGCAGCAGAGGCGGGGGCGAGGGGCGGGGGCAAAGGGCGGGGGCAAGGACCGGGATCGTTCAAGCGGCGCGGCGGACGACCGTGCGCGCACTCGGGCGTGAGGCTGAGCGCAAGACTGCGCGGGAGGCCGACCTTACACCAGCCGCCCGCCGGACAAGGGCCCTGCCGCGAGGCCCGGCATCAGGGTTTGTGCGGGTCTGGCAGGCCGCTATCATGAAGCGGAACCCCGTGAAGGCCGGCGCGCCAGGCCCGACGGATCCGGAGGAAACCCTTGAGCCTGCACACTCCTGGCCTCGAGCACCGGCACGCCGGGCTTGAAGCACTGTCCTCGCGTTACGTGAATTGCGACGAACTGCCCTGGACGCCCACGCCCTACCCCGGCGTCAGCGTGAAGGTCCTGGTTCATGACCCCGACACCGGACTGCAGACCGTGCTCACCCGCATGGACCCCGGCGCGGTGCTGCCCGACCATGAGCACGTCGCACTCGAACAGAGCTGGGTCATCGAGGGCAGCCTGGTCGACCATGAGGGCGAGGTCAAGGCTGGCGGGTTCGTCTGGCGCCCACCAGGCAGCCGCCATTCGGCCCACGCCCCTAACGGCGCGCTGGTGCTGGGCATCTTCCACAAGCCCAACCGCTTCTTCGGATGAGCCCGCGTCTGCCCCAGGCCGGCACGCCAGCGCAGCCACCGCAGCCACAGGCAAGCGCATGAAGTTCGGCGATTTCGTCAAGGTCAAGGGGCTGGAGAGCGCCGCCGGGTTCCGGGAGAACCTGCAGCGGCTGGGGCTGCAGATGCCTTGCGACGACGAGGTGGCGCTGGGCGCCGCCTCGCCCCTGGCGCAGCCGCTGCAGGTACAC
>CANHVY010000058.1 GCA_947464185.1 Burkholderiales bacterium
ATCACGGCGCGTGACCGGCGCCGGTTCAAGCGGCTGCAGGAGGAGATGAAGGGCGCGGAGTCGTTGCCCATCCGCACCAAGCTGAGTGATGCCGAGGTGGCGCGTTTCATGGCCCAGCGCTTCCGCTTTCTGGGGGTGGAGATCAAGGCCCGCCTGTTCCGCCACTACCCGCTGGGCGAGACCGGCAGCCACCTGCTGGGCTACATCGGCCGCATCAACCAGGCTGAAAAGGCGGCCATGGACGACTGGCCCGACGAGCGCGTGGCCAACTACCGCGGCACCGAGTACATCGGCAAGCTGGGCCTGGAGCAGCGCTACGAGGCCGAACTGCACGGCACCACGGGCTTCGAGGAGGTGGAGACGAGCGCGGGCGGCCGCGCGGTGCGGCGCCTCAAGAGCCACGCGTCCACGCCCGGTGACCGGCTCACGCTGTCGGTGGACATCCGCCTGCAGGCGTTGGTGGAGGACATGTTCGGCAACCGGCGCGGCGCGCTGGTGGCGCTGGACCCGCGCAGCGGCGAGGTGCTGGCCTTCGTCAGCAAGCCCACCTTCGACCCCAACCTGTTCGTGGACGGCATTGACGTCGACAGCTGGCGCGAGCTCAACGAGTCCATCGACAAGCCGCTGCTGAACCGGGCCCTGCGCGGCACCTACCCGCCGGGCTCGACCTTCAAGCCCTTCATGGCCATGGCCGCGCTAACCTCGGGCAAGCGCAGCGCCAGCCAGATCGTGCAAGACGGTGGCACTTTCCAGTTCGGCAACCACGTGTTCCGCAGCCACGGCGACAAGGGTCTGGGGCCGGTGGACATGCATCGGTCCATCGTCAAGTCCAGCAACGTGTATTACTACTCCCTGGCCAACGAGATGGGCGTGGACCTGATGCACGAGCTGCTGTCGCCCTACGGCTTTGGCCAGCGCACCGGCATCGACCTGGAAAACGAGGTGACGGGCGTGCTGCCCTCCACCGCCTGGAAGCGGCGCTTCTACAAGCGGCCGGAGCAGCAGCGCTGGTATGCCGGCGAAACCATCTCGCTGGGCATCGGCCAGGGCTACAACAACTTCACCATGCTGCAGCTGGCCAACGCTACGGCCACCCTGGTCAACGGCGGGCAGCGCTTCCAGCCCCGGCTGGTGCGCGAGGTGGAGGACCCCGTCACCCGCGAGCGCCGCACGGTACCGCGCGATGCGCTGGAGCCCCTGCCCCTGAAGCCCGAACACGTGGAGGCGATGCGCCGCGCCCTGCAGGCTGTCAACACCGAGGGCACCGGCACCCGCGTCTTCGCCGGCGCTCCGTATGCCAGCGGCGGCAAGACCGGCACGGCCCAGGCCGTGGGCATCCGGCAGAACGAGAAGTACAACGCCGCCAAGCTGGAAGAACACAAGCGCGACCACTCCCTGTACATCGCCGCTGCGCCCATCGACGCACCCACGGTGGTGCTGGCGGTGGTGGTGGAGAACGCCGGCTTTGGCGCCGAGGCCGCCGCGCCCATCGCGCGCCGCGTGTTCGACTACCTGCTGCTGGGCCAATACCCCAGCGAGGAAGACCTGGTCGCCACGCGCGAGGGTAAGTCGGCCGCACCCATGGGCACGCCCCGGCGGGCGGCCGACCTGCCCTTGCCGGGATCTGCAGCGGCCTGGGGATCGAACGGGGGTCCGGCACCATGAACGCCGTCGTCCAGCGCCCCCCTCTTTGGAAGCGCCTGCAGCCCCTGATCAGCGGGTTTGACGGGCCGCTGGCGCTGGCCATCGCCCTCCTGGCCGCCATCGGGCTGGTCACCATGTACTCGGCAGGCTTCGACCACGGCACCCGCTTCGTCGACCACGGCCGCAACATGCTGATCGCGCTGGCGGTGATGTTCGTGGTGGCCCAGGTGCCGCCCCAGCGCCTGATGGCCCTGGCCGTGCCGCTGTACGCGGTGGGCGTGGCGCTGCTGGTGGCCACGGCGCTGTTCGGCATCACCAAGAAAGGGGCCACCCGCTGGCTCAACGTGGGCATGGTGATCCAGCCCAGCGAGATCCTGAAGATCGCCACGCCCCTGGTGCTGGCCTGGTGGTTTCAGCGGCGCGAAGGGCAGCTGCGGGTGCCGGACTTCCTGGTGGCGGGGGCGCTGCTGATGGTGCCGGTGCTGCTTGTGATGAAGCAGCCTGACCTGGGCACTTCATTGCTAATCCTGGCAGCCGGGTTCTTCGTCCTCTTCTTCGCGGGTTTGAGCTGGCGCTTGATCGTGCCGTTTCTGGTGGCGGGCCTGGTGGGCATTGCGGCCCTGGTGTGGAGCGAGCCGATGATCTGTGCGGAAGGCGTGCGCTGGCCCGTGCTGCACGAGTACCAGCAGAACCGGGTTTGCACCCTGCTGGATCCGACGCGCGACCCCCTGGGCAAGGGCTTCCACATCATCCAGGGCATGATCGCCATCGGCTCCGGGGGCCTGACGGGCAAAGGCTTCATGCAGGGCACGCAGACCCACCTGGAATTCATCCCCGAGCGCACCACCGACTTCATCTTCGCCGCCCTGTGCGAGGAGTTTGGCCTCGCGGGCGTGCTGGTGCTGATGGCGGGCTTCGGCTTCCTGATCCTGCGTGGCCTGACCATCGCTGCGGAGGCGCCCACGGTCTTCTCGCGCCTGTTGGCCGGTTCCATCACGCTGAGCCTGTTCACCTACGCCTTCGTGAACATGGGCATGGTCAGCGGCATCCTGCCGGTGGTGGGCGTGCCCTTGCCGTTCATCAGCTACGGCGGCACCGCCATGGTGACGCTGGGTCTGGGCCTGGGCATCCTGATGTCGGTGGCACGCAGCCGCCGCCTGATGCCCAGCTGAGGCGCCGTCTTCGCAGAAGCCATCCTGGGGCGGCTGCTCAGGCTGCGTCCTGGCCTGCGCGCCGCAGCGGGAAGCGCACGGTGAACAGCGCCCCCTGACCCTGGCCGGGGAGGGCGGGCCGGGGGTGCGCCGCCCCCACTGAAATCTCGGCCTCGTGTCCCTTGACGATTTCCTGCACGATGGCCAGCCCGAGCCCGGTGCCGTCCACGCCCGTGCCCAGGGTGCGGTAGAAGGGCTGGAAGATCAGGTCCCGCTCGGCCTCCGCGATACCGGGGCCGGAATCCTCCACCTGCAACACCAGCACCTGGCCGAAGGGGTCGGGCAGCACCCGGGCCGTGACGGTGCCGCCCGCAGGCGTGTACTGCAGCGCGTTGTCCAGCAGGTTGCGCACCAGTTCGCCCAGCAGCACGGGCTGGCCTTCCAGCACTGTCGACGGTCCGGGGTCGGCACCCTCGTAGCCGATGTCGATGCCCTTGTCCTGCGCCTTGGTGAACAGGTCCCGCATGGCCTCCTGCACCACCTCCGCCAGGTCCACCGGCTGCGTGCGCAGAGCCTGCTGCTGGTCCTCGGCGCGGGCCATGGCGAGCAACTGGTTGACCGAGTGAGCCGCCCGCTGGCTGGACAGCGAGATCTGGTGCAGCGCCGCCTTCAGCGCCTGCGGGTCGCGCTGGCCGGCGTCGATCTCGCGCCCCGCCAGCTCGGCCTGCATGCGAAGCCCCGCCAGCGGCGTCTTGAGCTGGTGCGCAGCGTCGGCCAGGAAGTGCTTCTGCATGGACAGGGACTGGTCCAGGCGCTGCAGCAGATCGTTGATGGACGCCACCAGAGGCGCCACCTCCTCGGGGGCTTCACGGCCGTCGATGGGGCTCAGGTCGCCACTCTCGCGCTGGCGGATGCGCTGCTGCAGTTCGTTCAGCGGGCGGATGCCCTTGGCCAGCGCCAGCCACACCAGCAGCACGGCCAGCGGCAGGATGACGAACTGCGGCAGGATGACGCCCTTGATGATCTCGGTGGTCAGGCGCGAACGCTTGCCCAGCGTCTCGGCGTATTGCAGCAGCACGCCGCGCTCCTCTTGTGTGCCGGGGATGGCCAGCACCAAGGCGGCCACACGCACGGGTTCGTCCAGCATCTGATCGTCGCGGTAGGCGACCTCGCCCGGCTCGGGCAGCGGACCCTCGGGCACCGGCAGGTCCCGGTCGCCCGCGATGAACTCGCCGCGCGCGCCCAGCACCTGGAAGTAGACCTTGTCGGTGTCGTCAAACCGCAGCAGATCCAGGGCGCGCGCGGCCTGCACCGACACCACGGGCAGATCGTTGGCGTGGCGGCCCGGGATGATCTGAACTTGCCGTGACAGCAGCCGGGCCGACTCCCCCAGATCGCGGTCGTAGGGCCGGTTGGCGATCTCCTGCGCCACGATGCCCGTCAGGCCCAGGCTCATGGGCCACAGCAGCAGCAGCGGCGCAAGCATCCAGTCCAGGATCTCGCCGAAGAGCGAGCGTTGCTCCTTCTGGCTTGCCATGACGGTGCCGCCGTTCCTGGCTCAGGTCGCAGACGCGGCAGGCTTGCAGCCGCCCGGGCGATGCGGGCTCACCCGGGAATCTTCTCCAGGCAGTAGCCCAGCCCGCGTACGGTGGCAATGCGCACCGGCCCCTGCTCGATCTTCTTGCGCAGGCGGTGGATGTAGACCTCGATGGCGTTGGTGGAGACTTCCTCGCCCCACTCGCACAGGCGCTCGACGAGCTGGTCCTTGCTGACCAGACGGCCGGCGCGCTGCAGCAGCACCTCCAGCAGGCTCAGCTCGCGGGCCGAGAGCTCGATCATCTTGTCGTCGAAGTAGGCCACCCGCCCGGTGGCATCGAAGCTCAGGGGGCCGTGCTTGATCAGCGCCGAGGCCGTGCCCAGGCCGCGGCGGGTCAGCGCCCGCACGCGCGCCTCGAGTTCCTGCAGCGAGAAGGGCTTGGCCATGTAGTCGTCGGCGCCCAGGTCCAGGCCGCGCACGCGCTGGTCCACGCTGTCGGCGGCCGTGAGGATCAGCACCGGGCAGGTGGTGCCGCGTGCGCGCATGCGCTTGAGCACGTCCAGGCCGTTCATCTTCGGCAGGCCCAGGTCCAGAATGAGCAGATCGAATTCGTGGGACGCCAGCGCCGCGTCGGCCTCGTTGCCGCTGGCCACCTGGTCCACGGCATAGCCGGCGGCGCGCAGCGAGCGCAGCAGGCCGTCAGCCAGCACCTGGTCATCCTCGGCGATCAGAATCCGCATGGCTCGTCTCCTCAAGGCGCCGGGCGGCTTCTGGTGGCCGTCACGGCTGTTGACACCTGCGCACCGTGCTGCAGGCCATGCGGCCCGCTTCTCCCAGGTTGCGTTTTCATTTGACATTCTCTCGCCTGCAGGGGGGGGGCAAGAGCCGTTTTCATCATCGTTTTCCTCAGGCCCGCAACCCCTGGTGGCGCGCGCCGGCCACGGGGGGACCTCCCCCGAGCGGGTCACCCCGATGGGGGGGTGAGGGATCGCCTGAACTACTGTACAAACATCCAGTTTCTGCGATACTGAACTCATCTGCTGGCCCATAGCCAGCACCGCCCCCGACACCCCAAGACACCCCCGAAAGACCAAGGAGCTCGCAATGGACGCACCCGTGAAGGCACTCAACACCGAAAAGGCCAAGGCCCTGCAGGCCGCCCTGGCGCAGATCGAGAAGCAGTTCGGCAAAGGCACCATCATGCGCCTGGGCGATGGCGAGGCCATCGCGGACATTCAGGTCGTCTCCACCGGCTCGCTGGGTCTGGACATCGCACTCGGCGTGGGCGGTCTGCCCCGGGGGCGCGTGATCGAGATCTACGGCCCGGAGTCCTCGGGCAAGACCACGCTGACGCTGCAGGTCATCTCCGAGATGCAGAAGCAGGCCGGCACTTGCGCCTTCATCGACGCCGAGCACGCCCTGGACGTGCAGTACGCCCAGAAACTGGGCGTCAACCTGCAGGAACTGCTCATCTCCCAGCCCGACACGGGCGAGCAGGCGCTGGAGATCGTCGATGCCCTCGTGCGCTCCGGCTCGGTGGACCTCATCGTCATCGACTCCGTGGCCGCCCTCACGCCCAAGGCCGAACTGGAAGGCGAGATGGGGGATTCCCTGCCCGGCCTGCAGGCCCGCCTGATGAGCCAGGCGCTGCGCAAGCTCACCGCCACCATCAAGAAGACCAACTGCATGGTCATCTTCATCAACCAGATCCGCATGAAGATCGGCGTGATGTTCGGCAGTCCCGAAACCACCACGGGCGGCAACGCGCTGAAGTTCTACGCCTCGGTGCGTCTGGACATCCGGCGCACCGGCAGCATCAAGAAAGGCGAGGAAGTCATCGGCAGCGAGACCAAGGTCAAGGTCGTCAAGAACAAGGTCAGCCCGCCCTTCAAGACGGCGGAGTTCGACATCCTGTACGGCGAAGGCATCAGCCGCGAAGGCGAGATCATCGACATGGGCGTCAACGCCCGCGTACTTGAGAAGTCCGGCGCCTGGTACGCCTACAACGGCGAGAAGATCGGTCAGGGCAAGGACAACGCACGCGAGTTCCTGCGCGAGAACCCCGAGCTGGCGGTGGAGGTGGAAAACAAGGTCCGCGCCGCCATGGGCATTCCGCTGCTGCCCGCGGGTGAGGCGGCCTGAGGTCCCGCTCCACACTGCGCGGCCTGCGCTGGGCTGAACTCAGCTGAACCCGGCTGACTTGCGTCAAGCGACCACTTTCCTGTCAGACGCCCATGGCCGTGCCCCCGTCGCGTCCGCCCGTCTCGCTGCGCCAACGAGCCCTGATGTGGCTGGCCCAGCGCGAACACTCGCGCAAGGAGTTGCACGACAAGTTGCTGCGCTGGGTGCGGGCACTGGAAACCACCCACGGCCTGGCGCCGACAGCGCCCACGCCCTTTCCCGACGCATCTAGGCCCGGCACGGTTCAAGCGGCTCTGGCAGATGAGGCGCTTGAAGGGCCCGAGGGTCGGAAGCGGTCCGGGTGGCCTGAGCGTCCTGAACTCCCTGACGCCCGGCAGATTCCCGAACTGCTGGACGAGTTGGAAGCCGCCGGCCATCTGTCGGACGCCCGCCTGCTCGAATCGCGCGTCCATGCGCGCGCAGGACGTTTTGGCAACCTGCGCATCGAGCGTGAACTCCAGCAACTGGGCGTGGCGGCTGATGAGCCGGTGCGCGCTGCCCTGCGTGACAGCGAACTGCAGCGCGCGCAGGCCGTCTGGGCCCGCAAGTTCGGCCAGATGCCCGCTGGCGCGGCAGAGCGCGGGAGGCAGATGCGCTTCCTGGCGGGCCGCGGCTTCAGCGCCGGCACCATCCGTGCCGTGCTGCGTGGCCAGGGGTGTGCAGAGGCTGAAGTAGAGGCCGAAGGAGGAGACCAGTCCCTTCCAGCCCCTTGAGGGCGCTTAGGACGCTTAGGGCGCTTGACGGATCACCGCCAGGGGGTGGGCCCCGCAGGCCCAGCATCTTTGCTGCAGTGCACCATGCTACATTGGCAGGCTGTCCACCCGGTCCGCCATGCCGATTCCGCCCCCTTCGCCGCAGCGCCTGCTCAAGCACCGGCGCACCCTCACCGTGGAGGTGTATGGCCGCGAGGATGGCCTGTGGGAGGTGGACGCCCTGCTCACCGACATCAAGACGCGTGACGCGAAGATGGTCGACGGCCTGCGCCCGGCCGGTACCCCCATCCACCAACTGCTGCTGCGTCTGGTGATCAACAGCCGCCTGGACATCCTGCAAGCCGGTTCCTCGTCGGACTGGGTGCCCTACCCCGGGCATTGCGGCGAACACGGCGACGCCTATGCTGGCCTGGCAGGGCTCAATCTGGCCCGCGGCTTCCGCAAGGCCGTGCTGGAGCGCTTGTCGGGCGTGCGCGGCTGCACCCACCTGACGGAGCTGGCCCAGGTGCTGCCCACCGCGGTGATCCAGGGTCTGGTGGGCGAGGCCATCGATACCCGGGGTGACCGCCCGGGCGACGCCCAGCCTTTCCAGTTGGACCGCTGCCAGGCCCTGCGCACAGACGGCGAGGTGGTGCGCCTGCATTACCCGCGCTGGCACCGTCAGCCCGGTGCCAACAACAGCACTGACAATGCCGCTGCGGCGTCGGCGCAGGCCGTGCCCTGACTTTTCATCCCCAAGAGCAAGCGCGAGGAGGCCCATGAAGATCCACGAATACCAAGGCAAGGAAGTGCTGCGCCAGGCCGGTGTGCCGGTGCCGCGCGGCATTCCGGCCTTCACGGTGCAGGAAGCCGTCGAGGCGGCACAGAAGCTCGGCGGCAGCGTCTGGGTCGTCAAGGCCCAGATCCACGCCGGCGGACGCGGCAAGGGCGGGGGCGTCAAACTCGCCCGCTCCATCGACGAGGTCAAGACGCTGGCCGGGCAGATCCTGGGCATGCAGCTCAAGACGCACCAGACCGGCCCCGAAGGCCAGAAGGTGCGCCGCCTGCTCATCGAAGAAGGCGCCGACATCAAGAAGGAGTACTACGTCGCCGCGCTGACCGACCGCGCCACGCAGAAGGTGGCCGTCATGGCCAGCTCCGAAGGCGGCATGGACATCGAGGAAGTGGCCCACCACACGCCTGAGAAGATCATCAAGGTCTTCGTGGACCCGCTCACCGGCATGACCGACGCGCAGGCCCAGCAACTGGCCGATGGCATCGGCGTGCCCGCGGCCAGCCAGGCGCAAGCCAAGGACGTGTTTCAGAAGCTCTATGCCTGCTACATGGTCACCGACGCCAGCCTGGCCGAGATCAACCCGCTGATCCTGGAAGGCAACGGGAACATCAAGGCGCTGGACGCGAAGTTCAACTTCGACTCCAACGCCCTGTTCCGGCACCCCGAGATCGTGGCCTACCGCGACCTGGACGAGGAAGACCCGGCCGAGGTAGAAGCCAGCAAGTTCGACCTGTCCTACATCAGCCTGGACGGCAACATCGGCTGCCTGGTCAACGGCGCGGGCCTGGCCATGGCCACCATGGACACCATCAAGCTGTTCGGCGGTGAGCCGGCCAACTTCCTGGACGTCGGCGGCGGCGCCACGGCCGAGAAGGTCACCGAGGCCTTCAAGATCATGCTGGGCAACCCCAAGGTCAAGGGCATCCTGGTCAACATCTTCGGCGGCATCATGCGCTGCGACACCATCGCCGAGGGCGTGATGGCCGCCTGCAAGGCCGTCAACCTGACGGTGCCGCTGGTGGTGCGCATGAAGGGCACCAACGAGGAGATCGGCAAGAAGATGCTGGCCGAGTCCGGCCTGCCCATCATCAGCGCCGACACCATGGCCGACGCCGCGACCAAGATCGTGGCGGCGGTGAAGTGACGTCCCCCATCACCGTTCGGGCTGAGCCTGTCGAAGCCCTGCAACCCAACCAAGCCCTTCGACAAGCGCAGGGCGAACGGAATCTGCACACATGAGCATCCTGATCAACAAGGACACCCGGGTCATCACCCAGGGCATCACCGGCAAGACCGGGCAGTTCCACACCCGCATGTGCCGGGACTACGCCAACGGCAGGAACTGCTTCGTCGCCGGCGTCAACCCGAAGAAGGCCGGCGAGGACTTCGAGGGCATCCCCATCTACGCCAGCGTCAAGGACGCCGCCGCAGCCACCGGCGCCACCGTCAGCGTGATCTACGTGCCGCCCGCGGGGGCCGCCGCGGCCATCTGGGAGGCGGTGGAAGCCGACCTGGACCTGGCGGTGTGCATCACCGAAGGCATTCCCATCAAGGACATGCTGGAAGTGCGCAACAGGATGTTGGCCAAGGAAGCGACCGGCGGCAAGCGCACGCTGCTGCTAGGACCCAACTGCCCCGGCACCATCACGCCCGAGGAAATCAAGATCGGCATCATGCCCGGCCACATCCACCGCAAGGGCCGCATCGGCGTGGTAAGCCGCTCGGGCACGCTGACCTACGAGGCCGTGGCGCAGCTCACCGAGATCGGCCTGGGCCAGTCCAGCGCCGTGGGCATCGGGGGCGACCCGATCAACGGCCTGAAGCACATCGACGTGATGCGCATGTTCAACGACGATCCCGAGACGGATGCCGTCATCATGATCGGCGAGATCGGCGGGCCGGACGAAGCCGAAGCCGCGCGCTGGTGCAAGGCCCACATGAAGAAGCCGGTGGTCGGCTTCATTGCCGGCGTCACCGCACCTCCCGGCAAGCGCATGGGCCACGCCGGCGCGTTGATCTCCGGCGGTGCCGACACGGCAGACGCCAAGCTGGCCATCATGGAAGAGTGTGGCTTCAAGGTCACGCGCAATCCGTCGGAAATGGCCAAGCTGCTCAAGGGCATGCTCTGAGCGTCCAGTCCCCTGCCGAACAGCCGCCCCACGGGGCGGCTGTTTTCGTTGAACTCGCGCATCTGTAGTTTCCACCATCTCGGGAACGTGAGACCCCACTAAAATTCTGGTTTTTCCGGAGTTCCCGATATGGACATGTTCATGACCCCAGAGTTCTGGGTGGCAGTCGGTCAGATCATCATGATCGACATCCTGCTGGGTGGTGACAACGCGGTGGTCATCGCGCTGGCCTGCCGCAAGCTGCCTCCCAAGCAACGGGCGCAAGGCATTCTGTGGGGCACGGCCGGCGCCATCTTGCTGCGTGTGATCCTGATCTTCTTCGCGCTGCAACTGCTGGCCATTCCGTTCCTCAAGCTGGTGGGTGCCGTGCTGCTGGTGTGGATCGGTGTGAAGCTGCTGCTGCCCGAAGACGGTGATGGCCATGGCGACATTGCCGCCAGCGACAAGCTCTGGGCGGCGGTGAAGACCGTGATCGTGGCCGACCTGGTGATGAGCGTGGACAACGTCATCGCCATCGCCGGCGCGGCCGAGTCCGCCGGCGGCGACCACACCATGCCGCTGGTGATCTTCGGCCTGGTGGTCAGCATCCCCATCATCGTGTGGGGCAGCCAGCTCGTCATCAAGCTGATGGACCGCTTCCCGATGGTCATCACGGTCGGAGGCATGCTGCTGGGCTGGATTGCCGGCACCATGGCCGTGACCGATCCTGCGGTTCTGGGATGGATGCCTCTGGAGGAAGCCACGACCCAGAGCCAGAGGCCTGACGTCCTGTCCACCGTGCGCTACGCGGCAGGGGTGGCCGGTGCCGTCGTGGTGCTGGTGATCGGCAAGATGCTGGCGCGCCGGGTGCCCCCGGGTTCGCCGGCCTGAGGTGCGGTGCTGCGGCGTTGTCATCTCGCGGTCATATCTCACGACCGCAGGCGCGACAGCGGGCTTTGTTCCACTGAAAGCACGGCACAATTCGGCTGCCCGTTACTCCTGTCACCCACCAGCCCGTGGACGCCTGCGGCCCCGTCATGATCTTGGAATTCGCCACTGCGCTGGATGTGGGCCGAACGCGAACCAACAATGAGGATGCGGTCGCCCTGGACGCTGACGCGAAGGTGGCCGTGCTGGCCGACGGCATGGGCGGCTACAACGCCGGCGAGGTGGCCTCTGGCATGGCCACTGTCCTCGTGTGCTCGTCCTTGGTGCAGTGGTTGCAGACGCACAGCGGACCCACGCCGCGCGAACTTGCTCAGGCCATGGGCCAGTGTGTGGGCCAAGCCAACCGCGCCATCTTCGACGCCGCCAACGGCAACCCGCAGTACAGCGGCATGGGCACCACTTTGGTGATGATGGCCGTAGCTGGCGGCCACCTTGTCGTGGGCCACGTGGGCGATTCCCGGGCCTATCGCCTGCGCGGCGGGCAGTTGCAGCGCCTCACGCGGGACCATTCCATGCTGCAGGAGCAATTGGATGCGGGCCTCATCACCCCCGCGCAGGCCAACCGCTCCACCAACCGCAACCTTGTCACCCGCGCCATGGGCGTGGAGGCTGAGGTATCTCTGGAAGCGCGCGACCACAGCCTGATGCATGACGACCTGCTGCTGCTGTGTTCCGATGGCCTGACCGACATGGTCGGCGATGAGGGCATCTGCGACCTGCTGTGCCACACTCACGCTTCGCTGCAGGAGACCTGCCAGTCCCTGGTGGATGCGGCCAATGCGGCAGGTGGAAGGGATAACATTTCCGTGGTGCTGGTTCGCGCAGGCGGCGAGGCCGTTGCCCTCGGCAAGAGGTAGGCTCAATGAACAAACTGGTGATTTCGATGGAGGGCGTGGTCGTACGGGAGGCCACTATCTCCAAGGAAAAGACGACTCTGGGCCGGCGGCCTTACAACGACATCGTGATCGACAACCTGGCGGTCAGCGGTGAGCACGCCATGTTCCACATGCTGGGCTCCGATGTCTACGTCGAGGACCTGAAGAGCACCAACGGCACCTACGTCAATGGCGCGGCCATCAAGCGGCATCGTCTGGCGCATGAAGACGTCATCGAGGTCGGCAAGTACAAGATCAAGTTCCTGGGCGAGGGCCAGCCTCCTGGGCCCCAGGAAGACGAGGAAGACAAGGACTGGGCTGGGTTTGTCACCGTCCCCGGCTCCGACCTCGGCTTGTTCAGCGCCCCCACCCCGATACAGACGCAGGCCAGCATCCGTGTGCTCAACGGCGCGGCCGCAGGTCGCGAGGTGCAACTGACCAAGGACCGAACCACGCTGGGCAAGCCGGGCGTGCAGGTGGCGGCCATCGACAAGCGCGGCGGCGGCTTCGTGCTCACCCACGTCGAGGGCGCGCAAAGGCCCACCGTCAACGGCGCGCCCGTGGTGGGTGATGGCCTGTCCTTGCGCCATGGCGACATCATCGAACTGGCGGGTACCCGCATGCAGTTCAGCAACACCTGAGTGGTCGGCACGAGCGGTGTCATGGCGGTGTCTGGAACTCTTGCGCACACCGCAGACCTGAAGGTGCGCGTGCTCGGCTGTTCGGGCTCCATCGCCGCGGGCTGCCGCACCAGTTCTTTCCTGGTGGACGACACGGTGCTGTTCGATGCCGGCACAGGCGTGGGGGATCTGCCCCACGAAGACATCGCCCGTATCGACCACATCTTCCTCACCCACAGCCACCTGGACCACGTGCTGGGGGTGGGGCTGCTGGCGGACACCGGGCTGCGCTTGCGCATGGCTGCGCGTCGCCCGCCCGTGCAGGTGTATGCCCTGCGCGACACCTTGAAGGCGCTGCGCGAGCACATCTTCAACGGCGTGATCTGGCCGGATTTCACCGTCATTCCCAGCCCCGAGCAGCCTGCCCTGACCTTCGTGGAGGTGACGCTCGGGCAGTGCCTGGAGGTGGCCGGGCGCCGCATCGAAGTGTTGCCCGCTGCCCATACCGTGCCGGCGGTGGGCTACGCCGTCAGCGCCGGCGCGGGCCATCCGGCCTGGGTCTACACCGGAGACACCGGTCCCAACCCGGCGCTGTGGCAGCGCCTGGCGCAGATGCAGGTCCACACCCTGGTGATCGAAGCCGCCTTCGGTGATGACGAACAGGCCCTGGCCCAGGTCAGCCAGCACCTGTGCCCGGCGATGCTGGAAACGGAGCTGAAGTCACTGCCCGCCGGCGCCGAAGTCCTGATCACCCACATCAAGCCCGGTGAACTGGACGCCGTGATGCGCGAAATAGGCGCTCACGACAGCCGCCACCGCATTCGGGCGTTGGTGGCGGGCGAGTGCCTGTGGGTGCCGGGCGCGGGCTGAGGTTTGCCCAACGAGAGCAGAGGGGTGTCTTCTTGTCTAACGACCCTAGGCTGAGGAGCTGCCTCACTCGCACCCTTTGGGCGCTAGCGGCTTGAGCTCGTCGGGACTGTCAAATATGCAAATCCACCCGCCATCCCGCCGAAGCCGCAACTGCACAATGACATTGTTATCAACCAGCAGCTGGGCAGCAGAATTACCGAACTTTGCAGCGAGCTGGGCTGCAAAAATCAGGTTTGTAGGGTCAGCAAACCTCACGCCGGGATAGCCGACAGCTTGCCCGTCAACAATCGGCGGCGCACCCGCCGGAATCTGTACATTGTCATCCTCAGCGTCATTCATCAACAGCGCTGAAGGCTGGAGATCTTGCATGGGGCACACTGTCGCGCCGGGTGTGGCGCTGAGCACTGTCCTGCCCTCGTTGACGCATGTAACGATCTTGACCTTGAGCCCGGTCAGCTCGGACAGCGTCCGGGCTACCTGCGACTTCATGGTGTACTGCTCGTACGCCGGCAGGCCCACGGCCGCCAGAACACCGATGATGGCCACAACGATCATCAGCTCGATCAGCGTGAAGCCTTGTTGCAGGTTGCGTCTCACGTTCATATCCCCATTCCTTGGTAAGCGATCGGCCCTGTAGGTCGTGGCAGAAGTGTTGCCCGGACTGTGCCAACGCAAACAGGCTGAATTGTGGCGGCTGTCGGTCCATCACATGACAAAGCTGAGCATTGGCGTGACCCGGTGGCGCGGTTTCGCTGCGGCTGGCCGCCGCAAAGCGTCACCCGGGTGACACGCAGCGTCGCCGGCGTGCCTCCTTGCGCTTCGCCGCCAGGGCGCCATCAAGCAAGCGGCGAAGCCGCTGGGCGTGCCGCCTGCTGTCTCCTGCAGATGCCCCCACCTTCCGCGCCCCTGCCCCGCTGCGCTTTGGGTCTGCGGGCCTTTGCGATGGCCGACATCGCGTTGAACATCTTGCGGGCTTGCAAGGCCTCAAGGCCCACTGCTTGCTGCATCCCGGTGAAAAACGAAATGCCTGCGTGACGGCTGGCCGCCCCGCAGGCTGGATTTCCGGTGCCGAGCGCGGCCGCCAGTGCCTCTCAGCGGCAGCGTTGGCGGCAGCAGTGTGTACCGCTCAGGTGGCTGAGGCGGGGCACGA
The DNA here is from genome assembly GCA_947464185.1 of Burkholderiales bacterium. GTDB lineage: Bacteria > Pseudomonadota > Gammaproteobacteria > Burkholderiales > Burkholderiaceae_C > Rubrivivax. The sequence goes on from CANHVY010000058.1 coordinate 14,573, forward strand.
GGGAGGTGCGAACCGACCGAGCGCGGCGGTGGCAGCAGCGCCCACCACGTTGCAGGTCCACCCGCCGCCGGCCGTGCTGGCTGCGCGCGTCCAACGCACGCTCAGCGGGGTGGTCCCTTCCAACGCGTCGGCCGCCGAATTGCCGAAGGTTCCGACGATGGTGACGACCCCGGTCGCCGCGGTGATGGTGATCTGGGGATATCCCGTGGTCGGTGTGGTCCCGAGAGCGGGCGCATCGGCCTGGGCGGCTCCGGTCAAGATAGTTGAAGCTTGGAGGTCGGCCAGGGAGCACGCGGTCGCGGTGAGGGGCGAGACGATCGTATTCCTGCCGTCGGAAAGGCAGGACTCGATCTTCGCCCTCAGCGCCCCGGTCTCGGAGATGGCGCGCCCGACCTGCGCCTTGGCGATGTAGTCCTGGTACGCCGGCAAGCCGACGGCCGCCAGGATACCGATGATGGCCACGACGATCATGAGCTCGATCAGCGTGAAGCCCTTTTGCAGTTTGCGTTTCAGTTTCATTTCTACACTCCTTGTAAGCGATCAAGGAACATGACCGTGCAGAAATTCTTGCACGGACTGTGCCAAGGAAGATAGGGCCGGTTATCGGGCTTTTGAGGATGTCGAATGACAATCTTGGTCACTTGCATCCGCTGTCGTGCCTGCTTCGGCGCGGGCCGGTGCCGGGAAGTGTCACCCGGGTGACGTGCAGCGTCACCAAGGTGCCGGCTGCGGTGTGCCGGCTGTCGCCGCCACAATGTGGCGGGTCCGCCGAGCGGACCGCCGCTGTTTCCTGCTGATGCCCCCACTTTCCGCGCCGCTCTCCTTCTCTGCTGTGGGTCTGCAGGCCCTGGCCCTGGCCGCCGCTGGGCTGAGCACCCTGCTGGCCTACAACGTCTCGCCGTCCACCACTTTCTTCAACCAGGCGCTGGCGCTGGCCGGGTGGGGGGCGCTGGTGTGGGCCCTGGCTTTGCAGCCGGCGGGGTGGCTGGGGGCCTCCCACAGGCCGACCCTGGGGGCGCCTCACGGGCTGACCCGCGGGCCAGCCGGGCGGGGGCCCTGGGGGCGGACGCTCTGGCTGCTACCGGGCTTGTCCCGAGGGCTGAACCAGGGGCTGAAACCCGCCCCCTGGTCCGGCATAGCCGCGGTGCTGGCCGCGCTGGCGCTGGTGGGCCTGGGCGCCTTGCTGCCCTGGGGCGCCGGGTCGCAGGCGCTGTCGCTGGTGGCGGGTGCGGCGGGCCTGTGCGCGGCAGCGGCGGTGGTGCTGCGGGCCGGTCAGGTGGCGGCGGCCGGGCCGTTGGCCGTGCCGGTGGGGCGGGTCTTCTTCGGCGCCTGGGTGGGGGTGGGGGTGTTGCATGCGGCGGTGGCGCTGGTGCAGGTGTTCGCCCCCGATCTGGCCGATGGCGACTGGATCGCGAACTCCTCCGTGGCAGGGCGGGCGGTGGGCAACCTGCGCCAGCCCAACCACCTCAGCAGCCTGATGCTGTGGGCGGCCATCGCGCTGGTGGGCTGGCTGGAGTTGCGGCGGGCGGAGCACGGCCTGCGGGCCCCTCGCCTGCTGTGGGCGCTGGCCGCGCTGGGCATGGCGCTGTTCATCTGGACGGTGGTGCTGACGGCCTCGCGCACCGGGTTGGTGGGCGTGGCCTTGCTCGCGCTGTGGGGGCTGGCAGACCGGCGGCTGTCACGCGCAACGCGGGGGCTGCTGCTGGCCACGCCGCTGCTGTACGCCGCCGCCTGGTGGGGCATGGCGTGGTGGGCGCAGGCGTCGGAACTCACCTTCGGCGGGCAGCAGCGCCTGGCCGAGGGCGATGTGTCGGGTTCGCGCTTTCGCATCTGGGCCGATGCGCTGCACCTGATCGCCCAGCATCCCTGGACCGGGGTGGGCTGGGGCAACTTCAACTTCGCCTGGTCGCTCACCCCTTTCCCGCAGCGCCACACGGCGTTCTTTGACCACACCCACAACCTGCCGCTGCAACTGGCGGTGGAACTGGGCTTGCCGCTGGCGCTTGTGGTCTGCGCCCTGCTGCTGTGGGCGCTGTGGCGGGCCGGCCGCCGCGTGCTGGCCGCTACCGGGGTGGCCTCGGCCAGCGGGCGCTGTGCGCTGATGATGGTGCTGCTGATCGGGTTGCACAGCCTGCTGGAGTACCCGCTGTGGTACGCCTACTTCCTGCTGCCCACGGCCTTCGCCTGGGGCCTGGCGCTGGGGCTGCCGGCGGCGGTCGCAGGGGCGAACCCGAACACGACTGCTGCCACGGCCACGGCCACGGCCACGGCCTTCAGCGCCGCGCAGCCCCCTCACGCACAGGTTCCGGCCCCTGCCCAGTCCCGGGCCCAGGCCGCCCCCCACCCGCCCTGGCTGCGGGCCGCAGCGGGCGTGCTGTGCGTGGCCGGGGCGCTGTTCGCGTTGTTCGACTACCAGCGCGTGGCCGCGATCTTCGAGGCCCGCCGCGGGGCAGCCCCGCTGGAGCAGCGCATCGAGGCCGGCAAGCGCAGTGTCTTCTTCGGCCACCACGCCCACTACGCCGCGGCCACGGTGAGCGACACGCCGGCGCAGGAGATGCCCGCCTTCGACATCGCCACGCACCACCTGCTGGACACACGCCTGATGCTGGCCTGGGCCCAGGCCTTCGCCCAGGCCGGCGATCTGGAGCGCGCCCGCCACCTGGCGCAGCGCCTGCGCGAGTTCCGCAACCCGGCCTCGGCGGAATTCCTGGCGGCCTGCGACGCGCCGCGCGGGTTGCCGTCTGTTGGGGCGGGCGGCCCCGCGCCTGCCCGGGCGCCGCTCGCCGGGGGTGATGCGGCCACGGAGAAACCGTCCGCCGAAGGCCCCGTGCCCCCCCCGCTGCCCTTCCAGTGCGTGCCGCCGGCCCGCTTGCTGACGTGGCGGGACTTCCTGGCGCCAGCCCCGTGACCGCAGAGCTGGAATGCTCGGGTTCTGGCCGTGCCCGGTGTCAGCCGGCACGCAGCAGCGCATAGACTGCGCCGATGAAAATCGACTTCGTCTCCGACATCGCCTGCCCCTGGTGCGCCGTGGGCCTGAATGCGCTGGAGATCGCCCTGAAGAACATCGGCGGCGACATCCCGGTGGAGCTGCACTTCCGGCCCTTCGAGCTGAACCCGCAGATGGGCCCGGAGGGTGAGGACGCGGTGGCCTACCTCTCGGCCAAGTACGGCATCTCGGCCGAGCAGATCGCGCGCAACCAGGCCGCCATCCGCGAGCGCGGGGCGGCGGTGGGCTTCAGCTTCGGCACCCGCGTGCGGGTGTGGAACACCTTTGACGCCCACCGCCTGCTGCATTGGGCGGGTGAAGAAGGCCCGCAGGGCGCACAGCGCTCACTCAAGCACGCGCTGCTGCAGGCCTACCACGGCCAGGGGCACAACCCGAGCGACGCCGAGGTGCTGCTGAGCGCCGCCGTCAGCGCGGGGCTGGACGCGGCCCGCGCCCGCGAGGTGCTGGACAGCGGCGAATTCAGCGCCGAGGTGCGGCAGGCTGAAAGCTTCTGGCAGCAGGCGGGCATCCGCTCGGTGCCTTCGGTGGTGGTAAACGACCGCCACCTGATCCAGGGCGGCCAGCCGCCCGAGGTTTTCGAGCAGGCCCTGCGGCAGATTGCAGCCGAGGCGGGCTGAACCGGAGGCCGCAAGGTCTCGCACACCCACAGGAGACTTCCCATGAAACTCACCCCCGAGCAACGCGAACAGTTCGACCGCGACGGCTACCTGTTCTTTCCCAGCCTGTTCACGCCCGAGGAGACGGCCGCACTCAACGCCGCCGTGCCCGAGCTCTACAGCCGGCGCGAGGCCTACAACGTGCGCGAGCGCGGCTCGGACGCCGTGCGCACCAACTTCGCCGCCCACATGTACAGCGCGCCGTTCGCCCGCCTGGCGCGGCACCCGCGCATGATCGAGCCGGTGGAGGAGTTGTTCGGCGAGCAGCTCTACATGCACCAGTTCAAGATCAACGGCAAGATGGCCTTTGAGGGCGATGTCTGGCAGTGGCACCAGGACTACGGCACCTGGCTGAACGACGACATGATGCCCGAGGCCCGGGCCATGAACGTGGCCATCTTCCTGGACGACGTGAACGCCTTCAACGGGCCGCTGATGTTCATTCCCGGCTCGCACAAGCGCGGCGTGGTGGACGCCAAGCACGACCTGACCACCACCAGCTACCCGCTGTGGACCGTGAGCAACGGCCTGATCGAGGAACTGGTGGCGCGCGGCGGGGGCAAGAACGGCGGCATCGTCAGCCCCACCGGCCCGGCCGGCTCGATGATCCTGTTCCACAGCTGCCTGGTGCACGCTTCCACCAGCAACCTCTCGCCCTGGAACCGCGTGAGCGTGTACCTCAGCCTGTGCGCGGTGTCCAACCACATCCGCCGCTTCAAGCG
>CANHVY010000059.1 GCA_947464185.1 Burkholderiales bacterium
CCGAAGTTCGTGAACTGCGCGGGCTTGACCGACGCTGCGCCCCCGGCGGGCGCACCCGGCTTGTCATCCAGAGCGGCAGCCCATTCGGCCGCCATGCGATCTTGATCGTTGTTGTCAGCGGCCATTGTTCATGCCTCCCTTGAGGGATTCCGTGCTGGGCAACAGGTTCTCCACCTTGATGGCGTAGTGCCCGTCGTTGACGCCGTATTGACACTCGAGCACAGGCACGCCGTCCACCTTGGCCTTGATGAGGGGGTCCAGTTCCAGCTCGATGAAATCGCCCGGTCGAAAGCCCAGCAACTGCTCCACGGTTGCCCGCGTTGTACCCAGTTCGGCCACCAGGTCCACCTCGGCATCCTGGATCTGGCTGCTGAGCAGCTTCACCCAGCGCTTGTCGGGTTCCACCGCATCACCCTGCACGGTGGAGTACAGAGTGTCGCGAATGGGCTCCAGCATCGCGTACGGGAAGCAGAAATGGATGGAGCTCGTGACGTCGCCGATCTCCAGCGTGAAGGACGTGGAGACGACGATTTCGCCCGGCGTGGCGATATTGGCGAACTGCGGCTGCATCTCCGAGCGCTGGTACTCGATCTCCAGCGGGTAGATGCCGGCCCAGGACTTCTTGAACTCCACCCCGATGGTTTCCACCAGGCGCATGATGACCCGCTGCTCGGTGGGTGAGAAGTCGCGCCCCTCGATGCGCGCATGAAACTTCCCGCTGCCGCCATACAGGGCATCGATGGTGGCGAAGACCAGGCTGGGCTCGCAGATCAGCAGCCCCGTGCCTCGAAGCGGCTTGAAGCCCACCACATTGAAATTGGTGGGCACGACGATCTCGCGCAGGAAGGCACCGTACTTGTGCACCTTGGTCCCCATGATCGAGACTTCAGGATTGCGGCGGATCAGGTTGAACAGACCGATCCGCACGTTACGTGCGAAGCGTTCGTTGATGACTTCCATCGTGGGCATGCGCCCACGGACGATCCGTTCCTGGTTGGCGAGGTTGTATTCCCTTATGCCGCCGCCAGCCTCGCCACCTTCTTCAAGCTTCTGGTTTTCGCCCGTGATGCCCTGCAGAAGCGCGTCGACTTCGTCTTGGGAAAGAATCTGCTGGCTCATGACGGAAGTTCAGGGAATCTCTTGGGGGCCTTCGCCACGGGGGTCACTGGATGATGAAATTCGAGAAATGCACGCCCACGACGGGGGAAAGTTCGCTGGCCGGCACTTTGCGCTTGCGCTTGGCCTCCCCGGATTGTGAGGCGGTTTCCGGTGGTTCCATGCCGAGCGCTCGTGCGACCTCCACCTTGATTTCCTCCGACAGCTTGATCTTGCCGTCCTTCTCCAGCAATTCGGCTGCCATCTTGTGCGACAACACCAGCAGGATGTTGTTGCGGATGACGGGCATGAAGTTCTTGACCAGCTGCGTGGCCGTCTCGTCGTTCACTTCCAGCGACAACTGCACCTGGGCGTAGCGGTCGGCGTCCCGGTCCGCCAGATTCACCGTGAAGGTGTCCAGGGCCACGAAGGCCGTCTTTGCCTTGGGGTCTCGCCTGGAGGCCTTGGCAGGAGTGGCGCCCTCGGACTCGCCATCTTCCAACGCTTCCGCCTCGGCGGCCGCCTTCTTCTTGGAGGAATAGAACATCGCGCCGCCGCCGGCCAGGCCGAGCACCAGCACCGCCACCACGCCCAGGATCAGGAAGAGCTTCTTCTTGCTCTTCTTGGGCTCGGCGTTGTCAGTCTTGTCGGTGGGCGTTGCTGTCGCCATGGGTGTTCCTGTGGAAAGCTGCGGCACGCGACCGATGGGTCAGGATTCTCCGACGGAGGGCCCGATTATGGTCATTTCACTCCAGGGCGATCCTCTGAACAGCCCTGTGAACGGTGGGCAGTCCGAAAACTTGGTCGTGGACCTGACTCAGGCGAAGGTGTCGACCAGGCCGCGCCCGTGCGGCAGGTGGGGCCTGCCCTCGCCATCAAGGTGCAGTTCCGTCGACAGGCCGTCCGTGGCGGTGAGGGTTCTGGATCCCTGGTTGGCGCCCTGCTCACCCTCAGGCGCGCTCCTGCCGTCGGCCTGCTGACCGGCTGGTCCGGTGGAGGAGCCCGAGGTCTGCGGTGAGGGCTCGCCAGAGGAGCCGGCGGCATTGCGCGGGTCCTGACCGCCGAGGTTCGCTGTGTCGGCTGCAGGCTGCGAGACCCCCCCGCCGCTGAGGGTGAATCCGGCCTCCCGCAGAGCGCCAGCCAGCGTCGGCAGCGCCTGCTCCAGCAACAGTCGCGTGGCCGCCACTTCGGCGGTCATGTCCACCCGCACCTGCTGACCGTCCAGCGAAAGCTGCAGGGACACCGGGCCCATCTCCACCGGGTTCAGATGAACGCGTGCATGCTCCACGCCTTCCTGCACCAGGGTGGCGATACGCGCGCTGAACGCCGGCACGAACTCGGGGCGACGGACGTCCTGAGCCAGAGCGGTGTCGACGGTGGCGGACGCGGCGGAGGCCGTGATGGTGGACGCGGCGCCGGGCAACAGGCTGTTGAGGGACATGCTCAGCTGCCCGCTGTTCGCCGATGCCGTGTTGCTGCCTGTCGCGGAGGCTGCACCCGCCTCTGACGAGGGTGCGCGTTGCAAGGCAGCCTTCAGTTGCTGAGAAGCCTCTGAAGCTGTCGGATGGGAGGCGGAGCCGGCGCCAACAACTCCCAGCGCAGCGCGGGCCGCCGCGGCCCCTGCCGAGACCACCTCCCGGTTCGACGAACTCGTGGCCGCCTTGGCGACCTGGCCGTCGGCTGCCGCCGTCTTGTCGAGCGAGAGCGCGGCAATTCTTTGCAGCCGACCTTTGCCTCGGCCCGGGCCGCCTGTGGCGGCATCTTCCAGCGCCTCGGTGGTCGTCGTTGTGGCCCTCGGCTGGCCGGCCTTGACCCCGGTTGCCGCCTGGACTGGACCTTGTCCTTGCATCAGCGATGCCAGCAAGGCGTTCAACTCGATGGAAGCCTCGGCTGCCGTTCCCTGTTCCCCGGGCTGGGCACCTGCATCGCCTTGACGTTCGGTCTTGGTTTCAGCCCTGGCGTCCTCACGGCGGGCCTGATCAGTCCGATCGCGCAGCGCGCGCGAGAAGCTGGAGGATTCCTCGGACATGTCGGCTCCGTCTGCCTGCGCGTTGTGCGGCTTGGCCTCGGCGCCATATTTCGCGGCCTTGTGGACGTGAGGGCCCGCCTGATGGGCGGTTGGGTTGCCGGCGGGCGCTGTGGTGGCCAGGAAGGACAGTGGTGAGGCGGACATCTGCATGGTCGTCTTGAGAAAAGCTGGGTCGGGTCAGGCTCTGTGGCTGCGGCGGCTCATTCAACCGAGGGCAGGCAAGACCTGGGACTGCCGCGACAGCCAGGCGGCGCGCTGCGCCGCTTCATCGGTCTGCTTCTGCTCACGACGTTGTTGAATGCGTTCGTGGGTCTCCAGCCGGCGGCTGATGAGCTTGCGGATCGCGGCCACGCGCGTCTCGGCTTCCACCAGGCGATGGCGCTGTCGCTGCAGATTGAATTCGGCCTGGCGCTGCTGCAGGCCCAACTGCGCCATGGCCTGGTCCAGGCGGTGCATGAAGCTGTTGTAGCAATGGACGATCTCGATGCCGCCAGCCTGGTGAAACTGCTGCTGCCAGCGGGCGACGTAATCGGCGCGGTGCTGCATGAACTGCTGCGTCTGAGACTGCAGCCGTTGCAGGTGGTCCTGGGACTGGCGGACCGCCAGGGCGGCGGCGTCCCGCTCGGCCTCCTCGCGCTCCAGCAGCATCTGCAGGGCATGGGTGTCGGGAGCGTTCATCTGGGGGCCTCGGTTCGGAGCATCAGGCGGTCAGCGCCATCAAGCGGCCAACGCCATCAAGCGGCGCTGGCAGTCCTGCAAGGGTGCGCACTCCAGCATGTCCTGCTGCAGCAGCGCGGTGATCTCTGGCTGGGCCTGCACGGCGATGTCCAGCTCGTTGTCATGGCCGGGGGCGTATGCCCCCAGTTGGATCAGGTCGCGCGCCTTGTTGTACTTGGCCAGCAACTGCCTTATCCGGCGGGCGGCGTGGATCTGTTCCTTCGGTGCCACCGAGGTCATCACGCGGGAGATGCTGCGCTCCACGTCGATGGCCGGGTAGTGGCCGCTCTCGGCCAGCTCGCGTGACAGCACGATGTGGCCATCCAGGATGCCCCGGGCGGCGTCGGCAATGGGGTCCTGCGGGTCGTCCCCCTCGCTCAGCACGGTGTAGAAGGCGGTGATGGAGCCCTGCCCGTGCAGTCCGTTGCCCGAGCGTTCCACCAACTGCGGCAGGCGGGCGAAGCAGCTGGGCGGGTAGCCGCGCGTGGCCGGCGGCTCGCCAATGGCCAGGGCGATCTCGCGCTGCGCCATGGCGTAGCGCGTCAGGCTGTCCATCAGCAGCAGCACGTGCTGCCCCTGATCCCGGAAGTGCTCGGCAATGGCCGTGGCGTAGTTCGCGCCTTGCATGCGCACCAATGGCGGCGCATCGGCCGGGGCGGCCACCACCACCGAGCGCTGACGGCCTTCCTCGCCCAGGATGTCCTCGATGAATTCCTTGACCTCGCGGCCACGCTCCCCGATCAGGCCGACGACGATCACGTCTGCTGCGGTGTAGCGCGCCATCATCCCCAAAAGGACGGACTTGCCCACGCCGGTGCCGGCGAACAGGCCGATGCGCTGGCCTCGCCCCACCGTCAACAGCGCGTTGATGGCGCGTACCCCCGTGTCCAAGGGCTTGCGGATGGGGTCACGGTCCATGGCATTGATCGGCGGGCGGTTCAGCGTCTGGTGGGTCACGTCGTGGATCGGCCCCTGACGGTCCAGCGGCTCGCCATGCGCGTCCACCACCCGGCCCAGCAGGCCGGGGCCGATGGGCAGGTGCAGGCCCCGCGCTTCAGGCCGGGCGGCCCCCCGTGTGGGGGCGGCCATGCCCAGCCGGGGCGCAACCACGGGCAGGGGCCTGGGCAGCACCTGCGCACCTGCCGCCAGCCCGTGAACCGGGCCGGTGGGCATGAGATAGGCACGGTCCGCGTTGAACCCCACCACTTCGGCCAGCACTGCGGGCAGGCCCGGGCTGCGCACTTCACAGATGGATCCCACCGGCACCCGCACGCCCGCAGCCTCCAGCACCAGACCTGCCACCCGCACCAGCGTCCCCACGGTCTCCAGCGGCTCGGAGCTCCCCGCCTGCTCCACCAGTGCTGACAGGTAGGCGCTCCAGCGCTGGGTGGAGGTGTCGCAGGCCAGTGGCAGCGGCGCACCGGCTGCAGATGTCTCAGGCGAAAGGTGGGTGGTCATGCGCCTGCAGGCGGCGTGTTGGCGCCCTGCGTCGGAGATGCTGGATCGTCCTGTTCCGCCGGCAACGGCGTTGCCGTGCGTGGCGCCGCTTGCCAGGGCAGGGCGTGGCCCAGGGCCTGGACGGCCCGGGCCCAGCGGTTCTCGATCGTGGCGTCGATGGTGCCAGCGTCTGATTCCACGCTGCAGCCCCCTCGCTGGATGCTCGGGTCGGCCTGCAGCCGGGCGCCGCGGGCCTGCAGGGCTTCGTTTGCGCCCTCGGCCACCAGGGGCAGGTCATCGGGGTGCACGCGCACCAGCACTTGCCGTGCGCTCATGAGCACGGTGTTCAACGCTTCCGCGGCCACGGCCTGCACCAGGGCGGGCTGCATGCCGAGTTCCGTGCGCAGGACCTGCCGCGCCAGCAGCACCGCGCCGCGGGACAGGGCTTGGGCCATCTGTTCCTCCAGCTGCGCCCACTGGGCATCGAAACTTTGCACCAGCTGGCCCACTCTCGCGGCCATCTGCGCGGTGTGGGTCCTTTTGAACCCTTCGAGCGCCGTCATGCCGTCCCGGTAGCCTTCTTCGTAGGCCTGCTGGCGGGCGGTCTCGATGCGCGCAAGCCACTCCTGTTCGCTGGGCCCCTTCGTGCTCTGTTCGTCCTGGCCTGGGCGGCGCGGCAATGCGCCAAAGTTTCCTGGTTGCCAGGGTTGGACTTCGCCCAGCTCTTCCCGGGGGATGAAGCGGGTGTAGGACAGCCCGGCCTTGGAGCCTTCCGGGGCCGGGATGTTCAGGAAGCCCGTCCCGGGGGGGCGGCGCTCAGAGGAACTGCTCATCGCTGCCGCCACCCAGAGAGATCTCGCCTTCTTCCACCAGCCTGCGCACGATCTTCAGCAGTCCCTTCTGCTCGGCTTCCACGTCTGTCACCTTCACCGGGCCGCGGGTCTCCAGGTCTTCGCGTAGGGTCTCGGCCGCACGGCTGGACATGTTCTTGAAGATGCGTTCACGAAGCTCCGGCGTCGCGCCCTTGAGCGAAATCACGAGGCTTTCGGACTGCACTTCCTTCAGCACCATCTGGATGGACTTGTCATCCAGCTTGATCATGTCGTCGAAGGTGAACATGTTGTCCATGATCTTCTGCGCCAGGTCGCCGTCGGCTTCGCGGATGTAATCCAGCACGTTGGTCTCCATCGAGCTGCCCATCATGTTCAGGATTTCGGCCGCGCTCTTCACGCCGCCCAACTGTGACTTGCGGGCCCGGTCGCTGCCGGCCAGCATGTTGCTGAGCACCTCGTTCAAGTCCTTCAGGGCGGCGGGCTGGATGCCGTCCAGCGTGGCCACGCGCATCAGCACCTCGTTGCGCATGCGGTCGGGCAAGAGCTTCAGGATCTGAGCGGTCTGGTCGTACTCCAGATGCACCAGGATGGCGGCCACGATCTGCGGGTGCTCGTTGCGCAGCAGTTCCGCCACCGACTGCGCCTCCATCCACTTCAGGCTTTCGATGCCGGTGACATCGTTGCCCGCCAGGATGCGCTCCAGCAGCAGGCTCGCCTTCTCCTCACCCAGCGCCTTGCGCAGCACCGAGCGGACGTACTCGTCGGAGTCCGCCACGAGCAGGTGCTCGGCTTCGGCCAGCTTGAGGAAATCCTCCACCACGCGCTCGTAGCGCTCGCGTGGGACCGCCTTGAGCTTGGCGATGGTCTCGCCCAGGCGTTGAACCTCCCTGGGAAGCAGGTGCTTGAAGACCTCGGAGGCCTCCTCTTCGCCGATGGACATCAGGATGATCGCGGCATCTTCGACGCCGCTTTCCAACATTTGAACTGTTGCAGTGGCCATATCGTGTTCAGGCCTCGGTGGGGGCCTTGCCTCCGTACATCATGGTGCGCAAGATGTTAGCCACCGCTGCGGGGTTCTGCTTGGCAAAAGCCTGAGCCTTGAGCATGCCGGGAAGTTGCTGCGGGCTCTTGAATGAATGCTCCTCGCCCGTCAACGCCAATTCCTTGCCAGTCGCGGCCGCCTCACCGGGCAGCAACGGCGTCTCGTCCAGCAACGCGTTCACGCTCGAGCCCGGTGCAGATTCCGGTGAAGGCGGTGGGGCCAGCAGGGTCTTGAGGGCCGGGCGGATGGTGGTCAGCACGATCAACAGGGCCACGAAGGCCAGAGCCGCCGGCATGGCCGCGGCGCGCAGCATGTCCTGCACCCAGACCTGCTTCCACACGGGCAGGTCCTCCGCCTTCGGGGTGGCCGGTTCGGGGCGGAACGCGGCGTTGATGACCTTCACGGTGTCACCGCGGTCCTTGCTGATGCCCAGGCCTTGCTCCACCAGCGCGGTGAGCTTCTCGAGCTCTTCCGGTGTCAGCGGCGTGGAGGTGGTGCGACCCCGAGCGTCCGTGGTCACGCGGTGGTTCACCACCACGGCGGCGGACAGTCGCTTGATGCTGCCCGTGCCGTTGCGCACGGTTTTCTGCGTGCGGTCCACCTCGAAGCTCGTGCTGGCCTCCTTGCGGAAGGTGCCGGCGGCCGAGCCCGACTGGGTGCCTTGCAGCGGTGCAGCCGCTCCGGTGACCGGGGCCGTACCCGGCACGGGCGGCTGGTTGGTCTGCGCTCCAGGTACACCGCCGGGGGTGTTGGCGCCCGCCTGGTTGGACTCCAGCAGCTGCGTGGACTTCACCGCTGCGGGCGCATCACCGTTGTTGGGCTTGAACTCCTCGCTCACCGACATGGTCTCGGTGAAGTCGATATCGGCGGTGACGGTGGCGCGCAGGTGTTCCCTTCCCACCACGGGCTCGAGCAGTTCGACCAAGCGCTTCTGCAGCGACGCTTCCACCTGCTGCCGGTACTGCAACTGGTGGGTGTCCAGCCCGTTCTGCGTACCCCCATCCTGCTCGGTCAGCAGAGCGCCGGTACCGTCCACCACGCTGACGGCCTTGGGGTTGAGGTCGGGCACGCTGGAGGACACCAGGTGCACGATGCCGGAGATCTGCGCGCGGTCCAGCGTGCGCCCTGGGTGCAGGGTCAGCATCACCGATGCGGAGGGCTTCTGCTGCTCGCGGAAGAAGCCGTTCTGCGCCGGCAGGGCCAGGTGCACGCGCACTTGCTGCACCGCCGCCAGGCTGCTGATGGTGCGCATGAGCTCGCCCTCGGTGGCGCGCTTCATGGACATGCCTTCACCCGCCTGCGACTGGCCGAACTTCTGGTTGTCCAGCAACTCGTACCCGACCGTGGAACTCTTGGGCAGCCCCAGGTTGCTGAGCTTCATGCGCACATCCAGCACCTTGTCGGCCGGCACCAGGATGGCGCCTCCGCCTTCGCTGTGCTTGTAGGGCACGTTCATCTGCGACAGCTGGGCCAGCACCGCGCCGCCGTCCTTGTCTGACAGGCCGGCGAACAGCACTCGGTAGTCGCTCTGTCCGCCACCACGCAGCGCCAGGGCGATGGCCACTGCCGCCAGTGCTGCCGCGCCGACGCCCAACATCAGCAGGGGCTTCAGGGGCAGGGTGGCCAGTTTCTCCGAAAGCGTGCGCGGCTCGGGAATCAGCGTCTGCGGGGCGGTGGCGGTGAGGGCAGTGTCCATGGGCGTCCGGTTCGGTTCGACGTCGCCAGTCACGCCAGGGCCACAGGGGTGCGGCGGTCATGGGTGGGGCGATGGGGGTCGATTCTTCGGCACGGCACGGCCCTCGCATGGCCCGAGAAAGGCCAGAAATCCGCCTCAGATTCCGGCACCGGCACAAGGGGTGTCCCCCTAAAGTTTGCGCTTGCCCTGTCGTTGGGCCCCTGCCCAAGGAGCCGTCATGGACATCGTCAAGCTCAAGCCTTTTGATTTCGCCCAGGCCGTGGCCAAGGCAGGCCTGCGCCCGGACGTGTCACAGGTCGGCAAGACAGCCACCAAGACCGAAGGCCCCAGTTTTGCCAGCGCCATCGACCAGGCTTTGAAGACCGTCAGCCGCGGCCAGATGGAAGCGACGCGCCTGCAGCGCGAACTTCAGTTGGACAACCCCACCGTCAGCCTGGAAGAGACCATGGTGGCGATGCAGAAGGCGCAGGTCGGGTTTCAGGCCACCTTGCAGGTGCGCAACCGCCTGGTACAGGCCTACTCCGACATCATGAACATGCAGGTATAGGCCCGGGGCCGCTGTCGCGGCCACGCAGGCTTCGGTCGGTGCCGCGCCGCGGCTCAGTGGAAGGTCAGTTTCCCGGCCATCATCTTCTCAAGATCCTCCAGCCAGGGATCAGCCAGGTTCCGAATCTCGGCATCGTTGACGAGGATGCGTTGCATGATGCGGGACTTCGCTCGCCGGGACTCCGCATCCACCTCTGCCTTGCTGGCGATCCGCTTGAGTTCGCTGATGAGCACCATGCAGGCGCCCTCCAGCCGAAGCACCTCTTCCCACTTGCCAGCACGGGCCGCTTCCAGCATGTCGGCGCTGGCCCGCTCGATGGTCTCGTAGAAGGTGATGAGTTCGGTGTTCATGAGGGCCTCTTCTCGGCAAGGTGTCGCATGGAGCAGGTTGAACACTCTCATTGCAGGCGCCCAGAGCCCACGGTCCCGCGAATGGCGCACCACGATTCGTGGACGGTGGACAGGAGGTCGAAGCACTCCTGCAGGATCTCCAGATCATTGCGCAGGTTGGCCACCGTCAGGCGCCACGCCACATACTTGTACAGCCGCTCCAGATCCTCGGCGATCTTGCCGCCAGCCGTGGGGTCCAGGCAGGAGCGCAGCCCTTCCTCGACGATCAGCACCGCCTGGCGGATGGCCTTGCTCTTGGTGGCTTGGTCACCACGCTCAATGGCGCCTCGTGCCTTGTTGATGGCCTCCAGGCCACCTTCCAGCAGCATCTCGATGAGCTTGTGGGGGTCGGCCACCGCGACGCCCGTCTCGACATGGACTTGCTGGTAGCTGTTGGCGGTGTGCTTCTGGAAGTTGTACATGATGGTGGCGTGTTGTGAGGTGTCTTGCTCTTGTTATCGGTTCCGTTGGCCGGGGCTTGAGGAGCGGCGGACTGTTGAATCCCTTGAAATGGGGGGGGTTACCGGTGCCATCCGCTCGAAAGCCATGCCTGAAGCCTGATGCAGTGCTGGCTTCAGGAGGGTCGGTCGGTGCCAGGCGGTGGCGTGATGGCGGCCCAGGCCTCCCTGATGGGGCGCAGCAGTTCGGTGCATTCCACCAGGGCTGCTTCGTCGTTGCGCGCATTGGCCAGGGTCAGCTTCTGCGTGATGTACAGATACAGGGCGTCCAGATCCGAGGCCAGCTTGCCCCCGTTCTTGAGATCCAGCGCGCAGCGCAGCCCCTCGTCGATGATCCGGATCGCCTTGCACAGGGCCTCACCCTTGGCGGCGATCTGGCCCTCCTTCATCGCCCCCCGGGCGCGGGCCACGGCGTCGAAGAAGCCGTCCATCAGCATCAGGATGAGGCGGTGAGGGTTCGCTTCCGGCAGTTGGGTTTCCACTTCCAGACGGGTATACGTGGCCAGCCGGGAGCGGGCGCCTGCTGGGGAGGCAAATGCACTGGTGGGCAGCATGGTGGTCGTACCAATGAGAGTGAATGGATGCATCGGTTATCGGCTGCGGGGCCTTCTGACTTGAGCATTCCAAGGGACGCAATCCAGTCTGAAACGAATTGACGGGCTCTTCGGGCTGATTTCGACGGATCACTTTTCCGCCACATGCCGAAGATACCGATATCGCGAGCGGTGCCGCCCACAACAAAGCATCCGCTAGTTGATCGGCGCACCCGCAAGGGTGTCATTCATACTGAAAGGAAGTGGTCCATGTCCCAGTCCATCAACACCAACACCTCCGCCCTGACCGCTCAGCGCAATGCTGCCAAAGTCTCGGGTGACTTGTCCACCTCGATGGCCCGGCTGTCGTCGGGCCTGCGCATCAACAATGCCAAGGACGACGCCGCAGGCGTGGCGATCGCCGAGCGGTTCACTTCCCAGATCCGGGGCTTGAACCAGGCGGCACGCAACGCCAATGACGGCATCTCGCTGGCACAGACGGCAGAAGGGGCCTTGGGCTCCATGAGCTCCAACCTGCAACGTATCCGTGAGCTGGCAGTGCAGGCCGCCAACGCCACCAACAACGCTTCCGACCGCAAGGCCCTGCAGCAGGAGGTGTCTCAACTGGCCTCCGAATTGGACCGGGTGGCCAAGACCACCGAGTTCAACGGCAAGCTTCTGTTCGACGGCACCTTCGGCTCGCAGGCCTTCCAGGTGGGCGCGAATGCCAACCAGGTCATCACCACCTCGATGATCAACGCCCGCACCACGTCGATTGGCAACTTCGCGGCCGGGGGTAACGGCCTGGCCGCTTCCACCAACGGCTTCGGCACCAACGGCATCGCGGCGGCCACCGCCACGATCAGCGGGTCGCTGGGCACAAAGACGGTCAACGTGACAGCGAACCAGACCGCCAAGGACGTGGCTGCCGCCATCAACCAGGCGTCCGGTTCCACGGGGGTGAATGCCACCGCGCGTACCGAGGTCCAGGTGGCGTTCGCGTCGGCGGGGGCCTACACCTTGAGTCTGCGGTCGGACAACGGCACCGCGCAGTCGTTCTCCTTCACACTGACGGCTGGTAACACCCCGGACGGTCTGAGCTCGGCGCTGGCGGCCATCAACGAGCAAAGTTCCAAGACGGGCGTGCAGGCTTCACTGAATGCCGACAGCAATGCCATCGTGCTGACCAACGAAACCGGGAACGACATCTTGCTCAGCGACACAGCCACGGCCAACGCCGGTGCGGTCACTGTGAACAAGCTCAACCAAGCGGGCGCAACGACGGCGTCAGCCACCCTGGCGGCGGACACCACGGCCAACAACGCCCTGTCCACCGGCTACGTTACCCTGGACAGCGACAAGTCCTTCTCGGCCGTGGACAGCGCCACGGGCTCGTTCTTCGGCACCGCGGCCCAGAACGCATCCCTGGACTCCGTGGGCGGCGTGGACCTGAGCACCTTCAGCGGCTCCAGCAAAGCCATCAAGATCATGGACTCGGCCCTGCAGTTTGTGAACACGGAGCGCGCCAGGCTGGGCGCTTTGCAGTCACGGTTCGAATCCACGGTCTCGAACCTGGCCGTGGCTTCCGAGAACCTGACGGCCTCGCGAGGCCGCATCCAGGATGCTGACTTCGCGAAGGAAACGGCGGCCCTGTCGCGCGCCAACGTGTTGCAGCAGGCAGCCAACGCGATGATCGCCCAGGCCAACCAGGCGCCCTCGCAGATTCTGAATCTGCTGCGCTGATCGCCGGGCTTTCCGGAGCCCCCACGCAGGGCTGCGGGTGAGCCGAGGTGTCAAGGCCCCTCCGCGTCTTGCGGTTGGGGCCTTTCTTGCTGGAACGTGCGTTCTTTGCATGTGCTGCAAGGGTTCATGGTGGAACCCGACAGCGGCGGCATGAGGGCATTCTGAGGCGGGGTATGGCCCCCTCGGCGGGCCGGGCCATGCCGCGTGTCGCACAATGAAAGTTGCAGGCAAATTCCTTCCTCTCCAAGCTTCTTGTTCCAACCCAAGGCTCTTGAACATCGTGCGACTCCTGCCCATCCCCGTCCGTACCCTGCGTCCAGGCGATGTTGCCCGTGTGGACATCTACGACGAAGCAGGTTCGCTGCTCGTGGCCGAGGGCAAGACGGTGGACAATGAAAAGTTGCTTGAGGTCCTGGCCGTCAAGCGCATCTTCATTGACGAGCGCCTGGCCCACAAATGGAAGGGCGTGACACCTGAACCTCCGAAGAACATGGTCCTCCCGCCCCCGCCCCCGCCCCCGCCCCAGGTCTCGTCCCCGCCCCGTCCCCAGGCCCAGGGGGGTGATGCCAAGCCCGACTTCACGTTCCGGGATAGCCAGTTCCTGGACACGGGCTTCGGCAAGCAGATTTCTCTTGTCGAAGAGTGGAATCTGCTGCAACGGCTCTTGACATCCGCACTGCGCGACGCGTCGCCTCAGAGCGATTGGCTCAAGCTTGTCATTCGCGCGCACCGCCGGGTGCAGCAACTGGGCAACCGCAGTCTGGATGGATCCTTGTACTACCTGGTCTACCGATCCAGCCAGCACGAGGAGCACTACTCTGCGCTCCACGCCATGCTGGTGTGCCTGGTGTGCCAGGCTGCGGCCCGGGTGTTGGGCTGGCCCCGCGATTGGGTGCAGGCATTGGGCCTGGCGGCCCTGACCATGAACGTGACCATGATGGAGTTGCAGGACATCCTCGGCAACAGAGACACCACGCCGACGGTGGAAATGCGTGCGGAAATCGAGCAGCACAGCATCACCGCGCAGGAATTGCTGAAGTCCAGTGGCGTGGAGGATGCCATCTGGACAGGGGCGGTGCGCTGGCACCACTCATGGCAGCACGACCACATCGCCTTCGAGGATTTGGCCCCGCCGAACAAGCTGGCCAGACTGCTGATGCGGGTGGACATCTTCACCGCACGTCTGAGCCGACGCAAGAACCGGGGCCCCATGTCGCCGCTTCAGGCCGCCAAGCGGGCCTGCATCGGCCCGAACGGCAAGCTGGACGAGATTGGCTCGGCACTGCTGAAGGCGCTGGGCTTGTACCCGCCCGGCACCTTTGTCTCACTGGCCAATCAGGAGGTGGGGATCGTGATCTCGCGCGGTTCGCGCGCAGACCTGCCGCGGGTGGCCAGCCTTCGGGGGGCGGATGGGCGGCCGCTGCCCGATGCGGCGCTGCGGGATACCAATACCAGCATGTACCGCGTGATCCGCTCGCTGCCCGCCACCGAAGTCAACCTCGTGCCCAATCACGAGTTGATGATCTCGATGATCTGATGGAGCGGGGCCGTGGCTGGGCGGCCTGAGTCCCGCGCCTGGCGCCGCTGGCCGCTGCCCGCCGTGTTCGCCTGGGCAGGGGGATGGATGCTCATGCTGACGGCCTCATGGCTCGGTTGGCCGGCCGGGGTGGCGTTGTTGCTGGGTACGGTGCCGGCGCTGTGGTTCCAGGGTTGGGTGCTTCCCGGTTGGCGGCGCTGGACGGTGCTGGGGGGGCTGCCGCTGTTGATGCTGACGTCAGCCGGGGTTTCCTCTGTGGGACCCGGGGGCTGGCTGGCACTTGCCCTGCTGTTGCTGGCCGTTTACCCCTTGCAGGCCTGGCGCGATGCGCCCGTGTTTCCCACTCCCCCGCAAGCGCTGCGAGGTTTGGGGGAGGTCGTGGCGCTGAACCCGGGCGCGGCGGTGCTGGACGCGGGCAGTGGCCTGGGCCATGGGATGGTGGCGCTGCGGCAGGCCTTTCCGCTGGCCAGGGTGCAGGGGGTCGAGAGCAGTCTGCTCCTGGTGATGCTCAGTCGCTGGCGGTTGCGGCGAGAGCACCGCTGCAACCCTGACTGCAACTCCGGCCAGGGGGCCTCCAGCCTCTCCAGCGCCTTCGGCCCCTCTGGCGCAGCGCATTGGGTGCTGCGGGGCGACATGTGGGCGCTGTCCTGGGCCCCCTTTGATCTGGTGTACCTCTTTCAGCGACCGGAATCCATGCGACGCGCCTGGGACAAGGCCTGCAGCGAGTTGGTCGCCGGCACCTGGGTGGTGAGCCTGGAGTTCGAGGTGCCGGGCGTGGCGCCCACCAGCCGCTTGACCTGCCCGGACGGGCGCATCTTGTGGATTTACCGCCTGGGCGGGCAGAGGGATTCAGTTGCAAGCCGTTTTGGCCGATAACATCCGAACTGTCTGATCTTCGATCTGCCCCCGGGCATCGGATGTCGCCTACACGTCCTTCCTTCGCGTCCTTCAAGTCAGCCGTCTCGCCATGTTCATCATCATCGGATGGTTTGTTGTGTTGGCCTGCGTCTTCGGCGTGTTCCTGGCGCACGGGGGCAACATGGGACCGGTGTTGAAAGCGCTGCCTTTCGAGATGACCACGATCTTCGGGTCGGCCATTGGCGCATTCCTGGCGACCAACAAACCGGCCATCATCAAGAGCACGCTGGCAGGGCTGGGTCAGTGTTTCAAGGGCGGCAAGTACAGCAAGGCCCGCTACATGGACCTGATCGCGCTGTTGTACGACATCCTGCAGAAGGCGCGACGGGAAGGCCTCATGGCCATCGAGAACGACGTCGAATCGCCGCACGAGTCACCGCTGTTCAATAAGTACCCCGTCATCGCGGCTGACCACCATGTGACGGAGTTCATCACCGACTATCTGCGCATGATGGTGACGGGCAACCTCAACGCCCACGAGATCGAATCGCTGATGGACAGCGAGATCGAGACCCACCACCATGAGGCGCATGCGCCCGTGATGGCCCTGCAACGCATCGCCGGCGGTCTGCCGGCTTTCGGCATCGTGGCCGCGGTGCTGGGGGTGGTGAACACCATGGGTTCGGTGGGGCAACCGCCGGCGGTGCTGGGCGGCATGATCGGCTCCGCCCTGGTGGGCACCTTCCTGGGCATTCTGCTGGCCTACGCGTTCGCCGAGCCCCTGGCTGGCCTGCTGGAGCAGAAGGTGGAAGAAGCCACCAAGGAGTTGCAGTGCATCAAGACCATCTTGCTGGCCAGCATGCAGGGCTATGCGCCGCAGGTGGCCATCGAGTTCGGCCGCAAGGTGCTTTACCACACCGACCGCCCCACCTTCTCGGAACTCGAAACCCACGTGAAGAAGAAGTGAGACCTGCCAATTTGGCAGCCCGCTTCAAGATGACCCACAGGAGTCTGGTGCATGGCCGGTGACGCCAAGAAGCTGCAGCCCATCATCATCAAGCGGGTGAAGAAGGGCGGACATGCGGCCCATGGCGGCGCGTGGAAGATCGCTTACGCCGATTTCGTCACGGCGATGATGGCCTTCTTCCTGATGATGTGGCTGATTGGCTCCACCTCCGAGGGCGACCGCAAGGGCATTGCAGACTACTTCAGCACGCCGCTGAAGCTCTCCATGCTGGGGGGGGGGGCCACCTCGGGCGACTCCTCGTCCGTGGTCAAGGGCGGTGGTCAGGATCTCTCACGGTCCGTCGGGCAGGTCAAGCAAGGTGATGTCGAGGCGCCTACACGTGCGGTGAACCTTCAGGCCTTGAAGGCCGAGCAGGTGCGCGCTGAGCGGGCGCGGCTGGAGAGGTTGAAGGAGGACATCGAGCGCAAGATTGACAGCAACGAGAAGCTGCGCGCCTTGAAATCGCAGATCCGCCTGGACATGACGCGCGAAGGCCTTCGCATACAGATCGTGGACGCCAACAACCGACCCATGTTCGCCAGCGGAAGCGCAGTGGTCCAACCCTACATGCGCGACCTGCTGCAGGAAATCGGCGCCCTCCTGACCGAGGTGCCCAACCGCCTCACCCTGGAAGGCCATACCGATTCGCAATCGTTCGGCAACGGGGTGCTGGGCTATACCAATTGGGAACTGTCCGCCGACCGGGCCAACGCCTCGCGGCGCGAACTGAAGGTGGGCGGCCTGCCCGAGACCCGCGTGATGCGGGTGCAGGGCCTGGCGGCCAGCGTGCCTTTTGACAAGAACGACCCTCTGGCCCCGGTCAACCGGCGCATCAGCATCATCGTGATGAACCGCGATGCCGAGGATCGCATCACCCTGGGTGACGGCCCTGAGCCCGCGGCTTCCGCACCTGCGGCACTTGCAACACCCGCAGCGCCTGCAGCGCCTGCCAAAGCGCCCGCGGCCATCTCGATCACGCCGCCGACGCGCTGAAACACGGGGTTTTCGCCCCTCTTATCCCGCTCAAGTCTTTGCGCCGCCGCGGCACCATGGCAGGGCCTCCTCAAGGGCCCCATCGCCATGTCCGACAGCGCACAAGACCGTACCCTACCCGCCACCGCGCGGAGAATCTTCAAGGCCCGTGAGGAGGGGCAGGTCGCGCGTTCGCGCGACCTGGGGCACTTCGCGGCGCTGCTGGCTGCCTGCCTGGCGCTGGCGGCGATGTCCACCCAACTGACCGGCTGGCTGCAGCGCATGCTGGCCCGCGGCCTGAGCTTCGATGCCGTGACGGTGTCCCAGCCCGAGCGCATGGCCGACCGCCTGGCGGACTCCGGCGTGGAACTGATGCTGGTCGTGCTGCCCATGGGCCTGCTGATGATGGCCATGGGCGTGGCGGCGGGCGTGGCCTGTGGGGGCTGGAACTTCTCATGGAAGGCGATAGAGCCCAAGTTCAGCAAGCTCGACCCGATTTCCGGCGTGGCGCGTCTGTTCTCTGGCTCCCAGATCGGGATGACGCTCAAGGCCTGCCTGTTGGCCTTGGTGCTGGGGTTGATTGGCGCACTGTTCGTGCAGGCGAACATGGGCCGCTTCCTGCACTCCATGGCCGTGCCGCTGCCGGCAGCGCTCAATCACGCCGCAGGCACCGTGTGGGCCGGCCTGCTGTTGCTGCTGCTGGCCTTGGGCGCGTTCGCGCTGGTGGACGTTCCCCTGCAGAGGTTCGTGTGGTTGCGCGGGTTGCGCATGAGCCATCAGGA
>CANHVY010000060.1 GCA_947464185.1 Burkholderiales bacterium
GGCCACGCGCTCCTCGATGGCGATGCGGGTCTCGTCGGCCCAGTCGATGTCGTCGGGGTTGCTGGTGTTCAGACCCAGGGCGAAGGCGACGTCGGCGTCCAGGGCCTGCCCGGCCTTGGCGCGCACGGCCTCCATGGCGGGCTGCTCGTCGTAGAAGCGGCGCTGCAGGCGGCTCTGCCCGGTGATCATCGGGTAAAGGCCGAAGTTGACCTCACCCACGGTGATGATGGGCGGGGTGTCGCTGTCGGGCAGCGCCAGGTGGTAGATGCGGTCGCAGGCCAGGGCCAGCTCGAGGAAGCTGCCGGCAAAGCAGGAGCCTTCCTCGACAAAGGCGAACAGGCTGCGCGAGGAGACGTCCAGGCGGCTGAAGGTGCGGCGCAGCAGGCCGATGGTCTCGCGGACGAACCAGTGGTCCTTGTTCGCCATCAGCACCGCGTCCAGCGCCAGCACGGCGGCGGCGTCGCCTTCGGTCTTGATCAGCCAGGTGCCGATGTCCAGCTCGTTGGTGCGCATGGACAGGATGGCGTCTTCCAGCTCACGCGCCATGGCCAGGGCATACCACGAAGCGCCCGCGGCCTCGATGCCGGCGATGTCGCTGGGCTGGGCACCCGTGGGGGCCTTCACCGTGAAGGTGGCCACGCGCTTGCTGCGGTCGATGTCCACCACGACGTTCGGGTACACGAGGCGATCGGCCTCGATGCTGCGCTGGATCGGGGTCAGCTCGACGCCCTTGGCGTCAGCCGGGCGGTCGCTGCCGGCAGCCAGGGCCAGGGCGCGCTCCTGCACCTTCTGGGCGAAGGCGGCGGGTTTGGCGATGTCGTCCACCAGGCGCCAGTCCTTGGCCTTCTGGCCGCGCACGCCTTCTACGCTGGTGCAGAACAGGTCGGCCAGGTCATGGCGCACCTTGCGCTTGTCGGTCACGCGGGTGAGTCCGCCGGTGCCGGGCAGCACGCCCAGCAGCGGCACCTCGGGCAGGCTGACGGCGCTGGAGCGGTCGTCCACCAGCATGATCTCGTCGCAGGCCAGCGCCACTTCGTAGCCGCCGCCGGCGCAGGCGCCGTTCACGGCCGCCAGGAACTTCAGGCCGCTGTACTTGGAGGAATCTTCCAGGCCGTTGCGGGTTTCGTTGGTGAACTTGCAGAAGTTCACCTTCCAGGCGTGGCTGGAAACGCCCAACATGAAGATGTTGGCGCCGGAGCAGAACACCTTGTCCTTGGCGCTGGTCAGCACCACGGTACGCACTTCGGGGTGCTCGAAGCGGATGCGGTTGATGGCGTCGTTGAGCTCGATGTCCACGCCCAGGTCGTAGCTGTTGAGCTTGAGCTTGTAGCCGGGGCGCAGGCCGCCGTTCTCGTCAAAGTCAGCCTTCAGGGTGGCGACGGGGCCTTCAAAGTTCAGCTTCCAGTGCTTGTACTGCGAGGGGTGGGTCTGGTAGTCGACGCGGGGGGAAGTGCTCATGGTTGTCTCCGTTATGGTTCAGGCGGTTAGTGAACTTGAATGCATGTCCTGCGATTCGCGATGACGCATCATATTGCCTGTTTGATTTCGGAGTCAAGCACTATCGTGCATCTTCATTTATGAGTGGTTACCCTAATAACCCAACGGCCTCGCGCACAGTGTGGCGCAGGATTTGGAAGGTCTCGTCCAACGATTGGGCGCTGGTGTTCACTTGAAAGTCCGCCTTGGAGTAGAACGCCGCGCGGCCGGCCAGGATGCCTTTGAGGTCTTCCATCGCCTCCTTGCTGGCTGCCATGGGCCGCATGTCGCCCTGGGCCACCACCCGCTTCATATGGTCTTCCGGCGCCGCCTGCAGCCACACCGAGGTGCAGTGCGTCAGCATTTCATTGAAGGTGGCGGGGTCCGACACCAGGCCGCCTGGCGTGGCGATCACGGCCTCGGGGTAGATCTGTATGGCTTCTTCCAGCGCCCGACGCTCATAGCGGCGGTAGGCGTTCTGGCCGTACAGCGCCTGGATCTCCGCGGCGCGGCAGCCGGCGAACTTCTCGATCTCGCTGCTGAGTTCAATGAAGGGGAAGCCCAGGTCCTCGGCCAGCAGACGGCCGAGGGTGGACTTGCCCGCGCCGCGCAGGCCCACCAGGGCGATGCGCGTGCTGCGCCCGGCCGGCCCGCTGCCGGCAGCCGCGCCGTGCAGGATCTCGCCCACGGCCACGCGGGCCTTTCGCAGGGTGGCCTCGTCTCGGCCACCCAGCATCTCCCGCAGCATCAGCCACTCGGGCGAAGAGGTGGTGACGTCTCCCGTCAGTTCCGCCAGCGAACACTGCAGCGCCTGGGCCACCTGCAGCAGCACCAGGATGGAGGCGTTGCCCACGCCATATTCCAGATTGGCCAGATGCCGCTCGGACACCTCGGCGGCCAGCGCCGCAGCTTTGCGGGTCATGCCGCGCCGGGCCCGCAATTGGCGCACCCGTTCCCCCAGGGCCACGAGGAAGGGGTTCTTGCCGGCGTCCTCAGCACCCGCTTCCGCGGTGGCGGAGGAGACCTCGGCTTCTTCAGCGCCCGACACAGGCGTGCCCAAGCCGCCGGAGCCAACAGTAGGCAATGAAGAGCTGAGCGTTTTCCCTGATGCAGGCAATATAGTGCTTGACACGCTCATCGGCTGGACATAAAGTTCATGCAAGCACAATACTGCATCTTCTGTGATGGCGCAAGCCTGATGCAGATCAAGACACCAAGAAACGCCAGGAGACACCCATGAGCGCAGAGCACTTCAGAGCCCAGATCGTGGAGTTGAGCGCCGCCATCGCCGGCCGCCCGGTGGACGCCGCACTGGACGCCTGGCTGAACGCCGAGCATGGCGCCCAATCCGCCACCTATGCAGCGCTCAAGGCTTCGTGCGAGCAGGGCGTGACTGAGGGCTGGCTGTGCAACCGCGAAGGCGGCGGCATCCGCTACGGCCGCATCTTCAAGCCCGCCGACGACCTGCAGGGCTTCTCCGTGGACGTGGTGGACATGCGCGACATCGCCGGCCCGCACCACGTGCACCCGCAGGGCGAGATCGACCTGATCATGCCGCTGGAAGACGACGTCACCTTCGACGGCCGCCCGGCCGGCTGGTGCGTCTACCCCGCCGGCAGCGCCCACAGCCCCACCGTGCGCAACGGCCGCGCCCTGGTGCTGTACCTGCTGCCGCAAGGGCAGATCGAGTTCACGAAGTAACCGGCCCGCCCCTCCCCCCACAAGACCGCGCGACAAACGGGCATCCAGACCCAGGCGCGGCCTGATCTGCAGAACACAAAGAACACGACCCCAGGAGACAAACCCATGACCGCCGAGTCCCCCCTGCCCGACGTGCCCGCGCTGCCGACGCGATTCAACTTCGCGCAGCACCTGCTCGAAGCCAACGCCGCCCGCTCCGTCAGGGTGGCCTTCGTGGACGACGCGGGCGCGCTGAGCTACGGCGCCCTGGCCGAGCGCGTGCAACGCCTGGCCGCCGGCCTGCGCGGCCTGGGCCTCCGGCGCGAAGAGCGTGTGCTGCTGCTGATGCAGGACGGCTGCGACTGGCCCGTGAGCTTCCTGGGCGGCATCTACGCCGGCCTGGTGCCAGTGGCGGTGAACACGCTGCTGACCGCGGATGACTACGCCTACATGCTGGAGAACTCCCGCGCGCAGGCGGTGCTGGTGTCGGGAGCGCTGCTGCCCGCGCTGACGGCCGCCATGACGCGTAGCGACCACGAAGTGCGCAAGGTGATCGTGTCGCGCCCGGTGGCGCCACTGCACCCGGCCGAGGTGGAGTTCGAAGCCTTCCTGGCCGGGCACGACCCGGCCCCGCGCCCCGCCCCCACGGGCGCGGACGATCCCGCCTTCTGGCTGTATTCCTCGGGCTCCACCGGCCGCCCCAAGGGCACGGTGCACTCGCATGCCAACCCTTACTGGACGGCAGAGCTCTACGGCAAGCGCGTGCTGAAACTGCGCGAAGACGACGTGTGCTTCTCTGCAGCCAAGCTGTTCTTCGCCTACGGCCTGGGCAACGGCCTGAGCTTCCCGATGAGCGTGGGCGCCACCACCTTGCTGATGGGCGAGCGGCCCACGCCCGAAGCCACCTTCAAGCGCATGCGCGGCGAGGTCGGCGGCGCCAAGCCCACCGTGTTCTACGGCGCTCCCACGGGCTTTGCCGGCATGCTGGCGCACCCGCAACTGCCCCCGCGGGCGGCGTTGTCCCTGCGGCTGGTGTCGTCGGCCGGCGAGGCCCTGCCCGCCGAACTGGGCGAGCGCTTCAAGGCGCACTTTGGCGTGGACATCGTGGACGGCATCGGCTCCACCGAGATGCTGCACATCTTCCTGAGCAACACGCCCGAGAAGGTGCGCTACGGCACCACCGGCTGGCCCGTGCCGGGCTACGCGGTGGAACTGCGCGGCGAGAACGGCGAGCCCGTACCCGACGGTGAGCCGGGTGACCTCTACATCCACGGCCCCTCCGCGGCCATGATGTACTGGGGCAACCGTGTGAAGTCGCGCGAGACCTTCCTGGGCGCCTGGACCAAGAGCGGCGACAAGTACATCCGCAACGAGGACGGCACCTACACCTACGCCGGCCGCAGCGACGACATGCTCAAGGTCAGCGGCATCTACGTCAGCCCCTTCGAGGTGGAGGCCACGCTGGTGCAGCACCCGGCCGTGCTGGAGGCCGCCGTCATCGGCAAGGAAGACGCCGACGGCCTGACCAAGACCAAGGCCTTCGTGGTGCGCAAGGACGGCGCCAGCGTCGAGGAGGCCGAGCTCAAGGCCTTCGTCAAGGACCGCCTGGCCCCTTACAAGTACCCGCGTTTCATCGAGTTCGTGGCCGACCTGCCCAAGACGGCCACGGGCAAGATCCAGCGCTTCAAGCTGCGCGCGCTGGAACAGGAACGGGGCTGAGCGAGTAGCCACCCCCTGGCCTGAGGAGCACCCGCCGTGAACGCCACCCTGGCAGCCACCGAGCCGACCGCTTTCGCCCACATCACGTGGCGGGGGCGTAACGTGCGCATCGAACACCGGTGGATCGCACCCGAGCGCACGGGCCGCCCGCTGCTGGTGTTCCTGCACGAGGGCCTGGGGTCGGTGTCGATGTGGCGTGATTTCCCGCAGCGCCTGTGCGAGGCGGCGAACCTGCGCGGCCTGGTGTATTCGCGCCCGGGCTACGGCCGCTCCACGCCGCGCGCGGCGGACGAGCACTGGGCGCCGGACTTCATGCACCGCCAGGCGCACGATGTGCTGCCCGCCCTGCTGGAAGCCCTGGGCGTGGACACCGCGCAAGACCCGCCCTGGCTCTTCGGCCACAGCGACGGCGGGTCCATCGCGCTGCTGCATGCTGCGCGCTGGCCCACCCGCGTGGCCGGCGCCATCGTGCTGGCTCCGCACATCATGGTGGAAGACCTGTCCATCGCCAGCATCGCCAAGGCCCGCACCGCCTACGAAACCACCGACCTGCCCCAGCGCCTGGCCCGCCACCACGACGACCCGGACTCCGCCTTCCGGGGCTGGAACGACATCTGGCTGCACCCGGACTTCCGCGCCTGGAACATCGAGCGCGACATCACGCCCATCACCTGCCCGCTGCTGGCCGTGCAGGGCCTGGACGATGAGTACGGCACGCTCGAGCAGATCCACGGCATTGCACGGCGCGTGCCCCAAACCGAACTGCTGGAGCTGCCCGGCTGCGGCCACTCGCCGCACAAAGACCAGCCTGCAGCGCTCATCGCCGCGGTCTGCCAATTCATGAGGCACCATGCGCACCTGCCGCCCGGGCACGGTACGCCGGCGGCCTCCTGACGCGCCCCCATAACGCGCCACGACCACGCGCCCCTGAAGAGAGCCCGCTCCATGGACCTTGCCATCTTTCTGATCCAGTGCCTGAACTCGCTGCAGTACGGCCTGCTGCTGTTCCTGGTGGCCTCGGGGCTGACGTTGATCTTCGGGATCATGGGCGTCATCAACCTGGCGCACGGCAGCTTCTACATGATCGGCGCCTACATGGCCTTCGCGCTGGCGCCGGTGGTGGGCGCCACCTTCGGCGGCGGCTTCTTCGCCACCATGTTCGTGGGCGTGGTGCTGGCGGTGATCCTGGGCTACGTACTGGAGTGGGCCTTCTACAGCTACCTGTACGAGCGTGAGCACCTGCAGCAGGTGCTGATGACCTACGGCCTTATCCTCGTGTTCGAGGAACTGCGCAGCCTGATCGTGGGCGACGACGTGCACGGCGTGAAGGCACCGGAGATCCTGGCCGGCACCATCGCGCTGGGCGACACCATGACCTACCCGGTCTACCGCCTGTTCATCAGCGGGGTGTGCCTGCTGCTGGCGCTGGGCATGTACATCGTGTTCACCCGCACCCGGCTGGGCATGATGATCCGCGCCGGCAGCACCAACCGCGAGATGGTGCAGTCCCTCGGCATCGACATCCAGTTCCTGTACCGCGTGGTGTTCGCCGCAGGCGTGGCCATCGCGGTGCTGGCCGGCATGGTGGCCGCACCTGTCTCGTCGGTCTACCCCAACATGGGCGGGCAGGTGCTGATCATCTGCTTCGTGGTGGTGGTGATCGGTGGCATCGGCTCCATCCGCGGGGCGCTGCTGGCCGCGCTGCTGATCGGCTTCGTGGACACCTTCGGCAAGGTGCTGCTGCCCCAGGCCGCTGGCGTGCTGGTGTACGTGCTGATGGCGCTGATCCTGCTGTGGAAGCCGGACGGCCTGTTCAAGGCCGGTTGAGACGAGGGACCCGCAACATGCAATCCGACATCCGATCCAAGGCGACCTTCGTCGCCCTGGCCTTCCTGGCGCTGGCCCTGTACCCGCTGGTGGCCGGCAACTTCGGCGTGGACCTGGTCACCAAGATCATGATCTACGCCATCTTCGCCCTCAGCCTGGAGTTGCTGGTGGGCGGCACCGGCCTGGTGTGCTTCGGCCATGCCGCGTTCTTCGGCATTGGCGCCTACGCCACCGTGCTGCTCTCGCCCGAAAGCGACCCGGGCTCGGTGGTGCTGCTCATTGGCGCCTCGGTGCTGGCCGCCGGGCTGTACGCGCTGGCGGTGGGCGCGCTGTCGCTGCGCACCAAGGGCGTGTACTTCATCATGGTGACGCTGGCGTTCGCGCAGATGGCCTACTACGTGGTGCACGACACCCCCCTGGGCGGTGGCACCGACGGCATCTACCTCAACGTCAAGCCCGCGGCAGGCCCCCTGGACCTGGACGGCGCGGTGACGATGTACTTCTTCACCCTGGCGGTGCTGATAGCGGTGTTTGGCTTGCTGGCGCTGATCTCGCGCTCACGCTTCGGCCGGGCGCTGGCCGGCATCCGGGTGAACGAGCAGCGCATGCGCGCCACGGGCTTTGCCACCTACCCCTACAAGCTGGCGGCATTCACCATTTCCGGCGCGCTGGCGGGCCTGGCGGGCTTTCTGTTCGCGGTGAAGGACGGTTACGTGAACCCGGAGATGATGAGCTGGCACCTTTCGGGCTCGGTGCTGATCATGATCATCCTGGGGGGCATCGGCCACCTGCGCGGTGCGCTGATCGGCGCCTTCGCCTTCGCGCTGCTGCAGGAGTTCTTCAAGTCGGATGCGATCTTCGGTGCCTTCGCCAAGCACTGGCACCTGGGCCTGGGGCTGACCATCATCATCAGCGTGGCCTTGCTGCCGCGCGGGTTGGTGGGCGTGCCGGGACAGCTGAAGGAGCGGCTGATCGGCCGCACGTCGCGCCGCGCGGAAACCACGGAGGCTTCGCAATGAACTCGCCTGTCGCCACGACCAGCGGGGCCGATGTGCAGCTGCGCTGTCACGACATCACCCGCCGCTGGGGCGGGCTGGTGGCGGTCAACCAGGTCTCGCTGGACCTGCAGCGCGGCCAGGTACACGCCGTGATCGGCACCAACGGCGCGGGCAAGTCCACGCTGATCAACATCCTGTCCGGTGAGATCCCGCCGTCGGAAGGCCGGGTGGAACTGCTGGGCCAGGACGTCACCGCCTGGTCGCAGCCGCGCCGTGCGCAGGCCGGCCTGGGGCGCAGCTACCAGCGCACCACGGTCTACCCCAGCTTCACCGTGCTGGAGAACTGCCGCCTGGCGGCGCAGGCCCGCACGCCCAAGCCCTGGCACTGGTGGCAGGACGCCAGCCGCTGCGAAACCAGCGTGGCGGCCGCCCGCGCCGCCGCCGCCAGCGCCGGCCTGAGCGATTGGCTGGACCGCTCCGCCGGGCTGCTGAGCCACGGCCAGAAGCGGCAACTGGAGATCGCGATGTGCCTGGCCACCGCGCCGCAGGTGCTGCTGCTGGACGAGCCCCTGGCCGGCATGGGCGCCGAGGAGACCGACCGCATGCTGGCCTTGTTGCAGACGCTCAAGGCCGACCACGCCATCCTGCTGGTGGAGCACGACATGGACGCCGTGTTCCGAGTGGCCGACCGCATCACGGTGATGGTCAACGGCGCCGTCATCGCCTCGGGAACGCCTGACGAGGTGCGCAACAGCGCTGAAGTTCAAGCCGCCTATCTCGGAGGACATTAACCGTGCCCCCAAGCTCACTTCGTTCGCTACCCCCCACGGGGGCCGCGGCCTTCCTTGGGAACGGCCCGGCGGAAGGCCGATCATGACCACCACCTCCATGCACGACCCCATCCTCGAAGCGCGGGGCGTCCACGCCTGGTACGGCTCCAGCCATGTGTTGCACGGCATCGACCTGCAGATCGCGCGCGGCGAGACCCTCGGCCTGCTGGGCCGCAACGGCATGGGCAAGAGCACGCTCATCCGCACACTGCTGGGCCATGTCACGCAGCGCGACGGCCGCATCCACCTCTTCGGGCAGGACGTCTCCAAGGCCCGGCCCCATGAGGTGGCGCGGCGCGGTGTGGCCTACGTGCCCGAGGGCCGCGGCATCTTCCCCAACCTCAGCGTGCGCGAGAACCTGGTGATGGCCGCGCGCCCGGTGCCGGCTTCCGGCCGCGGCTGGACTCTGGAGCGCGTGCTGCAGACTTTCCCCCGCCTGGCCGAGCGCATCGGCAACCTGGGCTCGCAGTTGTCGGGCGGCGAGCAACAGATGTTGTCCATCGGCCGCGCGCTGATGACCCAGCCCGAGCTCATCATCCTGGACGAGGCCACCGAGGGCCTGGCCCCGCTGATCGTGGCCGAGATCTGGCGCGTGATCGGCACCATCCGTGAGGACGGCATTGCCACCCTGATCGTGGACCGCGACTACCGCAAGGTGCTGGCCCAGTCCGACCGCGCGCTGGTGCTTCAAAAGGGCCAGGTGGTGCTGGCCGGCGCCTCGGCCGAGCTGCGCGACAGCCCGCAACTCGCCTCGTACCTCGGGGTCTGAGGCGGAAGCAGACAAAATGAACAACAGAAACCTTGGCGCCGCAGACCTGCACGCCCCAACCTGAAGGATGCTATTCGTGACCTATCCCCAGCTCAGCCTCTACATCGACGGTGAATTCATCCAGGGCGGCGGCCGCAAGGAGCAGGACATCCTGAACCCGGCCACCAACGAGGTGATCGGCAAGCTGCCGCACGCCACCAAGGAAGACCTGGACCGCGCCCTGGCCGCCGCCGCGCGCGCCTTCGAGAGTTGGAAGAAGAGCTCGCCCATGGAGCGCAGCAAGATCCTGCGCAAGGTGGCCGAGCTCTCGCGCGAGCGCGCCAAGGACATCGGCCGCGGCATCACCATGGACCAAGGCAAGCCCCTGGCCGAGAGCACGGGTGAGGTGGTGGCCTGCTCGGAACATGCCGAGTGGCACGCCGAGGAGTGCCGCCGCATCTACGGCCGCGTGATTCCTTCGCGCAACGACGCTGTGCGCCAGACCGTGCTGCGCGAGCCCGTGGGCGTGGTGGCTGCGTTCTCGCCCTGGAATTTCCCCTTCAACCAGGCCATCCGCAAGATCTCGGCCGCCGTGGGCGCCGGCTGCACCATCATCCTCAAGGGCCCGGAAGACGCCCCCAGCGCGGTGGTGGCGATCGCCCGGCTGTTCCACGACGCCGGCCTGCCCAAAGGCGTGCTCAACATCGTGTGGGGCGTGCCGGCCGAGGTGTCGGACCACCTGATCGCCAGCCCCGTGGTGCGCAAGATCACCTTCACCGGCTCCACCGCCGTGGGCAAGATGCTGGCGGCCAAGGCGGCTTCGCTGATGAAGCGCAGCACCATGGAGCTGGGCGGCCACGCCCCGGTGATCGTCTGCGACGACGCCGACGTGGAGCTCGCCATCAAGCTGATGGTGCCCTACAAGTTCCGCAACGCCGGGCAGGTGTGCGTGTCGCCCACGCGCTTCTATGTGCAGGAAGGCGTGTACGACCGCTTCGTGGCCGGCTTCGTCGAGAAGACTCAGGCACTGCGGGTGGGCGACGGCCTGACCGAAGGCACGCAGATGGGCCCGCTGGCCCAGGCGCGCCGCGTGGGTGCCGTGGCCGGCTTCATCGACGACGCGCGCGAGCGTGGCGCCAGCGTGCTGGTGGGCGGCGCACCCATCCCGGGATCGGGCAATTTCTTCGCACCCACCGTGATTGCCGACCTGCCCGACAACGCCCGCCTGCTCAACGAGGAGCCCTTCGGTCCCGTGGCCGGGATGATCCGCTTCAAGACCGTGGACGAGGTGCTGCAGCGCGCCAACAGCCTGCCCTACGGCCTGGCGTCCTACGCCTTCACGGGCAGCAACCGCAACGCCCATGCGCTGAGCACGGGCCTGGCCGCCGGCATGGTGTCCATCAACCACCTGGGCCTGGCGCTGGCTGAGACGCCGTTCGGCGGCATCAACGACAGCGGCATGGGCAGCGAGGGCGGCATCGAGACCTTCGACGGCTACCTGAACACCAAGTTCGTCACACAGATGAATTGATGGTGGGCCCGCGCTGCGTCATCGCGGCCGTCGGGCACCGCTGACGAAGCGGGCCTGCGCTGGACCGGGGCCCGCAAGCGTGCCTCCAGGCCTTCTTGGGCATCTGGGCCTGACACCTCGACAATCACGCCGTGGATCTCAAACCTCTGGTCACGCTGCTGGCCATCGTCAACCCGCTGGCCTGCGTGCCGTTCTTCATCCATTTCACTCAGGACTTCGGGCCGTCGCAGCGCCGCCGCACAGTCTGGATCGCCTCGCTCACGGTCTTCATCGTCATCGCGGTCAGCGCCCTGCTGGGGCTGCAGATCCTGTCGTTCTTCGGCATCTCGCTGGCCAGTTTCCAGGTCGGCGGCGGGATGCTGCTGCTGACCTCGGCCCTGGCCATGCTGAATGCGCAGCCGGCCGAAGCCCGCGCCACGGCGGGTGAGATGACGGATGCAGAGTCCCGCTCCTCGGTCGGTTCCAGCATCGCCGTGGTGCCGCTGGCCATCCCCTTGCTCACCGGACCGGCCACCATGTCCACGGTGGTGATCTACGCCGACAAGGCCCGCGACCTCTGGCAGACCTTGCTGCTGGTGGGCTACGGCCTGGTGATCGCGCTGGCCACGGTGGTGTGCCTGTCGCTGGCCGCGCCCATCGCCCGCGTGCTGGGGCAGACCGGGATCAACGTGATGACGCGCCTGATGGGCCTGATCCTGGCCGCCCTGGCGGTGGAGGTCATGGCCGATGGGCTGCAGAGCCTGTTTCCGCTGCTGGCGGGCAAGGCGGGCAGGTAGGCGCTGCGTCCTCGGGGTCAGCCCGAACCGCTGCCGCGTCGCGATCAGGCCACCTGACGCTCCCGCCCCTTCCAGTGGGGCTCCCGCAGCACGCGCTTGAGAACCTTGCCGGCGCCCGTGGTTGGCAAGGCGGCGACGAACTCCACGCTGCGCGGGCATTTGTAGCCACCAATCAACGGCTTGCAATGCTCGCGGATCTCGTGTGCAGTGGCCTGCTGCCCGGCCTTGAGGACCACCACCGCATGCACTCGCTCGCCCCACTGCTCATCGGGTACGCCGATTACCGCGCAGGCAGCCACGGCCGGGTGCTGGGCGACCACCTGTTCCACCTCGGTGGAGTACACGTTCTCGCCGCCGCTGATGATCATGTCCTTGACACGGTCAACCACGTAGACAAAGCCCTCATGATCCATGCAACCGCCGTCACCGGTGTGCATCCACCCGACGTTGGGCGCTCTCGCGATGGCCTGCGCGGTCTCTTGCGGCTTGCCCCAGTAGCCAAGCATCACACCGGGGCCTTTCACAATGATCTCGCCAACCTCCCCGCGCGGCAGTTCCTGCCCGTCAGTACCGACGATTCGCACCTGCACACCGGCTACCGGCAGCCCGCCGGATCGCAGCTTGCCGCGCGCCAGGCCCTCTGGAGAGTGCAGTTGCGCGGGCAGCACGGTGATGGTCGGGGCCAGCTCTGTCATGCCGTAAACCTGTACGAATCTCACCTGCGGCAGCAGTCTCTGCGCCCGCTCCAGCACCGCCTGGCTGATCGGAGAACCACCATAGGCGAGCGTACGCAGGGCCGAGAGGTCGAAGCCTGCGGCGTCCGGGTGGTCAACCATCATTTGCACCATGGTCGGCACCATCGCTGCGAAGGTGATGCGCTCGCGTTCAAGCGCCTGCAGCACGCCCAATGGTGTGAAGCTCGGCAGCGTGATGTGCGTGCCACCCATGTTCCAGACGGCGTTGGAGCCGCAAAAGTCGGCCACATGAAACATCGGCGCGGCATGCAGCATGCGTTCGTCGGAACGCACTTGGAACTCACTGGCCAGCACGATAGCGTTGAAAACGTAGGCCTCATGTGACTGCATCACGCCCTTGGGAAAGCCGGTGGTGCCGCCGGTGTACATCACGCCGGCCAGGTCTCTGCCCATTCGCCCAGCGTCTGGCACTGGGTAGTGGCCGGCGATCAAAGCTTCGTAAGACACCATGCCTGCGGGAGTAGGCTGGTCGCCCACGTGAATCAGTGTGGACAGGCTGCGGCTGCGGGCCTGCAGATCGGGAACCATGGCGACGAACGGGTCGTCGACCAGCAGCACCCGGGTGTCGCTGTCGTCCAGCGAGTAGGCGATCTCGGCCGCACTCCATCGTGTATTGACGGGATTGAACACGGCGCCCGCCCATGGGATCGCCATGTAGGCCTCAACGTAACGGTCACTGTTGTGGGCGAGGATCCCCACACGGTCTTCGTGGCCCACGCCGCCGGCGCGCAGGCCAGCAGCCAGCCGAGCGACACGGTCGCGGAACTGTGCAAAAGTGTGGCGGCGCCCGCCGCAGACGGTGGCCAGGGCATCTGGCTGAATGGCGACCGCGCGATGCAGGGCCTGAGTCAGTTGCATGAGGTACTCCTTCGGGAGGCACGGTGCCCCAGTGGGCACCGCCAGGTTGACGGTAACGCCATGTTCGCCGCAGCGCTGGCCAGATGTCGCGATAAGGCGCCGAAATGATTCGAAGACTTCCGAATGTGGCCTAAACTGCCGGCCGTCCTGCCCTGTGCCGGGTTCTCTTGCCCGCCATTTCGATGCGCGTCCTACATTGCCTTGCTGCCCGCGCTCCATGACACGGCACGTTTTCGGGTCCATCGAAATCCGCACGGCTGAACGCAGGGTATGGGTCGGTGGCCAACAGGCCCTGCTGGGTGCGCGCGCCTTCGATCTGCTGTTGGCGCTGGTGGAACGGCGCGAGCGCGTTGTCTGCAAGGACGAGTTGCTGGCGATAGCCTGGCCTGGCATGGTCGTCGAGGAGAGCAACCTGTCCGTGCAGATTGCAACGTTGCGCAAGGCACTGGGCACCGGATCGATCACCACCGTACCCGGTGTGGGCTACCGCTTCACGCCGACCGAGTCCGCCATTCCCGAAGCCTTGCCGACACTTGGCGATGGCCAGAGGGTCCACCCCGCTGCGGAGCCGCCTTCCCTCGCCGTGTTGCCTTTCGCGAACCTGAGCGGCGACCCTGCGCAGGACTACTTCGTCGACGGAGTGGTGGATGACCTGACGGATGCCTTGTCTCGTGTTCGCCGATTCTTCGTCATCGCTCGGAGTTCCAGCTTCACCTTCAAGGGTCGCGCGGTCGATGTGCCGACCGTGGGTCGCGAGCTCGGTGTGCGCTATGTGGTCGAAGGCAGCTTCCGTCAGATGGGCGAACGCATCCGCATTGGCGTGCAGCTTGTCGAGACGGCTGCCGGACGGCAACTGTGGAGCCAGCGCTTCGAGGGTCGACGCGAGGAGATCTTCGAACTTCAGGACCGTATCGTGGACCAGGTTGTGGCCGCGGTGGAGCCCAGTCTCGTGCGTGCCGAGTTGGAACGTGGACGCCAGCGACCGACCGAAAGCCTTGCAGCCTACGAGCTTTGCCTGCGGGCCCTGCCTGCTGTCATGCTCAGCAACGATCCCACAAGCATCGGGCAGGCGCTGAGCCTGTTGCGCCGGGCGATAGCGCTGGACCCTGGCTACACGCTGGCCAAAGCCCTGCTGGCGTGGGCGCATGGCATGGCATGGTCCAACCGGTGGATGTCACACCGCGATGCGATGGCAGCGCTGCCGCTGGCGCAGGAGGCTCAAGCCGAGCACCGCGACAATCCAGTCACCCTGGCCCACGCGGGCCACGCCATCTCGATGATCAGCCGGCGCCACGAGCAGTCACTGCGGGCGCTCGATCTGGCGCTGCAACTGAACCCGAACTCGGTGATGGTGCAGTACTGCGCCGGCTGGGTACGGACCTACGTCGGTGATGCAGACCTTGCCGTCGGGCATTTCGAGCGCGCGCAATTGCTCAACCCGATCGACCCGGACATAGGCTACGCGCTGGCAGGACTGGCCTTCGCGCACCTGGTGGGAGGGCGTGACGATGCCGCCTTGGCGGCAGCACGCCGCGCGATGCTGGAGATTCCGGCATTTGTGCCCGCCAAGCTGGCGCTCGTGCACGCCTTGGTCCGCACCGGGCGCCTTGAAGATGCACGGCCGCTGGTGGTTGAGCTGATGCAGAAGATGCCGAGACTGACCATCAGCCGGTACGCCGCAACCCAGTTGTTCCAGCATGACGGGTACGTGCAGCGCTGCAGCGAGGACCTTCGGGCACTGGGGGTCCCGGAATGAGCCAGTGCCGCGCTCCCGGGCCTGCCCGGCGGCGGCCCGGCAGCAAAACTGGCGGAGGCGTCACGCTCCCCATAGATGATCGGGGAATGTATCCCTTCGGCGAAGGATTCCCACCCGTTCAAGTCGATGACGTCCGTGATGGGGGTACTCGATGACGTCCCGCCGGTCATCGATGGACAGGTACCACGCGCACTCATGCTCGTAGATGAACCGCACGTCGAAGTCACTGTTCGGCGACTCGAAGCCCCAGGCCCGGCAGCCTGACTCGATCGCCAACAGGAACCGGGTCTGATGCTCGGCCTGCGCGGCGGCGGTGCGGCGCAGGATCTCGGTTCGAACAGGCGCCGGGATCATGGCGTCGACACCTTCATTCATCACCTGACTCGCCCACGCACCGAAAGGCCCCCGTCATGCCGGGCTGGGTGGGGCCACCAGCCGGCCGCGCGACAAGACGACGCTCGGGAAGCCGTGTGGCCGCTGGATGCCTGATCCTGGCCGCCCTGGCGGTGGAGGTCATGGCGGATGGGCTGCAGAGCCTGTTTCCGCTGCTGGCGGGCAAGGCAGGAAGCTGAGCCGGCGGGCCGGACGCGCCACGCCTGTTCGGGGTGCGGCTGCGCAGGTCGGATACAGGTCCGGACCTCAAAGCATGAGCCAGGCGTGGCGCACCAGCATCGCCGCCAGCACGAACATCGTCACCCCGATGAGGCCGTCCAGCAGCCGCCACGCCATGGGCCGGGCAAACCACGGGGCCAGCCACCGCGCGCCAAAGCCCAGCATGGAAAACCACAACGCGCTGGCACTGCCGGCCCCCGCGATGAACCAGGCCTGGAGCGGCGCAGGTTGCTGGGCTCCGATGCCGCCTACCAGCAGCACCGTATCCAGGTAGACGTGGGGGTTGAGCAGGGTGAAGGCCGCGGCCTGGGCCAGTGCAGCGTTTCGCCCCAGGCTCGCCTTGCCCTGGGCCGCCTGGAGCTGATGGGTCTGGCGAGCACGGCGCAAAGCCCGCCACCCATAAAGGGCCAGGAACGCAGCGCCCGCCAGGGCCAGAGCCCTGGCCCATTGCGGTTTTTCTCCCAGCGCCTGCGCCATGCCCCATACGCCGACGGCGATGAGCAGCGCGTCGGCCAAGGCGCAGAACAGCACCACGCTGCCCACGTGTTCGCGGCGCAACCCCTGGCGCAGCACGAAGGCGTTCTGCGCGCCAATGGCCACGATCAGCCCCAGCCCCAAGGCCATGCCCTGCGAAAAGGTGCCGAAAGCGGCCGAGGTGTCCAGGTTCTGCAGCATGAAGCAGACAGCTTGCCAGCCACCTGAGATGTAGACAATCTAAATCTTCTTAGGGAAGGTCTGCAAAACCCCCGGGCAAACGTGCTTGCCGGGGCGTGAAGTTGAAGCGACGATCTGACCCATGCAACAGACTGACCTTGGCCTGAACCTGAGCACCAAGCGCACGCGCAAGCGCGAGTTTCTGTCTCAGATGGACCGCGTGATGCCGTGGGGTGACCTGGTAGCGGTGGTGTCGCCGTACACCCGTGAGAGCAAGACAGGCCGTCCGCCGTTTGCGGTGCTGACGATGCTGCGCATCCACTTCATGCAGCAGTGGTTCACGCTGAGCGACCCGGCGATGGAAGAGGCGCTGCACGACGTGCCGCTGTTTCGGGAGTTTGCAGGTCTGAGCTTGGGTGATCGGCTGCCTGATGAGTCCACGATCCTGCGGTTTCGTCATCTGTTGGAGAAGCACAAGCTGGCCGATCAGATTCTTGCAACCGTCAACGAACTGCTGCAGCGCAAGGGCCTGATGCTCAAGGCTGGCACGGTCGTGGACGCCACGCTGATCGCAGCGCCGAGCTCCACCAAGAACAAGACCGGTGAACGCGATCCCGACATGCACCAGACCAAGAAGGGCAACCAATGGCACTTCGGGATGAAGGCCCACATCGGGGTGGATGCTGACTCGGGCATGGTGCACACCGTGCGCGGCACGGCGGCCAACGTCAACGACGTGGTCGAGGGCAACAGCTTGCTGCATGGCCAGGAAACGGACGTCTTCGCTGACGCCGGCTACCAAGGTGCCCACAAGCGACCCGACGCCCGTGAGGGCACCACCTGGCACGTGGCCATGCGACCGGGCAAACGCCGGGCGCTGGACAAGACCAAGGCCAGCGGGCAACTCACCGAGCAAGTCGAGAAGATCAAGGCCAGCATCCGAGCCAAGGTGGAGCACCAGTTTCGGGTGATCAAGCAGCAGTTCGGGCACGTGAAGGTCCGCTACCGGGGACTGGTCAAGAACACGGCGCAGCTGAAGACGCTGTTCGCGTTGTCCAACCTGTGGATGGCGCGTCGAAAACTGCTGGCACTGGATGGAGTGGTCCGTCCAAAAGCGGCGATTGGGGCCTGAAATGGAGCGATTCGAGACTCGAAAGGGTCGAATCAAGGGTGTGCGAGTACCGATTCCGACAAGAAGCGACGATTTCATCGCGACTTGTGCAGTACCAGACCTGTACGTCACTTTTTCAGACCTTCCC
>CANHVY010000061.1 GCA_947464185.1 Burkholderiales bacterium
CAGGAGGCCGAGGCAGCACTCACTGACACAAAGGCTGCCATGGCCATGATTCAGCAATGCTTGGCAGACCTTGTGGTGTGACCGCGGGGATGCCTAACCCCTTAAAGGGACTCCCCATCGTGTCAACAGCCAAGAAGGCTGTTCTCATTGGATAGCGGTATTCATTCAACCTCCCATCTTGCGGCGAAGTGGGCCGGAGGGGGAGTCCCTTCGTATTCCCGTCAACCTGCCCCGCTACGGCTGGCGCTAGACTCCCCGAACGGAGGCACACATGGACACGCCCCTTGTCACGCGCGACCCCGAAGTCATGAGCGGGGCGCTCTGCTTCGCGGGCACCCGCGTGCCTGTGAAGAACCTGTTCGACTACCTGGAAGGTTCTTCTTCGCTCGAGGACTTCCTGGAAGACTTCCCGAGCGTGAGCCGGGAGCGTGCGGTAGCCGTGCTTGAAGTCGCCCGCGAGCGCTTGGCTGCCGATGCGTCTGCTGCTTGATGAGTGCGTTCCGGCGCGCTTGAAGAAGGCGTTGCCGCGCCATGAGGTATCAACCGTCGTTCTCCAGGGGTGGTCTGGCGTCAAGAACGGCAAGCTTCTGGCGCTCGCCGCAGCGAGCTTCGACGCGTTCGTCACCGTCGACAAGAACCTGCCGTATCAGCAGAACCCGTCGAGCCTGCCGCTCGCCGTGCTCGTTCTTGACGCGGCGTCCAACGAACTCCCCGCTCTGCTGGAACTGGTCCCCGCTCTGGAGAAGGCACTCGTCAATCTGAAGCCCTGCACGTATGTGCTGGTTCGCTGAGGCCTCTCAAGAAACTCCCCGCAAGTGACTGACGCACAGGGGATTCTTCAAGCCGCCTGCGCCACTGGCGCGGTCGGCACCAGCGTCATGCCCAACTGCTGCGCCCGTCTGTTCAGGGTGTGCAGCACGCGATGGCGGTAGCGCTCTTCGCAGTAGGCCTGACCTTGATTGGTGTATTCCTCGCCCTTGGTAAGCATGCTGTAGGTCAGCCGCGCCAGTTGGTGCGCAGCAGCCGTGACCGCCTTGGCCTTGTCCATTCGGCCACATATGCGGCGGTAGGTCGCGCCCAGCGCCGATGGGCTGGTGCGCAGCGCCGCAGCCGCAAGCCGCAGCGCCCGGGCCAACCGGATCAGTGCTGAAATCACGCTCTCCTTCCAATCTCACCGCCCACACTCCCCTCCCCCCATGAACCACGACCCGCTCATCACCGGCTGGGGCCACACGCCCTTTGGCAAGCTCGACGCCGTCGACCTGGAGCAACTGATCCGCGACGCGGCGCTGCCGGCACTTGACAGTGCGGGGCTGGCGCCCGAGGACATCGACGGCCTCTTCGTCGGCCACTTCAACGCCGGCTTCGTGCCGCAGGACTTCACCGCCGCGCTGCCGGCGGTGGCCATTCCGGCGTTTCGCCACACCCCGGCCGTGCGCTGCGAGAACGCCTGCGCCACGGGCTCGGCGGCCATCTGGGCGGCGGTGGACGCACTGAAGTCCGGCCGCATGAAGCGGGCGCTCGTCATCGGCATGGAGAAGATGAACGGCCTGGCTACGCCCGAGGTCTCGGCCACGCTGCTGCGCTGCTCGTACGTGAAGGAAGAGGCCGCCACGCCTGCCGGCTTTGCCGGGGTGTTCGGGCAGATCACCACCGAGTACGGCCGGCGCTATGGCGACCCGGCCGATGCCCTGGCCGCCATCGCCGCCAAGAACCACCACCACGGCATGGGTAACCCCTATGCCCACATGCGGCGTGACTTCGGCTTCGACTTCTGCCGCACGCCCTCGGAGAAGAACCCCTTCGTCGCCGGGCCGCTCAAGCGCTCGGACTGCTCGCTGGTGTCCGACGGCGCTGCGGCGCTGGTGCTGAGCATGGAGCCGAACCCGCGCGCCAAGGTGCCCCCCATCCGCTGGCGCTCGCGCACCCAGGTCAACGATTTCATGCCCATGTCGCGGCGCGACCCCACGTGGTTCGAGGGCTCGGCGCGCGCCTGGCAGCAGGGCCTGGCCGCCGCCGGCGCAGCGCTGTCGGACCTGAGCTTCATCGAGCTGCACGACTGCTTCACCATCGCAGAGCTGCTGCACTACGAGGCCATGGGCCTGGCCCCCCGCGGAGAAGGCGCCCGGCCGGCCCTGGACGGCAGCACGCGAAAGGCCGGTGCCCTGCCCGTCAACCCCTCCGGCGGCCTGAAATCCAAGGGCCACCCGATCGGCGCCACGGGCGTGTCGCAGCACGTCATGGCCGCCATGCAACTGTCGCGCACCGCGGGTGGCATGCAAGTGGAGGGGGCCAGGCTCGGCGCCGTCTTCAACATGGGCGGCTCGGCCGTGGCGAACTACCTGAGCGTGCTGGAGGCGGCTTGAAGACCGTGAACCGCAGGCCCTCAGCCCCCGGTTCTGAAAATTCGCTGAGCGCCTCCTGAGGGCCCGCCCCATGAATCTCACCCCATGAACCCCGCCCAGACCAGCAACCTCGCCCGCCTGCTCACCCACACGGCGCAACTCTTTCCTGAGCGCGCCGGGCTGATCCAGGGCGAGGCGTGCTCGACTTGGCGTGAGATCGAACAGCGCGTGGCGGCCATGACGGCGGCACTGCGGGCGCTGGGCCTGAAGAAGGGTGACCGCATCCTCGTGCACTCGCGCAACCACCGCGCGATGTTCGAGAGTTGCTGGGTGGCCTTCCGGCTGGGCTGCGTGTGGGTGCCCACGAACTTCCGCTTGGCGCCGCCAGAGGTGGCCTATCTCGCGTCGTCCAGTGGGGCGGTGGCCATGATCGCGGAAGACGCGTTTCCCGCGCACGTGGACGCCGCGCGGGCCGCTGCACCGGCCCTGCGCCACGTCATCGCCATCGGGAGCCCGCGCGAGGGTGAACTGGCGTACGAAGACCTGGTGGCGCGGCACCTGCAGGCGGCCAGCTCCAGCGCCGCGGCGCATGAAGTCGTCACCCACGACGACCCGCTGTGGTTCTTCTACACCTCGGGCACCACGGGCCGGCCCAAGGCCGGCATCCTGACGCATGGCCAGATGGCCTTCGTCGTCACCAACCACCTGGCCGACCTGATCCCCGGCACCGACGAGCGCGACTGCTCCATCGCCGTGGCGCCGCTGTCGCACGGCGCGGGCATCCATGCCCTTCTGAACGTGGCGCGCGGCGCGCCCACCGTGCTGCTGGAAGGCGAGAAGATGGACCCAGCCGTGGTGTGGGAGCTCATCGAGCGCCACCGCGTGACCAACCTCTTCACCGTGCCCACCATCGTCAAGCTGCTGGTGGAGCACCCGGCGGTCGACGAGTTCGATCATTCGTCGCTGAAGTTCCTGATCTACGCCGGCGCGCCCATGTACCGCGCCGACCAGCAACTCGCGCTGCGCAAGCTCGGGCCGGTGCTGGTGCAGTACTTCGGCCTGGGCGAGGTGACGGGCTGCATCACGGTGCTGCCGCGTCACATGCACCATGCCGACGACGCGCATCCTGATGCGAACGTGGGCTCCTGCGGCCGGCCACGCACGGGCATGGAGGTGGCGGTGCT
Organism: Burkholderiales bacterium; assembly: GCA_947464185.1. Taxonomy (GTDB): domain Bacteria; phylum Pseudomonadota; class Gammaproteobacteria; order Burkholderiales; family Burkholderiaceae_C; genus Rubrivivax. Next base: position 3,530 of record CANHVY010000061.1, read on the forward strand.
GGACGCTTCAGGGGTGCCCGTGCCCTTGGGCGAGATCGGCGAGATCTGCTGCCGCGGCCCGGCCGTCTTCGCCGGCTACCACGACAACCCCGAGGCCACGGCCAAGGCGCTGCGCGGCGGCTGGTTCCACACCGGCGACCTAGGGCGCCTGGACGCACGCGGCCTGCTGAGCATCACCGGGCGTGAATCCGACATGTACATCTGCGGCGGCTCCAACGTCTACCCGCGCGAGGTGGAAGAGGTGCTGCTCACCCACCCGGGCGTGGCCGAGGTGGCCATCGTGGGGCTGCCGGATGCGAAGTGGGGCGAGATCGGCGCGGCCGTGGTGGTGCGCCGCGCGGGCTTCGAGGCTCTGGACGAGCACGCCCTGCGGGCCCACCTGGAGGGCCGCAGCGCCCGCTATCGCTGGCCGCAGCGCTGGCACTTCTGGGCCGAGCTGCCGAAGTCCGGCTACGGCAAGATCCTGAAGCGGGAGGTCAAGGAACGGCTGGTCACGGACGGCGCCCGGTAGCCACCGGGCAGAGCCGCTTCACGGGTGGCATCGGGGCCTCACTCCTTGGGATACAGCACCATCTGCGTGCAGCGAAACAGCGCCAGCGTGCGGCCGCTTTCGCGGTGGGTGACGGTGGCATCCCACACCTGGGTGGTGCGGCCCAGGTGCGCGGGCCTGGCGCTGCAGTCCAGATGGCCGTCCAGCGCGGTGGCGAAATGGTTGGATTTCAGTTCGATGGTGGTGAAGCCGTTGGCTTTCGCGGGCAGGTTGGCCACGCAGCCGTAGCCCGCAGCCGTGTCGGCCAAGCTCACCAGCGCGCCAGCGTGCATGAATCCGTTGGGCGCCAGCAGGTGCGGCGCCACCGGCAGGTGCATGCACACCTCGTCAGGGGTGACGGCGTCGACGACGATGCCCAGGTGCCCAGGCAGGCGCCCCTCGCCTCGGCGGTTGAAATCGGCAGCGCTAAGGTCGGTGCCGTGAAAGGGGCGAGCGGTGTTGGGTGAAGTGACGGACGGTGTCATGGTCGGTCTAGGGCGGGCATATGCAAAGCCGCCATCATGCACCGGATGCTACACACCCGAACCGCCTGTGGTGGGCTTCCCGGCGTGGTGGGGGCCCGCAAGCTTCCGGGAAAGTTCACGCGCTACCGCGTGCGGGCCGGCGAACAGGCCGCAGGGGCCCAGCCGTCGGTGGCCGCTGACGCGTCCATCCACCGCCAGGCGAGGCTCTTCGCGCCAACAGCGCTGCCCACAGTGCCTGCAGGAGCTGTTGCCCCCGGAACACCCAGACTGCCGTCCCCTCGCTGCGCGACCAGGCGCAACACACGCTCGGCCTGCGCAGGCGTGATCACCTGAGCCAGGGACTGCCAGCGTTGCTGCACCAGCGGGTGGCTCCAGGCCTGTTCCAGGGCATGACGCACCAGTGCTGGCGGCACGGCGCCGCGGGCCGACAGCCGGCGTGCCAGCATCGCGTTCATGAACAGGAAGTAGGCGCGGCGAGCCTGCGCGTGGGGCATGAACGCGCCCAGGTCGGTGAGCTGGCGCGCATAGCCGGGCCCGGTGAACACCATCGTCAGCACCGCCTGCAAGCCCTGCACCGGGTTGAGCAGGCGCACCCGCGGCGGCGGCAGGACATGCAGCGGCTGCGCGGCCGCCTGATCGTGGGCCAGCGGGGTGGCCAGGTTGGTGAGCGCCTGCAATCGGCGCCAGGCGGGGAGTTCCATTCCGGCCACCGATGACGACTCGCCTGCGGCCAGGCGCTGCACGGTGCGCCCCATGTCCTCGGGGTTCAGCGCAGCCCGTGCCTGTGCCACCTGCCGGCTCACCACCACCAGGTTGCCCGCCACACTGCCCGCGCCCTCATGCAGCGGCATCAGCACCGCATCCGTTGCGCTCTCTGCACCGGTTGGGTTGTGCGTCAGCGCCACCTGGGTGACAGGGCAGCAGGCGACGTCGATCCGCGCCACGAACCGCGGCGTCACCCACAGCTCGTCGAAGGTGCAACAGCGCAGCCAGGACTGCAGACGCAGTGCCAGCCACAGCCGAACGGCGCGGGTGAAGGTCAGCGTACGGCCGGCGAAAGCCGCTCGCCCAGCCTCCCAACCCTGGCGTACGGGGTGCCCGGCGTGCAGGTGATCGGCGGGCGGCGTGCTCAGGTAGCGGGCATGCTCCCACCCGATTCGAAAGCCCTCAGTCTCGAAGCCTGCGGACAAGAAGGCCGCATCCGCCTGGGCTTGGCACGAAGTGGCCTGCGGGAGCCGCGCGCGCTGCAACGCGCGCTGCGTGCCTTCAGGCAGCGCAGCGGGGGCTTCGGGGCTGGCATCAAGCGGGAGGGCGATCTGCGACATGGCATGGTCCTGGAGGAGCACCGGGACGCTCCCGGCCCAGCCAGTGTCGCCAGTCAGTAGCTCAACAGATGAGCCAGCATAGAGGCCTTGAGACTGAAGAGGTCAACACCGCAAGGGGTCGAGCACTCCGAGCAGGTGGCGGGTGGCATCCCCCGCGGGCATGGGCACGCCCGTGATGCGACCCTCGATCTCGTCCACGCCGATGTCTTTGAGGAAGTCCTTCTGGACTTCCGTCTCCACGCCGTCGGCCAGCACCTTCAGACCCAGCGGCCGGGCCATCGCCACGATGGCCTTCACCAGGGCCCGCCCATCGGGTGCGTCAGGAAGCCGCGCCACCAGGCTGCGGTCCACCCGCACGGCATCGGGCATCACCCGCGACAGATGGGCCAGGCTGGAAGCCCCTGTGCCAAAGCGGTCCAGCGCCAGGCTCACGCCCACGCGGCGCAGGGACTCCAGGGCGTCGAAGACCCTTGACGATCCTGCGGCCAGCGCGGATTCGGCCACCTGCAGCTGCAGCAGGCGCGGCGGCAGGCCCTTGCGCTGGATGAGTTCGCCCACCAGGGTGTCGAGCCCGGGCTGCTCCAGTTGCCGTGGTGAGACCTTGATCGACAGGCGCAGCTGCTCCAGGCCACGCTCACGCCACCGGTGCAACTGGGTCACGGCCGTCTGCAGCGCCCACTCGCCGATGGGGTGGATCAGGCCCGTCTCCTCCGCCAGCGGAACGAAGCGCTCCGGGGATACCAGGCCCTCCTGCGGGTGGTTCCAGCGCAGCAAGGCGCCCATGCCGGCGATGCGGCCCGTGGCCAGCTCCAACTGGGGCTGGTAGTGCAGACACAGCTCGCTGTGCGCCAGCGCCTGCTCCAGCTCCGTGCGCAGGCGCGGTCGGCGCTGCGCGTCAGCGTCCATGCCCGCCTCGTAGAAGCGCACGGCGTTGCGCCCGTCCTGCTTGGCGCGGTACAGGGCCAGGTCAGCCAGGCGCAGCAGGGTCTTCGCATCATTGCCATCGTCCGGGAACAGGCTCACCCCCACACTGGCCGAGGGGCGAAGCAGCTTGCCGGCCAGCTCCAGCGGCTGCCCCAGGCGGGCCAGCAGCTGATCGGCCAGCGCCACCGGGTCGTCCGCCGGCAGCAAGGTGGGCACCAGCACCAGGAACTCGTCGCCGCCCAGGCGTGCGGCCACCGACCGTCCCTCCAGCGCCGTGCGCAGGCGCTGGGCCACCTCACACAGCAAGCCATCGCCGGCCTCGTGGCCCAGCGAGTCATTGAGCTCCTTGAAGTGGTCCAGGTCCACGAACATCACCGCCAGACGCCATGGGCCTGCGCGCGCAGCGTCCAGGCCCTGAACCAGACGGTCCAGGACGGCCGAGCGGTTGGGCAGGCCGGTCAGCCCATCGTGCTGCGCGCGGTGCTCGGCGCTGTCAGCCTGGGCACGTGCATCGGTCACGTCGATGAAGGCCAGCAGCACGTCGTCGCCCTTGGGGTTGGCGCGGGCTTCAACGCGCACCACCCGCGGATCACCCGGGTTGCGCTTCCAGCGCACCTCCCCCATCGACATGCCGTCGGCCGGCGCGAGCGAAGACAAGGCGGTCAGGAGCCGCTGACCTGTTGCGTCGTCCAACTCATCCAGCAGGCGCCGGCCGACTGCGGCGCTGCGCCGGTGCACCCCCAGAAGACGCCGCGCCTGCTCGTTGGCCCGACGCACCACCAGCCGCCGGTCCACCGTGAACAGGCTGACGGGCGCATCGTCGAACAGGTTTCTCGAGGGCCGGCGCACACCGCCGCCGTTCACCCGCGCCTTGGTTGCGGATTGGATCAAGTGCCACCCTTGGTGCTAAAAGCCACTGTCTTTGCGGACGGCGGACCTGGCCCGCGCCGCGCGATGAAAGCACTCTAGGCAGATGCTGCCCGGTGAGCTTGAGGGGCCTCAAGCTGATCTCGACCTATCATCCCGACCGATGCTGCGCTACGAAACCCTGCCCGTCACACCCTTTGCCCAGAACTGCTCGCTGGTCTGGTGCGACCGCACCATGGAGGGCGCGCTGATCGACCCCGGCGGTGAGTTGCCGCGCCTGCGCGAAGCCGCGAAGCGGCACGGCGTGAAGCTGCGTGCCATCTGGCTTACCCACGCCCACATCGACCATGCCGGCGGCACCGGCACGCTGGCGCGCGAGGATGGCCTGCCGATCATCGGCCCGCACCCGGGGGACCAGTTCTGGATCGACGGCCTGCCGCAGCAAAGCCGCATGTTCGGCTTTCCGCCGGCCGAGCCCTTCACGCCCACACGCTGGCTGGCCGATGGCGACACCGTCACGTTGGGCGAGTGCGCTCTGACCGTGCGCCACTGCCCCGGGCACACGCCCGGGCATGTGGTGTTTCACAGCGCCGAGGCCAAACGGGCCTTCGTGGGCGATGTGCTGTTTGCCGGCAGCATCGGCCGGACGGACTTTCCGCAGGGCGACCACGACACGCTGATCGCCAGCATCACGCAACGCCTGTGGCCCATGGGCGACGACACGGTGTTCATCCCCGGCCATGGGCCGGAGAGCACCTTCGGGCGCGAGCGCCGCACCAACCCCTACGTGGGCGGGACCTGAGGCACTGCCCGGCCAGCCGGGCTCGATGGCGCGTTGCTTTGATCCGGCGTCCCCAGCAAGGCCATCAGGGCTTCGTGGCGACCCTTCATGTACTCGCGCGTCTCGGGCCACGTGCGCTGTGCCGCGATTTCAAGGGCGCTGCGGACCTGCGAATCCGCCAACATGTCCCGCATGGGCCACAGGTAGGTCTTCAGGCCGAACGCGATCGCAGCAGTGCGCGGCAGCTTCACCAGCGTCTGGTGCTCGGACCGGATGAAGCCTTGTTCCAGCAGCCGCTCAGGCGTCATCGGTGGGACATCGTCCAGCGCATCGGCATGGCGGAACAGCCTTGGCGACAGGTGGGGGCCCCAGTTTCGCCTCCAGACCACGCGCTCAGGCCGCATGGCATGAAACGCACGGTCTACCGATGTGGCGAGGTGAGCCTCGTACTGCGGCACCTCGCCTTGGTGGATCTCCCGCGTCGACCGGCCCAGCCGCGCGCGGTGCTGGCTCAACTGGCGGTCCCGTTCCCACTGCTCGCGCAGCCCTTCGTCAAGGGGCCCCGGGTCAGGCCGATCGAAGCAACTGCGCAACGACCAGCCGTTTGGAAACAGCAGCGCGCCACTCATCAGGCGATAGCTGACCTGGCCTTGCGCGCCCGCCTCTGCCGGCAGCATGAGCAAGAAGTCCTCGGTGGCCAGCGCCGCCACGGCAACCATCGGCTGCGCACCCTGCGGCCCGACGTCGACGACCACCCCGGTCAGGTGACAAGTCACGTGATCGCCTTGCTGGGTGAAGGCACGCGGATGTTCAGTCGTGAGCCACTGGACAACGCGGTCACGCAACTCGGTCTCGGCCAGCAAGACCGTCTCTGAATCCAGCCGGTCGACCACCCAGGTGCGCCGTGTTGCCAGCAGCGCCAAGCGCTGCCTCATCTGTTCGGGATAGGTGGAATCGATCTGCAGCCAGCTCGGGTCGCCAGCCGGATAGGCGTTCATCAGCACCGTCTGCGGAGGAGGCAGCAGGCGTTGCATGTGGTCGCCCGGCAGCGAGCGCACCTGTTCAACATCCACCGGCACCGCATCCAGGTGGATGCCATGCGGGTCGGTGGCCTCATGCACCAAGGGCTCGGTCATGCGGTGACCTTGTCCATCAAGGGCATGAAGGTTGACCAGCTGGGGCAGGCGCTGGCGACGTGAAGGTCGCGACGCCAGCCCGCCGCCCCCATCAGTACTTGAAGCCCAGCCGGACCTCGTAGGTACGCGGAGCCCCGAAGCTCTCGACCACACCGCCGAAGATGTAGTCGGCACGCATGGTGCGGTAGAGCTTGTCGGTGGCGTTCAATACGCCGGCCTGCACGTACCAGGCGTCCTTCGGAGCCGTCCAGCGCACTGACGCGTTCACCAGACCGTAGGCTTCGCCTGCCTTGTTGGTCTGGTCCAGCGTCAAGGGGAAGATCACGCTGCTGCGGAAGTTGTACTCCAGGTGGCTGAGCAGCCGGCCGCCGGCCACCGATGTGGTGTGGTCAAGCCACACGGAGCCACTGGACTTGGGCGTCAGCGGCAGGGGCAAGCCGCTGAGGTTCTTGCGCGTGGACGGCGACACATAGTTCAGCAGTTCGCTGTCGATGTAGGCCGCCGAGAAACCCGTGCTCAAGCCGGCACCCAGTGCAAGATCGGCCCCGAGTTCGATGCCCTTGACCTTCGCCTTGGAAGCGTTGTTGACGCTGACGACGAAGTTGCCCGACACCGCGTCTAGCACGGCCGTGCGCAGTTGCAGATCCTTGTAGTCGTAGTTGAAGGCCGACGCGTTGAGCGACAGCTTGCCGCCCATGGAGGTGCTGCGCACGCCCACTTCGGTGGCAACGATGCTTTCAGGCTCGAACTTCTCGATCCCAGCCCGCCCAAAGTTGAACCCACCGCTCTTGAAGCCTTTGGACACGCCGCCGTACGCCATGAGCCCCTTGGAGGGCGTCCACTGCAGCTGTGCCTTCGGCGTGAAGGATGAGAAGCTGACGTCCCCGCTGAAGCTCGCCCCCGACCGCCGGTTCGTGGCATCGCCTTCCTTGGTGTCGCGGCTGTAGCGAGCACCCAGCAGGCCCGACCACTCGCGCGAGAGTCGGTAGGTCACTTGGCCAAAAACGGCCTCTGAACGACCCTTGCTGGCAACGGTCTGACGGGCGAAGGCGCAGCTGCCCGGCGCGCCGCAGTTGACCGGGCCATACAACAGCCAGTCCAGCGTCTCGGTGCCCTTGTCGCGGTAGAGGAACACGCCCGCAGTCCACTCCAGGGGCCCGTCACCTTGGCTGTAGAGCTGGAACTCCTGGGACAGCGACTTGACATCGGTGGTGGTGTCCTGCGTCTCCAGTTGTGCACCGGTCCAATCGACGTCGTTGCGGTCGCCGCTCTTGAAACTGGTGGACCCGGTGATGGACTTGAAGCCGACAGCCCCCAGATCCCAATTGACGGTGGCCGCCAGCACGCGCGTCTTGCGCGAACTGGTGACGGGCGAATCGAGTCGAATGTTGCGGGCGTCGGTACGGTGGTCCTTCGCCGTCAGGCGGTAGTCCGGGTCACCCAGGGAGTAGGGGTAGAGCGGTCCTGTGACCGCGGTGTCGGTGGACACGCCATAACCGATGGTGCCCTTGTCATCAGACGCCTGGGCCAGCAAGGTGAGATCGGCTTTCGCGCCCAAGGCGATGCGCACCTTGCCGCGAAAGGCTTGGAAGTCGTTGGTGTCCAGGCCTGAGCCGGTGCTCAGGTTGCGCGTGTAGCCATCGTCCTTCGTGTAGGCCACCGCGATGCGCCCAGCGAGGTCTTGGGTGCCGCCTCCAGCAGCCAGCTGCGTGCGGCGCAGCCCCAGCGAGCCGAACCCGACGAAGCCCTCGGCACCCGGCTTGGCCGTGGGTGCGCGCGTCACCACGTTGATGGCCCCGCCCGTTGCGTTGCGGCCGTACAGCGTTCCTTCCGGGCCCTTGAGCACTTCCACGCGCTGAAGGTCGAAGAGTTCGGTCAACACCATGCTGGACCGTGGCAGGTAAACACCATCGATGTGCACGGCGTTCGATGGGTCTGCACCGATGCTGCGGACGTTGTTGGAAACGCCGCGAATGGCCAGGTTGGTCTCGCGTCCGCCAGAGGACAAGCTCAGACCCGGTACCTTCTGCTGCAGGTCGGCCGCATTCACCAGGCCTGACCGCGCCAGGTCTTCAGCCGTCAGCGCGGTCACGGAGGCCGCGACTTCCTGGAGGCTCTGGCGCGCCTTCAGCGCGGTGACTTCCACGCGCTGGGCATTGCTGCCGTCAGCTGCGGCCTGGACACCGCCGGTCGCCGCGGGCGTGGCCTGCTGGGCGCTGGCTGACCATGCGGCCAGCACGGCGATGGCCAGCACGACCTGGGAATGACGGGGACGGAGAGCGATTCGGGCCATGTGCGTTTCTCCTTTCGTAGGTGACACAGTGTCAGCGAAAACTTTCCGTTAAGTCAAGCAACTATCTATTCTGGAAAACTCTAACCTGCTCAAGGACCCAAAATCGACGCAACATGGGAGGCTTCACGAGCAGCCAGTCGTAGACACAGAGGCGCTCAGAGCGCTATATTTCCAAAACAGCAACCCAATTTTCATCAGTGACAAACATGGCAAATGAGAGCAGCGCAACCGTCCAGTCGCTCGAGCAGCTCGACCGCGCATCCCTTCTGCACCCCTTCACCAGAGCCGACGACTTTGCGGCGGGTCGGGTGCCGGGGCAACGCATCGTGCAAAGTGCTTCGGGCATCCGCGTCACGGACGCTCATGGCCGATCGGTGATCGATGGAATGTCGGGGATGTACTGCGTGAACGTGGGCTACGGCCGGCAGCAGATCGTCGACGCCATCTCGCAACAGGCCGCCGAACTTCCCTACTACCACATCTTCGCGGGCGCTTCCCACCCGAAAGCCATCCTGCTGGCCGACAAGCTGCTGGAGCTGACCGGCGGTCGCATGAAGCGCGCCTTCTTCGGCTTGTCCGGGTCCGACGCCAACGAGACGCAAATCAAGCTCGTCTGGTATTACCACAACGTTATCGGCAAGCCGCAGAAGAAGAAGATCATCGCGCGCTACCGGGGCTATCACGGCGCCACCACGATGACGGCCAGCCTGACGGGTTTGCCGAACTACCACAGCGGTTTCGATCTGCCCTTTGCACTGGTCAAGCACACCTTGGCGCCTGACGCCTTCTGGGGCCCGGAAACCGACCCGCAGGCGTTCTCGCAGCGCTGCGCCGATGAGCTCGAGCAGCTGATCCTGCAGGAAGGCCCTGAGACGGTGGGTGCGTTCATCGCCGAGCCCGTGGTCGGCTCAGGCGGCATCCTGCCGCCACCGGCCGGGTATTGGGCTGCCGTACAGGCGGTGTTGCGCAAGTACGAGGTATTGCTGATCGCTGACGAGGTGATCACCGCCTTCGGTCGCGTGGGTCACATGCTGGCCATCGACGGATACGGCATCGAGCCGGACCTCCTGACGCTGGCCAAGGGTTTGAGCAGCGGCTACGCGCCGGTGTCCGCCTCCCTGGTCGGGCCCAAGGTCTGGCAGGCCTTGCAGGACGGCGCCAAGACCCACGGCTTCTTCGCGCACGGCTACACCTATTCGGCCCATCCGCTCGGCGCCGCCGCGGCCCTGGCCAACATCCGCATCATCGAAGAGGAAGGGCTGTGCGCCAACTCAGCCGAGGTCGGCGCCTATCTGCAGCAGCAGTTGCGGCAGAGACTGGCAGGACACCCCCTGGTGGGCGACATTCGCGGTGCAGGCCTGCTTCAGGCCGTGGAGTTTGTGGCTGAAGGCCCACCGCAGCGCCGGCTCGACCCGTCACTCAAGTTCTCGGCGCAGGTGGCGTCATTGGCTATGGAGGAAGGCCTGCTGGCCAGGCCTCTGCCCGTGAACGACATTGTGGGCATTTCGCCACCCTTGATGCTGACCCGAAGCGATGCCGATCAGATCGCCGAGATGCTGCATCGCGCCATGTCCAGAGCCACGCAACGGTTGAGCGCCGACCAGCGGCAGGGGGGCGTGTGATGGCAAGCGCCTATGAATTCATCACGCTGGACGTGTTCACGGACCGGCCCTTCGGAGGCAACCCCCTGGCGGTGTTCCCCGATGCACGAGGGCTTGACACCTCCACCATGCAGGCCCTGGCCGGCGAGTTCAACCTCAGCGAAACCACGTTCGTGCTGCCGCCTGAGGACGCCCGTCACACCGCCAAGGTCCGCATCTTCACGCCTTCGGCAGAGATCGGCTTCGCCGGGCATCCGAACATCGGCACTGCCTGGGTCCTGGCCCTGCAGGGGCGGGACCAGCAGGGTCGCCTGGTTTTCGAAGGGGGCAGCGGGCCTGTGGACATCGACGTCGAGCGTGACGGCGATGAACTGAAGATCTGCAGGTTGATGGCACCCCAGAGCCTGAAGCTCGGCGTCGCGCCCAGCGCCGCAGACCTGGCGCCCTGCGCCAGACTCGTCGCCGCCGACATCGGACTTACCGACGTTGCATCGGTGGGACTGGATTGCGTGTGCGCCGAAGTCTCTCTGGAGGCGCTGGGGCGTGCAGGCCCCGACGCCTCCGCCTTCCGTGCCGTGGCAGATCGCTGGCTGGGGCCTCAAGGCCGCTTCATGCTGTGTCTGTACGCGCGGGACGGCGACCAACTGCGGTCTCGCGTCTTCGGCCCGCTCTATGGGGTGACGGAGGATCCCGCCTGCGGCAGCGCCACGGCGGCGCTGGCGGGCCTGGTGCTGCAACGCGATGAGGCGACGAACAACCGCATCGTGATGCACATGGGCGCGGAGATCGGCCGTCCCAGCGTGCTGTACGCAGGCGCCCAAAGAGGCGAGGACGGTGTGCGTGTGTGGCTGGCCGGGCAGTGCGTGGAGATGATGCGCGGCACCGTCACGGTCTAAGACGAGGCGGGACTGCCGACCCTTGGAGGCCGGCGTCGGGTTCGCGAACTCAAGGCCTGCGGGTCTTGGCGGTCTTGGGTTTGGTGGCCGGTGGAGGTGTACCGGCCACAGCAACCTCTTGTGACGCTGGCGCACGCTGGACCTGGGGCTCAGCCACAGGCGGAGGGTATCCCGCCGCCGCGAGCGAAGCCGCATCGGAGCATACGGTCAGGACCCGGCACGGACCGTCGCCCACACGGAGGTAGGCGTGTCCCATGCTGCTGTCAAAGTAGACCGAGTCGCCTGCCTGCAGCAGAACTGGGGCGTACAACTCGGTGTGGAACAGCACCGCGCCTTCCAGCACCACGGAGAACTCTTCGCCGCTGTGGCGCAGCAGCTCGCCAAACTCCTCCAGCGTACGCGCCTTGGGCTGGCCGAAGATGGGCACCATCTGCTTGTTGAGCAGCTCCGTGGCAGGGTAGACATGCCCGTAGTTGGGCGTGTCGATGACACTGCCTTCGCCACTGCGGGATACGCTGCGCCGTCCGGAGAACCCGCGTACCGATGAGGGCGCCGCACCATGGGGAGCCGAGCCCGCGGCAAAGAGTTGGCCGATGTCGATCGCCAGGCCCTTGCTGATGCGGGAGAGCTTGTCATAGGTGAGCGACATCTTGTCGTTCTCCACCTTCGACAGGGTGGAAACCGACAGCCCTGTGCGCTCGCTCACATCGGCCAGCGTCCAGCCGCGCTGCTCTCGCAAGGCCCGGACCGCAGCACCGGGCCGGGCTGGCATGCTGCGGGGCTCTGGCTTGGGTTCGCTCATGGGCGTGTTGAGATCAGGTGGTTGAAAGACGCCGGTCGGTGCGCGGGATCACAGGGGGTGGGCCGCTTCCTGCTCATTTTCTCTCCTCGGCCAGCCAGGCCTGGGCCAATCGCACCCACGCAGCTGCGCCAATGGGGATCAGCGCATCGTTGAAGTCGAAACTGGGGTTGTGCAGCATGCAGGGGCCCAGCCCGTGGCCGGCACTCCGGTGGTCGCCTTCGCCGTTGCCGATCATGAAGTAGCACCCCGCCTTGGCCTGCAGCATGAAGCTGAAGTCCTCGGCACTCATCGTCGGCTCGAAGGGCCGCACGTTCCCGGCGCCCACCAAGTCACGCAGCACGCGCTGCACAAAGGCGGTCTCGAAGGGATGGTTGGTGGTGGGCGGACAGTTGCACTTGAAGTGCATCTCGCAGCGCGCGCCGTGAGCGGCGCCTATGTGCTGGACCAGCTCGCGCATGCGGGCCTCCACGAAGTCCCGTGCCTCGATCGAGAAGCAGCGAACCGTGCCGCGCAGTTCGCAGCTGTCGGGCAGCACGTTCAGCGCGTCTCCGGCGTGCACTTGGGTGACCGACAGCACGACTGGCTCGGTCGGCTTGACGTTGCGAGACACGATGGTCTGCAAGGCTGTGCCGATCTGGAAGGCCACTTGGATGGCATCGACACCTTGATCCGGCATCGCAGCGTGCGCGCCCTTGCCGTGAACCACGATGCTGAACTCGTTGCATGAGGCCATCATCGGCCCCGGGCTGACCGCAAAGCTGCCCACCGGGAGGCCCGGCCAGTTATGAGCGGCGAAGACGGCATCGACCGGGAAGCGGTCGAACAGGCCGTCCTCCATCATCGCCAGCGCGCCGGTGCCGCCCTCTTCAGCGGGCTGAAAGATCAGCACCACGGTGCCGTCGAACTCTGCGTGCAAGGCCAGGTGCCGCGCGGCGGCCAGCAGCATGGCGGTGTGCCCGTCGTGCCCACAAGCGTGCATGCGGCCCTCGTGGCGACTGGCATGCGCAAAGCGGTTGTGTTCCTGCAGTGGCAACGCGTCCATGTCGGCACGCAGTCCGATGGCTCGCTGGCCTTGGCCTCGGCGAATGACACCCACGACCCCGGTGCGGCCGATCCCGCGGGTGACGGGAATTCCCCAACGCTCCAGCAGCCCCGCGACCTGGGAGGCCGTACGCTCCTCAGCAAAGCAAAGTTCAGGGTGTGCGTGCAGATCGCGACGGATCGCGACGAACTCCGCCAGGCTGGCTTCGATGTCGGCGATCACCGCGCAGCTTCCTCGAAGCCCGCCACCACATTCGCCACATTGGCCCCGAGCACCTCGAGCGCATAGCCCCCCTCCAGAACGAAGAGCGTCGGCAGCCCGAGGGCGGCCAGACGCCGCCCGACATCCACGTAGTGGCCACTGTCGAGCGTGAAGCTGCCCGAGGGGTCGTCACGGTGCGTGTCGATACCCAGCGACACCACGAGCGCTTGTGGGCCGTAGGAGGAGATGCGTTGACAGCAGACCTCCATCGCCTGGCGCCAGACCGGCCAGCCGCTGCCGGCTGGCAACGGGCAGTTGAGGTTGAAGCCTTCGCCCGCGCCCGCGCCTGTCTCATCGGCATAGCCGACGAAGTACGGATAGTCGTCCAGCGGGTCGGCATGCACGGAACACACCTGCACGTCGGCACGTTCGTAGAAGATCTCTTGTGTGCCGTTGCCGTGGTGGTAGTCGATGTCCAGCAGGGCCACGCGCTGCACGCCACTGTCGATGAAGGCTTGGGCGGCGACGGCTGCGTTGTTGAGGTAGCAGTAGCCGGCCAGGCGTGCCGCACCCGCGTGGTGGCCAGGTGGGCGACACAGTGCCAAGGCCGAACGGGCCCCATCGCTGATCGCTTGCTGCGCCGTCAGCGCCACCTGGGCAGACTCGTATGCAGCCTCCCAGGTGCCGGCCATCAGAGGGGCGATCGCGTCACCCGCGAACCAGCCGAGTTGCGCCACCACCGAGCCTGGCAAACGTGCCCCCACGCCGCCGGAGCGGCGGCCATGAACCGGCCAGAACTGGGGCAGGGCCACCTCGGCTGACCGCTCGCGCGGCCAGCGATCCCAGGCCGACCGCAGAAAGTCCAGGTAGTCGGCCTGGTGAACCCGTGCGATCGGGGCCAAGCCCGCGTCGCCCGCCAGTCTGAATACATGCCGTCCCTGGGTTCGCAGCGCATCGAGTGCGAGGCCCACGCGGGCGGCCGCATCGAAGTGGGGTGGTTGCCCCGCGCGTGCCATGGCCGAAGGAGGGTCGTGCAG
>CANHVY010000062.1 GCA_947464185.1 Burkholderiales bacterium
TCCTCGCAGGCGCGCTCGACCCAGCGCCGCGAGTAGTGCGACTGGTTGGGCTCGGCGCCCATGCGGTTGCCCAGCTTGCTGGCCAGCACCCAGTCGCGGCGCGAGCCGTCCTTGAACAGCTCACCCAGCAGGCTCTCACAGCGCCCCATCGAGTAGATATCGGCCGTGTCGATGAAGTTCACGCCATGTTCGCGGGCGTGGGCCAGGATGTTGCGCGCCTCGGCCAGGTCGGTCTGGTCGGCAAACATCATGGTGCCCAGGCACAGGGCCGAGACATTGAGCGGGCTCTTGCCCAGTGAGCGGTATTGCATGGGGGGCATGGGGGGGTCCTTGGTCGTCTGTTCAAGCGCGTGAAGGCCTCATCGAGCCGGCACCGTTCCACTCGCACGGTTCGCCCTCTTCCTTCGTGCCAAAGTGCTTTGACAAGCTCAAGGCAAACGCAGGGTCAAGAACAGGGATGTCGGATCAACGGCATGAGCAGCCGAGGGCCGGGGAACACCCGATTCAAACACCTTTGCTTCACCGGTCCTTGCTGCTCGCACATCTGCCCCTGGGCCGGATGGGCCGGCGCTCGTGACCTTCAGCGGTAGCGCCTGAGCTCCAGCTTGGCGATCTGCTCGCGGTGCACCTCGTCGGGTCCGTCGGCCAGCCTCAGCACGCGGCTCATGGCCCAGGCGCTGGCCAATCCGAAGTCGTTGCTCGTGCCACCTCCGCCATGGGCCTGGATGGCCCAGTCGATGACGGTGCAGGCCATCTGCGGCACCGCCACCTTGATCATCGCGATCTCGGTGCGCGCCACCTTGTTGCCCACGGTGTCCATGCGCCACGCCGCCTGCAGCGTCAGCAGTCGGGCCTGCTCGATCATGATGCGGGACTGGGCGATGCGCTCATGCGTCACCCCCTGGTCGGCCACCGGCTTGCCAAAGGCCACGCGCGACAGAGTGCGCCGGCACATCCGCTCCAGGGCTCGTTCGGCCGAACCGATCAGCCGCATGCAGTGGTGGATGCGCCCCGGGCCCAGCCGCCCCTGCGCGATCTCGAAGCCACGGCCCTCGCCCAGCAGCATGTGCGAGGCGGGCACTCGCACGTTCTCGAAGATCACCTCGGAGGCACGGTCGGGCACGCCATAGAAGCCGAACACCGGCAGGGGCCTGACCACCCGCACCCCGGGGGTGTCCATCGGCACCAGGATCATGGACTGCTGACGGTGCCGGTCCGGGTTGCCGGGATCGGACTTGCCCATGAAGATGGCGATGCGGCAGCGCGGGTGGGTGGCATTGGTCGTGTACCACTTGTGGCCGTTGATCACGTAATGGTCACCGTCGCGCAGGATCGAGCTCTCGATGTTGGTGGCGTCGCTCGAGGCGACCTGCGGCTCGGTCATGGCGAAACAGGAACGGATCTCGCCTGCCAGCAACGGCTCGAGCCACTGCGCCTGCTGCTCGGGCGTGCCATAGCGGGCCAGCACCTCCATGTTGCCGGTGTCCGGGGCCGAGCAGTTGAAGACCTCCGGGGCCAGCAGCGAGCGCCCCATGGTCTCGCACAGCGGGGCGTACTCCAGGTTGCTCAGGCCGGCACCATGAGCGGGCTGCGGCAGGAACAGGTTCCACAGCCCCAGCGCGCGCGCCTTGGGCTTGAGCTCCTCCACCACCGGCAGCACCGACCAGGGGCCGAGCTTCTCGGCCTCGTCGAAGTAGCGGGCTTCGTTGGGGTACACGTGAGCCGCCATGAAGTCCTGCAGTTGATGCTGCAGCTCGTTCACGCGGGGGCTGGGTTCAAAAGGCATGTCGGGGTACCTGGTAATGGGGCGGCCATCGAGCCTCAACCTGGCGCCTCAGCGCAGCAAGGCCAGGGTCAGGGCAGGCCAGGAACTGACGATGAACAGCCCCAGCAGCATCACCAGCACGAAGGGCAGCGCCGCCTTCGAGACCTCGACGAAGCCCGCCTTGAAGGCCGCCATGGCCACGAACAGGTTCAAGCCCACTGGGGGCGTGATGTAGCCGATCTCGAGGTTCACCGTCATGATGATGCCGAAGTGGACGGGGTCGACACCGTAGACCTTGGCCATGGGCATGAGCAGGGGCGCCAGGATCACGATGGCAGAGCCCACCTCCATCAGGCAGCCGGCCACCAGCAGCAGCAGGTTGGCCGCCAGCAGGAAGGAGGAGCGGTCGTGGATCCAGGTCTGCACCCACGCCACCAGCGCCTGCGGCACGCGCTCGTAATCCAGCACCACGCTCAGGCTGGTGGCAAAGGCCACCAGAGGCAGCAGCATGCCCAGCGTGACAGCGGTCTCGGTGACGATGCCGTAGAAGTCCTTGAGGCTGACCTCCCGATACACCAGCCCCTCGATGGCCAGCGCATAGACCAGCGCCGCAGCGGCGGCCTCGGTGGGGGTGAAGTGGCCCGAGTAGATGCCGCCCAGCAGCAGCACCGGCAGGGCCAGGGCGGGCAGCCCCTCGCGCAGGGCCTGCAGGATCTCCCGCGCACTCCAGGCCTGGCCCCGCCGGTCGCGGTTGGTCCAGAAGGCGTACACACCCAGCAAGGCCGCCAGCAACAAGCCCGGCAGCACGCCCGCGATGAACAGCTTGGTGATGGAGGTCTCCGTCATGATGCCAAAGAGGATCATGGGGATGGACGGCGGGATGATGATGCCCAGCGTGCCGCCCGCGCAGATCAGCCCGATCGAGAACGACCGTGGGTAGCCTGCGGCGATCAAGGCGGGAAACATCATGGTTCCGACCGCCAGCATCGTGACGATGCTGGAGCCCGAGATGGCCGCAAACAAGGCGCAACTCATGACGGTGGCCACGCCCAGGCCGCCGGGGATGGGGGCCGTGAGCGAGGTCATGATGCGCACCAGGCGGCCGGCGATGCTGCCGCGCGTCATCACCGCGCCGGCCAGCAGGAACATCGGAATCGACAGCAGGATCTCCTTGTCCAGCGCCGACCAGATGTCCTGGACCATGTACTCGACCTTGCTGTTCGCAAGCACCACATGCACGAACGCGGTGCCGACGGCCAGGATCAGCAGCAGCGGCTGGCGCAGCAGCGCCAGGCAGAACAACAGGGCGGCGCCCAACAGGAGTTTCATGCTTGCTCCGATTCCGCCGGGCGCAGGTTCGGAGCCCATGCGTAGGCCAGGTGCCGCAGCCCGGCCGAGACGAAGGCATACACCATGACAGCCTGCAGCGGCCAGATCGGAATGCCCAAGGTGACCGAGCGCTCGCCCACGGTGAAGGTCTGGTGTGCAAACCGGGTGGCGTACCAGGCCAGAGCGCCGAGGATCGCAGCCGACAGCAGGCTGCCCAGGCGCTCGATGCCCGGCGCCCACTGCCGAGGCAGCAAGGCATCGGTGGCCTTGACGCGCAGGTGTGCGCCCTTGCCGGTGGCCAGCACGAAGCCGAGCATGCCGGCCACGAAGCTCAGGTGCACGGCTGCGCGCTGCGCACCGAACAGGCCCTGGCCGAAGACCTCGCGCCCCAGCAGGTCGGCAATGAGGGCGCCGGCGCAGGCGAGGATGGCCGCCACGGCCACCGCCTGCTCAGCCGCCTGCAGGCGGCGCAGAAACGCTTGCATGGCAGATCCGGCCCGCGCTGGAAGGTCTTCGCTCGTCACAGGCTGCGCCGGGCCGCCTGGATCTCCCGGTACAGCGCGACGGCCGCCGGCCCCATCTTGTCAACATAGGCGACCTGGCCCGGCGCCACCAGGTCGAACCAGGCCTTGCGCTGCGCATCGGTGATGCGGTGAACCTTGCCGCCCTCGGACTCGAACTTCTGCATCAGCGGCCCCTCCGAGGCCCGCACCTCGCCGCGCAGCGTGGCATACGCCGGGACGGCCGCGCGGATGGACTGCTGCTGCGCCGCACTGAGCTTGCTCCAGGACGCCTTGTTCACGAACACGCCGTTGAACAGGTGGGTATGGCGCGTCAGGGTCACATTCGGCGCACTCTTGGCCGCCGGCGTGGTGACGTAGTACACGAAGGGCAGGTCGGCACCCTCGACCAGGCCCTGCTCCAGGCCAGGGAACATCTCGCCCAGCGGCAACTGCACGCCATTGGCGCCCAGCGCCCCCCAGAAGAACTGGGACGACGGGGCCGGCGACACCCGGATCTTGCGTCCCTTGACGTCGGCGGGGCTGAGCAAGGGGGTCTTGCTCATCACGTCGTTGAAGCCGGTCTCGGTCATGCCGATCAGCACCAGACCCTTGGCATCCAGGATGGGGGCCAGCAGGCGCATGCCATGCCTGTCGAGCACGGCGTCACCTTCGGCCGGACTGGCCCAGAGGTAGGGGGTCGCGAAGACGGCCAGCTCCGGCGCGATGGAGGCCAGGCCGAGGACCGAGATCACCCCCACCTGCAAGCGCCCGCGCACGACCTGCTGCAAGGCCTCCTGCTCGCTGGCGACGAACTGGAACTCGGCCTTCACGGCTCCGCCGCTGGCGCCTGTGATCGCATCGGTGATGCGCACATGGTGGTCACGCAGCAGGCCTGGCTGCGCTGCCGAGGTGACTTTCCAGTCCTCGCTGGCCCAGGCGGTGCGGCTGCCCAGAAGTCCCAGGGCACCTGCACCCGCAGCACCGCCCAGGACGGTACGCCGGCGCAGCAAGGCAGATGACAGGGCGGTTGAGCGGGGAATCGATTTCATGATGTCTCCTTTTCGAGGGTGGGCGGGACGGGCGGGCTGCACGGCGGGCAAGCTTCAGTTGACGGCGCGCGTGCGCTCGCGCCAGTAGGGTTCGCGCAGCAGCCGCTTGAGCAGCTTGCCGCTGGGGTTGCGTGGCAACTCGACATGAAAGTCGACGCTGCGCGGGCACTTGAAGTGCGCCAGGCGCTGGCGCATGAAGGCGATCAGGTCTGCGGCGGTGGTGCTCGTCCCCGGGCGCAGGACCACGCAGGCCTTGACGGACTCGCCCCAGGTGTCGTCGGGCACCCCGATGATGGCGCCATCGGCTACGTCGGGGTGGGCCACCAGCACGTTCTCGACCTCGGCCGGGTAGATGTTCTCGCCACCCGAGATGATCATGTCCTTGATGCGGTCGTGGATGTAGAGCAGGCCGTCGCGCAGGTAGCCGGCGTCGCCCGTGCGCAGCCAGCCTCCGGGCTCGCTGCGACCTTCGGGAAATGCCCGCTCGGTGGCCGCCTCGTCGCGCCAATAGCCCTTGAGGTTGCGCACGGACTCCACCCAGATCTCGCCCACGGCGCCCTCGGGCACGGGCTCGGCGCTCAAGGGATCGACGATGCGAAGCCGCGCGCCACCAGCAGGCCTGCCGGCGGAACGAAGTTGCTCGGTACGTGCCGGATCAGCCAGCGCCGCCCGGTGGTCCTCAGGCATGAGAAAGCTGATGGGACCCGACACCTCGGTCATGCCGTAGACCTGGAGGAAGTCGCACCGGAACGCATCCATCGCCTGCTTGAGCAGCGTCTCGCTGATCGGCGAGCCACCGTAAGCGATCAGGCGCAGCCCTCCCTTGTTGGCGGCCTCGGCGCCAGGCTGCTGCAGCATGAACAGCAGCATGGCCGGCACCAGGAACGCGTGGGTGATGCGGTCGCGTTCGATCGCGGCCAGGAACTCGGCCGGCTCGAATGTGGAAAACGCCACCGTCTGCCCCCCTGCCCAGACCGTGAGCAGCAGCATGGTCATGCCCGCGACGTGGAAGGTCGGCAAGGGGTTGCCGTTGACGTCATCCGCTGCGAACTGCCAGTCGCGTGCCACGGTCTCGCAGGTCGACAGCAGGCCCCGGTGGGTGAGCACCACTCCCTTGGGCCGCCCGGTGGTGCCCGACGAGTACAACTGCAGGGCGTCATCGTGCGGGCTCAGCGCCTCGGGCGGCAGCACGGCCGGGTAAGGCGCCATCCATGCCGCCAGCCCAGGCACGCCGCCATGTGCGCCCTGCGTGCAGACGACCTGGCGCAGGCTGGGCAGTTGCCCGCGCGGCACCACGTCCAGGAAGGCGGCGTCGGCCATCAGGAACAACGCCTGCCCGTGGTCGATGATGTACGCCATCTCGTCGGGGGCCAGACGCCAGTTCACGGGCATGCACACAGCCCCCAGGCGGCACGCTGCCAGCGTGAGGAGCAGGCACTCGATGTGGTGCTGGCTGAGGCAGGCCACGCGGTCGCCGCGCATCACGCCCATGGCGCGCAGGGCCTGTGCCAGCCGGGCTGACTCGGCGTCCAGGTCGGCAAAGCTCAGCACGCGCTCGCCTCGCCGTATGGCCGCGCGCCCGGGCCGCACCGCGACCTGGCGCGCCAGGGTGTCGACCAGGGTGCTGTCGGGAGCCGTCATCGACCGATCTCCAGCGCGGCTTCGGTGCCTTCGCGGATGGCCCTCATGGCGTCGAGTTCGCCGGCCTGCCGCGCGCCGCCGATCAGGCGCACGGACTGGCCCTGTGCACGCAGCAGCCTTGCGAGCTCATCCAACGGCTCCTGCCCCGCGCACAGCACCACGGTGTCCAGCGCCAGGCACCGGGGTTCGCCCTGCACGACCAGATGCAGGCCGGCGTCATCCACATGCCCATACCGGACACCTGACCACATGTGCACGCCACGCCGGGCCAGCAGCGTGCGACGGATCCACCCGGTGGTCTTGCCCAGACGCAGTCCCGGGGCCTCGGGCTTGCGCTGAAGCAGCCAGACCTCGCGCGGTGACGCGGGGGCGGCAGGCGGCAGCAGGCCGCCACGCGCATGGCTGCTCAGGTCGATGCCCCACTCGGCGGCGAACTCCGTCCACCCGTCGGTCTCGATCTCGCCCGGCCCCTGCCCGCCCTCGGCCGGCTGCACCGAACGGGGGTGGGAGAGCAACTCGGCCACGTCAAAGCCAATGCCTCCGGCGCCGACGATGGCCACCCTGCGGCCCACGCGCTGCGGGTGCTCGATGGCTTCGACGTAGCTCATCACCCGGCCGGCAGGCTGCGCATCCCAGCCCAGGTCGCGAGGGCGAACGCCCGTGGCAACCACCCAGTCGTCATGCCCTGCGGCGAGCTCATCGGCCCGCACGCGCCGGCCCAGATGCACCTCCACCCCCAGCGCCTGCAAGCGCCTGTCGAAGTAGCGCAGGGTCTGCGCGAACTCCTCCTTGCCGGGAATGCGCCGTGCCAGCTTGAACTGCCCGCCGATGCGGTCGGCGGCCTCGTAGAGCGTCACCCGGTGCCCGCACTCGGCCGCCGTCACGGCACAGGCCAGCCCCGCCGGGCCGGCGCCCACCACCGCCACATGGCGGCGCCGGGGTGCGTGCCGGATGACGATCTGTGTCTCCCGGCAGGCTCGCGGGTTCACCAGGCAAGAGGTCAGCCGCCCCTGGATGCTCTCGTCCAGGCAGGCCTGGTTGCAGGCAATGCAGGTGTTGATCTCGTCGGCACGACCTGCCTGCGCCTTGGCGACGAAGTCGGGGTCGGAGAGCAGGGGCCGGGCCATGGACACCAGGTCGGCATCGCCCGTCGCCAGGATCGCCTCGGCCACGGCCGGATCGTTGATGCGGTTGCTCGCCACCAGTGGCAGCCCCACCACCTCGCGCAGCGGTCGCACTGCAGGGGCGAAGGCGGCACGGGGCACCAGGGTGGCGATCGTGGGCACGCGCGCTTCATGCCAGCCGATGCCCGCGTTGAGCAGGCTGGCGCCGGCCACCTCGACCTGCGCAGCCAGGGCCGCGATCTCATCCCAGGTGCTGCCGCCCTCCACCAGGTCCAGCACCGACAGCCGAAAGATCAGCAGGGGTGCCGGGCCCATCGCCACCCGCACGCGGCGCACGCACTCGAGCGCAAATCGCATACGCCCGGCCAGATCGCCGCCCCAGCGATCCTGCCGCTGATTGGCCCGCAGGGTGAGGAACTGGTGGATGAGGTAGCCCTCGGAGGCCATCACCTCCACGCCGTCGTAGCCCGCCCAGCAGGCCAGGCGCGCCGCGTTGGCGTAGTCGTTCAGGGTGCGCTCGATGTCCTCCTCGGTCATCGCCCGCGGCGTGGCTGGCGAGACGGGGCTGCGCAGGGCCGAGGGGGCCACGCCACGCGCATGGTGTGCGTAGCGCCCGCAGTGCAGCAGCTGCAAGGCGATGGCTGCGCCTTCAACGTGGACGGCCTGGGTGATGGGGCGATGCCGGGCCGCCTCCTCCTCGGTGTGGAAGCAGCTCATGCCGTCCCAGTGCACGCCCTCGGGGTTGGGCGACAGGCCGCCGGTGACGATCAGCCCGACGCCGCCGCGTGCGCGCTCGGCATAGAAGGCCGCCATGCGCTGCGGCCCGTCGGGCAGTTCCTCCAGGCCGGTGTGCATGGAGCCCATCAGCACCCGGTTGCGCAGCCGCAGGCCGCCAATCGTGATCGGACTCAGCAGAAGAGGGTAGGCCGGGGTGTTGGACATGGATGCCGAAGGCAGTCAGTGCTCGCCTGCCCAGCATAGGCTGCGAGGTCTGCGGTGGTCTTGTGCCAACTGGTCATGCCCGACCATGCCTGCACGGGCCCAGAACCCGGCCGCCCGGCCGCCCGGCCGCCCGGCGCCACAACGGCACGGCCCGGAAAGAACGCCTCAGGGTTGCGCCGTCTGCGCGCCCCGGACTCGTCCGGGCTCGATCCCCTTCAAGTGACCGATGAGGTGCAGCTTGCGCGAGCCGGCGAAGATGTCCCGCGGCTTCAAGCCGAAGTTCTGGCGGATCGAGTGGCTGAAGTGCGTCGAGTCGGGGTACCCGGCGTCCAGCGCGACGTCCACCAGCGCACTGTCGCTGCAGACATGGTGCAGCAAGCTGCGGGCCCGCTTCCAGGTGCGGAAGGCCCGGAACGGCGCATCCACTTCCTGCTTGAACAGGTGCAGGAAGCGCGACACCGACAGGTGCACCTGGTCGGCACATGTCTGGGCACTGGCCGCCGCCGCCGGGTCGCGCTTGATGCGCTCGAGCACGGTGCCGATGCGGGGGTCCACCACCCGCGTGCTCAGTGCCTGGCCAAAGACCAGCTGGTCAAAGTCCTGCGGCTGCAGGTCGAGCGAGCGCCCCGCCGCGACCATGCGGGCGTGGCACCGGCGCACATGGGAGGCGAACTCGGGGGCCTGCACGGTGCCTGCAGCCGCCCGCAGGAAAGCGGGCAGCCTGGCCAGGTCGACGCTCTCGGGTTCGACGTACATGGCCACGACGTGGCGCGCTTCGCAGGCCGCCTGGTGGGCGACGTAGGGCTGCACGACCGCCACCTCGCAGTCCTGCCAGGGGCCGTTGCCCAGGCGGATGCGCAGCGGGCCCTCCAGGGCGACGTACAACAGGATCGCGCCCTTGGTGTGCATGGACGGCGAGCCCAGCAGACCGGCGTAGAAGACCCGGTCGGGCGTGATCCACATCATGCGTTCGGCGCTGCTGCAGCGCCGCGGCGGCCACCACGGGCCCTCCAGATCAGGCAGGGACATCGATCTTCTCCAGGACCGGCTGACTGCGGGCGGTGCAGGTCGAGACCGGGCGAACCGATCTGCACCCCGACGGCTGGTGATCGTGCCACAGCAGACTCCGGCGTACGGCCCGGCGATTCGGGATCACCCTGACAGGACTTTCCCGCGCGCCGCGCCTTGTGCCCGCCGGGCTCAGCGGCCTGTCCACGCCGGCCGGCGCTTGTCATTGAACGCTGCCAGGCCCTCCTTGGCATCCTCGGTCAGCGTCAACAGGCCGATCTGGGCCTCGGTGTGGGCGATCGCCTCGTCGAAGGACATGCTGGCGATCGCCCGCATGGCCGCCTTGCCCCGACGGATCGCGGTGGGCGACTTGTCTGCGATGCGGTCCACCAGCCACTGCACCTTGGCGTCGAGTTCGGCTGCCGGCACGATGTGGTTCACCAAGCCCGCAAGCTGGGCCTCCTGGGCGCTGAACGGCTCGCCGGTGATGGCCCACTCGCGCACGGTGCGCGGCAGCACCAGGGTCTGCAGCAGGCTCAGAACCTGCATCGGAAACAGCCCGATCCTGACTTCGGGCAAGCCGAACTGAGCGTGATCGGCAGCGATCGCGAAATCGCCCATGGCCGCCAGCCCCACGCCACCGGCCATGCAGGCGCCGTTGATGCGCGCAATGATGGGCAGCGAGGCGTCCTGGGCCTCGCGCAGCAACTCGCCGTAGTCCAGGCGAGGGCGCGAGAAGTCGAACGCGAAGCCCTGCCCGGGGCGCAGATCCCCGCCCGCACAGAAGGCCTTGTCACCCGCGCCGGTGATGACGATCACCCGGACCTCGGTCAGGGCGTGCGCCCTGCGCAGGCCCTCGCGGATGCCGTCGATCACACCCGGGTGCAGGGCGTTGCGCTTGTCCGGGCGGTTGATGGTGATCCAGAAGGCTGCGCCCCGCTGCTCAAGCAGCACCTCGGCCGCGGTGTTCATCGCCACGCCGGCCTCAGGCACCGGTGCCCGGCGCTTCGGCCGTGATCTCGACCAGGACACGGCGCGCGGCCACCTGCTCGCCCAAGGCCACGTGCAGCGCGGTGACCACGCCAGCCACGGGCGCGCTGTGCACATGCTCCATCTTCATCGCCTCCAGCGTCAGCACCGCCTGGCCCGCCTGCACGTGAGCCCCGGGAGCGACCGTCACCGCCACCACGCGACCATTCATCGTGGCGCGCACGCAGCCGTCGCCGCCAGTCTCGCCCTTGCGCGCACTGGCGACGTGCGTGCGGTCCTCCACGGCTTGGGTGCAGCCCTCGTGAACGAGCCACAAGTCCTGGCCATCCCGCTGGAAGACGATGCGCTCCATCACCCCGTCCACGATGCAGCGTGCCTCCTGCGCGCCCACTGTCACCGCCTGCAGTTCATGCCTCGTGCCTTCGATCTCCGCCTCGAAGCGCCCCGCCGCGCGTTGGGTCAGGGCAAGGGCGTGCTCCCGGCCGTCCAGGGAGAGCCGCAGACCCACAGGCAGGCCGTGGGCCAGCGTCGAGGTGCAAGCGTCAGCCCGCACGTGGCGGCTCGCAGGGGCCTCGCGGGCTGCCCGGACATCACCGCTCGTGCACTGCAGCAGCCAGGCGGCCATGAGCAGGCTGCGCTGGCGGTGGCGCTCGTCCACGGCCAGCAGCTCCGCCCGGTGACGCTCGATGAAATCCGTGGTGGCCGCACCCGCTGCAAACTCGGGGTGGGCCAGGCAGCGCGCCAGGAAGGCCTGGTTCGTGGTGACGCCCAGCGCCACCAGGTCGAGCAGACCGCGGCGCAGGCGCCGCACAGCGTCCTGTCGTGCAGGGCCGTGTGCCACCAGCTTGGCCATCATCGAGTCGTAGAAGGTCGGCACCGCCGCGCCGTCACACAGGGCGTGTTCCACGCGCAGCCCGTCGGGGGCCTGCCAGCGGCTCAGCGTGCCGCTGCAGGGCATGAAACCGTTGCGGGCGTCCTCCGCGCACAGGCGCACCTCGATGGCATGGCCGGACCAGCTGATCTGGTGCTGCTGCAGCGGCAGCGGCTCGCCTGCGGCCACGCGCAGTTGCCACTCCACCAGGTCCAGGCCGGTCAGCGCCTCGGTCACCGGATGCTCCACCTGCAGCCGCGTGTTCATCTCCATGAAGTAGTAGCGGCCCTGTTCATCGAGCAGGAACTCCAGCGTGCCCGCACCCTCGTAGCCTATGGATCGCACCGCTGCCACCGCGGCCTCGCCCATGGCCGCGCGCAGGGCCTCGTCCACCGCGGGCGAGGGCGACTCCTCGATCAGCTTCTGGTGCCGGCGCTGCACCGAGCAGTCGCGCTCGCCCAGGTGCACGGCTTGGCCATGGCGGTCGGCAAAGACCTGGATCTCGATGTGCCGGGGCCGCTCGATGGCCCGCTCCAGGATGACGGTGGCGTCGCCGAAGGCGTTCCTTGCCTCGGACTGCGCGCTGTGCAGCGCCTGGGCGAAGTCTTCGGCAGCCGCCACCCGCCGCATGCCGCGCCCACCGCCGCCGGCCGTGGCCTTGATCATCACCGGGTAGCCGATTCTTTCGGCCTCCACGGCCATCCGTTCCAGGGCCTGATCGGCGAGGTCCTCACTCTGAAAGCCGGGCACGCAGGGCACCCCCGCCGCACTCATCAGGCGCTTGGCGCCGGCCTTGTCCCCCATGGCGCGGATGGCCTGCGGGCTCGGGCCGATGAACACCAGGCCCGCATCAAGGCAGGCGGCAGCGAAGTCCGCGTTCTCCGCCAGGAAGCCGTAGCCCGGATGCACGGCGTCGGCACCACTGGCGCGCGCCGCGTCGATCAAGGCGGCGATGTTGAGGTAGGACTGCGCGGGCGCGGCCGGCCCGATGGCCACGGCCTGGTCGGCCGCCATCACGTGCGGCGCCTGCGCGTCGGCCTGCGAGTACACCGCCACGGTGCGGTAGCCCAGCGCGCGGGCGGTGCGCATCACGCGCAACGCGATCTCGCCGCGATTGGCCACCAGGATCTTGGTGAAGGGGCTGGCCTGGCTCATGGGATCTGTCGCAACTGAAGGCCTCTCACGGCCGGGCCACCGAGAACTGCATGGCTTGAGGTTGACGTACCTGGGCCTCACGGCAGATGGCCAGCACCTGCGCCAGCACCGCGCGGGTGTCGCGCGGGTCGATCACGCCGTCGTCCAGCAGCAGCGCGCT
This sequence comes from Burkholderiales bacterium, assembly GCA_947464185.1. Classification (GTDB taxonomy): domain Bacteria; phylum Pseudomonadota; class Gammaproteobacteria; order Burkholderiales; family Burkholderiaceae_C; genus Rubrivivax. The sequence goes on from CANHVY010000062.1 coordinate 12,538, forward strand.
GGTGCGGAACACGCTCATCTGGCTGTCGAAGCGTTCCACGATGCGCTGTTCCAGGGCGTCCAGCTTCGCCGTGTCGACCTCGCCCTTGCGGCGCATCCCGGCCTCGGTGACCATGCGCATGGTCTGCGCGGCCTGCTCGCCGCCCATGACGGCGGTCCTGGCGTTGGGCCAGCTGAAGCAGAAGCGCGGCTGGAACCCGCGGCCGCACATGCCGTAGTTGCCCGCGCCGAAGGAGGCGCCGCAGTACAGCGTGATCTGGGGCACCGTGGCGTTGGTCACGGCCTGGATCATCTTGGAGCCGTGCTTGATGATGCCCGCTTCCTCATGCGCGCGGCCCACCATGAATCCGGTGGTGTTGTTCAAGTACAGCAGCGGGGTGCGGCTCTGGCAACAGGCCTGGATGAAGTGCGTGGCCTTGGTGGCGCCGGCGCTGTCGATAGGGCCGTTGTTGGTGATCACGCCCACCGGCCAGCCCTCGATCTTGAAGTGCCCGCAGACGGTGGCGCTGCCGTAGTTCCCGCCGAACTCCAGGAATTCGGAATCGTCGGCGATGCGGGCGATGACCTGGCGCATGTCCACCGGACGCTTGTGGTCGGTGGGCATCAGGCCCAGCAGTTCCTCGGCCTCGTGGCGCGGGGGCTTGAAGCGGCGTGGTGGTGAGGCTGGCCGCACGCTCGGGTGCCGGTCCCAGTCGATCTGCGCAAGGATCTCCCGCGCCAGGCGCAGGGCGTCGCGGTCGTCCTCGGCCAGGTAGTCGCCCAGGCCCGACACCGAGGTGTGCATCACGGCACCGCCCAGTTCCTCTTCAGTGGCCACCTCGCCCGTGGCGGCCTTGAGCAGCGGCGGGCCGGCCAGGAAGGCGCGCGAGCGGTCGCGCACCAGGATGATGTAGTCCGACAGCCCGGTCTGGTACGCCCCGCCGGCCGTGGAGGAGCCGTGGGTGACCGTGACCACCGGCAGCCCGGCGGCCGACATGCGCGCCAGGTTGCGAAACGAACTGCCTCCGCGCACGAAATCCTCCACCCGGTAGGCCAGGAGGTTGGCGCCGGCACTTTCCACGAGCTGCACGTACGGCAGTTTGTTTTCCAGCGCGATCTCCTGCGCGCGCAGCAGCTTGTCCAGCCCCATGGGCTGCAAGGCGCCGGCATCGATGCCGGAATCCGAGGCCAGGACCATGCACCGCACGCCGCTGACAAAGCCGATGCCGCAGATCACCCCCCCGCCAGGCACGCTGCGCTGCGGGTCGTCGGTGTCCAGGCCGTAGCCTGCCAGGGTGGACAGCTCCAGGAAAGGCGCGCCTGCGTCCAGCAGCAATGCCACGCGCTCTCGCGGCAGCAACTGCCCGCGCTGCTCGAAACGCCCGCGTGAGGCTGCCGACTTCGCCTTGGTGCGCTGCTCGAGCTCGCGAACCCGCTCCAGCAGCTCGAGCATGCCGGCGCGCTGGGCCTGGTAACCCGGGCTGCCGACGGAGACGGTGGATTCGATCAGGGCCATGCAGCGATGCGGATCAGGTCAGGTGTGGAGGCAGTATGCCGGCGTCCTCGGGAGTCAGCGTGCGACGACGCCCTGCCGGCAGCTTAGGCAGACTGCCCGCTCGGCGTCTTGCGCCCAGTGGCTGCCGGTGCGCCGTGTCGCCACCAGGCACGGTGCTTGTCCAGCAATGCCGCCGGCGCGTAGGACATCTTGGTGCGCCGGAAGTTCGGCAGCCCGAGATCCTGCTCGAAGTTCAGCCACTTCAGGGGTGGCTCTGCTGTGGCGGCGCGGTGGCGCGCGTAGTGCTGGAACAAGGCCTGCGGCACGCCCTTGTAACGTCCCAGCCCTTTGGCGAAGCGGATCACGTCCACGCCAGGCTGCAGCGCCTGGCCCAGCACGAAGCCGGCCGGCTCACTGTCGGCACGCAGCAGCCACCCCCGCAGCCCCAGTTCGGCAGCCCATGCCAGGGCTTCGCGGCACGCGCCATCGTCGGCGTCACCGGCCGTCTTTCCCTTGTCCGCAAGCCAGCCCTGCAGCACCCCCTCGGCCTCGGCCCGCAAGGCCGGCCCGTAGGGCAGGATCTCGACGCGGTGCGCATCCAGCAGCTGCGCCACAAGGTTGCGCTTCTTGCGCAGCGCGCCGCCGCGGTAATGAAGGAAGTGGGACACCGGGTAAAGGTAGTCGGCATCGTCGCGCAAGGCCACCGTCTCGAACACCGAGGGGTCGAGCCGGCGGGCCTGGGGGGCAGACAGCGGGAAGAAGCCCTCGTGGCCCTGCAGCAGTTGCTCCAGCGCCGCGCCCGGCGCCTCGTGCAGCGGGAACAGCGCGAAGACATGCCGCATGCCGTCATAGGTGCGCCCGCTCAGATGCGGCCAGGGGCCGTCGACGAAGCGCCAGGCGTGCGCCTGCCGGAACAGGAACAGGTTCGAGAACGACCAGTCCGACAACGCCGATTCGGCGCTGCCTTCTGCCAGTTTCGCCATCAGCGCTTCGATGCGCGGGCGCAGCGCCAGCGTGAGGGACACACCGCCTGCACCCGACCCGCCGTCACCGACCTCCACACTCACGGGTTTTCGTACCGAGGACGGCGCACACCGGGGGCCGGCCCGTCAGCAGGGGGCCCGGCGAAGCACTGCGCGATGGCCATCCACTGGCGCGCGGCAGGGCCCGATACCTGCAGCGAGGTGTCATCCACATGCCGTCGCTGTGTGACGACGAGGCAGAAGTCCTCGGCCGGGCCCCGTACCGACGACTCGGCACCCGGCTCGCCCCAGGACCAGACTTGACCCCCTGGGGCCATCAGCTCGACCCGGGGTGGCATGCCTGGCTCCGGCAGCCCGCGGTTCGCGAAGGACCAGCCAAAGGTCGTCGCGCCGATGTGCGCAATGTGGCGCAACCGGTCGCTGGGGGGTCGGCGTCTGGGCAGCAGGTCCCAGACGTCCTGACCATGGGCCCAGGTTTCCATCAGGCGGGCTGTCACGAAGGAGCGTGCGCTCATCGAGGGCCCGTACCAAGGCAGGCGCGCCTTCGCGTCCAGACCGGACAAGGCCTGCACCAGGGCCTGGTAGCAGTTGCGCCAACGTTCCAGCAGTGCGCCCCCCTGCAGAGGCCCGAAGTGTGCCCGCGCGACGGCGCTGATCTGGCCGCCTCGCGCCATCTGGTCGTTCAGTGCAGCGGCCCCGGCGCTGAAGGCGGGCTCATCGAGCACGGCCTGCAGCGCGGTTTCGTCGAAATAGCACAGGTGCGCCACCTCGTCCCATGCCGACCAGCCGTGGAAGGGCCCGCGCTGGTGCCACTGCGTGGCGCTGAGGGTGGCGCACAGGGCGTCGAGTTCGCGGTACTCGTCCAGCAGGTCCTGACAGGTCTGTTTCATCGCTCCATCGTCCTTGCGGCGGGCGGCCCGCCCCTTCGGCACCCGCATTAGAAGACAACACCGGCACCGAAGACAGGCCCGGCATCCGGTCAGCGCCTGGACACAAGCCGGTGCCGGCGGGGTGATGGCAGGATGACGACTGCCGGGGCCGGGATGCCGGCTTCGAACCCTGCGCTGCCTGCGGGGCACGCAACGTCCAGCCAAGGAAGCACATGGACCACCCCCCGCAAGACCGCATCATCCGCATCGGCGGCGCCTCGGGCTTCTGGGGCGACAGCATGGTGGCGGCGCCGCAGCTCGTGGCCAAGGGCGCGCTGGACTACCTGGTGTTCGATTACCTGGCCGAGACCACCATGGCCGTGCTGGCCGGGGCGCGCGCCAAGCGGCCCGAGCTGGGCTACGCCACCGATTTCGTGGACATCGCGATGAAGGCCGTGCTGCCCGAGGTGATGCGCCAGGGCATCAAGGTGGTGGCCAACGCCGGGGGCATCCACCCCCAGGGCTGTGCCGATGCGCTGCGCGCGCTGGCCGACAGCCTGGGCCTGAAGCCGCGCATCGCCGTGGTGCTGGGCGACGACGTGAGCGCGCTGCTGCCCGCCCTGCGCGCGGCCGGCACGCGCGATCAGGCCATGGGCCAGCCCCTGCCCGAGCGCGTGCTCAGCGCCAACGCCTACCTGGGCGCACTGCCGGTGGCGCGGGCGCTGGCCGAAGGCGCGGACA
>CANHVY010000063.1 GCA_947464185.1 Burkholderiales bacterium
AGCTGGATGCGGGCGAACAGGCCCGGCGTGAACTCGCCCTTCGGGTTGTCGAACACCGCACGCATGCGGATCGATCCGGTCTGCGGGTTCAGCTGGTTGTCGATGAAATCGACCTTGCCTTCATGCGGAAAGCCGGTCTCGTCGGCCAGGCCCATGTGCACCAGACGTTGACCGGGATCGCCCTTGCGCAGGCGCAGGAAAGTCTGCTCACTGCCGTCGAAGTAGGCGTATACAGTCTGGGTGGCCACCAGCGTGGTCAGCACACTCTGGTCATTGACCAGATTGCCTTCGGTGATGATGGCGCGCGAAAGCTGGCCGGCCATCGACGCGCGCACGCTGGTGTAGCCCAGGTTCAGCTGTGCCATGCGCACCGCCGCTTCGGCTGCTGCGATGTCGGCGCTGCTGGTGACCGCACCGGAGGTGAGCTGGTCGAACTCCTGCGCCGATACCGCTTTCGAATCGAGCAGCTTCCTGGCGCGTGCCAGATCGGAGGTGGCCAGCGCGGCACGTGAACGGGCGGAGGCCAGCTGCGATTGCGCACGCGACAGCTCGGCCTGGAATGGCTTGGGGTCGATGGTGAACAGCATCGCGCCCTGCGCCACTCGCTGCCCATCGCGGAAATGCACCTTGTCGATCGTGCCGCCGATGCGCGGCCGCACCTCGACCAAGCGTGGCGCTTCGAGCCGACCGGTGAATTCCTCGATGTCGGTGACGGTGCGCTGCACCGCCGCTGCCACCGACACCGGTGGCGCGCCGGGCGGACCGCCAGCGGGGCCGGGCTTCGAGCAGCCACCGGCAAGTGTCAGCATCAGCAGCCCGGCAAAGCCGGCGAGGGCAAGGGTGGAGCGGGAGGGGTCGGTCTTCATGGGCGCGTGCAGATGATGAACGGCTCCGACAGAGGCCTGATCCGATCAAGGTTGTGGGGACGTTGTCCGCAGGCGTCTGACGGCGCTGCGGCACAGGAACAGCGATTCCTGGAGAGTGCCTGGCCACTGCCACGGGCCGGAACTCGGTAACAACCGGAAGACGATAACGAAAGTCATGCGATCGTGCTTGGCCGGTGCCGACGTCGGCACCGGCGTTGTCACTCCCGGCGGAAAACCAGGTCCCAGACGCCGTGGCCAAGTCTCAGTCCGCGGTTCTCGAACTTGGTCAGCGGTCTGTAGCCGGGTCTGGGGACGTAGCCGTCGGCGGCATGGCTGACCGTGTTGTGCAAGGCCGGCTCAGCCGTCAGCACCTCCAGCATCTGGATGGCGTACGGTTGCCAATCGGTTGCGCAGTGCAGATAGCCGCCCGGCGCCAGCCGCGACGCCAGCAGCGCGACAAATGCGGGCTGAATCAGGCGTCGCTTGTGGTGCTTCAGTTTGTGCCACGGGTCGGGAAAGAACACGTGCACGCCGGCCAGCGAGGCGGGCGCGATCATTTGCTCCAGCACGTCGACCGCGTCGTGTCTGATGATGCGCACATTGGCGAGGCCACGCTCGCCAATCAGCTTGAGCAGCGCGCCGACACCGGGGCCGTGCACTTCAAGGCCGAGGAAATCGGACTCGGGCAGCGCGGCTGCAATGGCTGCCGTGGCATCCCCCATGCCGAAGCCGATCTCGACGATCAGAGGCGCGTTGCGACCGAAAGTTCTTGCGGCGTCCAGCGGCTGTGGTGCATAGGGCACGAGGAACTGAGGGCCCAACTCGTTCATGGCCCGTGTCTGGCCCGGACCCATGCGCCCCGCTCGCAGCACGAAAGACTTGATCGGGCGCTGGACCGCGCCCCTACCCGCCGGATTGGCGAAGTCAGTCTTGGGGAGAGGCAAGGACACCTTGGAACTCATGGGCACAGGCACGGGGGCAAACAAAAACGGCCCTGAGGGGGCCGTTGTCAGACATCAACTCATCTGGAGCGGTGAAGGGAACCTAAAAAATGCTGGAAAGGCGCGTGAATACTGCGTCTAGATAATTCAATGGTCGATTTGTTCCCCGCTTTGTTCCCCGGTTTCGTTATCGCTGTGCGGGGTAATGCGGAAGCGCGCATCTTATCGGCTTGCTGATTGCGCGCTGATGCTGGTCTGGGAGACTGCTTCGGCACATGAGCTTTTTGACAATGTGGCGTTAACGCCCCTCACGGCGGTCAATCGACCACGCCAGCCATCAGTCCACGGTCGAATCTGCCTGACGAGACGCAAACGATCCGGATTCGTTTGCCACGGAACACCTTCAACCTGCCTCTGCGGTTCGCCGGCACGTCGTACAGACAAGACTCGCCAACCAGCGTCAGGTGGTATCTGCTTGGATGACCCACAAGGCTGACGTAGCCCTGCTTCGCCAGGCGATCCACCAGTTGTGCTCTGAGATCCTGCTCACGCTGGCCCCAAGTTGTTCGCACCTGCAGCTTGCTGATCAACTCGCCGATGTCCCCGTGCAGGGGATCTGGGAGCTTTTCTTCAGCGAGAAACATGTTGTCCCGTCCCTGCGTACTGGTTGGTGGCAAGTTTGCCAGCGCCTGGTCTCATGTGTCTGACTCGTAGCCTTCGACGGTACAAGCTGCGATTGCAGCGTGACCACCCCTTGACTTTGCCAGCATGAAGTTTGGGCCACTTCAGGCTCACCAGGTGAGCCGCACGACGGATAAGCTCCGGTGGCATCTCGATCCGTGTTGCGCCATATTCGTTGCTCAGAGCGGCTGACGAACTGCTTTCTATACTCGGCCGCATCTCGTGGCGCCTGATCCACGAACCACCGAGGCCCCATGCTCGACGACCTCAAGAAAACCCTTTGGGCCACGGCCGACAAGCTGCGCGCCAACATGGACGCTGCCGAGTACAAGCACCTGGTGCTCGGCCTCATCTTCGTCAAGTACATCTCCGACACTTTTCAGGGCAAGCACGCCGAGCTGATGCTGCGGCTGGCCGACCCTGAAGACGAATACTTCTACGGCGAGGCCGACCCGTCCGACATCGCGGCGGAACTCGAAGACCGCGACTACTACCGCGAGGCCAACGTCTTCTGGGTGCCCGAATCGGCTCGTTGGGAAGCCTTGCGTGCCGCAGCCAAGCAGCCAGACATCGGCAAGCGCATCGACGACGCGCTGTCGTTGATAGAGGCCGAGAACCCCAAGCTCAAGGGCATCCTCGACAAGCGTTATGCCCGGGCGCAGCTACCGGACGGCAAGCTGGGTGAACTGGTCGACTTGGTATCCACCATCGGCTTTGGCGCCAGCGCCGCTGAAGCCCGCGACGTGCTGGGGCAGGTCTACGAATACTTCCTCGGCATGTTCGCCAGCGCCGAAGGCAAGCGCGGCGGCCAGTTCTACACGCCGCGCAGCATCGTCAAGACGTTGGTCGCCGTGCTGGCGCCGCACCACGGCAAGGTCTACGACCCGTGCTGCGGCTCGGGCGGCATGTTCGTGCAGAGCGAGGAGTTCATCGCATCGCATGGCGGCAAGATCGGCGACGTGGCCATCTTCGGCCAGGAAGCCAACCCCACCACCTGGCGGCTGGCCGCGATGAACCTGGCCATCCGCGGCATCGACTTCAACCTCGGCCGTGAGCCTGCAGACACGTTCACCCGCGACCAGTTCCCCGATCTGCGTGCCGACTTCATCCTGGCCAACCCGCCGTTCAACATCAGCGACTGGTGGCACGCCAGCCTGACGGGCGATGCACGCTGGCACTACGGCGATCCGCCGCAAGGCAACGCCAACTACGCCTGGCTGCAGCACATGCTGCACCACCTGGCGCCGCAAGGCCGCGCTGGCATCGTGCTGGCCAACGGCAGCATGAGTTCCAGCCAGAACAACGAAGGCCAGATCCGCGCCGGGATGATCGATGCCGATGTGGTCGAAGTGATGATCGCGCTGCCGGGGCAGTTGTTCTTCAACACGCAGATTCCGGCCTGCTTGTGGTTCTTGGCCAAGGGCAAGCGATCACGGCCCGGCGAGGTGCTGTTCATCGACGCCCGCAAGCTCGCCACGATGATCAGCCGCGTGCAGTGCGAGCTGACCGATGCAGTCATCGAACGCATCGCCGGCACTGTGGCTGCATGGCGTGGTGAGGCCGGCGCGGCCGAGTACGCCGATGTAGCGGGCTACTGCCGCAGCGTGAAGCTGGCTGAGATCGCCGAGCACGGGCATGTGCTGACGCCGGGGCGCTACGTGGGCGCCGAGACGGTGGACGATAACGATGAAAGCTTCGAGGCCAAGATGCAGGCGCTGACTGAGAAGCTGGGGGAGCAGATGGCAAAGGGGGCAGAGCTGGATGCAGTGATTCGGCAGAAGCTCGGGGGGGTGGGGTATGCGTTCTGAGTGGCCGGTAGTGCCATTGGTTGAAGCTGCGCATGTCTTCACCGGCTTCGCGTTCAAGGGCGATGAGTACCTACCTGCGGGCACAGGTGTTCGCGTTGTTCGTGGGGACAATGTTACTGAGCACTCCCTTCGATGGGCCGAGAAGGAAAAGTGCTGGCCAGGAGTGAAGAAAGAGCTTGAATCGTTCTTGCTGCGCGAAGGCGACGTCGTTGTTGGCATGGATGGCTCGAAGGTAGGCAAGAACTTCGCTGCAGTCTCTAGAAATGACGGGGTCTGCTTGCTTGCGCAGCGAGTGGCCCGAATTCGAGCAAAGCCGCACGTCGATCAGACGTTTTTGCGCTACTCGGTCTGCAACATGAGTTTCACGGACTACGTGCGCGCAGTTCATACCGGCACGTCGATTCCGCATATCAGCAAAGGTCAGATCGAAAGGTTCTTGGTCTGCTTACCACCGCTAGCGCACCAAGCTGCGATTGGTGCAGTGCTGAGTGCGTTGGATGATCGCACCGCGCTCCTGCGCGAAACCAACGCCACCCTCGAAGCCATCGCGCAGGCGCTGTTTAAGTCGTGGTTCATCGATTTCGACCCCGTTCGCGCGAAGCAGCAAGGGCTCGCCCCGGCCGGCATGGACGACGCCACGGCGGCCTTGTTCCCGGACAGCTTCGAGGAGTCTGCGTTGGGGTTGGTGCCGAAGGGGTGGGGTGTTCAACGCCTGGAAGCCGCGCTTGAATTGGCTTACGGCAAAGCTCTGAAGTCCACTGATCGGCTGCCAGGCACTGTTCCTGTCTATGGCTCAGGCGGCATCACTGGATTTCACAACGAGAGCCTGGTAAGCGGGCCGTCCATCATCGTTGGACGCAAAGGCACGGTGGGGAGCGTGTACTGGGAAGATCGGGCGTTCTTTCCCATCGACACGGTGTTCTATGTTCGCGCCAATGTGCCGTTGACCTATTGCTTCTATCTGCTGCAGACCCTGGGACTGCAAGGCATGAACACTGACGCTGCGGTGCCTGGGCTGAACCGAAACAACGTCTATCGGTTGGAGATAGTCTGGCCAAGCGAGCAGGTTTTGCAATCGTTCGATGCAGTGGTCGGCGCCATTCGCCAGTCGATCTTCTCCAACGAGCGACAAGCCCAAACCCTCGCCACCCTCCGCGACACCCTCCTCCCCCGCCTGATCTCCGGCCAGCTCCGGCTGCCTGAAGTCGAAGCCGTTCTTGAAACTGTCTGACAGGAAACCCAACGCCATGGCACTTTGGTTGGTACGCGCCGGGAAGTACGGCGAATTCGAGGCTCGATTTCTTCAGGACAGCCGCGTCTACCTGACTTGGGAGAACCTGGTTGGGCACGACTTGGCCACGATTCCCAACTACGACGGGATCAAGGGTCTGCTCCAACAGATCTATCCCGGTGAAGCTTCGCGCAAGCTCGGAAACTGGTCTGGGCAAATCTGGGCGTTCGCCTTGGCGATGAAGGTCGGCGATTGGGTGGCCGTGCCAAGCAAGATGACGGCAACCATCGCCATCGGCGAGATCGTGAGCCCATGCTCCCATGACGCCGCAGCGGAACCGCTGTATCAGCACTTCCGCCAAGTCAGATGGTTGAACACCCAAGTGCCGCGCACGGCCTTCGACCAAGACATCCTGTACTCACTCGGTTCGGTGCTGACCATCTGCGAGATCAAGCGCAACGATGCCGAGAGGCGTGTCCGGGCCATGGCCACCGGCGCATGGCAAAGCACGCCCGTGGCGGGGACCGCTCCTGCGCAAACCAGCGGCGCACCGACCTCCGTCGAAGGCGCCGGCGAGGTTGACCTGGAGCAACTGGCCCGCGATGCCATTGCCAAGCTGATCATCCAGAAGTTCATGGGGCACGGCATGGCACGGCTCGTCGAGGCCGTGCTCAAGGCACAGGGGTTCAGTACCCACCTCAGTCCGCCGGGGGCCGACAGGGGCATCGACATCCTGGCCGCCGGCGGCCCATTCGGGTTCGACCGGCCCAGGATCTGCGTGCAGGTGAAGTCTGGGGACACGCCGGCCGACCGGCCTGAGTTCACGCAATTGATTGGAGCCATGCAGAACGTTGGCGCTGATCAAGGGCTATTCGTCTCCTGGGCCGGCTTCAAGAGCACGGTCACGCGCGACCTGCCAGCGCAGTACTTCAAAGTTCGCGTCTGGGACCAAACTGACTTGATCGGCCAACTGCTGGCGAACTACGACAAGTTGGACGAGGACATCAAAGCCGAGCTGCCACTGAAGCGCATCTGGACGATTGCCACGCCGGACGTTGACGCTTGAGGCTGCATCGCTCACCCGGAGCCTGTGGTCACATGGCGCGGCTGTTGACAGACACCAGACGCGGTGTGGTTCAGTCGAGCCGCTGGGGATGTGCAAGCATTCTTTAAATGCTCGCCACAAATTAAAGAATGCTTTAGTATTTAAGCTGGTCTCGCAAAGCAGCTTTAACACCATGCGCACCACCGGCACCTACGTCACCACCACCACCTTGGGTGAAAAGGTGCGCGCGTTCGTGCCGCACTCGCTACCGCCCGCCAGGCCTGTGCTGGCACCTGAGTCATACAACGATGCCGCACGCCGTGCTGAGTTGGCGCTGGCCCGGCTGTCGGGTGTGGCCGGCCTGGTGCCATCGGTCGACTGGCTGCTCTACAGCGCCATCCGCAAGGAAGCGCTGCTCACCTCGCAGATCGAAGGTACGCAGGCCACCTTGACCGATCTGTTCGACGACGAGGCGGGCCTGGCGGTCGCCAACATCGACGATGTCGAAGAGGTGACCAACTACCTGCGGGCCTTCCGCCTGGTGCGCGAAAACCTGCACAGCCCGAAAGGCCTGCCGATCTCGGTTCGCCTCTTGTGCGATGCCCATCGCCTGTTGCTGGCCGGTGCCCGCGGTGCGGGCAAGCAGCCGGGCGAGTTGCGGCGCTCGCAGAACTGGATCGGCGGCGCCCGGCCAGGACGCGCCGTGTTCGTGCCGCCACCGCCAGATCGGGTGCCGACCCTGCTGGCAGATCTGGAACAGTTCATCCATGCCGAAGAACCTCGCCTGCCCGCGCTCGTGCGGATCGCCCTGGTGCATGTGCAGTTTGAAACCATCCACCCCTTCCTCGATGGCAATGGCCGTATTGGCCGCCTGCTGATCGCGGCGCTGCTGGAACAGTGGGGGCTGCTGCCCGAGCCACTGGTGTACCTGAGCAGCTACCTGAAGCAGAACCAGGCGGAGTACTACCGACGCCTGTCCGCGGTGCGCACCGATGGCGACTGGGAAGGCTGGATCGCCTTCTTCCTGGACGGCGTGGAAACCTCCGCCAACGATGCCGAGCGCGGCATCGTGGCCGTGGCCAGCCTAGTGGCTGCCGACCGCAGGCGCCTGCTGGCGGCACCGCGCGTAGGCGCTGTGGGTTTGCGCCTTTTCGAGTTGCTGCCGCTGATGCCGCGCTTCACCATTGAGCAAGTGCGCCAGAAACTGGCCACCACCTTCCCCACGGCCAACGCTGCGGTGAAGTTGCTGGAGGAACTTGGCATCGTCACCGAACTGACCGGGCAGAAGAAGAACCGCTGTTTCAGCTATGCGGCCTACGTCGACCTGCTGGCGGGAGCAGCATGACTGAAGACCAGCTCGAACAAGAAGCCCTGGGCTGGTTGACCGACGTGGGCTACGGCCATGTCTACGGCCCTGACATCGCCCCCGACGGCACCGTACCCGAGCGTGCCAGCTATCGGCAGGTGCTGCTGATCGAGCGGCTGCGCCAGGCCGTGGCCCGGCTGAACCCGGCGGTTCCGCAGGCTGCGCGTGACGATGCTGTGCAGCAGGTGATTGAGTTGGGCACTCCGGCGCTGCTGGCAGCCAACAGGCACTTTCACCGGCTGCTGGTGGCCGGCGTGCCGGTGCAGTACCAGCGTGACGGCGAAACCCGTGGCGACTTCGTGCGGCTGATCGATTGGGCTGAGCCGGCGCGCAATGAATGGCTGGCGGTCAATCAGTACTCGATCCAGGGGCCGAACCACACCCGCCGACCCGACATCATCTTGTTCGTCAACGGCCTGCCGCTGGTGCTCATCGAGCTGAAGAACCCGGCCGACCTGAATGCCGATGTCTGGAAGGCGTTCCAGCAGATCGAGACCTACAAGGAGCAGATCGCCGAGGCGTTTCAGTACAACGAGGTGCTGGTGATTTCGGACGGCACCGATGCGCTGCTGGGCTCGCTATCGGCCAATGCCGAGCGCTTCATGGCCTGGCGCACCATCGATGGCGTCACGCTCGATCCGCTGGGGCCTTTCAACGAGCTGCAAACGCTGGTGCGCGGCGTGCTGGCACCGGCCTACTTGATGGACTACCTGCGCTACTTCGTGCTGTTCGAGGACGATGGCACGTTGGTCAAGAAGATCGCCGGCTACCACCAGTTCCACGCGGTGCGCGCTGCCATCGCCCAGGTGATTGCGGCATCGCGCCCGGACGGTGCGCCCAGCGTGCGCGGCAAGGGCGGCGTGGTCTGGCACACGCAGGGCAGCGGCAAGAGCATCACCATGACCTGCTTTGCGGCGCGCGTGATGCAAGAACCGCTCATGGCCAACCCGACCATCGTGGTGATCACAGACCGCAACGACCTCGACGGCCAGTTGTTCGGCGTGTTTTCGCTGGCGCAAGACCTGTTGCGCGAGCAGCCTGTGCAAGCTGGCTCGCGCCAGGAACTGCGTGCCTTGCTGGCCAATCGACCGAGCGGCGGCATCGTGTTTGCCACCATCCAGAAGTTCATGCTGGGCGAGGACGAAGACACCTTCCCCATGCTGTCGGACCGCAGCAACATCGTGGTGATCGCCGATGAGGCGCATCGCACGCAGTACGGCTTCGAGGCCAAGCTGAAGACGGTGAAGCAGCGGCCAGCATTGGGCGCACAGGCGACGGTGCTGACGACCGGCAGCGGCGAGGCGCCCGCGCACAAGGCCGAGTTCACCCCGACCGTTGATCGTTACCAGGTGGGCTATGCCCAACACCTGCGCGACGCGCTGCCGCGTGCCACCTTCGTGGCGTTCACGGGCACACCCGTGTCGGGCGAGGACCGCGACACCCGCGCGGTGTTCGGCGACTACATCAGCGTGTACGACATGCAGCAGGCCAAGGAAGATGGCGCCACGGTGGCCATCTACTACGAGAGCCGGCTGGCCAAGCTGGGCCTCAAGGCCGACGAGCTTGCCACCATCGACAGCGAGGTTGACGAACTCGCCGAAGACGAGGAAGAAGGCCTGCAGGCCAAGCTCAAGAGCCGCTGGGCTGCGCTGGAAAAGGTGGTCGGCGCCGAGCCACGCATTGCCAGCGTGGCGGCCGATCTGGTGGCGCACTTCGAGGAGCGGAACAAGGCGCAAAGCGGCAAGGCCATGGTGGTGGGCATGAGCCGCGACATCTGCGTGCACCTGTACAACGAGATCACCAAACTGCGGCCCGACTGGCACAACGACGACCCCGAGCAGGACGCCATCAAGATCGTAATGACGGGCTCGGCCAGCGACAAGGCGCTGCTGCGTCCGCACATCTACAGCGCGCAGGTCAAGAAGCGGCTGGAAAAAAGATTCAAGAAGCCCGATGACCCGTTGCGTCTGGTGATCGTGCGCGACATGTGGCTCACCGGCTTCGATGCGCCGTGCGTGCACACGCTGTACATCGACAAGCCGATGAAGAGCCACAACCTGATGCAGGCCATCGCGCGGGTGAACCGCGTGTTCAAGGACAAGCAGGGCGGGCTGGTGGTCGACTACATCGGCATCGCCAACGAGTTGAAATCAGCCCTGAAGGAATACACCGCCAGCCAGGGTCGCGGAAGGCCCACGGTGGACGCGCACGAGGCGTTCAGCGTGCTCGCCGAAAAGCTCGACGTGCTGCGCGCGATGCTGCACGGCTTTGACTGGTCGGAGTTCCTGACGGGCGGCCACAAGACGCTGGCCGGCGCGGCCAACCATGTGCTGGGCGTGGAGGACGGCAAGAAGCGATTTGCCGACACGGCGCTTGCGATGAGCAAGGCGTTCTCGCTGTGCTGCACGCTGGACGAGGCCAAGGCAGTGCGCGAGGAAGTGGCGTTTTTTCAGGCGGTGAAGGTCATCCTCACCAAGCGCGAGGTCAGCGCGCAGAAGAAGACCGACGAGGCGCGCGAGCTGGCCATCCGCCAGATCATCAACTCGGCGGTGGTGTCTGATGAGGTGGTCGACATCTTTGATGCGGTGGGCCTCGACAAGCCCGACATCGGCATCCTCGACGATGCTTTCCTGGCCGAGGTGCGCAACCTGCCCGAACGCAACCTGGCGGTCGAGCTTCTCGAGCGGCTGCTCGAAGGCGAGATCAAGTCACGGTTTGCGAGCAACGTGGTCCAGAACAAGAAGTTCTCGGACATGCTGAGCGACGTGGTCCAGCGTTACCAGAACCGATCCATCGAAGCCGCCCAGGTTATGGAAGAACTGGTGCAGATGGCCAAGGACTTCCGCGCGGCGGCGGGGCGCGGCGAGCAGTTGGGTTTGACCGAAGACGAGGTGCGCTTCTACGACGCGCTGGCCCATAACGAGTCGGCAGTGCGCAAACTGACCGACGAGACGCTGAAGAAGATTGCCCACGAGCTGACCGAGAACCTGCGCAAGAACCTGACCGTGGACTGGACACAGCGCGACAGCGTGCAGGCCAAGCTGCGGCTGATGGTCAAACGCATCTTGCGCAAGTACAAGTACCCGCCAGATCTGGAAGTGGCCGCCGTGGAGTTGGTGCTCAGGCAGGCCGAGGCGCTGGGGGAGGCGTGGACGTGAGCGGTTGTCCCTTTCCACGCAGACTGACGAGGTGCGCAACTATGTTCTGTACTTATCGAGCGAGCTGAAGCATGGGGTTGGCGCTCCCAGGTGTCAGCTATAGGACGCGAGGCTGAAAGCCTCTTCCCAACCCTAAGCAGTCCGTCGCGACTCGCGAAAGCTATCGCTCCGGACACAGGCCCCTTGGCACTACCCGCTGAGGCGATCCCCGCGGTAAAGTGAACAATGGACGAGGACCAGCAAGACGAGATCCCTTATCTGCCGCGGGATTCAATCAAACCGGGACAGCTCCAGGAGGCTCTGTCTAACCTGAAGTTTCTTGGCGATGACCCTTTCCTCCGCATGCAGGCAGTCAACCTCGATATCGTTGACCAGTTCCTCACCGACCTTGAGTGCAACGTTCTTCGCGAGCTGCACCGAGAGGAACGCACCCCGCCCAACGCGTTTTTCCTGAATGCGCAGTCGCAGATGTGGATCTTCGCGGTCTACGAGCTGATTCGTACCTGGGATGAGCGCGCCAAGGACATCATGAAGTGGGCAAAGAACGGCGGCCTTCAGCACAAGCTCACTCATCTGCAATCGGAGCAGACAGACTTCCTGCACTTTGGTCGTGAGATCCGCATCGACCAACTCAAGACAGTGATCGCTGACCCGACGATAGTCGGCTTGCTCGACCGGCAACTTAAGCACATCCACGTTCAGTATGAGCGGCTAACCTACATTCGCGTGTCGCTCGCCAAGCACCAGGTGTCGGGCAAGTCGAAATCCGTCGCTCTGAACCCTGGCTACGGTCGGATCAACATGTGGTGCGGCTCGCTGGACTACGCGATGGAAAACGGCCGCGTCCACCTCGGCACGATCAGTCGGCGCGACATCGCGGACGGCTTGCGGGCGCTTCAGCTTGATGAAGAACCGCCATCCGTCGAAGACCTACTGAGCTTCGACGAGTTCATGAGGGCGACGCCGCCGACCAACTTTCCGGTGGATGACAAACCAAAGCCGACCGACTAGGTAATCTGACTTCCGCAACCTGAGTCACCCGTCACGTAAATGGGTGCGTGCCGCCAGATTGATTGAGAGACTGGGCGTCGTTGTGAGGCGGGCAAAGGTCCGAGATGGAGGACACCGCCATTGAACGCGCCTACTGTACGGCCTCGAAATGCAGACGAAAGTGCTGCTCGTCTACGCGAGCCTTCGCGATGCCGATGTGCTGGGTTTCCGGGCGCGTCCGAAGCGTCAACGCGCGGTCAAGCAGGTCGTCATCGGCGTTGCAGCCCAAAAGGACGGTCTTGACGGAACTCGGCGGCACCGCGAACAAACACACGGGCAAGCCTTGGTGAGGCGGTAGCTTGACATCAGCGTAGTCGGGCGGCATCAGCATGCGCCACTCGCCTTCGTACTCCCAGGCCTTGCCCTTGGTCATGAGGGTGTCGAACGACATGTCGGTCACGACCACACTGGGCCGTTCCTCCCGATAGCGGATGTACCGCAGCCTGCCGTATTCCTCAGCGAACTGAGCGGCCTCTTCCGGGCTTGCGTTCACATGTGCAGGCGGCGTCGCCTGGTGGAAGAACGGCGCGCTGGTGTCAAACGCGATGACGAAGCCGCGATGGCTGTCGCCATAGTGGGGCCACATCAGAAGGCTGTCAGCGTGTTCGCAGAGCGACAGCACACCGATTCTCTTGTTCATCAGTGCGTCGATATGTGCGGCCATAGCAGCGTTGTGTTCGGGCGCGTGCAATAAGGCTGCCTCGATCTGCGACATGCGGTGGTGCTCGATGCGCGCCCGGAAGACATCGAATGGCAAAGGCTCGCCGTGTGCGGTGCGCTCGCGGGACATGAGATCGTATCGCTCCCGTGCGTGTTCTTCCCAACGGCGGGTCGCGATTTCCCGAACCTCGTCCGGCGTGCTGTATCCGGCGATGTGCGGACGCATCTCGAATGGGTCGTTCAGCGCCTTGGGTTGCGTGAAGCGGATCAGCCAATTGTCGAAGATTGCACTTCGCTCGGCGGGCATGTATTTGTACAGAACGGCAGGCAGGTCGCGTGGCGTGTCCATCGCCATAGCGTATTCGATGACGCGCGCTCGCGTTCCTGCCGAGCCTCATCGCGGAATGCAACCTCCGTCGGGTTGCCGATAACTGGCTGAAGTCGTGCGCGGGCCAGCCGCATTCCGCTGTAAAGAGATTGCGAGGACATGAGAGTTCTCTTAGAACCCCAGCTTTGATTGACCGCTCTTTGGCCGAGAGTGATTTCGATCTGCGATGAAGCCGCCCTTCGCCCGCACTGATAGGTGCTGGGACTTCGAGCGCACCACTCTGGCTGGCTGGATAGCTACCTCACACCAAGCGTGTGGGTTGAACGCAGCCCAGCAAGTGCTACAGTTTTCTCGTCGACCTCAACGTCGTCCCCGGGGTTTGCCTAGACAGCCTACTGGCGGGGCATCCAGGTAAAAGTCTCGCTGCCTCGACTCCCCCGCCGAGCCCTGCCGATTCATCATCAGCCTCGCTGGCCAAGTACCCCATCTCCGGCCCCGCGTTACTTCGAACGTTAGGCAGCACAGCAGATGCCATTCGTCCTCGCCCAGTTTTTTCGTTGTCGGCCATATCTGTATCACCTGACCGTGGCAGAGAACCTGCGGTCTATCGCGTCGACACTACGGCTTCGCTGCGCAAGCGCTGTCCTCGCAGAAGCAGGCCTTGCTCAACGGTGTGCCACGAAGCGAGAGGAGCACATGTCCGTGAAGACCGAATCCGGCACCGTTCTGATTCGAGATCAGAAGCCTCTGGTCGATGCCGCCATTGCGTTCGAAGAAGGCTGGGACTTGAAGCGCTTCGTCCAACATGTCAATCAGCATGTCTTCTTCTGGCCCGGTACATCCTCAGGACCGATCGAGCCAGGTATGAATCACTTTGAGCGCTACCGGGCGGAGAGCCCCGTCATCCTTCGCTTCTCTACTCGGTGCCCTGACTTCGCGAACCTCAAGTTCTCGCGCTACAACTCAGGTGCGCCCCGCTGTTCAGGTGGGAAGTACAGCCCAAGAGGTAGCCGAACCTACCTTCCAGCCAGCGAGTTTCCAGGCACAGCATCGGAAGTGGTCGAGGTCGTGTCCGCAGGGGAGTACGCCCTGCCCATCAGCGTGGAGACATCAGCGAGTCCTACTGGTCCATGGCGGCCTCTGCAAGATGCTGCCTAACGTAAGCGTCCAGCGCCGGCCTTCGGTCGGTTCATTCGCCTAGGACGACTTCCGTTCTTGGTCGCCAGCGGGTTCACGCGAACCCGATCTCGATCCCGTAGATTTTCCGGACGAGACGGGTTGCCAAAACTCCGACGTCCGCGGTGGATCTCGGTCAACCGCCGCCGACCGCATGTTCACACTGACGAGCGCCTTGGCGCGTCCTTACACTGAACTGCGTCATCCGCCCCCTGCAGTTGGCGCAGCAACTGGGCTTCCGACCCGACGGACGCGCCCCTCGAATACCGTCGCCGTCTAGCCCCACTTCTACCAAGGAACAACCATGACCAGTCCGATGTATACCTTCGCCGTTCCCGTCTTCAAGCAAATGCTGTTGGCGCTTAAAGCCGTACTGGCGCAGGCGAGTACGCACGCCTCGACCCATTCGATTGAGCCCGACGCCTTGCTGCAGGCGCGCCTGTATCCGGACATGTTTGCGTTGGCCAAGCAGGTGCAGATCGCAGCCGACTTTGCGCGTGGAGTATCGGCGCGCCTGGCGGGTGTCGAGGCCCCCGGGCAGGAGGGACAAGAGAAGAGTTTTGCTGATCTTGACGTCCTACTGGCCCAGACGGTGAGTTTTCTGGATGGCCTGAGCGAATCGCAGTTCGAAGGCAGCGAAAGCAAAGAGATCATCTTGCGTCCCGGCACACCAAAGGAGAAGCGGCTGATCGGCCAAACCTATCTGGCCAACTACGGCCTGCCGCAGTTCTTCTTTCACATCACCACTGCGTATGCCATCCTGCGCCACAACGGGCTCGCCATCGGCAAGCGTGACTACATGGGCGTGTACTGACTCGCGATCGATGCTGCGAGCGCCGGGTGACTCATAGAACCCTCGCAGGCGCTGCAATCGTGTTGCCACCCAAAGGCGCTTCCCTCCATCACGGGAACGCAGTACATTGAGCGTGTCGGCTCAGATCCGACCGCGGCCTTTATGACTATTGGCACCGCGTGAACAAAGCCTAAAACGTCCGGCTACGCATCCTCCCCGCGCATAGCAGACGTACTCAGCGTCTGCGGGGATGGAGCATCAAATGGCATTTCGCATGGCAACCAAAGAAGAGACTCGAGCCTGGCTAGGCGCCGGTCTGATCGTCCCTGTCCCGAAGATCGGCGCAAGGCCCCTGTCCGAAGCGCCTCAACCAGAGCAGGAAGGCACCTCGGAGCAAGATGAGCACGACCGACGTATGGCGAAACAAACGCCGGAGCAGCGCAAGGCAATGATCAAGGGCCTGGGCGCGTTGGCACGGTCGAAGGCTCAACCATGAGCACCCTCGAACTGAATCTGCGCCTGGACGTGCGAGGCCGGTCCAGCACCACTGCAGAAATCGCACAGCGTCATGCTCACGCGCTTGCCCTGCTCGGCGACTGTGAGCACCGTCGATGTGACACCGCGGTGGATGGAGAACTGGTGCCACGCCTGGTGGCTCGCCTCGAGGGCTGGGACACTGCGGGTGTCTACCACCTCGCTGAGCGAATGGACCAGGACTGCATCGCTGTGCTGGACGTCGCCACCGGGGCCGGCTCGCTGATCGGGCCGCGGGTCGAAGGGTATGGCGCCTTTGATCTGGCGCGTTTC
>CANHVY010000064.1 GCA_947464185.1 Burkholderiales bacterium
TACAGGCGCTCGAATTCCCCCGACGCCATCAGGCGCGCGATCGTGCCGTCAACCAGCGCCTTGAAGTCGGGGTCGTCTCTGCGCATCATGCAACCATAGGGCTCGACTTGCAGGGTGTCTCCCACCACTTCCAGCGAGGCCGGGTTGGCCGCGTTGGCACGCAGGCCGAAGAGCAGTATGTCGTCCAGCGCCAGCGCCATCGCATCGCCGCGCTCGACAAGCGCCAGGGCTTCGGCATAGTCCTTCGCCAGCACCACTTGGACACCCAGTTGGCGCTCTTCGCTGGTACGGCGCAGGGCCTTTTCGTTGGTGCTGCCCGTTACGGTGGACACGGTCTTGCCAGCCAGATCGGTGTAGTTCCGGATGCCCGAGCCGCTGCGGACCAGCAGCCGGGTGCCGGTGTAGAAGTGGCTGATGGCGAAGCTCACCTCCTTGCCACGAGCAGCGGTGTTGGTGGTCGAGCCGCACTCCAAGTCGATGCTGCCATCGACCAGCAGAGGGATGCGGTTGGCGCTGCTTACTGGCACGCTGCGTGTGATGAGTCCGGGCCGCTGCAGGACCCGGCGAACGTCTTCGACGATGGCCGCCGTCAATTCGACCGCGAACCCCACCGGCTGGCCATCGACCAGATAGCTGAAGGGCACCGAGGCTTCACGATGGGCGACTGTGATGGTGTTGCTGTCCGCCACCTTCTTCAGGGTTTGCGCGGT
The DNA here is from genome assembly GCA_947464185.1 of Burkholderiales bacterium. Classification (GTDB taxonomy): domain Bacteria; phylum Pseudomonadota; class Gammaproteobacteria; order Burkholderiales; family Burkholderiaceae_C; genus Rubrivivax. The sequence continues at coordinate 711 of CANHVY010000064.1, forward strand.
AGTGGGAAAGGCGCACAGGGCAGCGGCGATCAGCGTGGCGGCCAAGGTTGTGAGGGTCTTCATGGCTTCCCCTTTCGCGGGAGAGTGCTGGAGCGGAACCCCATGCCCCGCCCAAAGATCAATCGTTTGATCAGTGCGCTGATACCGGGTTGAGCTTGGTCGTCTTCAACGCAAGCCACCACTTCAGTGACTGTCGGCTGGGCGCAGATACCGGCTTGATGGTCGTACCCCTGCCCTTGTTCGGCATCTGGCTGACTGCCGTGAAATCGGGCCGCCGCTGCTGCGCACCCGGCAAAAAAATGGGGGCGTTGAACCGTGGGTTCACTCGGGGAAGTGGCGCGCTTGGCGGATAACGGGGCTAAGCGCTGTGCAGGGACTGCCGGTAATGGATCTCAGGCGGGGCCCCAGAGGCAAGACCTCGAACGGCCTCGGGTTCGGTTGCAGGTTGCAGCCGCTCATGGCCGATCGCCGCCTGTCAACCTCAGTCCGCCAATGAGCGTAACCGCTGCAAAGCTAGCATTCGCAGCAGCATGCCGGATTGGAGAGACGACTGGGCTGGTACAGGTCGCGAAACCCATGTCACACCACGCTCGCAAGAGCAAGAGGTTCGTCGGCCTGCGACCGCGGCGCCCGGTGGCGGCCTCAGGTGTAGGTGACCCAGGACTGCCGCTCGGGGTGGTCCAGGTGCGGCAGGGTGTTGTAGGTCACCAGCATGTGGCGCTTGGGGGTGAAGGCGAACTCGGTGAGCGCGCTGTTGCGGATGCGCAGGTTGAGTTCGATGGCGGTGGTGGGCGGGGCCTCCAGCACATGGGCCACGGCGGTGGCGATGGGCCCGCCACTGGACACCAGCAGCACGTCGCCCTGGTGCTGGGTGCGCACATGGTCCAGGGCCGTGGTGACGCCTTGCAGGAAGCCCTGCCAGGTGGGCATGCCCTCGGGCTGCGCCTTGCCTGCCATCCAGCCTGCCAGGCCTTCGCGCAGCAGCCGAAAGTGCAGCCGATAAGCTTCCGGGGTGTCGGGACGCGGCAAGTCGCCGGCATGCACGCTGCGCACCACCGCCTCGCTGTCATATTCGTTCAAGCCGGGCCACTCCAGCGCATCCGGCAGCCCCGGCAGGTTCGAGGCCAGGGCCTCCAGGGACTCCCGGTGCCGGCGCAGGCTGCCGCGCAGCACGGCGTCGAAGCGCAGGCCCCGCGCCTGCATCCAGGTACCCAGTTGCGCGCACTGCCGGTGGCCGAGGTCGCTCAGGCGGTCGTAGTCCTCGGCCCCGAACGAGGCCTGACCATGGCGGACGAGATACAAGGTTCCCATGGCGGCATTGTGCAGGCGGCCCCGGCTCGCGCAGGTGCCGATCCGGTGGACCTGGCAGTCAACGCCCGGCAGGCCGGGTGGCCAGCCAGATGCTGGGCAGGATGAGCGCCGCGCCTGCGGCGTGGTACCAGCCCGGTGGCTCGCCCAGCAGGGCCCAGGCGCCCAGCGCCCCATAGACCGGCGCCAGGTACAGCAGCAAGGCCGTGCGCGAGGCCCCCAGCTCACGCTGCAGGTAGGAATAGGCGGTGTAGGACAGCACGCCCGGCAGCACCGCGCCGGCCACCACCAAGCCCAGCGCCTGCGGGCTCCAGAGCGTAGGCTCCACCCACAGCGCTTCCGCCACGGTGAAGGGCGCCAACACCAGCAGGCCCCCGGCAATGATGGCCGCCAGGCGCGCCGCCGGGCCCAGGGTCGAAGGCCAATGCCTGAGCAGCACCGAGTAAGCCACCCAGCAGGCCGCGGCCACCAGTGCCCAGGCATCGCCCACCGCCAGCCGCACGGCCAGCAGGTTGTCGATGTCCCCCTTGGCGATGATGAACAGGACGCCGCTCAGCGCCAGGGCCACGCCCATGCGCTGGGGCCACGACATCCGCTCGTGCAGCAGGTGCAGGCTCACGGCCGTGATGGCCACCGGGGCCACGGCGTACAGCAGGGCAATGTTGGTGGCGCTGGTGGTGTGGCCCGCCTGGTAGACGAAGGCGCCGCAGACCCACATGCCCAGGGCCCCCAGCACCAGCAGGTGGCGCCACTCATGGCGCACGGCCGAGCGCTGGCGCCACAGCGCCACCCCCACGAAGGGCAGCATCAGCGCCAGGGCCAGGGCCCAGCGGCCCATGGCCAGCGCGTGCGGCGCGATCACGCCATGGCTGGCGCGCGCGATGAGGTAGTTGGAAGACCACAGGCCTGGCACCACCCACAGCAGCACCGCAGCCCAGCGCGCCGGCTTCACGTGCGCGTGGCCATCACCTGACCCAGGCGGATGGGCAGACCCGGGGCCCAGGCCGGGTTGAAGGCCAGTCGGGCACCGCCTTCCGATGGGCGCGGGAACAGCATCACCACAGTGGAGCCCAGCAGGAAGCGCCCCATCTCCTGGCCCTGCGCCAGGCGGATGTCCTGATCGTGGTACGCCCACTCGCGCACCCGGCCTGTGCGCGGCGGGTTCACCACCCCGTGCCAGACCGTGGCCATGCTGCCCACGATGGTGGCGCCCACCAGCACCAGCACCCAGGGGCCGGCCTCGCCGTCGAACACGCACACCACGCGCTCATTGCGGGCGAACAGGCCGGGCACGCCCTGCGCCGTGGCGGGATTCACCGAGAACAGGTCACCCGGCACGTGGATCATGCGCAGCAACCGGCCGGCGCAGGGCATGTGGATGCGGTGGTAATCGCGTGGGCTCAGGTACAGCGTGGCGAACAGGCCCCCATGGAAATGGGCCGCCAGGGCACCATCGCCGCCCACCAGGGCCTGGGTGGTGTAGTGGTGGCCCTTGGCCTGGAAGATGCGGTCGCCGTCGATGGCGCCGAACTGGCTGATGGCGCCGTCCACCGGGCAGATCAGGTCCGCCTGGGTCAGCGGCCTGACACCGGGCTTGAGCGCCCGGGTGAAGAACTCATTGAAGGTGGCGTAGGCCGCGATGTCGGGTTCGGCCGCCTCGGCCATGTTCACACCGTACCGCTGCACGAAGGCGCGGATGGCCGCCGTGGTGGCCGCGCCGCCGCGGGCCCCCGCCAGCACCCCGGCCAGGGAGGTCAGCGCCTGCTTGGGCAGCAGGTGCTGCAGCAAGACCCCCGCGCTCACCGCATGTCCACCGTGGAGCGCAGGGCCCGCACGGCCCCGGCACCCACCGCGGCACCAAAGCGCTTGGCCAGGCGCTCGGCCACGTTCTCCTTGGGCGTGTAGTCCACGATGTCCCCGGCCTTGATCACGTCGCGCGCCACATGGTCCAGGCTGCCGATGTGGTCGGCCAGACCCATCTTCACGGCCTCCTCGCCATTCCAGAACAGGCCGGAGAAGGTCTCGGGCGTTTCCTTCAGGCGCTCACCCCGGCCCGCCTTCACCACGTCGATGAACTGACGGTGCACCTGGTCGATCATGGCTTTGGCGAAGGCGCGCTCTTTTTCGCTTTGCGGGCTGAAGGGGTCGAGCATGCCCTTGTGTTCACCCGCAGTGAGCAGGCGGCGTTCCACGCCCAGCTTGTCCATCAGTCCGGTGAAGCCGAAGCCGTCCATCAGCACCCCGATGCTGCCCACCAGGCTGGCCTTGTCCACATAGATTTCATCAGCGGCCACGGCGATGTAGTAAGCGCCGGAGGCGCAGATCTCCTCCACCACGGCATACACCTTCTTGCCGTGCAAGGCCTTGAGGCGCCGGATCTCGTCATGGACGATGCCGCTTTGCACCGGGCTGCCACCGGGCGAGTTGATGCGCAGCACCACAGCCTGCGCACCCGGGTCCTCGAAGGCACTGCGCAGCGCCGATACCAGCAGGTCGGCGCTGGCTTCGGTGTCCATGGCGATCTCGCCACGGATCTCCAGCAAAGCCGTGTGAGGGGCGGTGGGGGCCGAGACATGCACCTGCTTGGCAAACAGCGCCCAGGCCACGGCCAATGCCAGCCCCAGCCAGGCCAGGCGGAAAAACACACGCCAGCGGCGCTCGGCCCGGCGGTCGCGCAGCAGTTCTGCGGCCAGGAGGTCGAGCCGCGACTCCAGGCCTGCCGCCGTGACGGCGGGCGCCGCGGCCTCCTGGGCAGCCGGGCGTCCCGGTGCCACAGGCGCGCTGGGGGCGTCGCCCTCCAGCGCGGGCTGCGGCGCAGAAGCTTCGTCGCCCGCTGGCGTCTTGGTCAGGGGCGTGTCTTGTGGGTCGTTCATCAAGGGGCCCCGGAAGCGGGGTCGTCAAAGGAGACAGGGCGGATCGTCGAAGAAGGATACCAAGTGACCCGCCCGGACTGCTCGGCCACGCTCAAAGCCGTAAGCCGTCCGCGGCCACAAGGGCCCGCCACGCAGCGCCCGCTGTGCGGCTCGTAGGCCGCGCCATGGATGGAGCACTGGATGAAGCGGCGGTCGCTGTCCAGAAACTGGCCTTCCTGCCAGTCCATCTCGGCCGGCACATGCGCGCAGCGGTTGAGATACGCCACCACGACACCATCATGGCGCAGCGCGAACGCCCGCACAGGCCGCCCCCGCTCCTCCACATCGAACACGAAGGCGCTTCCTCCGTCCTTGAGGTCTTCGCAAGCGCACAGATCCATGCCCTCGGGCGGCAAAGACGAAGACGGTTCATCCATGCTGCACCAGCCAATCGTGCAGATCGCGTGCGGAGTGGGCCACGTGCAGCGGCGCGTAGGCTTCGAAGGCGCCATGCTCATGCGCCCCGTAACTCACCCCCACCGACGCCACGCCCGCCTGGCGGGCCATCAGCAGGTCGTGCGTGGTGTCGCCAATCATCAGGGTGCGCTGCGGCGGCACCCCCAGCTCCGCCATCAATTCATGGAGCATCAGCGGGTCCGGCTTGGAGGCCGTCTCGTCGGCGGTGCGGGTGCTGTCGAACAGGCCCTTGAGCTGCACGGTCGCCAGGGCCTCGTCCAGCCCCCGCCGGCTCTTGCCCGTGGCCACCGCGATGCAGTGATTGCGCTCCTTCAGCGCCCGCAACATGGGCAGAACACCGTCGAACAGCACCAGATCGTGCTGATGCTGGATGTAGTGGCGCCGGTAGGCGTTGCCAAGCTCGGCGTAGCGCTCCTGCGGAAAGCCCGGCGCCGCGTGCAGCAGCGCATCACGCAGCCCCAGGCCGATCACGTACGCGGCCTGCTCGTCACTGGGCACGGCGGTGCCCACTTCAAGGCAAGCCGCCTGGATGGAGCGGACGATGAGCGCCGTGCTGTCAAACAGCGTGCCATCCCAGTCGAAGGCAATGAGGTCGAATCTGCGGGTCATGTGCGGATCAGGAACGAAGGGCTTGGGCACCGGGCGCAGACTGAAGGTGGGAAGCGGCCGGGCCCGGATTCTGGAGCGACTGCAGAAAAGCTGCACAGTCCTGGGGCAGCGGCGACTCCAGTTCCAGCGTCTGCCCCGTGGCGGGATGCACGAAACGCAGGCGCCGGGCGTGCAGGAACATGCGCTCCAGCCGCACCTGCCCTGCCGTCGCGCGCGCCAGCTGCTTGTTCAGCGCGAATTCGCCGTACTTGTCGTCACCGGCGATCGGATGGCCGGCGCCCGCCAGATGGACGCGGATCTGGTGTGTTCGACCGGTCTTGATGGTGACATCCAGCAGGGTGTAGCCCGCCAGGCGCTGCGCCACGCGCACCAGGGTCAGGGCATAGGTGCCCTCGGGGTCGTCAGCGGTGGCGCAGCGCACGCGACGCTCTCCCTCTGGGGTCAGGAACTTGTGCAGCGGTGTGTCGATGACCTTCAGCCGCTCGGGCCACTGCCCCACCACCAGGGCGGTGTAGGTCTTGCCCACCACCTTGTCAGCGCCGCGCGCACGGAACTGGTCCTGCAGGTGGACCAGCGCGCTGCGGCGGCAGGCCACCAGCAGCACGCCCGAGGTCTCGCGGTCCAGGCGGTGCACCAGTTCCAGGAAGCGCGCGTCAGGCCGGGCTTGACGCAGCTGCTCGATCACCCCGGAGCTGACCCCGCTGCCGCCGTGCACCGCCACCCCAGCGGGCTTGTCCACCGCCAAAAGATGGTCGTCCTCGAACAGCAAAGGGAAACTGCGTGCGGGTGCCGGCGCCACGTGCTCGCGCTGGGCCACCCGCACGGGCGGCACCCGCACCTCGTCACCGTCGGCCAGACGCGTGTCTGCGGCCGCACGGCCACCGTTGATCCGGACCTCTCCCGAGCGGATCACACGGTACACATGGGTCTTGGGCACCCCCTTGAGCAGCCGCAGCAGGAAGTTGTCCAGGCGCTGCCCGGCGGCGTCCGCGTCCACTACCAGTCTTCGCACCGCAGGCGGGGCCGCCGGTGCGGGTTTGGCCCCTATAATCCGGTGCTCCATGTGACGATTGCAAGTGCTTGATTTTCGGGAATTTTACCCGGCACGGCGATGTCACCGGAGAGGCCGGCGGCCCTGTGTCGGGGACCAGCCAACGAGTTGACCGAACGTCAGCCACCGGCCACAAGCGTTGATGCAACGGCTGCGCATCAGATCGGCTCCTGGCCCCCAAGTGGCCGCAGAGGTCGGACGTGCAGGCGGCAGAGACTCGAAGGACAGAACCCGTCTCGCCAATCCTTGATGGCGAGACTGCATCGAAAGATTCAGGGCCCAGAGGCCTTGTCCGATGTCCGGACAGACCGCTGAGCCCGGCGCCAGGCCCATCGCCCGCTGTGATGAGACTCCACTCCCCCATCGCCACACCCCTGTGCGCCCAGGCAAGGACGACCGTGCGTCGCCTGCCTCGGCCGCCGAGGCAGGCGCTGTCCCGGACACCACGGTGCCCGGACGGGGGAAGCACCGGACTCCTTCCAAGCGCCGCTGAGGGACTGGCACCAGCGCCAACACGGCACTCCTGAGCACCGCGTCGCTTCCGCAGCAGCGGAAGGCCGGGGCCTCGATGTGCCGTCCAGGGCGGTTCGATTTCTCGGTTCTCCTCTCCTTTCTCGTGCATCTGAAAGGGCCGGCACTTCAGGGTGTCTGGCCGGGATAGGGCCTGCCGGCAAGGCGGGTGCAAGGAGTGCACGAGACATGAAGCGCATGCTGATCAACGCCACGCAGCCGGAAGAGCGGCGCCTGGCGATCGTCGACGGCCAGAAGCTGATCGACTTCGAAACCGAGATTGAAGGGCGCGAGCAGCGCAAGGGCAACATCTACAAGGCCGTGGTCACGCGGGTGGAGCCCGCCCTGGAGGCCTGTTTCGTCGAATACGGCGAAGACCGCCACGGCTTCCTGCCATTCAAGGAAATCTCCCGCAACTACTTCCGCGACGGCGTGGACGTGCGCACGGCACGCATCCAGGACGCCATCAAGGAGGGCCAGGAACTGCTGGTGCAGGTGGAGAAGGAAGAGCGTGGCAACAAGGGCGCGGCGCTGACCACCTTTGTCAGCCTGGCCGGACGCTACCTCGTGCTGATGCCCAACAACCCGCGCGGCGGCGGCGTGAGCCGGCGCATCGAGGGCGAGGAGCGTGAAGAGCTCAAGGAAGCGCTGGACCAGCTCGAGTACCCCAAGGGCATGAGCCTGATCGCTCGCACTGCGGGCATCGGCCGCACGGCGCCCGAGCTGCAGTGGGACCTGAACTACATGCTCAAGCTGTGGGACGCCATCGACGGCGCTTCCAAGGCGGGCAAGGGCGCGTTCCTGATCTACCAGGAAAGCTCGCTCGTCATCCGCGCCATCCGGGACTACTTCACCTCGGACATCGGCGAAATCCTGATCGATACGGACGACATCTTCGAGCAAGCTCAGCAGTTCATGAACCACGTGATGCCGGAAACGGCCAATCGCGTGAAGCGCTACCGCGACGACGCGGCGCTGTTCAGCCGCTTCCAGATCGAGCACCAGATCGAGACCGCGTTCTCGCGCACGGTGAACCTGCCCTCGGGCGGCGCCATCGTGATCGACCACACCGAGGCGCTGGTGGCGGTGGACGTGAACTCCGCGCGTGCCACGCGCGGCGGCGACATCGAGGAGACCGCCACCCGCACCAACCTGGAGGCGGCCGACGAGATCGCTCGCCAGATGCGGCTGCGCGACCTGGGCGGCCTGATCGTCGTCGACTTCATCGACATGGAGGAGAGCAAGAACCGCCGCGAGGTGGAAACGCGCCTGCGCGACGCGCTGCGCAACGACCGCGCCCGCGTGCAGTTCTCCTCCATCAGCAAGTTCGGCCTGCTGGAACTGTCACGCCAGCGCCTGCGCCCGGCGCTGTCCGAAGGCAACCACATCACCTGCCCGCGTTGCAACGGCACGGGCCACATCCGCGACACCGAGAGCTCGGCGCTGCAGATCCTGCGCATCATCCAGGAGGAAGCGCTCAAGGACAACACCGCCGCCGTGCACGTGCAGGTGCCGGTGGAAGTCACGTCGTTCCTGCTCAACGAGAAGCGTACCGAGATCACCAAGATCGAACTGAAGCAGCGCGTGACCGTGCTGCTGGTGCCCAACAAGCACCTGGAGACGCCGAACTACAAGCTGGAGCGCCTGCGCCACGACGACCCGCGGCTGGAGAGCTACCGCGCCAGCTACACCATGATCGAGGAGCCGGAAGACGAGGTCGGCATCACGCGCCGCCGCGACGCCAGCGACAAGGGCAAGGCCAAGCAGGAACCGGTCATCAAGGGCGTGTTGCCTGACCAGCCGGCCCCGCCGCCGCCCGCCCCCAAGCCTGAGGCTGCCCCGACAGCGCCGGCCGCGGCCCCCAGACCCGCACCTGCGCCGGCTGCAGCCCCTGTGGCCGCGGCACCGGCTGCCGGCGGCGGCTTCTTCGGCTGGGTGCGCAAACTCTTTGGTGGCGATGCGCCCGCGCCAACCCCCCAGACGCCTGCCAGCGCTTCTGTGGCGCCTGCCCCCGTCGCCACCCCAGCCTCCGTTGACACCGGCGAACGCAAGGAGGGCCGGCGCGGTGGACGAGGCGGCCGTTCCGAACGCGGGGAACGCGGGGAACGCGGTGAACGTGGAGACAGGGGCGAGAGAAGCCCCAGGGAAGGCCGCGAAAGCAGAGAAGGCCGGGAACAGCGTGCACGCAGCGGCGAGCGCGGACCACGCCGCGACGAAGCGGTTGAAGGCACGGCAGCCACCACGTCGGCGCGTGAGGAGCGTCCCCGCCGAGGTGATCGTGGTGATCGGCCGGAACGCGGCGACCGTGCAGAGCGCGACACCCTCGCACCCGTCGACGCGGGCGCCGGACTGGTGGACGGCTCTGTCAGCCAGGCCGCCAGTGAGGCTGCAGAAGCCGATCGTGAAGGCCGTCGGCGTCGCCGCCGGGGCGGCCGTGGCGGACGGGACCGTGACGAGACGGGCTCTGAAGACACGGAGTTGACCGAAACCGGCGCAGCCGCCCGCGATGCAAGCGCTGAAGCGGTTGCAACACCGAGGGCCGAAGGTGAGGCCGAGACTGCCGACCGCACCGATGCGCCGGAAACCGCAGGCGCGGAGAGCGAAGAACGAGAGGGCGGCCGCCGCCGCGGTCGCGGCCGTGACCGCGACCGCTTCCGCCGCGAGCGTCGGCCCAATGGTGAAGCCGGTGACGTCACCGACGCCAGTGACGTCGGCGTGGTTGAAGGGGAAAGCAGTCCCGCAGGCGAGCCGGCGCAAGGCGTCGGTGCAGCCCTCGAGACCGCAGCTACCGCACAGGGCGCTGGCGGAGCCGCTGTGGACGAGCAGGCCCAGGCATCGGCCATCGGCCAGGCACCCGCCGCTGCAGTGCAGCCCTTGGCATCTGCCGGCGTGTCCAAGGAACCAGCGGCAGACGTCGCAGCCACCGCCGCCGCACCAGCCACCAGCCCAGCGCCGCGTGTCCTGGCGGAACCTTACGTGCTGCCGGTGGCCCAGTTGCACCAGATCGCGCAGGGGTCGGGCCTGCAGTGGGTCAACTCGGATGCCGACAAGATCGCAGCCGCCCAGGCGGCGATCGCCGCGCAGCCTCAGCCTGCGCATGTGCCTCGCGAGCGCAAGCCCGTGGTGGTGGTGGACGAAGGCCCGCTGGTGCTGGTGGAGACCCGCAAGGACCTCTCGCAGTTGAAGTTGCCGTTCGAGACGGCAGCCGACTCCCGCCAGGGCTGAACAGGCCCCCGGGCTGGAGGGCCGCTGGCCACCCAGCCCGGCAGGTCAGGTCAGCAGGTTCAACGCCTGCTGGTACACAGGTTCGCGCATCAGTTCGTCCCAGGTCCACGGCGCGGTCTGGGGCAGCAACGCCAGGCGTCGGGCCTCGCTGTCGATCTCTGGCGTCCAACGGCCGTCGGCCTGACGGGCCCACAGCCCGTCCAGCAGTTCGTCCAGCGCCCGTCCGCCGTCCACCTGCGACTGGTTGCACATCAGGACCATGTCGCATCCGGCCTGCAGGGCCCTCTGTGCCGCGTCCACGTAGCTCAGCGGTCGGCCTTCCAGATGACGCGCGCCTTCCATGGTCAGGTCGTCGCTGAAGATCGCGCCCGTGAACCCCAGGCGGCGACGCAGGATGTCCTGCAGCCAACGTGGCGAGAAGCCGGCGGGCAGCGCGTCCACCTTGGGATAGACGACATGGGCCGGCATCACGGCGGTCAGGCTGGTGGACAGCCACTGGTAGGGCTGGGCGTCGTCGGCCAGGATCGCCTTGAGCGACCGACGGTCCACCGGCACGTCCACATGGCTGTCGGCCGCCACGTAGCCGTGGCCCGGGAAGTGCTTGCCGCAGTTCGCCATGCCGGCGCGCAGCAGGCCGTGCATCAGGCTCTTGGCCAGCAGCGTCACCACTCGGGCATCGCGATGGAAGGCACGGTCACCGATCACGCCGCTGGGGCCGTGGTCCAGATCCAGCACGGGCGTGAAGCTCAGGTCCACGCCACACGCCCTCAACTCCGCGCCCAGCACATAACCCACGGCGGTGGCTGCATCGGTGGCGGCCATGGCATCGCGCATCCACTGCTCGCCCAGCACGCGCATGGGCGGCAAGTGCGTGAAGCCGTCAGTGTGAAAGCGCTGCACGCGTCCGCCCTCGTGGTCCACGCACACCAGCAGGTCAGGCCGGATGGACTTGGCCTCGGCCACCAGTGCGGTGAGCTGCCGGCGGTCCACCCAGTGCCGGGCGAACAGGATCATGCCGCCCGTCAGGGGATGGGCCAGGCGGCGGCGGTCTTCGCGGTCCAGGGTCGGCCCCGCGATGTCCAGCACCACGGGCGCCTGCAGGCAGGATGAAGAGGTCATGAGGCTCGCTCCAGGGTCTCGACGACCACGAAGGCCGCCGCATATTCAGACTCATCGGTCACGGTGACGTGAGCCCGCAGGCTGCGCTGAGAAAACCACTCGGCCAGGGCACCATGCAAGGCAATCTCGGGCTTGCCGCTGCGCGCCTTGACGATCTCGCAAGCGCGCCAGGTCATGGGCATGCGCATGCCCAGGCCGATGGCCTTGGAGAAGGCCTCCTTGGCGGAAAACCGGGTGGCCAGGTAGCGCACACCCCGCGCCGGCACCGCCGCGCTTCGGGCGCGGAAGACCTCGATCTCGTGCGGGCCCAGCACCTTCTGAGCGAAGCGCTCACCGCGCCGCGCCAGCGTGGCCTCGATGCGACGGATGTCGCAGATGTCGGTGCCGATGCCGTAGATCACCGGGACGCCACCTGCGCCTGCCGGATGCAGCGCTGGTACAGGCGCACCGTCTCGGCCATGCCGAATTCCAGCGCGTCGGCCGCGATGGCGTGGCCGATGGACACCTCGGCCACCCCGGGCACGGCGCGCAGGAAGTCCGCCAAGTTGTCGCGGTTCAGGTCATGCCCGGCGTTCACGCCCAGCCCGGCACTCAGCGCGGCCTGGGCGGCGGCGGCGTAGCGTGCCAGCACTGCAGCCTGTTCCGCATGGCCGTGGCTGCGGGCGTAGGCTTCCGTGTAAAGCTCCACCCGGTCGGCGCCCACGGCGCGGGCCAAGGCCATGGCCGCAGGGTCCGGGTCCATGAACAGGCTCACCCGCACGCCCAGCGCCTGCAGCTCGTCGATCAAGGGGCGCAGGCGCTCGCCATCGCGCACGAGGTCCCAGCCGTGGTCCGAGGTGGCCTGCTCCACGCTGTCGGGCACGAAGGTGGCCTGGTGCGGCCGCACCTCGCGCACCAGGTCCATCAGGTTGTGGAAGGGGTTGCCTTCCAGGTTGTACTCGGCCTGCGGCCAGCGCTTCATCAACTGCGAAAGGTCCCGCACATCCTGGGTGGTGATGTGGCGAGCATCAGGCCGCGGGTGCACGGTGATGCCGTCGGCGCCCGCTTCCAGGGCGATGGTGGACAGCCGCACCACGTCGGGGATGCCCACGGGCCGCGAGTTGCGCAGCAGCGCCACCCGGTTGACGTTCACCGACAAGGCGCAGCGCCCCAGGGCGTGCCGACCTTGCTGGCCGGCTTCGGAAGAGACAAGAGGGTTCATCGGGCAGGACGAGGTGGGGTTTCGAGCAGGCGCTGGACGCCCAGGAACACCTTTCGGGTGCGCAACTGGGACGTGCCGAAGTGATGATGCAGCAAAGCGCGCAGGCCGTGGCGCAGCGGCGCCAAGGCTGGCAAACAGGCGCGCTGCAGGGCATCCAGTCGCTCTTGGGCCAACGCGGCCTCCAGGGCCAACAGCACCGCGCCCTCCAGGGCATCGGATTCCTGGGACCCCGGGGCCATGGGTACGATCCCAGCTTCAGCGCGAAGGGCATAGGCACGCTGCGGCACCACGGCTTGCTGCGTGGACGTCACCACCGACAGATCGGGCAGCACCCCGATCAGACGCAGCATCAGCAGCTCGAACGCGCGCAGACCGGCCTGCGCCAGGACGTCATCGGCCCCTGCCAGGGCGGGCAGGGTCGCCGCGTAGGCGTCGAACAAGGCCGGGTGCGGGTCCAGACGCGCGAGGGACTTCAACAGCAGCTCGTTCAGATAGAACCCGGCGAACAGCGCCCCAGCCGCCAGCGGTGGATGCCCCCCCAGAAACTCGGCCTGGCGCAGGGTGAACAGGTCGGCGGCCTCGTCGGTGGGGGCCTTGCCCAGGGCGATCGAGATCGGAAGGAATGGCAGCAGCACCGCCCGAAGCTGCGAGTACGGGCGCCGCGCACCCTTGGCCACCACCGCCAGACGGCCACGCTCGCGCGTGAACACGTCCACGATGAGGCTGGACTCGCTCCACTCGTGGCTGTGCAGCACATAGGCCGCCAGGCTGGCCGAGCGCAGCGCCGCGCCCATCACTCGTAGCCGTAGGAGCGCAAGTGCTGCTCGTCATCGGCCCAGCCGCTGCGGACCTTGACCCACAGCTCCAGGAACACACGGGCGTCCAGCAGAGGCTCCAGTTCCTGCCGGGCCTCGCTGCCGATGCGCTTCAGGCGCTCACCGCGTTCGCCGATGACCATGCCCTTGTGGGCATCACGCTCCACCACGATGGTGGCGGCGATGCGCCGCAAGCCCCCCTCTTCCTCGAACTTGTCGATCACCACCGTGGAGGTGTAGGGAAGTTCGTCGCCCATCAGGCGGAACAGCTTCTCGCGGATGATCTCGCTGGCCAGGAAGCGCTCGCTGCGGTCGGTCAGCGCATCCTCTTCGTGCAGCCAGTCCTGCTCGGGCAGGTAGCGCGACAGGATCGACAGCAACCGTTCGATGTCCGCTGCCTTGCGGGCGGACATGGGCACGTACTCGGCGAAGGCGTGGCGGTCCTGCATGGACTTCAGCCAGGGCAGGATGTCCGTGCGCCGGGCCACGGCGTCCAGCTTGTTGGCCACCAGCACCACCGGCATGTCCGCGGGCAACAGCGACAGCACCTTGGCATCGTCCAGCCCGAAACGGCCCGCCTCTACCACGAACAGCACCGCGTCCACATCGCCCAGCGACGACAGCACGGTGCGGTTGAGCGTACGGTTCAGCGGGGCCGCATGCTTGAGCTGGAAGCCTGGCGTGTCGACGAACACGTACTGCGTGGCACCCACGGTGCGGATGCCGGTGATGCGGTGTCGGGTGGTCTGCGCCTTGTTGGAGGTGATGCTGATCTTCTGCCCCACCAGGGCATTGAGCAGCGTGCTCTTGCCCACGTTCGGACGCCCCACGATGGCAATCATCCCGCAGCGGCGCGGGCCTTCGCTGGCGGGTTGGGGCAAGGTCATGGAGGTCATGAGAGGTTCCCGGCGATCTGCGGCGGCACCGCCTGCGGCAGCAAGTCCAGCATGCGGCGCGCGGCTTCTTGTTCGGCGGCCCGTTTGGAGCGGCCCTCGGCCACGGCCATCAACCCGAAAGCCGGTACCGCACATTCCACCTCGAAGGTCTGCGCGTGCGCCTGGCCCCGGGTTGCCAGCACGCGGTAGCTGGGTACGGGCAGCCGGCGGGCCTGCAGCCGCTCCTGCAGGTCGGTCTTGGAGTCCTTGCCCCAGTGTTGTACGTCGCTGCGCTCGATCAGTTCACCAAACCAGCGCCGCACCAGGGCCACCGCCGAATCGAATCCGGCATCCAGGTGCACCGCACCGATGAGGGCTTCCACGGCGTCCGCCAGGATGGACGGGCGTTGGGCACCCCCACCACGGGCTTCGCCCTCCGACAACTTCAACACCAGCGGCAAATCCAGTTCCAGCGCCACGCGGTGCAGGCTCTCCTCGCGCACGAGGTGGGCACGCACGCGGGTGAGGTCTCCTTCGTCAGAGTCTGCAAAGCGTTCGAACA
>CANHVY010000065.1 GCA_947464185.1 Burkholderiales bacterium
ACCACAGCCACCGCACACCAACAGCGCGCCATGGCGCTCATCCAGGCCATTCAGCCGTAGTCAGAAACCCAAACCCGAAATCCATCGCAAGTGCTTGATGGAACAGGAGAATTCGGGCGCAAGGCGGCGGAACTTCAGCCTAAAAAAAGCGACGGCGTACTTCGCGAAGGAATCGCTGTGAAGTACGCCTGGATCAACAAGCTCAAAGCGGTGTGGCCGGTGACAGTGATGTGCCAGGTGCTGGGGGTGAGCGTCAGCGGCTTCTTCGAGCACCGGCAGCGCAGCGGCAAGACGCCGCCTGCAGGGCCAGGACCCCGCCGGGTGAGCAACGAGGCGCTGGTGGCGCACATCCGTGCAATCCACGCCGAGTTCAAGGGCGAGTACGGCTGGCCCAGGGTGTGGAAGGAACTGCTGGCCAGCGGCGTACGGGTCGGCAAAGACCGGGTGCAGCGGCTGATGAAGCTGCACGGCATCCGGGCGCGAGGCAAGAGGAAGTTCGTGGTCACCACTGACAGCAAGCACGGCTTGCCGGTGGCCGAGAACCTGCTGGCCAGGGACTTCACGCCCGAGGCGCCGGACCGGGTGTGGAGCAGCGACATCACCTACATCGCCACCGACGAGGGCTGGCTGTATCTGGCTGCGGTGATCGACCTGTTCAGCCGCCAGGTGGTGGGCTGGAGCATGCAGCCGCACATGCAGACAAGCCTGGTGACGGACGCGCTGCGCATGGCGTGGTTCAGGCGTCATCCAGAACCGGGCCTGATCTTCCACAGCGACAGGGGCAGCCAGTACTGCAGCCATGACTTCCAGGGCGCTCTGAAGGGTTACGGGATGGCCAGTTCGATGAGCCGCAAGGGCAACTGCTGGGACAATGCGCCCACGGAGAGCCTATGGGGCAGCCTGAAGGTCGGACGGCTGTACGGCAGGCGGTTCGCCACCCGCCGCGAGGCGATGGACGAGGTGATCGACTGGTTGACGTTCTACAACCACCGGCGACTGCACTCCACGCTGGGCTACGTCAGCCCCATGATGTTCGAAGCAAACTGGCACGCGGGCCAGATCAAGAAAGCCGCATAACCGAGTGGCTATGGACTACGTCGGACAGGGGCAAGGCCACTTGCCGCTTTGCTGGATTGAATGAGGAAACGAAGATGAATGCACGAATCAAGGTTGAAGAGCTGCCGATGTTTGATGCCGCTCCCTACCTCGACAGTGACGAGGCCATTGCCGCATACCTGACTGACATCCTGCAGGCCAACGACGCTGGGCTCCTGTCCGCCGCGCTGGGTGACATCGCCCGGGCTCGCGGCATGACCGATATCGCCAAGGCGGCAGGCATCACGAGGGAGGCGCTTTACAAGGCCTTGCGGCCCGGCAGCGCGCCGCGTTTCGACACAGTCAATCGCGTCTGCGCCGCACTGGGCGTTCACCTGGTGGTTCAGCCTTTGCATCCAGCCTGACGCCAGCAAAGCTCCCTGCTGCGCACTGCTGCTGACAGGTTCCGACCGGGAACGCAGATTGAGCCAATAGCGCTTCAGGTTCGTTGGCCTCCCGTAACCAGTTGCTGCTGAAGGTCAGCTGACCGTCCCATCGCCGACATCCCGGCCTTCGGGACGTGGCCGAGGGCCTCACCGGCCAGGCTTGGCCGCTCCAAACGCGGCGGAGCGCTCCACGAGCACGTCCGCGTACCGCTCGACGTTGAACCGGAACGTCCCACGGAAGTTGATGTGCGAGAAGTGCGCCGGGCCAATCCGCCGCAGCCAGTCCTCCTCAATGCCGACGCCATCCCGGTTGAGCTTCGTCACCACTGTGTCCATGCGAATCGGGTTCCACGCCAAGACTATGTTGGTCAACAGTGCGTGAGCTCCCGAAATTGCCGCCATCTCTTGCCGCCGTCGGCCACGCTCAGGGGCCACCTGGCCGCCATGGATGGCGCGCTGCAGCTGATGCACCGATTCGCCCCGGTTGAGCAGCGTGTGGATCTCACGCCGATAGTCCGGGATGGTCAGGTAGTCGCAAAGAAACAGCGTTCGCAGAAGGCGCCCAAGGTGTTCTGCAGCGCGGTGCAGAGGGTCGCCGACCGCTGCTGACCCCAGCCGGTGGATGGCATGCACGGCAGACACCTTGCCCGCACGAATCGAGGCCGCCAGGCGCACTAGGTCGTCCCAGCCGCGCTCGATCGCCTTCACCGACACCCGGCGCACGGTGACGCCCTCCACGCTCTCCGGCACCGGCCAGCCCCTGGGCACGAAGAGCTTTCGCTCACGCAGATCGCGCAGCCGCGGGCACAGGTCAAACCCCAAGAGCTTGGAGATGGCCATCGCCACGTTCGTGACGCCGTGGGTATCAACGGCCAGCAGAGAGATTCGGATCCGGTCTTCGGCACGGTTGTGCTGCTCGACGCCTTCGACGGCCACGCCTGCCTGACGCTCGTTTAGCACGACGGGTTGGTTGTAGAACAAGCCCCAGCGGTCGCGAACGTGGGTGTACAGCCCCGCGGCATAGGTGCGTCGGCGCGGGTCCACCCGGGCCGTCCACAAGTGGCGGCTGGCGTCTATGGCCATCATGTCGGCAGAGCCCTTGGTACCGTCGCCCCAGAGCGCCGCAATCGGCAGCGCGTTCTGATACTCCGACACCCGTTCGTTGGCCCAGCGCAGCCTGCCGCTCAGCTCGACGGCCCGCATCGCCGTGGAGATGTGCGCAGCGCCGATGCCGGGGATCATCGAGCCCACGCCCTTGGCGTCGAGATCGGTGCCATGGGCCAGGAGCGCGCCGTAGACGGCCAGCAGCTCGTTACTCGACGACGGACGGCGGGCCAGCAGCGCCTCGCTGAAGTGGGTGACGGCGTCGACTTCCAGCAGCAGGTCCGGCAGTTGGACGGAGCCGATCTGCTTGAAGACCGCCTCCCTGGTCTTGCGCGGCTCCACTTCCTCGTCCAACGGCCGGATTGGCGGCAAGTGCAGGAGCTTGTCGACGCCGATCTCGATCTGGCCACGAATGGCGGCCTCAGCCAATGCCGTCAGGCCGACCGACACGCCCGCCAGAATAGGCTCCAAAAACGCCATGGCCTGGTCGGGCAGGCCGAGAATCTGGTGGTGCAATTCCTTCGTGCGGCTCCAGTCGGCACCTGCCAGCAGCATCGACTCGCGGGCGCGGAAACCGATCGAATGGTTCACCCATGCGCTGCCGCGCCGAAGGCTCTTGCGCAGAGCCATCATCGTGCTGGCCTCGAATGCCCGGTACCGAGACTGAGGATCCAGGTCGCTGACGATCGTGTTCCATGCTGCGCCCACTGGCGGCAGCTCGAAGTCCTGCGGGATCTCCTTGGTGCCCAGAGCTTGTAGACGCTGCCAGGCCTGCCATTGGTCGTGGCCGGGGTCGCCCGACGCGCCGGCAAATTCGATGTCGCGAAGGCCCGCCAGGTGGGCATGAACACGCCGGTTGTCCTCGGCCAGCGCCCTACGTACCTGGGACGCGAAAGTGCTGGTGCCAGCTTCGCCGACGTCTTGGAGCAAGGCGCGGGCTTCGAGCACGCGATCGCGCCATGGCTTGGACTCGTCGTGGAGCACCGACTTGGCTTTGAGGGCCTGCTGCAGCGTCGCGCCGCCGCTGCGTGAGCGTCCCTTCTCGACACGCTCGGCGGCGCTACGGAACAGGTCTTGGCTGCGGCGCGAAGCCTGCGACAGCGCCATGTCGGTCAGCTCCAACAGTGTGACGCGCAGGAAGCAGGCGATCTCGACGGTCTGGCGCTGCCGCTCGATGCGTGCGGTCATCGACGGACGCCGCATCTGGACATGGGCGGCGTAGGCCTGCTGCTTGCTCAGGGCCACGGCGTCCAGGGGCCAGGCGTGCACGCCCAGTTCCTTCAACGCCCGGATCTTCTCCAGCGTTTCGGCCATCGTGCTCGGAGAGTGCCGCTTGGGTGGCGTCTTGAGCCATTCAAGCTGGGTGGCTACGCCCTTGGACTGGGTTGCGTAGCACCAGTCGATGGCCTTGAGGAGGGCTGCCTTGCCGACACCGGCCTCGATCGTGGCCGCCATGGCGGCCTCGGTGGCGTCGAAAGCCTCGCGCGCCAAGTCTGCAAGGCGGCGCGGCCCAGGGATGACTATGCGCCGTTCGTACAGCCACATGCGGGCGGTTTCGGCAAGATCGTCGGGATGCGCGGCCTCGAGCGCGGAGATTGCCAGAACCTTTTGAAGTTGGTCGACACCAGCCGCGTCCAGGTCCTGCAGGCCGAGGTAGGTGCATGCCCATGCCTGGTGTTCGTACAGCGTCTGGCGGCGAGCGTAGAGGGACCGCAGGCTGGCGATGCTCACTGCCGGGGTTTGAAACGCCTCACAGACGGCACGCAGCAGGGTCTTGGACACCGATGCAAACCGGTCCTTCGGGCGGCCGCTGGCCCGCAGGAACAGCATCTGGATGGCTGCCGCGACCCGGCGATCGTGGCGAAAGCGCCCTGCGACCGCGGCGATGTCTTCCGCGCTCATGCAGAACGATTGCTGGACGTCGAATTCCGACAGCCTGGTGGGCAGGTTCTCCGCGCCAATGAAGCGCTTGGCGAAGGACAAGGTGACACCCTTCTGGAAGTCGAAACCGACAATCTACCTGGGTCGGGCGTGGCGCGAATCCCTACATGCCCAGGCGCGGCATCGGGCTGGCGACGGCTTGGCCAGCGGCCACCGTGTCAATTTGCTGGAAAGATACGATTACCCCATCAACACCTGCTTACTGTCGCTGGGCACCCAGCCAGCCGGAAGTGCGAAGCGGCGCACGCGGTCCAGCGCGGGGCCGGCCGGCGCGTCCAGCACCCACACATGGGCCTCGCGCACCGCCTCGTAGGCGTGGAGCACGCCCGGTGGCACCACAAGGCCCGTGCTTCCATCCACCCGCGCGGCTCGGCCGTCGAGCTCAAGCTCTAGTCGCCCGTGCAAGCCGAACAGCAGCTGCGCGTGGCCGTGGGCATGTGGCGCGTGCGTGCCGAGGTAACGGCGCAAGGTGGCCACGGGTTCGAGCAGCGGTCCCGTCCCAGCACTCTACGCGGTCTCGCGGTCGCTTTGCGCCAGGGAATCGATGGCAGGCACGTGGCCGGTAGGAGCCGCTTTGCAGCGAGAGGAGTCAGCGACCTTCGGGCAGCGGACTCACGGTGAGGGCCATCAAGCCGACTTTCGGTTCGACCACCAACGACGGCCCGAACGGCAGCTATACAAGGTACAGCTGACCTCGGGTTGCGGATGGGCGGTCTCCCTGCTCTGACGACTTCTTCCCTGCCGCGCGAACTGGCGGTACCGACCCGTTGCGGGCATGCAGGCAACCAAGTTGGTTATCTGGCAACGGACATCTAGGCGATCCGGAACCCATCCGGGCTCAACCATCCTCCGCACCGCGCCGACACGCCCTTCATCTTCGGCAGACCTCGATCACGCCAAGAATCACTTGAACAGCTGCACAAGGTGCTCCAAGCACGCGCGAATACGTGGCAGGCGTTGACGCTCCGGGAGCATCAGTGCCCACACCGGCACTGGCGTGGATTGGAACTCCTGCGTGAGCAGGCGCCGCATAGTGGAGCCTCCCGGAGCCTGTGCCATTTTCACCGGCAGGTGCGCGATGCCAAGCCCCTCGGCGGTCATTTGCGCGAGTGTCGCGGTGCTGCTCGCGCGCATGCGACTGTTGGCCATCAGATGTCGTCCGTCTGCGAAGCGCAGCCGGTTGAGCACCGGGTGCTCACAATTGGCCAGCAGTGTGTGCGCCATCAGGTCATCTGCGGAGCAAGGTGTGTCGCGGCCCTGGAAGTACGCTGCGCTGGCGTACAGACCGGTCTCGATCTCGCCCAGCTTCCGCGCGACCAACGACAGCGCCGTCGGATTGCCGGTGCGAATGGCGATGTCGACCCCCGAGCGAGCCAAGTCGACGAGGCCGTCCTCAACCAGCAGGTCAAGTCCGAGCTGTGGATGACGCTTGACCAGGTCCGGCAGCGATGGCGCCACCCAGTGCTGGGCGATCGCTGAACTCAGGCTCACACGAACACAGCCGCTCACCTGGCGCCTGCTGCGCGAAAGATCCGCCTCGAGATCGCCCCGGGTCTCGAGCACCTTCTGGCAAAAGGCCAGAAAAGCCTCACCGTCTTGCGTGAGCGTGATGCCTCGTGCCGAGCGCCGAAAGAGCTGAGCGCCGCAGGCACTCTCGACGCGGGCGACGGCGCGCGAGATCTGACTCACCGGCACGCCCCTTTCGCGAGCCGCCAACGACAAGGTGCCCAGGGCCACCGCGCGCGCGAACACCGTCAGGTCGGCGAGGCTGAGGTTGTCCATCGCCCAATGGTAGCCAGTCGGCCCTTGCGCCGGCCGCAAACCGACCTTGCAGCGCGAGTTGTTCCCGTGCATTGCCTCGCTGCCTAGACTTCCGCATCTCCCATACAGGACAAACCCATGCCACTGACCCGCCTCTCGGTCCCTGACCACTTGAACGCCCGGCAAGTGCGCGGCTTGGCCGACGCCGTGCACGATGCTCTCGTCGAATGTTGCGACGTTCCACAAGGCGATCGGTTCCAGTTGATCTCGCGTTTCGAGCGCGACCACCTGATCCTCGATCCGACCTTTGGCGATGTGCAACGCACGGCCGACGCCTGCGTGATCGAGATCACCTTTCTGTCAGGGCGCACCGACACGCAGAAGCGAAGGCTGTACAGCGAGCTAGCAGCGCGAGCGGCCGGTATCGGCTTCGCGCAAGACGACCTGGTGGTTGGGCTTGTGGAGAACGGAGCGATCGACTGGTCCCTCGGAAAAGGACGGGCCTACGTCGACAAGTGACTGGCAGGCGCCCCTTCGTCGGCGATCGAGCTGGTAGGCGAGCTGACCGACTTAGCGTCACGCCAGCCATCGGCCGGTCATGAATAGCTCCTTCTGGCCGTTATGGCAAGACTTGCATAACGGCCGTAACGCGACGTTCGCAGTGGACAACTTTCAGGCTGTCTGGCGGTGTTCAAGTCGTCCTTGCGGCAGGGGCAATCTGAAGCGTTTCATGGCGCTTGCGATGGGAGGCACCGCTGGCGTTGCTTGCGTAGCACGGTTGCTATACATTCCGCTCATGCGCTCTGCAACCTTTCCACCCATCCGTGTCGAGCCTGAGGTCCGCGCCGAAGTCGAGGCTGTCTTGCGCGAGGGCGAGACGCTGACCCAGTTCATCGAGGAGGCGGTCGTCGCGGCAGCAGCTTGGCGCCGCGTGCAGTCCGAGTTCGTCACTCGTGGCGAGGCGGCGATTGAGCGCTGGAAGCAAGAAGGCGGCGGGCATGGGGTCGACGAGGTCATGGCCGACCTGCAGGCCCGCCTCGATGACGCGAAGCGCCGAGCTGCTCAGCGCGCAGGCCGGTGACGCCCAAGTACACCGTCACGCTCCTGCAAGAAGCGGTGGAGGACCTGCGGCGTCTGGAGGACTTTTCCATCGAGCGCGAACTTGAGAGCGAGACGCCGGACTGGACCATTCCTCAAAGAGCACTGGACGCTATCCGCGAGGGAATGCGATTACTGTCCTGGTCGCCGTTCACATGCCGTCGGGCAGAACTTGGTAATGGCCGCTCCCGCGAATTGATCGTTCCGTTCGGTGGCACGGGCTACATCGTTCTCTTCGAGATCGTCGGCGACAACGTGATCGTGGGCGCGGTTAGGCACCAGCGGGAAGAGGACTACAGGCACTGAAGCGGGCAGGCTCGACCAAGCAAGCGTTGTCGCCACCCGGAAAGGAGCCCACGGTCTGCTTGCTAACTGGCCAGCGTACCGACACTACCGGCCAACAGCAGTCGGTCGTATCCGACCGCTCAGCCAGTCCCTTATCTTGCGCAACCGCAAGCCACGGTCCTCCAGGAGGTGATTGGAGCGCCGGGATGCTGGCAGCGTCGAGCGCACTCGGCGGCAAGCTAACGGTCCCATGAAGCTTTGGCACAGATTCTCGGCAGAACGGCGTGCTTGGATCCGGTGAATACGCCGTCGCGTTTGCTGACTCGGCAGGTCCTGGGCGGCATCATCGTACTTCTAGCCGCCCCGAGGCTACCTCAGTGGAAGCTCAACGACCACGCCAGCGCGGCTGAGTACCTGGTGAAGCTTGCCGTAAACTTTGCACAGCGCCCACAGCGCGCAGTTAGGGCAACGCTGAAGCCTCGGCGTTAGGGGTCTTTTGCTCCCTTCAAACAGGCCCTGAAAGCTTCGAAGGCCGCCCCACAACGTGCATCGCTCCGATAGACCAGCAAGGTGTTGACTTTGGCGTTGGTGCCGGGCAGCTTGTGACAGGTCAATTGTCTCGCGTGTGCTGATTGCTCGACAACCGATTTGGGCAGCACCGTAACGCCTACGTTCGCGGCCACGCAGCCCAAGATACCGTCCAGCGTGCCCATTTCCAGCCGCGAGTAGCTTCTCTGGCCCATGTCGGCCAGCACCTGCTCCAGCCGCTGCCGGTAGGAGCAGCCCAAGCGAAACATCAGCGCTGTCAAACCACCGCCGGGCCAATGGTGCAAGTCCTTGCTGGTTCGCACTGCGCGCGGGGTCACGAGCACCAGCTCTTCAACAAAGGCGGCTTGGGTTTGCAGCGCAGGGTGCTCCACCGGACCCGAGACCAGTGCGACGTCGATATCGCGCGCCAGCACGCTGTCAATGAGGTCGGCAGTAGGCCCCGTTTGCAACATGATCCTCACTTCTGGACAGGCGCGGTGGTAGCGCGCCAGCAAGGCCGGTAGCCGAACGGCAGCGGTCGTCTCCATCGAGCCAATGCTGAACGGCCCTCGGGCGACGCCATCGTCTCGCGTACTGGCCAAGGCCTCGGCCGACAGCGACAGCAACTGTCGGGCGTAGGGCAGCAGGCGCTGCCCCGCTTCGGTGAGCACCATGCCTCGGCTGTGGCGCGCAAAGAGCGGCACGCCGATGTCTTCTTCAAGCCCCTTGATGCGTGTGGTCACGTTTGAGGCCACCGTATTCAGCGCGCGGCTTGCCCGGGTGATGCCCTGGCTCTGGGCCACGGCCATGAAGGTCTGAAGGTCAAGCAGCTCCATCACGTGTTCTTCTTTCTAGAACGCTTGTGTCAAAACAAAGTGATTCTCATGAATGTACCCGCTGCCTACATTACTCACAACAACACGGCAACAGAAGGCAAATCATGGCGATCGCAACAGCACTGACGCAGTTCTTGGGTATCGAACACCCAGTGATGCTGGCTGCGATGGATGTGGTGGCCGATGCCAGGTTGACGCTGGCGGTGTCTGAAGCCGGCGGCTTTGGCGTGCTGGGTGGGGGCTATGGTGAAGAAGCCTGGCTGCGCAGGGAACTGGCCGTGCTGGTCGAGGCACGGCTGGCGCGTGGCACCCGCTTTGGTGTGGGCTTCATCACTTGGAGCTTGGCGCGCAAGCCGGAGCTGCTGGACCTTGTGCTGGCTGCCAGGCCCGACGCGCTGTGGTTGTCGTTTGGCGACCCGGCGCCGTTTGCAGCCCCGGCCAAGGCGGCGGGCATCCCGTTGATCTGTCAGGTACAGACTTTGGCGATGGCACACGAGGCCCTTGCTTGCGGTGCAGACATCATCGTTGCCCAGGGCGCTGAGGCCGGCGGCCACGGCGGGGGACGTGGCACCTTTGCGTTGGTACCGGCGGTGGTGGATGCAGTGGGTCAACACGCCATCGTGCTGGCCGCCGGTGGTGTGGCCGATGGGCGCGGCCTGGCCTCTGCGTTGATGTTGGGTGCACAAGGAGTCGTGCTGGGCACACGGCTGTATGCCAGCGATGAGGCAGCGGGGCACGCAGAGGCCAAGCGCCGCATCAGCGCCGCATCAGGCGATGAAACGATCCGCGGCGTTGTGTTCGACATCTCTCGTCGTAACGTCTGGCCGGCGCCGTTCACCGGCCGCTGCCTCCTGAACGACCACGCCCGCCGCTGGCGCGGCTTGGAACTGGAACTGCTGCGCAACGCCCAGCATGAAGGTGATGCCTATCTGGCGGCCCGGCAAGCGGGAAATTTCGACATCGCAGCAGTGATCGCCGGCGAAGCCGTCGACCTGATCAAGGCGGTCCGCCCCGCAGCAGAGATCGTGCGTTCTGTCGTCAGCGAAGCCCAAGCTTTGCTGGCGCGACAGCCCCATGGACAGGCCACTGCGGCCCAGACCAAGTCCGCGGCCAAGTTGAAACTGTTCTTCAACCGAACATCGCCCTATGCCCGCAAAGCGCGAGTCGCCGCCCATGAACTGGGCTTGGCACAGCATATCGAGTGGATCGAAGTCGACCCTTGGCAGGAACCTGACAGCCTAACGGCGGCGAACCCGCTTTCCAAGGTGCCCGCGTTGATGTTTTCAGACGGTCGCGTGGTCACCGAAAGCGACACCATCATTCAGGCGCTGGCAAACCTGGTGCCTGGGTCAGGCTTGGTTCCTGGCGACGCCTGCAATGCCGCGGACGCTTTGGCGCGCGCAGCGCTGTGTCAGGGTTTGATCGACGCGAGCTTCATTGTCGTGATCGAGGGACGGCGACCGGCGGCGCAGCAGTGGCGTGACTGGGTGGTGCGGCAAGAACGTGCTGTTGGTCGCGCGTTGGCGCACATAGAAAGCGCGTTCGACTTGTCAGACACAAGTTTTGACATCGGCGACATCGGGTTGGCCTGCGCCTTGGCTTACCTTGACTTCCGCTGGCCGCATCTATCTTGGCGCGAGCGATCGCCGCGCACGAACTGTTGGTTTGAGCGTGTTCGACTTCGGCCTTCGATGTTGGCAACGGCGCCAGGCTGAGGCCCACCGCCCAGCTGCCGCTATGTGCAGTGCGTCGTCGGTGCCGTCGGCACGGCGAGACTGGCTGATTTTTTCACGACCTCACGAGGCAGGCGCCCGCTCATGAACACACCCATCAAATCCGAACGGCAGGGCACTGACACACCCATGCTGAACGTGCTAACCCACCACATCGGCGGCAAGCCCCACGCTGGCAGCGGCTTCCAAGCACAGGATGTGTTCAATCCGGCTACCGGCGCCATCACCGCTCGTGTGGCCATGGCCAATGCTGCTGACATCAACGCCGCTGTGGCTGCCGCCAAGGCCGCGTTCCCCGCCTGGGCGGATACGCCGCCGATCAAGCGGGCGCGGCTGATGAACCGCTTCCTGGCGCTGATGAATCAGCACAAGGACGAACTGGCGCGCGCGATCACACTCGAACACGGTAAGGTCTTCAGCGACGCCCAGGGTGAGGTAGACCGCGCAATCGACGTCATTGAGTTTGCCTGCGGAATGCCGCAACTGCTCAAGGGCGACTTCACCGACCAGGTCTCCACCGGCATCGACAACTGGACACTGCGCCAGCCACTGGGCGTGGTGGCGGGCATCACGCCGTTCAACTTTCCGGTGATGGTGCCGGCCTGGATGTACCCAGTGGCCATCACCGCCGGCAACACCTTCGTGCTCAAGCCCAGCCCGATTGACCCGACGCCAACCTTGATCGTCGCGCGACTGATGAAGGAAGCGGGCTTCCCCGACGGTGTCTTCAACGTCGTTCAGGGCGACAAGGTAGCGGTGGACGCGCTGCTCACGAACCCCGACGTAACGGCCGTGTCCTTCGTCGGCAGCACGCCAGTTGCCAACCACGTCTACGAGACAGGGGCGCGCCACGGCAAGCGTGTGCAGGCCCTGGGCGGCGCCAAGAACCACATGGTCGTCATGCCGGACGCCGACATTCCCAAGGCCGTCGACGCGTTGATCGGCGCAGCCTACGGTTCCGCTGGTGAGCGCTGTATGGCGATCTCCGTGGCGGTGCTGGTGGGCAGCGCTGCCGACTCGGTGATGCCCGCGTTGACCGAGGCCACCCGAGCGCTTCGCGTGGGCCATGGGATGGAGACCAGGAGCGATATGGGTCCGGTCGTTACCGACGCAGCGCGTCAACGCATCCGCGGTTACATCGACAGGGGCGTAGAAGAAGGCGCTGCACTTGTGGTGGATGGACGCTGTCTGTCGGTGCCCGGCCACCAGAACGGCTTCTTCCTTGGCGGAACGCTGTTTGACCACGTCACGGCCAGTATGTCGATCTATCGCGAAGAGATATTTGGTCCGGTGTTGGCGGTTGTACGCGTGAAGACGCTTGACGATGCTTTGCAGTTGGTGAATTCACACGAATTCGGCAATGGAGCCGTTTGCTTCACTGGCGACGGCAACGTGGCACGCGAGTTCACCCGGCGCGCTCAGGTCGGAATGATCGGCATCAATGTGCCCATCCCGGTGCCGATGGCATGGCATGGCTTTGGCGGCTGGAGAAGAAGCCTCTTTGGCGACATGCACACGTACGGCGAAGAGGGCGTGCGCTTCTACACCAAACAGAAGAGCGTGATGCAACGCTGGCCCACGTCAATGGGCAAGGGCGCTGAGTTTGCAATGCCTGTGGCAAGATGATGACCAAGACAGCGGCGTTGCTGGAGCGAGCCTACCGGATGGCGCTGGTCTTGCAGGGTCGCATCTGCGCAGGTGAGGTTGAATCCGACCATGGTCAAACAGGTGCCTTCGAACAGTTCGCAATTGCGAACGAGCTGGTCTCAATTCTTGACGAAGCACGGGCCTCGCTGTTCGTTCAAGCACGCGCAACGACTGGCTCCGAGAAGTGAGACCTGCGTCGATTCCCAGCCCATATGACGGGTCAGCTCACTGCACCGTCTCGGCTGAGGGTCAGTGGTAGTCGTCTTCACGCAGATGGCGCGCTCCGATGACGAGGACCACTTTAGGGGTGCGTATGTCGAAACGAAGGACACACACGCTGGAGCCGAATGGGACGATGAGTTCGCGCAATGTCGGGCGTTGACCGCCCTTGCGGTAGCTGCAGGTTCTCTCGACAGATGACTGTTGGTCACCTCGCGACTGACAGCAACCGCCTCGTAGGCGAGCATGGCATCCTCCACGGTCTCGGCTCGGTCCGGCAGGAAGGCTTTCATCTCGAACCCCGACCTGCCCGCGCGCCTGAAGGTCGATGCGCCGCTCGCGCGGTGGGACAAGAGCACGTTCTGTGCGGGTGGCGCTAAGGGCTCCGTGGACCATCCCGCACTCGGGTCGACCGGAGGCGCCTGAACCATGGCACGCTGGGCACGAGCTTAGCTCGTGGATCCCAGGCCCGCCGCGGGCTCTTCAGGCGGACCCTGCTTGAACATCGACCAAGGACGCGCTGCATGTTGGGATGTCAGCCGATGGATTGCATGCGAGCCTTCCGAAGGTGTGTTCCTGCATAGGTCTCAGGCCACGGCTCTGCATCAGTTCGCTGCACGCCGGCTGCCGGTATGCTTTTTCGGCGGCAGGGTCACCTTGGTGCTAGCAAAGCTCCGACCGACGGCTTTGGGACGGCGAAGTCAGGGCGGTGAATGTCTCTTCAGGGTCGGCTTGCGCCGGTCGGGCGCGCGATCTCACCGCCGGAAAGCTGACAGCCAAGTTGAGCTACCGGAAAGCCGACATCTGCGGTCGGCAGTGGACGACCCTTCGTCGACAGTCCGCAACACCGATTGCCTGCCCGGAAGCAGACTCTCCTGCCTGTCAATTGGACCCGCCATGGCGTTCAGGCCAATCCCGTGATTCGTCCCTCAGCGAGATCGCTTGAACCCGGATTCACGCTGGCTTCGAATGGCCAGGACAAAGACCGTATCGACGTCTGATACGTAGCGGTACAGCGCTACGTAGCCGCGCGACTCCTGTCCGATCACCAGTTCTCTCTTGCCGCGCTTTGCCTTGCGCCCGATAAGCGGGCTATGCGCGAGAACTTGAATGGCTTCGTTGATTTCGGCGATTCGCTCCGACGTGTCCTCGATACCGTACTTTGTCTGGTGGTCGAAGAAACGGTCGAAGTCGTCGAACACTTCCGGCGCCAGCTCGATTCGCGGCATACGGCCTGTCAACGCTTGGAGTTGCGCGCCGCGGGTTTGCGGACCTGGTCTCCCCGCGCTCGCGCCTCGAGATACACCTTGGCGTCATCCCACGGTACGGTCTTCCCCGTGGCCTGCACCTTGGCCCAGCGCTCGTCGGCCAAACGATGAAATTCCTCATCGATCTCAACCTGTTCGACGGTCTGTGCGATGGCATCAAGAATGAACGCGTGCGACGTCTTGCCTGCAAGATGAGCCGCGGCGGCTATCCGTGCTTTGAGATCTTCCTCGATGCGGATGGTGGTGGTCGACATAGGACACCTCTGAGTCAGTAAACAAAGCGTAGCACATACGTGCTACTCCGAGGTTGGCGAGCGTGAGCGGGACGCACAGCCGAGAACCGGTCCGTCCCGAGCGACGGCTGATGGCCGGGTCTGTGAGGTCACGAACGGCAGGTTCGCGGTAGCGAAACAAGAAAATCGATGGCTCGTCGTCCGGCTGCTTTGGAGCAGCCCGGCTGGCAGGTTTGGGTCGAGTGCCGGCGGTCGTCTGCAGAGGGAGCAGTCATAGCGGGCGGCGGTCGACGCGCAGATGCTCTCGTCCTTCATGCGGAGGGTGAAGGGCGGCTTCCCGGGTGAAGGTGCCAACCAGCTGATGCAAGGGTGGAGGTCAGCTTCTGGCGGCCGCCGACGTTCGCCGCCTGAGCGCGACCGCCAGCAGCCAGTCTCAAGTCGACGATGACGCTCCCCGGGACAGAGTCGTTCATGCAGCTCCTGCTACACATGCAGGCCGAAGCACCCTATCGGTGGTGACGGCCGGCAAGGCCGGCGCGGCCGGGATTAATGCCTCTTCTCTGTCTATGCAAGCACATGCTCGAACGAGGCTGCTTACAGGGCGAGCCGCCCGCACCATTCAATCCACAGGCTACAGTTCAGAGGCTGCACGCATCACCTCAAGACACGCCTCAACACGGCGCAGCATGCGCAACCTGTGGGGTAAGTTGTGGGGTGTTCGAGCCGGCTGAAAGACAACCTTCATATGCGACAAGCACTTGGCGTCGAAGTCGACATTCAGGTGCAGAACATCGAGTGATGCGGGGGCACCAGGCCCGCGCCGGCTGCGTCCCAGGAAGTGGTGTAAGTCTTCAACCGCGGCAAGGCGCGAAGGGTGAAGCCCGTAGGGCGTAACCGGTAGGGGCTTGCCGCGCGGCGGCGACTCCCCCGGCTGGGGTGGTCATCGTGATCTCGGATAGGGTTGAGGTGCGAATACCAACCTTGATCCTTGAAGTGAGAACCACGATGACCAACGCAACTATGGCACTGGCCGAGCTGGCCGAGAAGGGCCCCGATGTGGACATGCTGCGCCAAATGGT
>CANHVY010000066.1 GCA_947464185.1 Burkholderiales bacterium
GCCGCCCAGGCGGGCCACGGCAGCGTCCACCGCGGCGGCCGCACCGGCCAGGCGCAGCACCAGCACCCCTTGCCACCAGGCGCTGGCGCTCAGCGGCAGGGGCTGGCCGCCCCAGGTGTTGAGCAGGCGCAGGGCGTGGGCCTGGTCCACGTCGAAGCGCAAGGTGGTGCGCGCCACGGGCACCGGCAGCACCTTCAGCGACACCTCGCAGATCACGCCCAGCGTGCCCATGGAGCCGGCCAGCAGGCGCGCCACGTCATAGCCGGCCACGTTCTTCATCACCTGGCCGCCAAAGCTCAGTACTTCGGCGCGGCCGTTGAGCAAGGTGGCGCCCAGCACGTAGTCGCGCACACCGCCCACGGCGGCGCGTGCCGGGCCGGCCAGCCCGGCGGCGACCATGCCGCCCACGGTGCCCCCGGCCGTGCCGTCGGCGCCACCAGCGAGACTGTCTGCGCCGACCACACCGACGGCACCGAAGCGCGGCGGCTCGAAGGGCAGGCACTGCCCCTTCTCAGCCAACGCGGCTTCCAGCTCAGCCAAGGGCGTGCCGGCACGCACGGTCACCACCAGCTCGCTGGGCTCGTAGCTGCTGATGCCGCGCAGGCCCGTCACGTCCAGCGGCGCGCCTTGCGGCGCTTCGCCGTACCAGGCCTTGGTGCCGCCGCCGCGGATGTCCAGCGACGTGCCGTCCGCGCGCGCGGCGCGGACCTGCTCGATCAACCGTTGCAACGCAGGGTCGGCCACATCGGTCATGCGCGAGCCTCTTGTGCAAGAGGAGGGTTCTCCGGAGCATCGCCCTCCAGATCTGGCGCGGCCGATCCGGCCGGCTGGACCATGACGCGACCGCGGCCTTCCACCGCTCGTCTGAAGCGTTCGCCCACCGAGACCCAGTCCACGAGGTCCACCTTCCAAGGCAGATCAGACTCGACAAAGGCCTCGTGCAGCGCAGCGCGCCTGGCACTGTCCAGGGGCCCTTCGCCAGCGATGGCAAGGTCCAGATCGGAATAGGCCCCGGCCGTGCCGGCGGCACGCGAACCGAACGCCCAGACTTCAAACTCAGGGACATGCGCCTTCAAGATGGCGCGCACCGTGTCCCACTCCCGGTGGTGCATACCCAGTCCTGCAGGTTCCATCATCACTTGGCCTCCCGCACGCCAAGGCGGTCTCTCAGCACCCGCACTTCCTCGATGAATTCGGGGATGCACGCCACCACCTCCAGCGCGATGGCTTCGTCGTAGGTGTGACTCGTGCGGGAGCGCAGCTCGCGAAAACGCCGCCATGCCGGCCAGTCACTGCGCAACAGGCCCTGCTGATTGCCCGTGCGCACCAGGTCGGCAAAGGCCATGGCGCTCACGTCCTCAGGCGAGGCCGATGCTGCACGAAGCCAGCGCCGCAGGGTCTTGTGCGCAAGCTCGTAGGTGAACTCAAAGCGTTGGATCAGGCCGTCGCGGATCTGGGTGTCGCTGCGGTCGCGGTTGTAGCGATCCCAGCCTTCCTCCAGCCGCGCCAAAGCCAAGCGCAGCGGTTCCAGATCAAAGTCGTCATGACCCCACACGCCCGTCATCAAAACCGCTCCAGCTGCGGGAAGGGCAGCAGGCCCTTGCTCACGTGCATGCGGCCGTACTCGGCGCAGCGCTGCAGCGTGGGGATCACCTTGCCGGGGTTGAGCAGGCCGGCGGGGTCGAAGGCGGCCTTCAGCGCGAACATCTGCTCGCGCTCACCCGGCGTGAACTGCACGCACATGGAGTTGAGCTTTTCCACGCCCACGCCGTGCTCGCCCGTGACCGTGCCGCCCAGGCGCACGCTGGTCTCCAGGATGTCGGCGCCGAAGAGCTCGCAGCGGTGCAGCTGGTCGGGGTCGTTGGCGTCGAACAGGATCAGCGGGTGCAGGTTGCCGTCGCCGGCGTGGAAGACGTTGGCGCAGCGCAGCTGGTACTTGCGCTCCATCTCGGCAATGGCCAGCAGGATGTCGGCCAGGCGCTTGCGCGGGATGGTGGAGTCCATGCACATGTAGTCCGGGCTGATGCGGCCGCTGGCCGGGAAGGCGTTCTTGCGCCCGCTCCAGAACTTCAGGCGCTGCGCCTCGTCCTTGCTCACCTCCATGCGCGTGGCGCCGGCGCCGGCCAGCACGTCGAGCATGCGGCCGATCTCCTCGGCCACTTCCTCGGGCGTGCCGTCGCTCTCGCACAGCAGGATGGCCTCGGCGTCCAGGTCGTAGCCGGCGTGGACGAAGTCCTCCACCGCCGCGGTCATAGGCTTGTCCATCATCTCCAGGCCCGCCGGGATGATGCCCGCGGCGATCACCGCGGCCACCGCCTCGCCCGCCTTGCGGATGTCGTCGAAGCTGGCCATGATGCAGCGCGCCAGTTGCGGCTTGGGCACCAGCTTGACCGTCACCTCGGTGGTCACGGCCAGCATGCCTTCGCTGCCCACCACCACCGGCAGCAGGTCCAGCCCGGGCGTGTCGAGTGCCAGCGAGCCGAACTCCACCGCCTCGCCCTCCACGGTGAAGCCGCGCACGCGCAGCACGTTGTGCAGCGTCAGGCCGTACTTCAGGCAGTGCACGCCGCCCGAGTTCTCGGCCACGTTGCCGCCGATGGTGCAGGCGATCTGGCTGCTGGGGTCGGGCGCGTAGTACAGGCCGTGGGGCGCAGCCGCTTCACTGATCGCCAGGTTGCGCACGCCGCACTGCACGGTGGCGGTGCGGCTGGTGGCGTCCACCTTCAGGATCTTGTTGAACTTGGCCAGCGACAGCGTCACGCCCAGCGCGTGCGGCAGCGCGCCGCCCGACAAGCCCGTGCCCGCGCCGCGCGCCACCACGGGCACCATCAGCGCGTGGCAGGCCTTCAGCACCGCAGCGACCTGGCCTTCCGTCTCGGGCAGCACCACCACCAGCGGCTGCTGGCGGTAGGCGGTGAGGCCGTCGCACTCGTAGGGCACCGTGTCCTCGGGCTGCCACAGCAGGGCATGGGCGGGCACCACGGGGGCGAGGGCCGCCACGATCTCCCGCTGGCGGGCGGCACGGTCCAGGGCGGCGGCGGGCAGGGGGGCGTTCATGGGGCGCAGGGGGTGTGACGGGGATGTGCAGGAGGAAAGGACGAACGGGAAGGCGGCTGAGGACTGTACCCGCCAAGGCGCGGCGTTCACGCCCTGCGCGGCAAAGCCCGGTCTGGCCAGGCGTCATCATGCTTTTGACTCGGGTACGTGCAATGGCCGGCCTTCAGCCCCTGAACACCGTGAGCACGCCGGTGTAGCCGTAAAGGTGGCGTCGCGCGATCTCGCCTGCGGCGAAGAAGCCCACCAGCGGCACATCGCCCAGCGCGCGCTGCACGATCTTCAGCTCGGCCGACGGCGCGCCGAAGTGCGGCCCGCCGCGGCCGTTGCAGCTGATGTAGACGGCGCCGCGGATGGCGGGGGCTGCCGCAGCAGCGGCCTCTGCGGCTTCGGTCTCCAGCTCCTCGCGGATCTCGCTGCAGATGCGCACCAGGTCGCGCCGGGCGGCTTCGGTATTGCGCTGGCAGAAGGCCAGGCGCATGCCTGGCTCCATGTGGGCGGCCACAGCCACCGCCTGGCGCCCCGGGTCCAGCCCCACCAGGTGGCGCACGCGCACGTCCGGGCCGAACTGGCCGCCCCGCCCCAGCAGGGCACTGTCGGCGTCGGTCAGGCCCACCAGCGTGGCACGCAGCACCGTCAGGGCCTTGCGCGGGTCTTGCAGGTCGAGGCCCAGATCGCGCAGCAGCAAGGGCAGCGCGCTCTGGCCGTCCAGCTCGGTGACCACATGCCCCTGCGCGGCCGTCACCACGCGCTCCGGGCCCACGGGCTGGCAGCCCTGGGTGACACGCGAGACCAGCCCCACCTGCGGGCCGAAGGCCACACCGGACAGCCCGCCCTGCCACCAGCCCTCGGCCAGCTGCGCCCCGCCCGTGCGGGCCGAGACCGCGCCGCCGAACAGGTAGCCCGTGGCCACGCGCTCGCTCAGCTCGGCCACCAGCTCGGCCAGATCGGGCGTGGCCGGGTCGGCGTGCACCAGGGCTGTGTGGGCCTGGATCACCATCTGGCTGAGCCTGCTGCCCGGGCCCATGAGGGGCCGTGCGCCTGAGAACACCTCGAAGCTGTCTGCCGGCAGTTCGCACAGCATCAAGGCCAGGGCGGGCTCGTCGAAGTACTCCACCCCCGAGGCCGCGATGCCCACGGCCGGGCAACCGACCCAGGCCACGCCCGGCCAGCGCTGGCGCAGTTCGTCCAGCAAGGCCTGCGCGTGCGGGGCGTAGTGGTCAGCGAAGTAGGCCAGGCCCAGCGTCTCGGTGGCGGCGTGCGCAGCGTTGCCGCCTGGCACCTGCGCGCGCGCGGCGTCGATCTGCGCGGCCGCCAGGGCCAGCGCCATGCGCCAGTCCGGATGCGTGGCGTGGCCGATGAGGAACGGGCTGGACAGGGCGTTCACGCCTTTCTTCACGCCCTTCCCTTGGCGGTGCGGCCACCTGTGGCCCGCCCTGCCTTGCGCGCGGCCCCGCCCGTGCCGGCGCCGGCCGAGGCAGGCTTCTGGGCCGCGGCGACCGCAGGGCTTTCGGCCGGCCGGTCTTTCAGGGCCTGGGCGGCCAGCTGGGTGAACTGCTGGGTCAGGGCTCCCCACCACTGCATCGGGTCCACCACGCCCGGCGGTGTGGTCCCTGCCGCAGGGGGTGCGGGGGCCGGCTCGGGTGCGGGATCCTGGAGCTTGAAGGCCTGGGCCAGATCGGCCGCCTGCACGTTCATGGTCTTGAGCGTGGTCAGCGTCATGCGCTGCACCTCCAGGGCCTGCACCGTGGTGCCGATCATGCGGGCGTTCTGCTCCAGCCAGAACTGCACCGTCTTCAGCTCTTCGATGCGCTTGCCCAGCTCCTCGGGGTCCAGCGTGGGGGCCACCCATGGGCCCAGGCTGGGCATGGCGGAACTGGCGTTCTTCACCAGCCCCTGCAGGAAGTCGAAACCCGGAACCATTTTCGAGAAATCGTGTGCTGCGGCCATGAAACCTCCACACTGTTGGGAATGGACGGATTGTGCGGCGATGCCGGGCCGGGGCAAGCCCCGGGCCCTCAAGCCGCAGCGGGTGGGACGGTGGCGGACAACGGCATGGACACCCGCACCTGGGTGCCGGCGCCGGGGGTGCTGGTCACCTCCAGTCGTGCGCCCACCCGTTGCGCGCGCTCCTGCATGCCCATGAGGCCGAAGCGGCCTGGCTGGTCGGCGCCCGTGTCGAAGCCCCGACCGTTGTCGGCCACGCGCAGGTCCAGCCCGTCCTCGCTCACGCGCAGGCCCACGTGCACCCAACCGGCCTGGGAGTGGCGCGCGGCGTTGGTCAGCGACTCCTGAATGATGCGGAACAAGGTGGTGGCCTTGTCGTCAGGCAGCGCCAGGTCGTCCACCGCGCAGGAGAACTCGCAGGCCATGCCCGCCTGGCGCCCCCACTCCCCGGCCAGCCATTCCAGGGCCGGCACCAGGCCCAGGTCCAGCGCCGGGGGGCGCAGGCGGGCGATGACGTCCCGGCTCATCTGCACCAGGTCGTTCACCAGTTCATCCAGACGCTGCACGCTGTCCAGCATCAACGGCGCCTGCCGGGCGGCGTTGCGCAAGACCGCGATTTCCATCTTCACCAGGGTGAGCACCTGGCCGCACTGGTCATGCACTTCGGAGGCGATGAGCTTGCGTTCGGCTTCCAGTTGCGCTTCCACGTGCTCGGACAGGGCCTGGAGCTGCTGGCGGGCCTGGCGCAGCTCGGCCTCTGCCTGGTGCCGGTCGTTCACGTCCTCCAGCGTGCCCACCAGGCGAAGACCGGCATCTGGCCCGTCGTGCTCCACCACCTGGCCGATCCAGCGCACCCAGCCGTAGCTGCCGTCGCAGCGCATGCGGCGCGCCTCCAATTCGAAGCGGCGGGAGTCCTGGGCCTGCGCACCATGGCGGCCCCGCAGCATCGCCGCCCGGTCCTGCGGGTGCACCAGGGGCGAGAACCCGCGCAAGAATGCCTCCCGGTATTCCGCCCCGTAGCCCAGCACGTCCAGGCAGTCGTCGGAGAACTGGCCCTGGCCTTCCGGCAGGCGGATGTCGAAGACGCCGATACGCGAAGCCTTCAGGGCCAGCCGCAAGGCCTGCAACTGGGAGGAGGCCGGCTCGGGGGCCTGTTCGGTGGGCTGCCCGCTGGCCTGTGCTGCAGGCCGCTCGTGCGCTTCAGCTGGGCCGGCCGCGGGGGCAACGGCAGAGGGGACGCCAAGCCCAGCGGCCGGCTCGACGGCAGAGCCAGGGGCCGATCTCGTGTCGGTTCCGGCGGCACGCAGTAGTGTCATGAGCATCCCTGATCTTTCTTGTCATATGAGGCAATGGTGGCGCAAGTGCGGCCCCATGGCAAACCATTTTCTTGAGCATGGTCATGGGCCCAGTTGAGCCAACGCAGATCTGGCACGCGGCCTTCAAGTCGGTGGCACCATTCCCGCATGCACCAGCAGCACCCCGCGGAAGACATCGCCCGCCCTCACCGGCCCCCGGGCCTGCGGGCGTCCGAAGCCGCCTGGGCTGCGGCAGGTGCGGTGCTGGTCCACGTCATGGTGCTGGGCGCCTGGGCTGCGGACAGGACACCCGAGGGCCTGCGCGGGGACGCGAGCCTGGAAGTGCCGGCTTCTGCCGTGACCCTGGCCTTGCCTGTGTCGCACCGGGTGGCCCCGGTGGAGGTGCGCAGCCTGCCCGTGCCATCGTCGCCAGCCCCGCAGGCCGTCCCGGCGTCGATCTCGGTGGAACGCACCGCTGCCCGGGCGACCGTACCGCCCGGGTCCGCAGCCGTGTCTGCCCCGGAGACCGTCCCGGCCGTTGTCCCGGCGGCAGTCCCCACCGCACAGGCCAGTGAGGCTCCGAAGTCCGTCGACGTTCCTGCACAGGCCAGCCCGGTGTCCGAGGCGGCCCCCGCAGCCCTGCTTCCCGTGGCGCAGCCGACGGAGCCCAGGGCAGCCCCCGCAGCTGACGACGACCCGCCCCCGCCCGTGTACGCCACGCGGGTGCCGCCGCCCTTTCGCCTGACCTACGCCCTGCGCCGCGGCGCGCTGTCGGGACAGGCCGAGCTGACCCTGCAGCGAGCGGGCTCGGGCTACGAGCTGGAACTCAAGGGCACCGCCCTGAGCCTCGAGGTGCTGGGATTGCGCAGCCAGGGCAGCCTCGGCCCGTACGGCCTGATGCCCGAACGCTTCGTGGACCGGCGGCGCGGCAGGGACCGCCTGGCCGCGAATTTCGACCACGGCGCGGGGCGCATCACCTATTCGGGCTCTGCCGCTTCGCAGCCTCTGCGCCTGGGCGCGCAGGACCGGCTGAGCTGGATGGTGCAGCTGGCGGCCATCCTGGAGGCCGCGCCGGCGCGTCATGGCACGGGCAGCCGCATTGCGGTGTCGGTCTCTGGCGCGCGGGCTGACGTGGACACCTGGACCTTCATCGTGCAAGACCGCCAGCGCCTGAGCCTGCCTGGCGGGGCGGTGGTCGAAGCGTTGCGCTTGACGCGCGAACCGCGTCGGCCCTATGACACCCAGGTGGAGGTGTGGATGGATCAGGCACAGCATCATCTGCCGGTGCGCGCCCGCCTGACCGTGCTGCCCGGCGGGGAGACGCTGGAGCTATCGGCGTCCGGCCACTGAGGCCTGGCGGGGCCTGGCTACAACTGCTCCCAGGGCAGACCTTCGCAGCGCCAGCCGTTCAGGCGTCCGCGCTGGAAGTGCTCGTCCAGCTCGCCCTCGAAACCGTGCAGCACGTTGATGACGTCGGTGAAACCGGCGGCCTCCAGCGCCTGCCCGGCCTCCACCGTGCGCTTGCCGGAGCGGCAGATCAGCGCCACCGGCCGGTCGGTGCGCCCGCCGGCCTCGCGCAGCACCTGCTGCGCAAAGGCCTCGGGGTGGGCCTGCATCTCGGGGTACTCGTACCAGGCCACATGCACCACGCCCGGCGGGTGGCCGACGTAGAGGTACTCGATCTCCATGCGCACGTCGACGAACAGCGCCTCGGGCGTGCGCTGCAGGAATTGCCAGGTGTCGGTGGGGGTCAGGTGTCTCATCAAAGGGAAGGGCGGTTCCTACAATCGAGGGCATGAACGCCCATCGGATCGCCTACACCCGCGCGGCAGCCTTGCCCGCGATTCTCCAACAACGCATCGTCATCCTCGACGGCGCGATGGGCACGATGATCCAGCAGGAGAAGCTGACCGAGGCCGACTTCCGCAGCGCGCGCCTGGCAGACCATCCCAAGGACCTGAAGGGCAACAACGATCTGTTGGTGCTGACGCGGCCGGACGTGATCCAGCGCATCCACGAGCAGTACCTCGCCGCCGGGGCCGACATCGTGGAGACCAACACCTTCGGCGCCACTTCCATCGCGCAGGAGGACTACGGCCTGGCCCCTCTGGCCTACGAGATGAACGTGGCCGCAGCGCGCCTGGCGCGCCAGGCCTGTGACCACTTCGGCACGCCGGAGCATCCGCGCTTCGTGGCCGGCGCGCTGGGCCCCACGCCGCGCACGGCCAGCATCAGCCCGGACGTGAACGACCCCGGTGCGCGCAATGTCAGCTTCGACGAGCTGCGCGCGGCCTACCGCGAGCAGGCGCAGGGGCTGCTGGAAGGCGGCTGCGACCTCTTTCTGGTGGAAACCATCTTCGACACGCTCAACGCCAAGGCGGCGCTGTTCGCGCTGGACGAGCTGATGGAAGAGACGGGCGAGCGCCTGCCGGTCATCATCAGCGGCACGGTCACCGACGCCTCGGGCCGCATCCTGTCCGGGCAGACGGTGGGGGCCTTCTGGCACTCGGTGCGCCACGCGCGCCCGCTGGCCGTGGGGCTGAACTGCGCCCTGGGCGCGGCGCTGATGCGCCCCTACATCGAGGAGCTGACCAAGGTGGCGGGCGACACCTGGATCAGTTGTTACCCCAACGCCGGCCTGCCCAACCCCATGAGTGAGACCGGGTTTGACGAGACACCCGAGGTGACGGGCAGCTTGATGGAGGGCTTTGCCCGCAGCGGCTTTCTCAACATCGCCGGCGGCTGCTGCGGCACCACGCCCGAGCACATTGCCGAGATCGCGCGCCGCGTGTCGGCGTACCGCCCGCGCGGCCGGCACGATCCGCTGTTCACGGGGTTGCAGGCGGCCTGAGCCCATCCCCGTTCGGGCTGAGCTTGTCGAAGCCCTTCGACAGGCTCAGGGCGAACGGGGCTCTTGGAGTGAGCGAGCAGTTCACGCAGGGCCCGTGCGGTTCGGGTGCGAGCGGACAGGCGCTCCAGGCGGCGACAGGCCGGCGACAGGCCGCTCAGGGATCCTGCACCGGCGCCAGGGGCGCGAAAGCGGCCTCGCGCTTGTCTTTCCAGGCGGCGATGGCGGTGGTCATCTCGTCGATGTCGAAGATGGCGCTCTGCAGCAGGGTCATCTGCTCCAGGGCCTGCGCGGTGCCGTGGTCGCGGGCGTAGTTCAGCGCCCGCTTGCTGCCGGCCACGGCCAGCGGGCTCTTGGCGGCGATGCGCTGGGCCAGGCCGTCCGCATGGGCGTGCAGGGCGGCGGCGTCCGGCAGCACGGTGTTCACCAGGCCCACCGCCAGCGCACGCTCGGCGCCCACGCGGTCGCCGGTGTAGGCCATCTCGCGTGCCACGCCGGCCGGCACTATCTTGGGCAACCGCTGCAGCACGCCCAGGTCGGCGGCCATGCCGATGTGGATCTCCTGGACGGTGAAGAAGGCGTCGGCGCTGCACACGCGGATGTCGCAGGCCGCCGCCAGATCCAGCGCGCCGCCCACGCAGCCGCCCTGCACCGCGCAGATCGTGGGAAAGCGCGCCTCATCCAGCACGTCCACACAGGCCATCAGGCGGCGCAGCCCGTCCTGGAAGGCCAGGCGGTCGCGCGCGGTGGGCAGGCGCAGCAGGTCAAAGCCGCCAGCAAACACCTCCAGCGCCATGCCGGCGCTGAAGTGCCGGCCGGTTGAGCGCAGCACCAGGGCGCGCGTGCGGCCCTCGTCGCTCAGGCGTTGCACTGCGTCGCGCAGCGCGGGAAAGAAGGCCGGTGCCAGCGTGTTCAGGCGTTCCGGCCGGCTCAACTCCAGCGTGGCCACGCCCGTGGCGTCGTCCAGGTGCAGGGTGAAGAAATCGTTCATGGGGCGCGGCTTCCGAAGAGGGTCGAGGGAGGGCCCGGCGTGGTGCGGCATGCAAGGCGCGGCGTTGGAGATTCTGCGCTTGTTCGGCGTTGTTTCTGCCCCGTCGAAAGCGTCACCAAAAATCCCATGGACCCCTTGCGCCGGCGCGGCACAATGGGTTCAGCTATCGCTTCGTTGCGCGCGCCCCGCATGTCCACCCCTGCCCAAGACCTGCCCAGCCACATCGGCAAGTACCGCGTGGTATCCCGCCTGGGCGAGGGCGCCACCAGCGAGGTCTTTCTGGCGCGAGACGAGTTCCGGCAGATGGATGTGGCCATCAAGCGGCTGCGCCAGAGCGTCATCGACGACCACGAGCGCCTGTCGGCGGCCATTTTCGCCTCCGAGGCGGCGCTGGCCGGGCGTCTGCACCACCCCAACGTCGTGCAGATCATGGATGCTGTGTCCGAAGGGTCCGAGCCCTATCTGGTCATGGAGTACGTGCCCGGCCTCACGCTGCGGCGTTTCTGCCGGGCCAACAGATTGCTTCCGCTGGAGCAGATCGCGGAAATCGGCTTCAAGTGCGCCATGGCCTTGAACTACTGCTGGAAGCAAGGCCTGATCCACCGCGACATCAAGCCGGCCAACATCCTGGCGTTGATGGGTGGCGAGCGCATCGTCGACATCAAGATCACCGATTTCGGCAGCGTCCTCAATCTGGACTCCGAGCGCACGCAGGTGTTTCGCGTGGGTTCGCTGGCCTACATGTCCGTAGAGCAGATCGACGGCGCTGACCTGGATGCACGCGCCGACATGTACTCCCTGTCGGCCACGCTGTACCACCTGGTGGCGGGTCGCCCGCCGTTCGCTGCGGAGCAGCAGCCGGCGCTGATGCAGCAGATCTACACCGCCACGCCGCCTTGCCTGACAACGCTGCGCGACGGCGTGACGCCAGCGCTGGACGCCCTGTTGCGCAAGGGCATGGCGCGCCGCCGCGAGGATCGCTTTGCGAATTGGGATGAATTTGCGCGCGCGCTTTCGCAACTGGTCAGCAGCCGCCAGGTGCCGCGCGCCACCGATGCCGAGGTGCTGGACTCCGAGCGTTTCACACTGCTGCGCTCGCTCGACTTCTTCAAGGGCTTTGGCGACGTGGAGTTGTGGGAGGTCGTGCGCCGCGCACGCTGGGAGCGCCACGACCCCGGGCACGCCCTGTACCGCAAAGGCGGGAAAGGCAACGCCTTCCACATCATCGCCGACGGCCTGGTGGACGTGTTTCGCAACGGCATCAAGGTGGCCGCCCTGGGGGCTGGTGCCTCGGTGGGTGAACTCGCCTACCTGGCGCCGAGCCCGGAGATGGCCGTCCACAGCGCTGATGTCGTGGTGACCACACCCTCCACCATGATCTCGCTCACGCCCGACGTGCTTCGTCAAATGAGCCTGACCACCCGCGCCATGTTCGACGCCGCCTTCATCCATGTGCTGGTGCGCAGGTTGAATGTTGCCTGGCAGACCGTGGACCGAATGTCCGGCATGGTGGCGCCTGACGCCCGAGGCTCATGACCACGAAGCTCGTTCCCCCACTCCTTGACATGAGGACCTGTCCATGATGAAGACCCTGATCACCGTTGCTGTGCTGTCGCTGGGCCTGATGGGTGGCGCCGCCCACGCCTCCGGCGCCGAAGCCAAGTGCGAGGCCCAGGCGGCCGAGAAGAAGCTGGCCGGCGCGGCCAAGAACAGCTTCATGAAGAAGTGCGTCACGGACGCGGGCGGCACGCCGGCCGCGGCAGCCCCCGCCCAGGCGAAGGCGCCGGACCCCGCCGAGGTGTGCGAGAAGTCCGCAGCCGACAAGAAGCTGGCTGGTGCAGCCAAGAACGCGCACGTGAAGAAGTGCATGGAAGACGCCAAGGCCGCCGCGCCCAAGAAGTGAGCAGCCGCAGAGGCGCTGGGCGACGTCAGCCGCGAAGTCAGCCGCGCCGTCAGCCGCGCCAGTACGTGGCGCTGCCGTAGGTCTGCTTCAGGAAGTCGATCCACAGCCGCACGCGCAGCGGCAGGTGGCGCGCGTGCGTGAACACCGCAAAGATGCCGTTCGGTGGCGCGGCGTACTCTTCCAGCAGGGGCTGCAGGCGGCCTGCGGCGATTTCCGACGCCACCTCCCAGGTGCTGCGCCAGGCGATGCCCAGGCCCTGCAGGCACCAGTCGTGCAGCACCTGGCCGTCGCTGCAATCCAGGCGCCCATGCGGGCGCAGGTGGGTCACCTCACCGTCCACCTGAAAGGCCCAGCCGCGCGTCTGGCTGGCGTCTGAGCTGAGCGTCAGGCACTCGTGGCGGGCCAGGTCGGACGGGTGTTGGGGCACGCCGGCGCGCTGCAGGTAGCCCGGCGTGGCCACACATTGGCGCCGGTTGTCGGCCAGGCGCACGCTGATGAGGCTTGAATCGGGCAGGTCGCCCACGCGCACGGCGCAGTCGAAGCCCTCGTTGGCGATGTCCACCACCCGGTCCGACAGGTTCAGCGACACGCTGACATCCGGATGCTGGGCGATGAAGCGGGGCACCAGCGGCGCCACATGGCGCCGCCCGAAGCCGGCGGGCGCCGTCACCCGCAGGTGGCCGCTGGCCTTCACCCCGCCGGCGCTCACGCTGGCCTCGGCGCTGGCCAGGTCCGTCAGCAGGCGCTGGCAGTCTTCGAGAAACGCGCTGCCCTCGTGCGTGAGGGTGATGCGCCGGGTGGTGCGCACCAGCAACTTCACGCCCAGGCGCTCTTCCAGGGCATCGATGCGCCGGCCGATCACCGCCGGGGCCACCCCTTCGGTCCGGGCGGTAGCCGTCAGGCTGCCCTTGGTGGCCACCGCCACAAAGGTCTCGAGCTGCTTGAGCTTGTCCATGAGCGCTGATTATGTGCACTCAAGGCACAAATGCATGTCAATTTCGTTCATCAATGCGCGCTCAGGGTGGCAATACAGTGCGAGGTCATGGTGGCCGAACCTCGTCCACCCATTGAACATCCGCCACAGCCCACGCTTCGGCCCGTCCCCTGCCTCAACCACCTCCTCTTGCTGCCATGAACACCACGACCAGTGACCGCACTTCCACCCACGGCCTGCAGGTGGCCACGGTGCTCAAGACCTTTGTCGACGAGCAGGTGCTGCCCGGCACGGGGCTGCAGGCTGACGCCTTCTGGCAGGGCTTTGCCGCCCTTGTGAGCGACCTGGCTCCGAAGAACGCGGCCCTGCTGGCCGAGCGCGACCGCCTGCAGGCCGAGCTCGACGCCTGGCACGCCAAGCACCCCGGTCCCATCAAGAACATGGCCAAGTACCGGGCCTTCCTGCAGAAGATCGGCTACCTGGTGCCCGTGCCGGCCAAGGTGAAGGTGACCACGAAGAACGTGGACGCTGAACTGGCCAGGCAGGCCGGCCCGCAACTGGTGGTGCCCATCACCAACGCCCGCTATGCGCTGAACGCCGCCAACGCCCGCTGGGGCTCGCTGTACGACGCCCTCTACGGCACCGACGCCCTGCCCGAGACCGACGGCTGCGAAAAGGGCACGGGCTACAACCCCAGGCGCGGCGCCAAGGTCATCGAGTACGCCCGCCATGTGCTGGACCGCACCGCGCCGCTGGCCGGCCGGGGGGCGTCGCACGTAGGCTCCAAGGGCTACGCCATCGCCAAGGGCGAACTGGTGGTGACCCTGGCTGACGGCCGCACCACCGGGCTGAAGAAGCCGGCGCAGCTCATCGGCTGGCAGGGTGACGTGGCCGCGCCATCCTCGGTGCTGCTGCAGCACCACGGCCTGCACCTGGACCTCCGCATCGACCGCAGCACCGCCATCGGCCGCGATGACGCCGCCGGCGTGAGCGATCTGGTGCTCGAGTCCGCCCTGTCCACCATCCTGGACCTGGAAGACTCGGTGGCCGTGGTGGACGCCGATGACAAGGTGCAGGCCTACGGCAACTGGCTGGGCATCCTGAAGGGCACGCTGACCGAGCAGGTCAGCAAGGGTGGCACCACCTTCACCCGCGGGCTGAACCCGGACCGCGTCTACACCGCCCCGGGCGGCGGCACGGTCTCGCTGCACGGCCGCTCGCTGCTGTTCGTGCGCAACGTGGGCCACCTGATGACCAACCCGGCCATCCTGTGGGGCGAGGCGGGGCGCGAGATCCCCGAGGGCATCCTGGATGCGGTGATCACCACCACCATCGCCCTGCACGACCTGAAGGGGCATGGCACGAACGGGATTCGCAACAGCCGCAGCGGCAGCGTCTACATCGTCAAGCCCAAGATGCACGGCCCGGCGGAAGTGGCGTTCGCCGCCGAACTCTTCGGCCGCGTGGAGAAGCTGCTGGGCCTG
The DNA here is from genome assembly GCA_947464185.1 of Burkholderiales bacterium. Classification (GTDB taxonomy): domain Bacteria; phylum Pseudomonadota; class Gammaproteobacteria; order Burkholderiales; family Burkholderiaceae_C; genus Rubrivivax. The sequence goes on from CANHVY010000066.1 coordinate 14,457, forward strand.
CCTGAGAGCACCGTCAAGCTGGGCATCATGGACGAGGAGCGCCGCACCAGCGTGAACCTGCAGGCCTGCATCGCCGCCGCCGCCAGCCGCGTGGCCTTCATCAACACCGGCTTCCTGGACCGCACGGGCGACGAGATGCACACCGCCATGCAAGCCGGCCCCATGCGCCGCAAGGGCGACATGAAGAGCAGCGAGTGGATCCAGGCGTATGAACGCAGCAACGTGCTCACCGGCCTGGCCTGCGGCCTGCGCGGGCGCGCCCAGATCGGCAAGGGCATGTGGGCCATGCCCGACCTGATGGCCGCCATGCTGCAGCA
>CANHVY010000067.1 GCA_947464185.1 Burkholderiales bacterium
CTTGCCCTTCTCGATGAGCGTCACGCCAGGCAACCCCTTGAAGTGACCGTCGCAAGTCAGAAGTCGCGCCCCCTTGCTTTGTGACGTGGCGAAGACGATGGCGTCCGCTGTCGCCAGCTTGTGCGCCCGTGCCGACTCCGCTGCGGCCAGCGCGATGGGAGTGTCGAGCGCGACGACGTGACAGATCTGCGTGAACGCAATCACCTGGTCGGCGCGTTCTTCCCCCACCTCACGCGTGAGCCACTTCGCAAGTTCCAGCTGCACGATGGTCGGCACCACCCAATCGGTCGGCGGTGGCAGGTGCGGCTCGATCCTCCGCGCCATGGCCGAGCCCATCAGCCAGTCGATCCACGCCGAGGTGTCGACCAGAACCATCAGACCCGGTCCGACCTGTCACGGTAGCCCTCGGGCGATGCACCGCGGGCGATGCCTTTGAGGGCTTCCAGACGGGGAACGGGCACCAGCAGCACGCCCGTGCCCTTCGGGATGAAGGCGAACGTCACGCCCGCCTCCCAATGCTGCGCTGCCCGGATAGCCTTGGGTATGGAGATCTGGCACTTCGAGGAAAGGGTGGCAGTAGGGTTCACGGTGTGGCACTTCGATCGATCGAAGAATGGTAAGACGTCGGATGGCAGCTGTCCAGCATGCACCAGGTGGACTGACGGGGTATGGCGGTACAGCTGTCGGATCACGTCATCACCTCGACAGAGCTTCAGTTGCCCAACTCCAGCGCCAGCAGTTCCTCGACGCTCTGGCGGCGGCGGATCAGTCGCGTCGTGTCCGCGTCCAGCAGAAACTCTGCAGCCAGGGGTCGGGAGTTGTAGTTGCTGCTCATCGAGCTGCCGTAGGCGCCAGTGTTCTCGATCACCAGGAAGTCGCCGACCGCAGCCTGAGGCAGGGCGCGAAGCTCGATGACGCCGCCTGCGCCTTGCGTGAACACGTCGCCGCTTTCACACAATGGGCCGGCAATCGCGCTGGGAGTGGCGCCGGCCAGCAAGCGTCCGTCGCCGCTGACCAGGCGCATGTTGTGGTGCGCGCCGTACATGGCCGGGCGCATCAGCTCGTTGAAGCCGGCGTCCACCAGCACAAAGGGCACTCGGCCTTGACGCTTCACGGCGCGCACCTCGGCAATCAGGGCGCCTGCTTCGGCCACCAGATAGCGGCCGGGCTCGATTTCGAGGCGCAACCCGTGGCCCATGAGCGCCTGCGCCTCCTGGCGAGTAGCGTCCCAAAGGCCGAAGTAATGCGCCGGGTCGATGCGTGGCTCGCCCTTGCGGTAGGGGACAGACAGGCCGCCACCGGCCGAGATGGCGGCCAAGTCCAGCCCGGCGGCCTTCACCTGTCGCACGGGGTCGACCATGGCCCTGCTGACCTGGCCCAAGTGCCCGTAGTCCACGCCCGAGCCGATGTGCATGTGCAGGCCCACCAGGCGCAGACCGGTGGCCTGGATCACGCCCAGCGCCTCGCCCAGGTCGGCGTGCCAGATGCCGTGCTTGCTGTGCTCGCCCCCGGTGCTGGTCTTCTTGCTGTGGCCATGGCCGAAGCCGGGATTCAAGCGCAGCCACACCGCATGGCCGGGCCCTCGCTCGCCGAGTTGGCGAAGCATGTCGATGGAGCCGCAGTTCACCACCAGGCCCATGGTGAGCACGAAGTCCAGGGTCTCCCGGTCCAGCAGGTCAGCGGTGTAGACGATGTCAGCCTGGGCCGCCTCGAACAGCGTGGCGGCGCGCGCGCTGCCGTCTCGATAGCCCGCAGCCAATGCGCGCAGCGCTTCGCCGCGGCTCACGGCATCCACCTTGGCGCCGCCTTCGCGAAGCAGGCGCAGCAGGTGCACGTTCGGGTTGGCCTTTTGCGCGTAGCGCACGGCGTCGAAGACCTGCAGGCTGGCCAGGCGTTGGCGGACGGTGGGGGCGTCCATCACCCACACAGGCGTGCCGAACTGGCGGGCGAGGGAGCGGGTCTGGTCGTCGGTCAGCATGGGCGAAGCATGCTGACGCCAGCTCATGCGGTCCAATTGAAAATCGTTGCTTGAGCATCCATTTTGGATATGCTGACGCCATGCCCATCAGCCACCGCCAAGTCGAAGTCTTCCGTGCCGTGATGCAGGCTGGCAGCGTCACGGCCGCCGCGCAGGCGCTGCACAGCTCCCAGCCCACGCTCAGCCGCGAGATCGCGCTGATGGAGCAGCGCCTGGGCTACGCCCTGTTCGAGCGCGGCAATGGGCGACTCAAGCCTACGGCAGCCGCTTTGGCCTTGTTCGACAGCGTACAGCGCCACTACCAAGGCTTGTCCCAGGTCCAGGCGCAGGCACGGGCCTTGGGCCGGGCCGAGGCCCAGGCTTTCGCCCTGCTGGCCCAACCCGCGCTCGCTCACGCCTTGGTGCCCGGCGCCTTGGCGGCATGCCCAGCGGCGGCGCTGACGGCGGTGTCCATCGTCCCGGCTGAATCCCCGGTGCTGGAGGCGTGGATGAGCGAACAGCGATTCGACTTGGCGCTGACCGAACGTGTCGATGCGCCCAGCGGCTGTCGGGCTGAGGTGCTGGCTGATCTGGCCGAGGTGGCGGTGCTGCCAGCAGGGCATGCCTTGGCATCCCAGGGGCCGCTGGGTCTGGACGACTTCTCGGAACAGGTGTTCGTCAGCTTGGCCGATGACGACCCCTACCGGGCCCAGATCGACGCGCTGTTCGCCCAGGCCGGCGTCATGCGCCAGATGCGCCTGCAAACACACAGCGCCGTCGCGGTGTGCGCACTGGTGGCCCAAGGCCTGGGCGTGGCGATTGTCAACCCCATGACCGCGGCAGCCTGTGCCGGACCGGCGATGGTGGTGCGGCCACTGACCGTGCGCATCCCGTACAAGGTGACCCTGCTCACGCCGCTGCATCGACCGACCCACCGCCTGGCTGCACCCTTGACGGAAGCGTTGCGGGCTCGTTTGCGTTCTGTGTCTTCGTAGGACGGGCCCGAAGTTCTCGAAGTCCCGACGCGGGTGGGCCACTCCTGCCCGGTCGGCTTGTGCAGCGGCAGATCTCGTGCATGAACGCCGCGGGCGACCTCTTCGGCGCGGCAAGGCAGCGGCCGCAAGCTGGCCTGACGTCAGCCCTGCAGCAGTCGCGCCATCAGTTTTTCGGGGTGAGCCGGCACTTCGCCTCACCGACGGGATTCCAGTTCTGGGGTGGATGAATGCTTCATCGCCGAGCAGTACCGCGGCATCCGCCCCGCCCCCGGCTACCCCGCCTGCCCAGACCACCGCGTCAAGGCGCAGATGTTCGAGGTGCTGAAGGCGGGCGAGATCGGCATGGGCCTGACCGAGAGCCTGGCCATGACGCCCGCGGCCAGAGTCAGCGGCTTCTACCTGGCGCACCCGGATGCGGCGTACTTCAACGTCGGCCGCATCGGCGACGACCAGATCGCCGACTGGGCGCGACGGATGGCGATGGAGGAGAGCGAAGCAAGGAGGGGGTTGGCTTCGGTGGTGTAGTCGCACCCTGTTGCCCGTTGGATTGACCCCTACGGGGCTGGGCCGGCCCAACCCCCCGGGCGACGCTGCGCGGTCCCGGAAGCCGCACCTCCACCACATTGATCGCCCGCCAGATCCTCAGCCACCTGGGACTGGATCCGAAGCCGCCACCCCGGAATCCGGGCGCGCGACCGTGCGAAGCACCTCGCGACGCGTCGGTCCGAGCCTCGAGGCGCCTGCCCAGGCCGTGGACGCATGGGCGAGCGCCCGGATCAGGGCGTAGTGTCGGGTTCACCTGGGCTTGTCGGGCTTGTGGAGGGCGTCTTGAGTTGCCTATGCTCGGAAGCACCAGGGATGCCCAGCTGGGGATCGCTTTAGGATCGTATTCATTCATTCACCACCAGCTTTGGAGTGCAGCGTGGCAAAAGACTTTTCCACCATGGAAAACAGCAACTCGTCCTGCAACCCCACGATTCACGAAGTGAGCGATCCCTCGCGGCGCGTGCTGCTGCGAGGCGCGGGCGTGCTGGCAACGGCGCCCTTGCTGGCGCCGCTGTTTGGGTGTGCGAGCCTGGGCGGCGGACCTCGAATCGGCTTCAAGGCCATCCCGACAGGCACAGGCGACCAGTTGGTCGTGCCCGAAGGCTACGTGGCCACCACCTTGGCACCCTGGGGCGAGCCGGTGGGCATTCCCGGCAACATGCCCGCCTGGAAGGACGACGGCTCCAACACCGCTGCCGAGCAGGCGGTGCAGATGGGCATGCACCACGACGGCATCGAGTTTTTTCCACTCGCCGGCAGCAGCACCCGTGGCCTGCTCGCCATGAACCACGAATACACCGACGACGGTCTGCTGCACGTGGGCGGTTTCAACAACATGAACGCCGAAAAGGTGCTGAAGAGCCAGAACGCGCACGGGCTTTCGGTCATCGAAGTCGAAATGAAAGGCGGACACTGGCACATGGTGCAGCCCTCGCGCTATGCACGGCGCTTCCCAATGAGCGCGCCTTTCGAGGTGCGCGGACCTGCCGCCGGGCACCCGATGATGAAGACCAGCGCCGACCCCTCCGGCACCCGCGTGCTGGGCACGCTGAACAACTGCGCCTCGGCTCAGACCCCGTGGGGCACCTACCTGTCGGGCGAAGAAAACTTCATGTTCTATTTCGGTGGCGGCGACACCATTTCGGCGCACCACCGGCGCTGGGGCATGCGCAAAGATGGCGCCTATCAGTGGGAAAAGTTCGATACCCGTTTTGACGCCACCAAAGAGCCCAACGAGGCCAACCGCTTCGGCTGGGTGGTGGAAGTTGACCCCATGGATCCGACCAGCACCCCCATCAAGCGCACCGCGCTCGGCCGTGCCGCGCATGAAGGCGCCTGGGTGGCTGTCACCAAGGACGGGCGGGCGGTGGTCTATTCCGGAGAAGACGCCCGGTTTGAGTACATCTACAAATTCATCAGCCGCGACCGTATCGCGCCCGGCGGCGCCAAAGCCAACCGGGAACTGTTGGACCGCGGCACGCTGTACGTAGCGCGGTTTGATGCCGACGGTCGCGGCCGTTGGCTGCCACTGGTACAGGGCCAAGGTCCGCTGACGGCGGCCAACGGGTTTGCAGATGCCGGTGAGGTCGTCATCAAGGCCCGCCAGGCCAGCGATGCTCTGGGTGCCACCAAGATGGACCGACCCGAGTGGTTGACCATCGACCCAAAGTCGGGCTGGGTCTACTGCACGCTCACCAACAACAGCAACCGGGGGCAACCCAACCAACCCGGCGTGGACGCTGCCAACCCCCGCGCGAACAACACCATGGGCTCCATCATCCGCTGGAAGGAAGACGGCGACTTCGATGGCCTGTCGTTTGAATGGAACCATCTGGTTCATGCCGGTGACCCCGCCAACGCCCGTGCCGAGGCCAGAGGGAACATCAAGGGCGACATCTACGGCTGCCCGGACGGCATTGCCTTCGGACCGATGGGCGTGCTGTGGATCCAGACCGACGCCCACGCCACGCAGATGTACAAGGGCGAGTTCCAGCGCATCGGCAACAACCAGATGCTGGCCTGCGATCCAGCCACGGGCGAGACACGCCGCTTCCTGACCGGCCCCACCAACTGCGAAGTCACGGGTGTGACCTTCACGCCCGACGGCCGAACGATGTTCATCAACATCCAGCACCCGGGGGAGACCCCCAGCGACCGCAGCGACCCGGCCGAACCCGGCAAGTTTTCGCGCTGGCCGGACTACAAGCCCAATGGTCGGCCGCGCTCGGCTACGGTGGTGGTGCGCAAGCGGGACGGTGGGGTCATCGGCACCTGAAGGGCCGAGGCAGCGCGCCGCGACAGCCGCGACAGCCGCGGCTGCTGCGGCGACCGTGGCACCTTCAGGGCCGAAGACGAGTGGACGCGCGCCTTGGCCCAGTCCCGCTGCACGGTGTGCAGCGTCGTGCCGAGCATGGCGGCAATCTCGGTATCGATCAGGCCGTCGAAGCAGCGCCACTCGACCACGGTGGTCAGGCGTGGCTCCCGTTTGGGCGGGTCGGCGAATGCTTCGTTCACCCGCAAAACCTCGTGATCCTGGGCTTCGCCAGTCTGCAAGATAGTTTGCGCATCCGTGGGCAGGGTTTCATGAGCCAGCTGGCCGCCATGGGGCTGAGCCTTGCGGCTTCGTACCAGGTTCGCCACCACGCTGCGCATCGCCCGTGCGGTATGGGACAGGAAGTGCTAAGCGCCGTGAAAAGAGGCTGGCGCCGCGTGGCGCAAGCGCAGGAACGACTGGTAGAGCAGGTCCGTGGTGTTGACCTGAGCAAGGTCACCCGACTGGCGCAGTCGCTTGGGCGGACTCCTGCATCACTTTCCCCTCAGCACCACGAACCTGATGAGCCAGACGCGACCAATGCTTGGGCCAGGACGCCTCGGTGCAGGACGACGCCCCGACGGAAACCGCCAGGGCCGGGGGCGAGAAAGGGACTGGCGGGAGTGATGTGAGAGGCGGGGTGCTCACCCTGAAGACCCCTCCGAGCGGTGGCCTCAGCCGCCACCCGCAGGGCTGGTCGCTTCAGCGCGGCGCGGGAGCAGCATGAGGATCACACCGCCCACGGCCAGCACCAGCACCCCGATCCAGGCCGCATTCAGGCCGCCCAGTTCCTTGCTGTAGACATAGTTCAGGCTCGACCACAGCATGTAGGCGCACACCGCGCAGAAGATCAGCGGCGTGAGGGGGTACAGCGGCACCTTGAAGGGCCGCTCGATATCGGGCTCGCGTTGCCGCAGGACGAACAACGAGATACCGGACAACAGAAAGAAGAGCCAGAACACCGGCGCGGTGAACTCCACCATCGCCTTGAAACCTCCGCCCAAGGTCGCCGTGGCGCCGATCAGCACCAGCACCAGGGCGGCTGCGCTCTGCACGTACATGGCGAAGATGGGGGCCTCGCGCTGCTCATCCCACTCACCCAGGCGCCCAAGGACAGGCCAGTCCCGCCCCAGCGAATAGTTGGTGCGTGCCCCGACGATCATGGTGGCGTTGATCGAGGTCAGCGCAGCCACAGCCACCAGCACCGACATCACCTTCTCGCCCACGGGCCCGAACGTGATCTTCAACAGATCGGCCGCAACGGCCTTGGACTTGGCCATGCCTTGCATCCCCAGCCCGTGCCAGTAGGCCCATACCACCAGCAGATACAGCGCGGTGATCAGGACAATGGACCAGATCAGTGCGCGGACCATGTTGTGCCGCTCGTCCTTGAGTTCGGCGCTGATGTAGGCCGCCTCGTTCCATCCGCCGAAGGTCAGCAGCACGAACACCATGGCCAGACCGATCATCGGGGGGATGCCCGCCGAGGAGGGAGCCGCTGCTGCAGCACTGGGAGCCGGCGCCGCAGCGCTGCCGTTGGACACCAGGACCAGGCTGGCGATGATGATCAGCAGAAGCCCCGAGACCTCCAGCGCCGTGAGCCAGGTCTGGACCTTCGCACCCGCACGCATGCCACGCACGTTGACCCAGGTCAGCACCAGAATGGCCAGTGCCGCGTACACCGCCGAATCATGGCCCGTCCCGAGCGGCACCACCTGCGCGGTGTAGTCACCGAACACGAAGCCGAGCAGGGCGATCGAGCCCGTGGTGATCACCGAGAAGCGCGCCCACCCGAACAGGAACGAGACGCCTCTGCCGTAGGCGCGGTGCAGGAAGTGGTAGTCCCCGCCCGCATTCGGGTAGGCGGTGGCCAGCTCCGCATAGCAGAGCGCGCCGATCAATGAGATCAGGCCGCCGGCGGCCCAGGCCGCGAACATCCAGCCCTCGCTGCCCGTGAAGGTGGCGACCAGCGACGGTGCCTTGAAGATGCCCGCACCAATGACGATGCCGACGATGATGGCGATGGCCTCTTTCAGGCCCAGGGTTTCGTGCGGGCTGGAAAGCTTGTGCGACGGCGCCGCGCTGGGGGGTGCTGACATGGTGGTTACCTCAGCGGGCCGTTTCAATCAGAGGTGCCGCGGATGGGCGGTGGCGGGCCATTGCGCACGGCCGTGAAGGCCCCGGTGCGGCCTTGCGGCCCGGTGACCGAGCCCTCGATGCGGTCACCCTGCACACGCCCGGCGAAGCTTCGCAGCACGCCCGCCTCATCCATCAGCTCGAAGCTGATGCGGTCGCCCCGCAACCGGGCATCCCGCAACCCGCCCTCCAGGACCCCGAAACGCACCTTGCCCTCAATCTTCTGGAAGGTCTGTTCGGTGGACAGTTCGCCGCCGCCTTCGCCAGACTCGCCTCGCCAGGACAGCCGCCAGTTGCCGCCGGCGTTGGCAGGGATGACCCAGAAGTAGGAAGTCCTGCCGTCGACGAGCGAAGTCTCGTCAGCCTGCCAGTCGCCCATCGTGAACTGGTGCGACACGATCCGTGTCCCTGGCTTCATCTTCTGGAACAGCACCGGGCGAAGCCTCAGGTTCAGCGCCGGCAGCAGGTACATCGTGATGACGCTGGCCTGGGTGAAGTCGCTCTGGAAGATGTCACCCTGGTCGAAGCGCGTCGTGCCCGTCACGGCGGCCTCCCGGGCCAGGCAGCGAGACAGGTCGACCATGTCCGGGTTGTACTCGATGCCATGGCCGCGGACCTTGAACCGCTGGGCGGCCATGATGACGATCTTGCCGTCGCCTGAACCGAGGTCGATGAGGTAGTCGTCCGGGGTCACTTGCGCCATGCGCAGCATGCGATCGACGATGCCATCGGGCGTGGGCACCCAGACCACATCCTTGCCCGCCTGGCCGACAGAGGGCTTGAACTTGCAGGCGGTGCTGGCGGAGGCGTCGGCCGGAATCAGGGCCGCGCAAAGAGCAAGGCCCAGCACCCAAGAGTGCAGACCGGAAAGGCGTGATGCAGACATGGTTTCCTCTGTTGGGGGCAACCCGGTTCTGTCGGGCTGCCGGGCTGCCGGCTGAAGTACCGGGGATACACGGAACCAGCTCTGCCTCACCACGCCAGGCGACGAAGAGCCTGAACAGGAAAGACCGGCGAAGCGATACCGGAACACCGTGTACTGTGCCTGGGCCAGGTGGCGCTGTCATTGGTAGCAGCCCGAGGTCAAGCAAAAAATGCCGGGCGGATGCTAGCTCAACCGCTGAAACCCCAGGCCCTCGCGGTGTTGCTCCCCAGAGCAGACGTTGGAACCGGGCCTTGCGCCCCGGCAGGCCGCAGCCAGAGGCACGCAGGCAGCTCGATGGAAGTCAAGGCAGCCCGGCCTCGCGGACCAGGAACGATCGCAGCCGCTCGCGCGACAGTTCGCGCGCAGCCGGCTGCCCACCCACACGCACCCCCTGCCCGGGCCGCACCCCGTTGGGCACGTCACGGCGCAGCGTGATGAGTGCAGTGCCATCGAAACCGTGCACCGCCCCCGGATAGGCGTGGAAGGTGACCAGTGCGCCCGAGGCCTGCGCAGCCAGCTGCCGGCAGGGTTCGGGCGGTGTCCAGTCGTCATCCTCGCCCACCAGCAGCAGCGGCGCGGCGGCACGGTAGCCGCTGCGCAGATCGACCCCGCACCCCGGGTAGAAGGCATCAGCCGGCGCGGGCTTGACGGGCGCGCTCCTGACCTCGGGGTGGTGCAGGTTGGTGGCCGCAAGGGCGGTGCTGCCGCCGTGGGACCAGCCGAGAAGACCCACGTGCCGCTCATCAACGCCAGGCTGCGCGGCGAGCCACTGCAAGGCCCCAAGTGCGTCACGCCTTCTATGCGACTGCGTGACGGCGCGGCCGCCCATGCGCTGCGTGCACAGCTCGCGCTCGCCACGCGGCGTCAAGGGGTCCGTGATGAGCACGTGTACGCCAAGGCGGTTGAGCCAGGCTGAGTACTCGAGCATGCGTTCGGACAACCGGGTGCCGTCGCGCGCGTACGGCCCGCCGCAGCCATGCAGCAGCACGAGCGCGGGGCGTGGCGGGCCGTCTCCAACCGGCCCGGCGCGAAACCAGAAGCCGGGCAGGCGCACCGCCTCGCCCGCCGACAGGTCCAGGCAGGGTACTTCGACGCGTTCCCCGACCTCCCGGTGTGTTCGCTCGGCAGTGGCAGACACCACGGGCCCCAGCAGGCCAGCCGTCGCGCAGCACAGGGCAATCCGGGCGGCACCCCGGCGAAACCTGGAGACGCTCGTAGGCAGGCTTCGGACATCGCGCATGCCGGTGGTTATCCCGCCGCACGCTGGGCCGCAGCCCCAGGCCGGCAGCACCTGGCGCTTCGAGCGGGGGCGCACAGGCGGGCCGTCAGCGCACCAGCCGCACCTGTGCAGGCTCCAGCGCATGCACCAACAGGCGCCCGCGTGTCGCGCTGGAGTAACGCTGCCCCGCCTCGAGGATGATGTCCTTGCAGTCGCCGTCGTGCGTCAGCCAGAGGCTGCCCTGGATGCACTCCACAGTGACGCCCATGGGGTCGCGCACGACCAGCGTGGCGTTCTTGTGCAGCAGCTGGCTGGACGGCCCTGCCGGGGCGACAGGCCGGCGGGTGGTGGCGGGTGCTGGGGCGCGGCGAAACCAGGGGGCGAGTGCGAGGTTCATCGGGATCTCCATCGGTGGGGGCTGACGATGGAGTCAGTGTCGGCCGCGCGCCTCGCGGGCGGTCCTGTGCGGATCACGGTATCGGGGTCTGGCGGCTACGGTGGCTGCTACCGTAGCGCCAGGGCTCACTCCTGCAGCCAGCCTCGCTGCGATGCCGCATGCACCGCTTCGGCGCGGGTGGCGCAGCCCAGCGCGCGCAGGGCCCCAGCCACGTGCATCTCGACCGTACGCGGGCTCAGGCCGAGCGTGCGCGCCACTTCCTTGTCCGTGCGGCCGGCCGCCACCAGGCGCAGCACCTCGCGCTGCCGGGGCGTCAGGTGCGGGGCCGGTCCGGGTTCTGCGGGCTCCCCGATGAATGCCCGCACTTCGCTGACCACCCGAGGCCAGGCCGCGTCCTCGGCCAGAGGGACGTGGTTGTCGCCAGGCAAGGGCACCAGGCGGGACGAGGGGATGAGCGAAGCGAGCCGGCGACCCTGGTCGAAGGTGACGACCTGGTCCCCGCTGACGTGCAGGACCAGCGTGGGGCAGGCCACCTGCCGGGCCTGCTCGCGCACGTCCATCGAAAACATCACCCGCATGGAGCGCGCGGCCATCTCGGGTTCGGCCGTCAGGTTCGAATACGCGTCGAAGGCGTCCTGCAACTCTGCCGAGGCCTTCGGGTAGAACTTCGCGACGAACACGCGCCGCAAGGCCGGCGAGGCGCGGCCCCAGCCCAGTTCGACGAGCTTGATCAGCGTTTCGGCCTCCTCCAGCACCCGCGGGGCCGGGTCTTTCGCACTGAAGTAGGACGTGGCAAAGCCGCCCAGCAGGATCAGGTGCGAGACCCTTTCGGGGTGCCTTCGGGCGTAGTCCACCGCAATGGCGGCGCCCTGCGAGATGCCCAGCAAGGGGAAGCGTTCAAGGCCCAGCGCGTCGACCACGGTCTCCAGGTCCTGCACCCAGGCCTGGGCCGAGACCTCAAGCACGCGCCTGGAAGACAGGCCGCAGCCACGCATGTCGTAGGTGACGTAGGTGCGACCGCGGCTGAGTTCCTCGATCCAGTGCCTGGCGTGGGGGCTGACGGGGTCGCGTTCGACGTGCGTGAGCCAGGTCGCGACCTTGACCAGGGGCGGGCCGCTGCCGTACAGGGCCATGGCCAGCCGCACGCCGTCCGGCGTGGTGCAGAAGCGGATGTCTTGCCGGATGGACATGACCCACGAGTTTGCCATGCAGTCCCGGAGCACCGGGCGCATTGGCAGCTTCGCTGGAGCCGGGCGATAGACTTTGCGGGACCATCGGCGGCTCGTCGCCGACACGGGAGGATGCATGACCGAGCTTGACCGATTCCTGGCCGCGCGAGACTTCCTGCTCGCACACCCCAACGACCTGGACGCGGCCTGCGCCGGTTTCGCCTGGCCGCAGCTGGAGCGGTTCAATTGGGGCATCGACTACTTCGACGCGGTCGCGCGCAACAACGATGCGCCCGCGCTGCACATCCTGGAGGAGTCCGGGGCCGAGGCTCGGCTGAGCTACCGGGAGTTGTCCCGCCGGTCTTCGCAGGTCGCGGCCTTTCTCACGGGCCTGGGCGCGGCGCGCGGTGACCGTGTCCTGCTGATGCTGGGCAACGAGGTGCCGCTGTGGGAGACGATGCTGGCCGCCATCAAGGCCGGCGTGGTGGTCATCCCCGCCACGCCCTTGCTGTCCGGTGCCGACCTGGCCGACCGCATGTCGCGGGGCCAGGTGCGCTGGGTGGTCACCAACGCCACCGGCCGGGCGCGCATTGCCGAGCTGCCCCCCGAGGCCACCGCTGGCGTCGGGCTGATCCTGGCCGGGGCCATTGCAGATGCCGCGATGCCGGCAGGCTGGATCGACTACCGCGACTCGCATGCCGCGTCCGACACCTTCGTGCCGGCGCAAGCCTGTGGCGTGGGCGACCCGCTGTTGGAGTACTTCACCTCCGGCACCACGGCGCAGCCCAAGCTGGTGCGCCACACGCGCCAGAGCTACCCCGTGGGGCACCTGTCGACGATGTACTGGCTGGGGCTGCGGCCTGGCGACGTGCACTGGACGGTGAGTTCGCCAGGCTGGGCCAAGCACGCCTGGAGCTGCTTCTTCGCGCCCTTCAACGCCCAGGCCTGCGTGTTCATCTACAACTACACGCGCTTCAACGGCCCGAAGATCCTGGAGGTGCTGGTGGCCCGGGGCGTGAACACCTTCTGCGCGCCGCCCACGGTCTGGCGCATGCTGATCCAGGAAGACCTCAAGCGCTGGCCCGTCGTGCTGCGCGAGGCGATCTCGGCGGGCGAGCCGCTGAACCCCGAGGTCATCGAGCAGGTGCGCTCGGCCTGGAACCTGGTGATCCGCGACGGCTACGGACAGACCGAGACCACGGCCCAGGTCGGCAACAGCCCCGGCCAGCGGCTCAAGCCCGGCTCGATGGGGCGGGCGCTGCCGGGCTACCGCATCGTGCTGCTGGACGCTGACGGGCAGCCCGCCGACGAGGGTGAGCTGTGCATCGACCTGTCCGCCCGGCCGCTGCCGCTGATGGAGGGCTATGCCGACGATGCGGCCAAGACGGCCGAAGCCATGCGCGACGGGTACTACCACACCGGTGACGTCGGGCAGCGCGATGCCGAGGGCTACATCACCTACGTGGGCCGCGCCGACGACGTGTTCAAGGCCTCGGGCTACCGCATCAGCCCCTTCGAGCTCGAGAGCGCACTGATCGAGCATCCGGCGGTGGCCGAGGCCGCAGTGGTGCCCTCGCCCGACCCGGTGCGCGGCTTCGTGCCCAAGGCCTACCTGGTCCTGGCGCCGGGCCACGCTGGCGATGCGGCCACGGCCAGGGCGATCTTCGGCTTCCTGCGCGAACGCGTGTCGGCCTACAAGATGGTGCGGCGCATCGAGTTCTCGGACCTGCCCAAGACCATCAGCGGCAAGATCCGCCGCGTGGAACTGCGCGCCCACGAGAAGGGTCGGCCCGCCAGCGGGCCACGCAACGCGCACGAGTTCCTCGAGGAGTCCCTGCGGTGACCGAGCAGTGCCTGCATCGCCCATGAGCTTTCTGTGGCCTCAGCACCTGTGGTGGATGCTCGCCTTGCCGCTGCTGGTGCTGCTGTACCTGTGGCTGCTGCGCAGGCGCGTGAAGGTGACACTGCGGGTCAGCAGCATCGGAACCGCGCGGGCAGCGCAAGGCCGGACCTTCCGGCGCCACGTGCCGCCCGCCCTGCTGCTGCTGGCGCTGGCCCTGCTGCTGCTCGCCCTGGCGCGACCGGTCGGGCGGGTCATGCTGCCCGGGGCGAAGTCCACGGTCCTGCTGGCGCTGGACGTGTCCCTGAGCATGAGGGTGACGGACGTCAAGCCCACGCGCATGGTCGCAGCCCAGGAGGCGGCCAAGAGCTTCCTGCAGGACCTGCCCCGCGACATCGACGTGGGCGTCATCACCTTCGCCGGCACGGCTCAGGTGGCCCAGCAGCCCACGCGCGACCGGCCCTCCCTGGTGGGGGCCATCGACGGCATCCAGATGCAGCGAGGTACGGCCCTCGGCAGCGCCATCGTGGTGTGCCTGGCGGAGTTGTTCCCCGGACAGGGGATCGACCTCGCTGACATGGTCTTCGGGCCGCAACGCAGGCCCCTGAACCCCGAGCGGCAGGCCAAGGCAGCGGCCCAGGCCTTCACCCCCGTGGCGCCAGGCAGCCACAAGCCGGCGGTCATCATCCTGCTCAGCGACGGCCGACGGACCACGGGCGTGGACACCCTGCAGGCCGCGCAGATGGCGGCCGACCGCGGGGTGCGGGTTCACGTCATCGGGCTCGGCACCCCCGACGGCCACCTCGCCGCAGGCGAGGGCATGGCCTTATACCTGCAGCTCGACGAGGCGACGCTGCGCGAGGTGGCGCGCATGACAGGCGGCGAATACCACTCAGCCGCCTCTGCGCAGGCGCTACACAAGGTCTACCAGGAACTCGGGTCCAAGGTGCTGCTGCAGACGCGAGAGACCGAGCTGACGGCCCTGCTGTGCCTGCTGGCGGCCTGCCTGCTGGTGGCGGGGTCGGGGCTGTCGCTGAAGTGGTACGGGCACATGGCCTGACGAACCCGAGGCTTCCCCGATTGGCAACGCGGGGGAATTGGGTCAGCATAGCGGCATGACCGCCCCGACAGAACCGACCCCACCCGCGGCGCGCCACTTCATTGACGGCCTCAA
>CANHVY010000068.1 GCA_947464185.1 Burkholderiales bacterium
ATACCGCGAGCGGGTGCTGCGCCAGCTGTCACAGCGCGCCAACAAGCTCGGCATGCAACTCGTCGCCGCACCGCGGGCCGCATGAAAAACGCCTTGCGCATCAGTCACTTGAGGGGTGTTTCTTAAGAGTCACCCGCGCATAACTGGGAATGGGCATGGTGGGATGCGCCGCCGTCATGGCAAACATGTCGTACGGCTCGCCGCTGGACGTGGGCCGCCCGTGGTACTTGCGCCCGTACCAGGAAGCGCCGCCTCTGTCCACGAGGGGCACGTCGCTCGCAATGGGCACATACAGTCGCCCGGCCACCTCGTAGGGCTTGTTGGGCCCGCCGGCCCGCAGGGGCTCCACTCGGGGCACGGCGTTGGGCACGTCCGCCAGGCCAGGTGGCACCATCAGCGGCGGGCCATCGGTCGACAGGTCGGGCGGGCTCGGCAGGCGTGACGTCGGAGACCGGGAACTGGCGCAGGCGGTGAGCCAGAGCACCAGGCTCAACACGACCAGGGATTGCAGGAAGCAGCGGCGTGGAGATGGCGCGTTGGGCATCGATCATGTCCAAGCTGGCTGGCGCAACGTCTGCGCTCGACTTTCGCACAACGTTGGCGCGACTGGCAAGAATCGAACTTGCGACGCGGCCTTCGGAGGGCCGCATGATATCCACTTCACCACAGTCGCCAACCGTTCGCATTCTAGCGCCCGGCCCCGGCATGGCCCTTGCCAGAGGGCTGTGTGGAGGGTTCGCGTCAGGGGTCGCCCGTATACTCTCAGGTTGCGTTTGAGCCAGCGCCGCTTCACTGCAGGCCCGCGGTGCCGACGGGATGTTCCTGGCCTGTGACAGGCCAGGTTCCGCCGGACCTGCCAAGCCCAGGCAGCGCGAGGTGAGAGCGCACATTCCTGCGACAGAACTCCGAGGACCCCATGAGCGACTCCCACGAAGCCCACGAAGCCCACACGGGCCCGATCAAGACGCCCAAGCAGCTGATCTGGGCCGTGGTCGCCTCGTTCGTGGTGCCCATCATTGCCATCATCTTGCTGGCGAACTATGTGGCCATGGGCGACAAGACGGGCGCCGGCAGCAAGGCGATGGAAGCTGAAGCCGTCGCCAAACGGATTGCACCCGTAGGGCGCGTCGAGTTGAAGGACGCCTCCGACCCTGCCGCAATGAAGACGGGCGAACAGGTCTACCAGACAGCGTGTGCCGCTTGCCACAACAGCGGCGCTGCGGGCGCGCCTAAGCTGGCTGATACCGGTGCCTGGGCCCCCCGCATCAAGACCGGCTACGACACCCTGCTGAACTCCGCCCTCAAGGGCAAGGGCGCGATGGGTGCGCAAGGTGGCGGCGACTACTCCGACACCGAGATCGGCCGCGCCGTGGTGTACATGTCCAACCAGTCGGGTGCGAAGTTCGCGGAGCCCGCGGCACCGGCCGCCGCCGCGGGGGCCAGCGCACCCAAGTGAAGTGACTCGGCGCCGCAGCCGTCGTCACTTTGGCGGCGCGGGGGTCTGGCACAGACACCGCCGTACACACCGCCTCTACACGCCGCCTCCGGGCGGCGTTGTCGTTGGTGAGGAGCCGTCCTGAGGCCGGCGGCTGGGGCAGCCCGCCAAAGGCTCAAGGCCTCGGCCGGCGATTGAAGCCGAAATGTCCGGGCATGTCAGCCCGGGCCAGGCTCTGGGGTACCCACTGGCCGGACTCCACCGCACCAGCGGCGGCCAGCATGTCCAGCGTGTGCACCAGGCCGAAGGCGAGCCCCACGCTGGGCAGGGTGCAGGCCAGGTACAGCCGTCCTTCCTCGTCGATCCAGGCCGAGTCCACGCGCTGGGCAGGCTCCCCCGTGTGCGCCGTCACCAGCGGGGCCTGTGCGTCCGGTGAGCCTTGCTGAAGCCGCCAGACATAAGGAGCAGCCTCCAGGTCCACGTAGACTCGCTGTGGCCCATTCTGGAAGTAAGCGCCTCCTCGCTCGTCGCGCAGGTAGTTGCGGTGGATGAACTCGCGCAGCTTGTCATGGCGGATGACGCTGCCCTTGACCTGCGGAAACGGCCCGGCGGCCTGTACCCGCTCGTCGCGCATATACCAGTCGCCGCGTGCGTCCAGCGCCAGCCACCCATGACAGTGGGGCACGTTCGGCCACTTGCGCAGCGCGGCTTCAACCAGAGGATCCATCAGGCAAGCTTACGCCACGGCCGGCCCTGCGCAAGCGCTTCAGTGCTGCGCCAGCCAGTCCAGCACAGCGCGCGGCATGGCACGCAGATGGCCGGGCGGTGCGCCGCGGGCGAAACCCACGTGTCCGCCGTGGGCTGGCTGCCACAGCTCCACCTGGCCCGTCTGGCCCGGGCGCGGCAGGCTGTGCGCCGGGATGAAAGGGTCGTTGCGGGCGTTCACGGCCAGCGCCGGAATGCAGATGCGCGGCAGGTGCGGCAGGGCCGAGGCGCGGCCCCAGTAGTCTTGTGTCCCGGCGAACCCGTGCAGGGGGCCGGTGAAGACGTCGTCGAATTCCCACAAGGTGCGCGCCTGGCGCAGAC
Organism: Burkholderiales bacterium; assembly: GCA_947464185.1. Taxonomy (GTDB): domain Bacteria; phylum Pseudomonadota; class Gammaproteobacteria; order Burkholderiales; family Burkholderiaceae_C; genus Rubrivivax. Next base: position 2,522 of record CANHVY010000068.1, read on the forward strand.
GCTGACCATCGAACAGGCCGGGGTGCTGGGCCAGTTTGGCCAGGGCCTTGGGCTTCATGGTGGCCAGAAACATGCGGGCATAGACCTGGCGGTTGAAGCCGCTGTCAATGGCCTCGCCGGCGGCGGCCAGGTCCAGGGGCGAACACACCGACACCACGGCGCGGGCCAGCGCGCCGGCCGACTCCCCGGCCTCGGCCGCCCAGCGCATCAGCGCATTGCCGCCCAGCGAGATACCCACCACCCACAGCGGGGCCCGGGCCCGCGCACGCAGGCGCGTCAGGATCCAGCCGATCTCCTCGAAGTCGCCCGAGTGGTAGGCCCGGGGCCCGCGGTTGAGCTCGCCGGAACAGCCTCGGAAATGCGGCACCGCGTAAGCCCAGCCGCGGCGGCGCGCCTCATCGGCCACGGCCAGGCTGTAATGCCCTGTGGAAGAGCCCTCCAGGCCATGGAACAGCACCAGCAGCGGCTGGGGTGGATCGGCCGGACCGGGCTGCGCAGTGGACTCGAAGGCGAAGTCCACATCGATGAAGTCGCCATCGGGCGTGTCCCAGCGTTCGCGCCGAAACACCGGCCCCGGGCCCTGGTACGCCACCGAGACCCGCGCAGCCCAAATCGTCTGCAGGTTGCCGCCGGGCAGCCACTTCGGGCTGCGAAAAGTCGCCAGACCGGCCGTCCCGAGCCCCTGCGGGGGGCTGCGTGGGCCAGGTTGTGGCCCGTCAGGCGAGGTGGCGGCCACCGGCAGTCGAGCGATCAGTGCAACAGGGACGGCGGCTCGCCCATGACGGGCGGCGGTTCGCCCACGCTGCCCGGGCTGGCGTGGTGCACCACCAGGCGCCAGCCCTGTTCCGTCTTCAGGTACACGTTGGTGGCCAGCACCCAGGCGGTCTGCGTGCCTTCGGCCGAGGTGATGGTGATGCGCTCAGCCAGGTGGTGCACGGCGGCGGTCATGGTGTGCAGGCGGTGCACCTGCTCTGGAACGACCGGGATGCCACCCGTGGCAAAGATGTTCTCGAAACCGGCACGGATGGCCCCAGCACCCACCAGCCGTGGCCCCCCGGGATGCACGCAGGCGATCTCGTCGTCATCGGCCCACACCGCCATCAGGCGGTCGATGTCGCCCTGTTGCAAGGCTTCATAGAACTGCGCCTCGGTGTCCTCGGGCGAGGCCATCAAGGCCGCGGGCGGGGGCTTGCGGCGCAGAGTCATGGCGGGCGTTGGCGTGAGGGCGGCAGACCGGTGCCCGCCCTTCAGCGGAAGACCACCGTCTTGTGACCGTTCATGAGCACGCGGTGCTCCACGTGCCAGCGCACGGCCCGCGACAGCACCACGCACTCGACATCGCGGCCCAGGGCTGTCAGGTCTTCGGCCGACATCGAGTGGTCCACCCGGGCCACGTCCTGCTCGATGATGGGGCCCTCGTCCAGGTCGGCCGTGACGTAGTGCGCCGTGGCGCCGATGAGCTTCACACCCCGGGCATGGGCCTGGAAGTAGGGGCGCGCACCCTTGAAGCTGGGCAGGAAGCTGTGGTGGATGTTGATGGCCCTGCCGCGCAGGCTCTGGCAGAACTCGGCGCTGAGGATCTGCATGTAGCGGGCCAGCACCACCAGGTCCACCCCCTCGTGCTCGATCAGCGCCTCCACCTGCTGCTCCTGCGCCCGCTTGGCCGCGGCGTCCCGCCCGTCGGTCAGGGGAAGGTGGTGGAAGGCGATGCCGTAGCTGAGCGCCAGGGGCTCGAAATCCGGGTGGTTGGAGACGATGCCGGGAATGTCCACCGCGAGCTGGCCGCTCTTCCAGCGAAACAGCAGGTCGTTCAGGCAGTGGCCGAACTTGCTGACCATCAGCAGCACGCGCGGGCGCTGCGCCACGGCCTGAAAGCGCGCCTCCATGCCGTGCTGCGTGCGCACGTGCTCGAACAGCCGGTCCAGCGTGGGCACGTCGGCCAACTGGGCGGGCGCCTCGAAATGCACCCGCATGAAGAACAGGCCCGTGGCGTCCTCGCCCTGCACATCACCGAACTGCTGCGAATCGAGGATGTTGCAGCCGGCCTGGAACAGCAGGCCGGAGACCGCGTAGACGATGCCGGTCGTGTCTTTGCAGGACAGGGTCAGGATGAATTCGCGCTCGCGCAAGGGGGTGTCCGCTGAAATGGAGGTGGTGAAGACGCGGGCAGATGAAGGAGGCGGGCCGAGGCCGGCCCGCCGCGCTCAGTGGTGGGCGTGCAGGTGCTCGCCGGCCTTGAGGCGGTAGACCGTACCGCAGTAAGGGCACACCCCCTCGCCGCCGTGCGACAGGTCGATGAAGACGCGTGGGTGGTTGCTCCACAGCGCCATCTTCGGGTTCGGGCAGGGGATGACCCCCGGGCCCTGCAGGTCGGCCGCAGCCAGTTCGACGACGGACTTGGGGGTCTTGGTGCTCATGGTGGGCCGCTGCGTGCGAGGGACAGAGATCAAACCGCCACGGGCGTGAGCCAGTGCGCGTACTTGGGGTTGCGCCCGTTGACGATGTCGAAGAACGCCGTCTGGATCTTCTCGGTGATGGGGCCGCGCTCGCCGGCGCCCAGCTCGATGCGGTCGAGCTCACGGATGGGCGTGACTTCCGCCGCGGTGCCAGTGAAGAAGGCCTCGTCGCAGATGTAGACCTCGTCGCGCGTGATGCGCTTTTCCACCAGCTTCAGGCCCAGGTCCTGGCAGATGGCGAAGATGGTGTCGCGCGTGATGCCGTTCAGGGCGCCGGCCGAGAGGTCGGGTGTGTAGACCACACCCTTCTTGATGACGAACAGGTTCTCGCCCGCACCCTCGGAGACGAAGCCCGACGGGTCCAGCAGCAGCGCCTCGTCGTAGCCCTCGTCGGTGGCTTCCATGTTGGCCAGGATGGAGTTGGTGTAGTTGCTCACCGCCTTGGCTTGCGTCATGGTGATGTTGACGTGGTGGCGCGTGTAGCTGGAGGTCTTGACGCGGATGCCGCGCTTCAGACCCTCCTCGCCCAGATAGGCTCCCCAAGCCCAGGCCGCCACCATCAGGTGGATGGTGTTGCCCTTGGGGCTGACGCCCAGCTTCTGGTCGCCGATCCAGGTCAGCGGGCGCAGGTAGCAGCTCTCAAGCTGGTTCTCGCGCACCACCGTCTTCTGCGCCTGCATCACCTCGTCCAGCGAGAAGGGGATCTTCATGCGCAGGATCTTGGCGCTGTTGAACAGGCGTTCGGTGTGCTCGCGCAGGCGGAAGATGGCCGTGCCGTGGGGGGTGTTGTAGGCGCGCACCCCCTCGAAGGCGCCGCAGCCATAGTGCAGGGTGTGGCTCAGCACGTGGATCTTGGCGTCGCGCCAATCGACCAACTGGCCGTCCATCCAGATCTTGCCGTCACGGTCGGACATCGACATCGCAGTTCCTTGTGGTGCTTGGAGGGTGCGGACGCACGCCGTCACTCACTGTGACGGCCGACGCACCCGGAACCGGTGATTTTATGCACCGGCGCCGCGGTCGGACGCCTGATCGGGTGCCCGGTCGTATGCCGGAGCCAACGGCGCGGCGGCCGGGCTCGCGGCGGAACTCTCGCCAGGACTCTCGGCGGGGCGCTCGAGTGACCACTGGCGCAGACGCCCACCAACCAGTTGCACCCGGACACAGGCGCCCGAGGTGTCCGTCCAGGTGAAAGCCTCCGACGCGGCAGGCTCACCCTCGACGGCCTGGCCCAGGCTGCGCGTCAAGGGAATGATCTCCATCAGCCTCATGCCCTGACGCAGTTTGGCGTTGAGCATCACCGCACTGTCCACGTGGCCCATGGGCGCACCCGCTGCCTGCCGCATGACCCGCAGGGCGCGACTGAACTGCAGCAACAGCCAGAAAACGACGACCGAGATCGCCAGGATCACGCCCTGCCAACCCCACTGAAACCAACCCAGGACGATGGCCACCAGGGCCAAGGTCCATCCCCATGTTGCACTCATGACTCAGCATTGTCTGCGCTGAGGGCGAGGCCGTCTTGCGACCCGCTGATGTGAACCGCTGATGTGAACGGCGTTACCCGGCTGCGGTGCTACCGTGTGTCCTGCGCGAGATCACCTCGCGGCCAGGAGTAACGATGGCCGAGTCAGGCACACCCGAAGGCCAACACCCCCCGAACCCAACCTGCCCGACGAACCCGACCAACCCGACCAGCGGTCGACGCGCGCTCATCGTCGGCGGCGGCACCGGCCTCGGGCTTGCCGGCAGCCTGGCGCTGGCGGCCCGGGGATGGCAGGTGTTCCTGACCGGTCGGCGCGCCGATCGGCTGGCCCAGGCCCAAGCCCTGCATCCGCCAGAGCAGTGCCACTGGTCGGCAGGCGACGCCACCTCGCAGGATGACGTGCAGCGCGTGGTCCAGGAGTGCGTGGCGGCGCTGGGCGGTCTGGACGCGTTGGTCATCAGCGCGGGCCAGGGCGGCGTGGGCTCCGTGCTGCAGGCCGACCTGGCGGACTTCGAGCGGGTGATGCGCGCCAGCGTGTGGCCCGTGTTCCTGTACGCCCAGGCTGCCGTGCCGCATTTCGGGCCGCAGGGCGGCAGCATCTGCGCCATCGCTTCGGTCACGGCCTCGGTGCCACAGCTTGAGCGTGTGGCCTATTGCAGCGCCAAGGCCGCCGTCGTCGGGATGGTTCGGCAGATGGCGCTGGATCTGGCGCCGCGGCGCATCCGCGTCAATGCCATCTCCCCCAGCCTCGTGCCCACCGAACTGTCGATGGGCGCCATCGCCAAGGCCCCCGATCCGCAGGCCCTGCTGGCCGCGCGCATCCGCTCGCATCCCATTGGTCGCATCGGCACGCATGAGGAGATCGGTCAGGCCGTGGCCTGGCTGTGCAGCGACGACGCCGGTTGGATCACCGGCCAGGACCTCGTCATGGACGGCGGCCTGTCGCTGACGGCTGGCGTGCCCCGCTGAGCACCCCGTCAGGCCGCCTGCAAGGCGGCCTCAGCAGAGGTGACCACCTCTTCCGTCGTGGCGCGGCGCATCTCCCGGCGCTGCGCAAAGTCGTACCACCGGCCACGGTGCACCGTGGTGGTGTTATCCCACATCACGAGCTCACCGACGTTCCAGCGGTGAGCATAGACATGAGCACGTTGGGTGGCGTGCTCAAGGAGGTCCGCCAGGAGCATCCGGCCTTCCGCGAGCGTCATGCCGGCCACCTCGCAGGCGTGGATGCCGACAAACAGCACCTTGCGGCCAGACCTCGGGTCGGTCTGCACCAGCGGCCATTGCACCGCGGGAATGGCCTGTCGCTGGGCCTCGGTGTAGCCCGTGTCGCCCAGGAGAAACCGCGAGTACAAGGCGTAATGAACCGCGCTGAGGTGCTGCACCCGACGCTTCCATACCTCGGGCAGGGAGTCCCAGGCCAGGCGCAAGTCGGCAAACTCGGTGTTGCCGCCCTCCGGGGGCACCACCAGCGCATGCAGCATGGAGTACTTGGCGCGCGGCCGCTGGAAGCTCGAGTCGCTGTGCCAGAGCTGGTTCGCCACGTTGCCCACGATCTTAGGGTCGTCCCGGCTGGCCACGCTGCCGTCGACCTTGACGTTGGAAATGTCGGCCAGCTCCGCGTATTCGAACCGGTGCGGGCCACCCTTGAGCTTGCGAAGCCCCAGATCGAGCGGGCCGAGTTGCCGCGCGAATGCGATCTGCCGATGCTGGTCCAGTTGCTGGTCGGGGAAGACCAGCACCGCATAGGTGTCCATGAGCTGCTCGACTCGGCAGACCTCGGCGGCCGTCAATGGCTGGCCGAGGTTCACGCCTTCAACGCGCGCTCCGAGCGGGCCCAGGGGGGTGATGTGCCAGTCCATGCGTCCTCACTCCAGCTTGATGCCAGCGGTCTTGACCACCTGCGTCCATTTCGCGATCTCGGTGCGCACGATCGCCTCGTACTCCTGGGAACTCGATCCCACGGGCTCCATGCCGAGTTGCGCCATGCGAGCGCCCATCTCAGGAGACCGCACCGCCGTGGCGATGTCTGCGGCAATGCGGTCAACCAGGGCCCTGGGGGTGGTGCGCGGCGCGATGACGCCGATCAGGCTCATCGCACTGAATCCGGGGAGCGTCTCGTCCATGGTGGGCACTTCGGGCGTCTGCTGCGAGCGCTTCGGGCTGGCCAGGGCCAACAGCTTCAGGCGACCCTCCCGCACGAAGGGCATGGCGGAGAACTGCACGTCGAACAACAGGGGCACGCGCCCCGCGATCACATCCTGCTGGGCTGGTGCGCTGCCGCGATACGGCACATGCACCATCTGCACACCGGCCAGCGTCTGCATCAATTCGCCCGCCAGATGGGTGCCCGTGCCGATGCCCGGCGTGGCGTAGGACAGCTTCCCGGGGTTGCGCTGCGCATAGGCCACCAGTTCCGCGATGTTCTTTGCCTCCAGGGAAGGATGCGCGAACAGGCCGAAGTGGGCTTGACCGATGAGAGCCACTGGCGCGAGGTCCTTGAGCGTGTCGTAGGGCATCTTCGGCTGCAAGGCCGGGTTGATCATCAGCGCGCTGATCGCCATGCCCAGCGTGTGGCCATCACCGGGTGCGCGCGCCACGAACTGCGTGCCCACCATGGTGCCGCCGCCGGGCTTGTAGTCCAGCACCACCGCCTGCTTCCACTGGGCCTGAAGGCGCTCGGCCAGCAGACGTGCCACGGTGTCCGTGGGTCCGCCGGGGGCGAAGGGCACCACCAGGGTGACAGGCCGCGCAGGCCAGGCCTCGGATTGGGCCCAGGCCGGGCCGGTGGCCAGCGCCACCGCGGCGGCAGCTCCAGCGAGCTAATTTCTTCGGTTCATGCGCGGCGCTCCTGTGGGATCAAGGTGTTCGTGAACAGTTCCGGCTGGAACCCCGTCTGATCCTAGGACTGGGTGGTCGCTATTGCAATGCAGGCGGACCCGCACAGGAGGGCGGAAAGCCCAGCTCGCGCACGAGTCAGTGCGAGAGGGCCGCACGGCTGGCGCCGGGCCGAGCGCCAGGCAACCCGCTGCTGCGATAAGCTCGACGCGGATCGGGATGCAGGCGCACCGGGCGTTGGCGTGCCGACGCTCTTCGGGTCAGGACAAACAGACCGGTGCCGCTGGAACCTTTGTCTCGACCACTCACCAAGTACAACAGGATCTCCATGAACAAGCGTTCCCTGCTGACGGCGCTGGCCCTGGGCCTGGGGGCCTCCTGGGCCATTGCCCAAGTTCCTGCCTGGCCCGCTGCCAAGCCGATTCGGATCCTGGTGGGCGTGACCACGGGCGGCACCACCGACACCCTGGCGCGTTTCCTGGCTCAGGAGTTGTCGCGCGATCTGGGGCAGACGGTGCTCGTGGAGAACCGGGTGGGCGCTGGCGGCAACATCGCGGCCGAGGCCGTAGCGCGCTCTCCTGGCGATGGCTACACGTTGCTGTTCGTGAACACCAGCCATTCGGTGAATATGGGGCTGTACGGCTCGCGCGTGCCCTACGACGCGGTCAAGGACTTCACGCCCATCACCCAGGTCTCCACCGGACCGGCAGTGCTGGTGGCAGCACGCGACTTTCCGGCGCGCGATGCCAAGGACGTGATCGCGCTGGCCAAGGCGCAGCCGGGCAAGCTCGACTTTGCGGTGGGCGGCCTGGGCACCTCCATCCACATGGCGGGGGAGCTGTTCAAGATGACGGCCGGGGTGGACATCGTCAACATCCCCTACAAGGGCAGCAACCCGGCGTTGCTGGACGTGGTGGGGGGGCAGGTCAAGCTGATGTTTGCTCCGGTGATCAACGCCGTGCCGCAGATCAAGGCCGGCAAGGTGAAGGCACTTGGCGTGACCAGCACCACGCGCGTCCCGGCGCTGCCCGACGTGCCACCCATTGCCGACGTGCTGCCGGGTTATGAATCCACCGCCTACTTTGGCCTGCTGGCGCCCGCCAACCTGCCCAGGGACATCCTGGCGCGGCTGCATGCCGCCGCCGCCAAGGCGGCACAGTCGCCCGAGCTGCGCTCACGGCTGGAGCCGGACGGTTCGCGCGTGCTGGGCAGCACACCCGAGGAGTTCCGCGCCTTCCTGGTAGCCGATGTGGAGAAGTGGCGCCAAGTGGTCAAGGCCACGGGCGCGAAGCCGGAGTAAGGGCCCCGCAGAGCCTGCGCGTTGCACTGACCAGCCGCCTCTGCCGGGTTCTGCCGGGTTCTGCCGGGTTCTGCCGGACGCTCCCGGGCTCTGCCGGACGTTCACGGCGGGGCACCGAGGGTCGGGCCCTCTCACCCTCGTGGCGTGGTCAGCCCTGCGGCTGAGCCCGTACCACCTGCCTAGCCACCGCAAAGGCGCCGGCGCCCAGGTGGTGAAGCGTGTGCAGCGCGGCGTTCTCCTCGGTGAAGGACCAGCGTCCACCTGAGAACACTCGCTCATCAGCCGCCGCGGCCACCACCTCGGCAAAGCAGGTGTCGTAGGCCTCTTCCGTATGCCGCTCCGGGATCAGCCGGCACTCCAGCCAGGCGCTGCAGCCTTCCTCGATCACCGGCTGGCCGAGCACCGGGCCCGGCCGGTCGCGCAGGCCGAAGCGCTCGAACTTGTCGGGCACGTCGCGGCCGCTGACGCAGCCCACGGCAAAGGTGGCGTCGGCCAGCGCCACCCCGGGGATGCACAGCGCCAGAGCACCCGAGGCCATGACCAGCTCGCGCGTCAGCGTCTTCTTGTCGATGACCACCGCGATGCGCGGCGGCGTGAACTCCACGGGCATGGACCAGGCGGCCGCCATCACGTTGCGCCGCCCGCCATGCGCGCTGGTAACCAGCACCGTGGGCCCGTGGTTGATCAGGCGGCTGGCGTGCTCCAGCGCGACAGGGTGAAAGGGGCGCATGGGGTCTCTCAGCTCTCCAGAATCAGACAGCGCTCCAGGCCGAAGCGTTCGAAGTCCCGGTCAAAGGTGACCAGGCGCAAGCTGGCGCTCATGCTCAAAGCCGCCAGGTAGGCGTCGGTCCACAGTCGGGACGGCAGTGAACCGACGCCCACCAGTGCACGCAGCGCGTCGTCGCAGCCCTCGGGATCTGGCAGCAGGCCGATGTGCGGCAGGGCACGGTACTGGGTGTAAAGCGTCCAAGCGGCAATCGTGTCCAGCGCGCCGGGGCCCACCGCCTTGGGTTGGCACAGCAGCCGCACCAGCCCGAGCATCGTGACCCGGCAGAACCAGAGTCGGGAGCCTGCGCCGCCGCCGTAGGTATCCGCACCTTGGCGGCCGATCTCGGCCTGGACCTCTGCCCAGTAGCGCAGGGCGGCCTGATGGTGCGGATGCTCCTGCACCGCCAGCGCCAGCCAGACATTGATGTCGGGCAGATCGCCAGAGCGCGGGCCCTCCAGCTGCGCGAGCCAAGGCAGGCTGGGCTCGGCCACACGCCTGGGCAGGTTCAACACGGGCGGGTCGAAGCTGGTGTCGCCAGCCTGGCGCCCCCGGCGGCGCGTGGCCGCACGGGTGGGGCGGCCCTCAGCCATCCAATAACTCGCTCAGCGAGGCGTTGCTGAGCCGATCGGGCGCCAGCGCCATGGGGGAGCCCAGGCGCACGCTCGGGGGCTCCGCCGGGATCGCAGGCGCCTGAGGCGATGCCGGCGGTGGCGCCGCCAGGCCGCGCTCGACAAGCGACACCACCAGATCGCGCAGACTGCGCCCTTCCAAGGCGGCGCGGGCTTTCAGGTGACGAAACAACGGGTCCGGGAGATCAAGACTGGTGCGCATATTTGCATTTTTATGCGAAAGCAGCCGCGGTGCAAGCTGACAGCGCGCAGTCCCGTGGTGATGAGCAGCCCGTCCGGAACGCCAGGAATCGGGTGGCAGGGACAGGAACGGGGCGGTGAACCGCTACAGCCCGCGCACCACGTCCATCGCCTGCTCGATGCGCTCCACACCGTGCACGGTCAGGCCCTCGATGGGCTTCTTCGGCGCGTTCGCCTGCGGCACCACGGCGACGGAAAAACCGAGCTTGGCCGCTTCGCGCAGGCGCTCCTGCCCGCGCGGGGCCGGGCGCACCTCGCCGGCCAGTCCCACCTCGCCGAAGGCGAAGAAGCCGCGCGGCAAGGCCCGGCCGCGCAGCGAGCCCTGGATCGCCAGCAGCACCGCCAGGTCCGCCGCCGGCTCGCCGATGCGCACGCCGCCCACGGCGTTGACGAAGACGTCCTGGTCCATGCAGGCCACGCCGGCGTGGCGGTGCAGCACCGCCAGCAGCATGGCCAGGCGGTCGCGGTCCAGGCCCACGGACAGCCGCCGCGGGCTCGGACCACCCGAGTCCACCAGCGCCTGGATCTCCACCAGCAGGGGCCGCGTGCCTTCCAGCGTCACCATCACGCAGGAGCCCGGCACGGGCTCGCCGTGGGTGGACAGGAAGATGGCGCTGGGGTTGCTCACCCCCTTCAGGCCGCGCTCGGTCATGGCGAAGACGCCGATCTCGTTGACCGCACCAAAGCGGTTCTTGATGGCGCGCACCAGGCGGAAGCTGGAATGCGTGTCGCCCTCGAAGTACAGCACCGTGTCGACGATGTGCTCCAGCACGCGGGGGCCAGCCAGCGCGCCTTCCTTGGTGACATGGCCCACCAGCACCATGGCGCAGCCGCTGGTCTTGGCCACGCGCGTCAACTGCGCCGCGCACTCGCGCACCTGCGCCACCGAGCCGGGAGCGGAGCTGAGCTGGTCGGAGTACAGCGTCTGGATGGAATCGATGACGCAGAAGGCCGGCGTCTCGCTCTCCAGCGTGGCGAGAATCCGCTCCAGCTGGATCTCAGCCAGCACGCGCACCTTGGTGCCCGCCAGCCCCAGCCGGCGCGAACGCAAGGCCACCTGCGCGCCGCTCTCTTCACCCGTGACGTAGAGCACGGGCACACGCGCGGACAGCGCGTCCAGCGCCTGCAGCAGCAAGGTGCTCTTGCCGATGCCCGGATCGCCGCCGATCAACACCACCCCGCCGGCCACGATGCCCCCGCCCAGCACGCGGTCCAGTTCCTCCTGGCCCGTGGGCGTGCGCTCGACATCGGCCGCCTCGATCTCGCTGAGCGTGGCCACCGGCTGGCTGCGCGCCAAGGCCTGAAAGCGGTTCTTGCCGGCCCCAGCAGCGGCCTCGGCCACCGACTCGTCCAGCGTGTTCCAGGCCTTGCAGTGCGGGCACTGGCCCAGCCACTTGGGGCTGGTGCCGCCGCATTCACGGCAGATGTAGACGGTCTTGGATTCGCGGGCCATGAGGTGGTGATTGTGAAGGGGCGCAGGCCCATCTTCCTTCCCTCTTCAGGGGGAGTCTTCACCAGAGTCCCCACCCAGAACCTATGGGCGGGCACCTGGAGGAAATCCGTCACTGGGCCGCCAGCTTGCGCAGCCAAGGACTCAGGACAGTTGACGCATTGCGAGCGCCCGCCTACTCCCCACGGGTGTTCTTCCTGATCAACGCGACCGAAATGCTCCGCCGGAGGGCGCAAG
>CANHVY010000069.1 GCA_947464185.1 Burkholderiales bacterium
CTCAGGCTGGCTGGCGCCTCTTCGCTTTTTCGTTGGTTCGTCGCTTCACTGGTTCACGGGCGAGCGCGGGTCCAGCAGCAGCGACATGATGTGGCGGATCTGCTGCTCATCGAGCAGCTTCATGTGGCCAAAGCGCGGCATGTTGGAGCATGCGGCGTAAGCCTTGCTGTTCCACAACTTGACCCAGGTGTATTGGACGATCGGCGCCACCGTCTCGGCGGTCACGTCGGTGATGCCGCGGTTCTTGCCGTAGTTCCACAGCGACGGGCCGATGGTGCCGTACGAGAGTTCCTTCTTGTCGATCTGGTGGCAGTTGTAGCAGTTGCCGCCGTTGGCCTTGGGGTCGGCTGAAGCGTCCGTCCAGGTCATGCCGCGGCCGCTCTGGGCGATGCGCTCGCCCTCGACCCAGTGGCCGAAGTACTGGCCCCCGGTGGGCCACTTCACACTGGCCAGGGCTTCGGCCTGCACGCGCTCGGCCACCTCGTCGGACGGCGCCTTGTCGTCCGAGCAGGCGGACTGGCCGAGATCTTGGTTCAGGCGATCGACCTTGGCGATGCCCTGGTCGCGGAAGGACGTCTGGATGACGCTGCGGGCTTGCTGGTCCAGGCTGGGCGCTGCCGGGCCGGGAGCGGCGCAACCGGCCACGACGACGGCGGCCAGCAGACAGCAGGCGGTGATGCTGATGGTTCTCATGGCGGTATCTCCCCTTCAGCGCTTGATGGCCGGTGCAATGGACGCCGCACCCTTCGCGTTCACACCCATGTAGGTGCCCAGGGCGACCGTGACTTCGGAACCGAAGCCGGGGTAGGGGAATCTCTGCTGGCGGTAGCAGTCGTTCAGGCGCAGCTGCATGCCCCACATCTCGCCGTTGCTCACCCGGTAGGCCGGCCAGGCCGCGAAGCCCACGCCATCCCCGGGGTTCTTGGTGAGGTTGGGCAGGTCCTGCAGGCGGATGCGTTGGCCGTCCACCGCATGGCAGGCGGCGCAGGAGAAATCGTGCGTGCCGCCGCGGAAGAAGAAGGCGCGCTTGCCGATTTCGAAGCTGCGGCGCTCTTCCGGGTGGGCCTGCGGCAGGTTGAATCGCATGCCCCGGGACTCGGTCGCCACCCAGGTGGCCAGCGCGGTGACGTTGGCCATCTCACCCTGTCCGAACCGGGTGTTGGCGATGGCCGCGCCATCCAGGCCTTGCAGCGTGCTCATGCAGTGCACGAGCCGGGTTTCCAGGTCCATGACCCTGCCCGTGTCGGCAAAGTAACGCGGCAACTCGACGAAGGTGCCCTTCACCACGCCCGGGCCCTTGCCCAGGTCACAGGCTTCCAGCGAGGCGTTCTTGGGGCCGCGCTTCTGTTTCCACAGGCCCTCGCCCTTGGCCTCAAACAACTCGGCGGGGTTGCCGTCTTCGAGCAGCTTGCGGTACTCGGCAATGCTGTCGGCCGCAGACTTGGCCTGCGCCCAGAGGGCACCCCCGGCCATGGCAGCGCAAATGGCGATGCCAACGATGGTCAGTCGTCTCATGAGTCTCCTCTCGTGGCGGTGATGTGAGATCACCCAGGTTCAAGGGGAGGGTTCTTGGCCCGCCCTCTGGCGTTTTACGTCGTGCGATCCGAATCAACAGGGCTCAGGGTCAGCTCACCGTGGCTTCGTCGGTGCGCTTGTCGCCCTTGTTGTCCACCCAGGTCACCGCGATCTTGTCGCCGGCCTTGGCGCCCTTGACGAAGAACTGCAGGAACGGGTTCTTCGAGACCGGGGTGCCCCACTCGGCGCTCATGACCTGCTTGCCGTTGTGAAGAGCGGTCACTTCCTGGATGAACCAGGCGGGAATGGTCTTGCCTGCGGAGTCGCGGCGCTGGCCGGTCTCCATTTCGTGGCTCATCAGCACGCGCACATTGGCCTTGTCGCCAGCCATCTGGGCGCGGATGCGCATCGGGTCTGCCATGGTGTTTCTCCTTGCTTGAGGTGTTGGTGCGTGGTTGCGGGGTCGCGGGCCTGGGCGTCAGCCGCCGCAGCCACCCAGCGTGACCTTGATTTCCTTGCCGCTGAACAGCACGCGCCCGTCGCCCATCATGGCCACGGCGAAGACGTTGGACGACTGGCCCATCTTGACCCGGGTGCTGAAGTTCGCGTCCACGGCGTCGCTCACGTCAAACACGGCCGCCAGCACGCTGGGGTTCTTCTCCACCACGATGGCCATGCGCTTGACGCCGGGCAGGTTGGTGGAGCAACCCACGGGCACCACGGCGCCGTTCTCTGCGATGTCCGGGCCGGTGAGCGTGATGTCCTTGCTCTCGACGGCGGCGGCACCGCCCAGTGCCTTGATGGCTTCGGCCACGGACTTCGCTTCAAAAGCGGCCTTGGTCCAGGCGGCGTGGGCGGCCTGAGGCAGCAGGCCGGCGGTGGCCAGCAGGCCCATCAGGGTGGCGCTTTGCGCGAGCATCTCGCGGCGATTGGTCTTCATGGGGTTCTCCTTCTGATCGGTCGGGTGATCGTACTGGTTGTGCGGTTCGCACGGTTGATCGTGCGGGTAATGGAACTGGTCGCTTTGCCGTTCAAGGGCGGGCGGTTGTCGGTATGTTATTTCGCAGCGCCGCTGGCCACCCATTGGGCCAAGGCCTGGGCATCAGCCTTGGGAAGGCTCTGGGCGGGCATGGGGATCGCCCCCCAAGCCCCTGCGGCGCCACCCACAATCTTGCCACTCAGATATTCCACCCGGTCGGCCCGGCTGGCGTACTTCTTGGCCACCTCCTGCATGGACGGGCCCAGCACTTTCCTGTCCACGGCGTGGCAGGCCGTGCAATTGTGCTTGGCGAACAGGGCCAGCGCTGCTGCAGATTCTGCCCCGCCGCCTGCGGCCTTGGTGGGCGCGGCCGGCCTGGCTTCGGGCGCTGCGGGTCGCGCGGGCGCCGCACCGACTGGGGCTGCCGGCCTGGTGGTGTCTGCCCCCAGTTGCGCGCCCACCATGCGGTTCTGCTCGGCCAGGTTGCCGTGGGCGTTGCGGGCGTGGTCCGGCAGGAAGGAGGCCACCTTGGCCTCGGTGGCGCAGTCCTTCATGCAGGCCGTGGCCTTGATGTCGGGCTTGCCGCCGTTGCCCAGCCCTTTGCCCGGCCACATGCCGTGGTCGGTGGTCATGCCGTTGCGGTTGGGCATCAACTTCTGCACCTCGGCCATGTTGCGGTCGGACAGGGTGAAGTTTTCGGGTACCACGTCGGCCATGTTCAGCATGTACGCCGTGACCGCATAGACCTCGTCTGTTTTGAGCGACTTGGGGGCATTCCACGGCATGGCGCGGTTGATGTAATCCCACAGCGTGGACAGCGTGGGCACCTTCATCATGGTGGTGCGGCCCGGGAAGGACTCGTCGGTCAGGCGCTTGACGCGGCCGGTCTTGATGTCGTCCTTGGTGGTGCCGCCGATCAGGGGCGAGAACACCTCGTTGCTCTCGCCGAACACCCCATGGCAGGAAGCGCACTTGGCCTCCCAGATGTCCATGCCCTGGGCGACGGTGCCGCTGCCCTTGGGCAGGCCCTTGAAGTCCGGGCGCACGTCGATGTCCCAGGCGGCGATCTCCTTGGGCGTGGCGGCGCGGCCGACGCCAGGGAAGGGGCTGGCCGTCTGGGCCGCGGCCAGTGTGGTGCAGGCGCCTATCGCCAAGACTGCCAAGGCTGCCAAGGTGCGCTGAACGTGCTGCCAGTTCAAGCCGAACATGCCGAACATACCGAAAGGCCTCATCTTCGCGCTGCGGGGATCAAGAGAGCTGGACATTCTTCACCTCCCCGCTGTCTTGCACGAGCCAGGTCTGGATGCTGTTGTTGTGATAGATCGAGCGCGTGCCGCGCACGGCGCGGGCCTGCCGGTACGTGGGCTGCACATAGCCGGTCTCGTCCATGGCGCGGCTCTGGATCAGCGCCGGCTTGCCGTCCCACACCCAGTTGAGGTTGAAGCGGGTCAGGCACTTGGACAGCACTGGCGTTTGCAGTCTGGCCGTGCGCCAGTTGGCGCCGCCGTCCACCGACACATCCACCCGCGTGACCTTGCCGCGGCCTGACCACGCCAGGCCGCTGATGTTGTAGAAGCCCTTGTCCAGCAGCACCTGGCCGCCCGAAGGCGTGGTGACCACGCTCTTGCATTCCTGGACGCTGGCGTACTGGCGGTGCAGGCCCGAGGGCATGAGGTCGATGTAGTGGATGGCCTCGTCCTTGGCGGCCCAGGGCTGGTCGCCCACCTCGATACGCCGCAGGTACTTCACCCAACTCACACCCTGCACACCCGGCACCACCAGGCGCAGCGGGTAGCCGTTCTCGGGGCGCAGCATCTCGCCGTTCTGGCCGTAGGCCAGCAGCACCTCGCCGTTTTCCACCATTTCCATGGGGATGGTGCGCGTCATGGATGAGCCGTCAGCGCCTTCGGCCAGCACGTAGCGGCCGCGCTTGTAGTCCACACCGCACATATCCAGCACCATCTTCAGCGGCACGCCAGTGAACTCGCTGCAGCTGATCATGCCGTGGCTGTACTGGCAGGTGGGCACGGCCACGTTGCCCCACTCCATCCCGGTGTTGGCACCGCACTCGATGAAGTGGAAGCGGCTCACCGAGGGCAGCCGCATGAGTTCGTCCATGGTGAAGACCTTGGGCGTCTTCACCAGCTTGTCGTCCGAGCCATTGACCATCAGGCGGTGCTTGGACGGGTCCACGTCCCACCAGCCCTGGTGGTGGCGCTCGAAGTGCAAGCCGCTGGGCGTGACGATGCCGAACAGGCTCTGCATCGGTGCGAAGGACACCGAGGCCTGCGCGGTTTGCGTCAGCCCCGGGCTTTGCCGGCGCTGCACGTTGGCCTCGTACTTGGAGGGCTTGCCGTAGCCGTCGGTCACCACCGGTTGGCCCAGCCCTGCAGTGTGGGCCGGGTTGGTCAGGATGTTGGGGTCGCCCCCTTCACTGGGCACCGGATTGGACTGAGCCCGCACCGCCGTGGTGGCGGTGCCCGCTGCAGCGGCTGCGAAGGCCGCCCGGATGAAGTCTCTGCGGCCCGACTTCGCCTGGGCGAACACCGTCCGCACGCCCTCCGGCGAGATGAAGTTCTCGGGCGCCTTGATCAGGCGCCCTGATGTCGATGCGTGGTCTGCCACGTCAATCCTTCCGGCGCTGAGCTGCCAGTTATTCTGAATATCAGCAAGTATGAATATATGGATGCGATCACGCCATCAGGGTAAACACGAGCCCTGGAGGGACTCGTGAGTCAACGCAGTGTCAGGTGGTGGCGATGAGCCCGGTCGGCGGCGCAGGCGCCGGATAAGGGAGGGCGCCTCGCGCGAACCGCCTCAGGCGTGGCCGATGACCGAGGCGGTGGCCACCAACTCCTCGAACAACGCCAGCGACACCTTGCCCGACACCGAGAACGGGTCCAGCGCGGCGGTGGCCGAGTACTTCAGCAACAGCGAGGGGTTGAGGCGCGACATGTTCACCTGGCCCATGGACCAGCTGGCGAAGCGCCGCTCGCCGATCTCTTCGTACAACAGCAACTCCACATCGGTGTGGCGCGGGTCGGCGCCAATGCGGTTGTAGAGCTTGTTGACGGCGCTGCGGCCCCCTTCGAGCACCTGCAGGAAGATGCCGCCGGAGTAGCACAGCACGCCAGTTACGCCTGTGGACGGGTTGTTGGCCTTGCTCTGGCGCAGGATGGTGACCAGCTCTTCCTGGTCCAGCGCCGGCACGGCCCGGCTGGCGTACATGAGTCGCACGAGCATGGCCTCAGTTCCCCCTGTGCTTGGGCAGCAGCGACAAGAACTCGCGCCGCAGGTTCGGGTCTTTCAGGAAGGCCCCGCGCATCACGCTGTTGACCATGGCGGACTCGTTGTCCTTGACGCCTCGCCAGTGCATGCAGAAGTGGTCGGCCTCCATGACGATGGCCAGGCCGTCGGGCTTCACGCGGTCCTGCAGTTCGTTGGCCAGCATGGTCACGGCCTCTTCCTGGATCTGCGGGCGGCTCATGATCCAGTCGCAGATGCGGGCGTACTTCGACAGGCCGATCAGGTTGGAATGCTCGTTGGGCATGAGGCCGATCCAGACGCGGCCGACGATGGGGCACAGGTGGTGCGAGCAGGCGCTGCGCACGGTGATGGGGCCCACGATGATCAGCTCGTTCAGCCGCTCGGCATTCGGAAACTCGGTCACCGAAGGCATCCGGCGGTAGCGGCCGTGGAACACCTCTTCGAGGTACATCTTGGCCACGCGCTTGGCGGTTTCCTGGGTGTTGTGGTCGCTCTCGGTGTCGATGACCAAGGCGCGCAGCACCTCGTTCAGCTTGGCCTGCACTTCGGCCTTCAACTCTTCCATCTCGCCTTCCTGAATGAAGTCGGCGATGTTGTCGTTGGCATGGAAGCGCTGGTCGGCCGTGACCAGGCGGTAGCGGATGCGCTCCGAGGCGCTCAAGGCGGCGAGTTCTTCCTCGGTGCGGAAGATCCTGGCCGGAGCGTCTATCCTGCTGCGGGGCTTGTCGGACATCATGGGCTCCTGCGGAGATGGAGTGGCATAGACTGCCCTGGTGGATCCAGTGTACGCCTCACCCGCGCTGAACCGGCTGCTGAGCGAGTGCGCTGACGCCGTGGCCGCCGTGCGCGCCGGGCGCTCGCTGACCGAGGTGCTGGCAGGGGTGCCGCCCGGGGCCCGGCCCGGGGTGCAGGCCCTGGCCTTCCACGTCATGCGCTGGATGGGAGGCGCTGACGTGGTGCGTCAGGTGCTGGCCCCCCGCACCCCGCCGCCACGCGTGGAGTCGCTGCTGGTCACCGGCATCGCCCTGCTGTGGCCCGACGCCGACCCGCCCTATCCCGAACACACCCTGGTGGACCAGGCCGTCACCGCGGCGCGGGAGCGCACGCCCGCCGCGGCAGCGTTCGTCAACGCGGTGCTGCGGCGCTTCCTGCGCGAACGCACCGCCCTGGTGTCGAAGGCCCAGCAAGACCTCACGGGCGCCTGGAACCACCCGGCCTGGTGGGTGGAGCGGCTGCGCAAGGATTGGCCGAGCCAATGGCAGCAGCACCTGAAGCTGGCCAACCTGCACCCGCCCATGACGCTGCGGGTGAACGCCCGGCGCCAGACCGCGGCGGGCTACCTGCGGCTGCTGCAAGGCCAGGGCCAGCAGGCCCAACTGCTGCAGGACCCAGCGTTCGGAGGCCATGCGGTGCAGCTGAGCCGGCCTTGCCCCGTCGACCGCCTGCCGGGCTTTGCCCAGGGCTGGGCTTCCGTGCAGGATGCCGCTGCCCAACGGGCGGCGCCGCTGTTGCTCTCGGGCGGGGCCCTGGGCTCGCCGCTGCCCGTCGGGGCGCGTGTGCTCGATGCCTGCGCTGCCCCCGGCGGCAAGACCGCCCACCTGCTGGAGGCGGCGGATCTGGACCTCACAGCGCTCGACAGCGACCCCCAGCGCCTGGTCCGCGTGAGGGAAAGCCTGGCCCGCCTGGGCCTGAATGCAAAGCTGCAGGTGGCCGACGCGCGTCAGACGGCCCGCTGGTGGGACGGCAAGCCCTTCGATGCCATCTTGCTGGACGCCCCCTGCAGCGCCTCCGGCATCGTCCGGCGCCACCCGGACGCCCGCTGGCTGCGCCGACCGCAGGACATCGTGCAGCTGGCCCGCACCCAGGATGAGCTTCTGCAAGCTCTGTGGCCCTTGCTCAAGCCGGGCGGCCGGATGGTCTACGCCACCTGTTCGGTCTTCATGGCCGAGGGCCAGGACCGGATCGACGCGTTTTTGCAACGCCCGCAGGCCGCCAGCGCCCTGCTGGACGCCGCCTCGCCCGGACATCTGCCGCCCCTGCTCGACAATCCGCCGGTGCCTCCGGGCTCCCCAGCCTCTGTGTCCGGTGACGGGTTCTATTACGCCCTGATTCACCGCCTGCCCTGACCCGCCTGCCGTCCCTGCCCGTCCTGCCGCCGATGCCGTCGCCGATGCCGTCGTCCACCCCGCCGCGCCTGCCGGTGACCCGTCGCCAGTTGCTGGCCTGGCCTTTGGTCACGGTCGCAGGCGAATTCGGGCTCGGCCTCGGGCTCGCCGCCACGGCCCTGCCTGCTTGGGCCTCGGCACCCGCCATTGAACTGCAGACCCTGCGGCTGCAGCGGGCCGACGGGGCGCTGAGTCTGGACTTCGCGGCGCGCATCCATCTCTCCCGCGCGGTGGAAGAGGCGCTGCAGCGAGGCGTTCCGGTGTATTTCACGGCGCAGGCTCAGTTGCTGCGCAACCGCTGGTATTGGCGCGACGAGCGCGTGGCGCGCGTGCAGCGCACCTGGCGCCTGGCGTTCCAGCCGCTGACCTCCGGCTGGCGCGTGGGTTTTGGCGGACTGAACCAGACGCAGGCCACGCTGGAAGAGGCGCTGGCGTCCCTGTCGCGCCTGAGCGATTGGAAGATCGCCGATCTGGCCCAGGTGGACCCGGATTCCCGCCACTACGTTGAGTTCTCCTTCCGGCTGGACACTTCGCAGTTGCCGGGCCCCATGCAGTTCGGGCTGACCACGCAGGCCGACTGGACGCTGGGCGTCGAACGGACGCTGCGCCTGGAATGACCAAGGCCGCCCGCTGGGGATGGACGGTGGCTGCGCTGGCCACCACCGCTGCCGTGCTGGTGCTGGCTTTCGTGCTCTCCATCGGCGGCCCGGAGAGCCAACGCTACGAACGCCAGTTCGCCTGGCTGTTCTGGATCAACGTCGCCGTGGCCGGCCTGCTGACGCTGGTCATCGGCGTGGTGGCCGTGCGCATGGTGCTGCGTCTGCGCCGCGGCAAGTTCGGCAGCCGGCTGCTGCTGAAGCTGGCGGGCATCTTTGCCATCGTGGGTCTGCTGCCCGGCCTGGTCATCTACACCGTGAGCTGGCAGTTCGCCTCGCGCAGCATCGAGAGCTGGTTCGACGAGCGCGTAGCGGGGGCGCTGGATGCGGGCCTGGCCCTGGGCCGCAGCACGCTGGAGTCCCTGCAGTCGGACCTGGCGGCCAAGGCGGAAGTGGCGGCCGCGCGCCTGGCCGAGCCCCCAGGCGTCATCGGCCCGCTGGCATTGGAGCGCGTGCGGGAGCAGTTCGGTGCGCTGGAGGTGTCGGTCGTGGCGTCCTCGGGTCAGCCGCTGGTGAGTGCGGTCGCGTCCGGGACCGGTGCTGCGGGTGCCGCGGGTGCGGGTGGCCTGGGCAGCCGGGAGCGGCCGCCGCCTGCCCTGCTGCGCCAAGCGCGCAGCGGCGGGCCGGCGAGTCAGATAGAGGGGCTGGAGGACGATGCCGCGGGCGCCCGCATCCGCCTGCTGGTGCCGGTACCCAGCAACGCGATCTCGCTGAACGCCGCCGAAGCGCGTTACCTTCATGTGGTGCAGCCGCTGCCCCGTGCGCTGACCAGCAACGCCCTGGCCGTGCAAGCGGCCTACAGCGAGTACCAGCAGCGCGCGCTGGCGCGGGACGCCCTGCGCCGCATGTACATCGGCACCCTGACGCTGGCACTGGTGCTGGCCGTATTCGGTGCCGTGCTGCTGGCCATCGTGCTGGGCAACCAGCTCACCCGGCCGCTCATCCTGCTGGCCGAGGGGGTGCGCGAGGTCGCCGCAGGCAACCTCTCGGCCCGCCCCGTTTTCGCCTCCAGTGACGAGCTGGGCGGCCTCACGCGGTCCTTTGCCGACATGACGCAGCAGGTGGCCGATGCGCGCACCCAGGTGCAGCGTGGCGTGGACCAACTGGAGTCGGCCCGCACGCGGCTGCAGACCATCCTTGACAACCTGAGCGCAGGCGTCATCCTCTTCACCCGCGAGGGCCTGATCGACACCGTCAATCCCGGTGCCACGCGCATCCTGCGCCAGCCCTTGCAGGCCTATGCCGGGCGCCCCATGCAGGAGGTGCCGGAGCTGGCCCCTTTCGCAGACGCCGTGACCCAGCGGTTTCAGAACCTGGTGGCGGGGTCTGAGCCTGGCGAGCGCGAGCAGTGGCAAGACTCCTTCGAGCTGCGTGCGTCCCAGCCCGGCGCCATCACGCTGCTGGCGCGCGGCGCCATGCTGCCCGGCGACGCCCGCTTGCTGGTCTTCGACGACATCACCGAGGTCGTCTCGGCACAGCGGGCGCAAGCCTGGGCCGAGGTGGCGCGCCGCCTGGCGCACGAGATCAAGAACCCCCTCACGCCCATTCAGCTGTCGGCCGAGCGCCTGCAGCACAAGCTGGCCTCCAAGCTGGAAGGCGCCGATCAGATCATGTTGGTGCGGGGCGTGGGCGTCATCGTCGACCAGGTCGAGGCCATGAAGCAGCTGGTCAACGAGTTCCGCGATTACGCCCGACTGCCCTCCGCCCAACTGCACCCCCTGGCGCTGAACGGTCTGGCCCTGGACGTGGCCTCCCTCTACGGCCAGGCGCAGGAGCAGGGCCAGCTCACACTGAGCCTGGGCGCAGACCTGCCCGACATCCTGGGCGATGCGGCCCAGCTGCGCCAGGTGATCCACAACCTGGTGCAGAACGCGCTGGATGCCGTGTCTTCCCGCGAGGCCCCGCAGGTGGTGCTGGCCACCGAGGCGGTGCGCGGCGAGGCCGATGGCGCCGTCACGGCGGTGCGCCTGTCAGTGATGGACAACGGTCCGGGCTTCGACGAGCAGGTGCTGCGCCGCGCCTTCGAGCCCTACGTCACCACCAAGCCCCGGGGCACGGGCCTGGGTCTGGCCGTGGTCAAGAAGATAGCTGACGAGCACCGAGCCCGCGTCCGCTTGCGCAATCGTCATGAGGGTGATGTGCCCGACGCCCCCGTGACAGGCGCCCGCGTTTCGATATCATTTTTCGCATTGGCACAATCCCCCGCGAGGGATGCGCCGCTGCGCCCCACCTGAGCCCCCGATTCCCGCAACGCCCATGTCAACGATTCTTGTAGTGGATGACGAACTCGGCATCCGGGCGCTCCTGTCGGAGATCCTGGCAGACGAGGGCCACACCGTGGAGCTGGCCGAGAACGCCAGCCAGGCGCGAGCCGCGCGTGATCGTTCGCGCCCCGACCTGGTGCTGCTGGACATCTGGATGCCTGACGTGGATGGCATCACCCTGCTCAAGGAGTGGGGCAGCGCCGGGCTGCTGACCATGCCCGTGATCATGATGAGCGGCCACGGCACCATCGACACGGCCACCGAGGCCTCGCGCTACGGGGCCTCGGCGTTCCTGGAAAAGCCCATCACGCTGCAGAAGCTGCTGAAGGCCGTGGACCAGGCCCTGTCGCGCTCCAGCGGGCCACGTGCGCCTGCCGCCTCGGGTGAGTTGGCCAACCACGCCAACGGTCCGGCCGCAGGGCAGGGCGCCGCAGGCCTTGCACGAACGGCGGCGTCCACCCCGGCCGCCGGCGCGGGCGTGCCGGCGGCCGCTGCGGGCGGCCCGATGGCGGGCGTGGTGACGATGGTGACGTCGGCCTTGCCGCCGCCCCGCCAGGCCTTCGACCTCGACCGCCCGCTGCGCGAGGCGCGCGACGCCTTCGAGAAGAGCTACTTCGAGTTCCACCTCGCCAACGAAGGCGGCTCCATGACCCGCGTGGCCGACAAGACGGGCCTGGAGCGCACCCACCTGTACCGCAAGCTCAAGCAACTGGGCGTGGACCTGACCCGCACCAAACGCAACGGCCAGGGCTGAACGCAACGGCCGGGGCTGAAGGCTCAGGCTATACTTTCTGGCTTACGGCCAAGTAGCTCAGTTGGTAGAGCAGCGGATTGAAAATCCGCGTGTCGGTGGTTCGATTCCGCCCTTGGCCACCACCATTCGGAACCGTCGTCTTGCTTGTTGAGACGGCGGTTTTTTCATTGTGGGGCTGTCGTGATGAACGTCACACACACTGCTGCCACTTTGCCCCCACGCTGCTGCCGCTGACAGCACAGGGCGAGGGCCGGTGAATGACAGCCGCGGTCAAGCAGCAAGACACGCAGCAGCACATTGAGCGACACGCGGATAGCAACTCCGCCGCTGTGCTGTCGCTGGCCCACCACCGCAGGCTCACAGCACTGCCCCACAGCGTCTCACTCAGCGATGGGGAACTGGTTGTCTATCGTCGCAGCCGCTACAAGTTGGCTGACGGCACTTGGGTGAGACAGACAACAGGCAAGGCCGCACTGGAACACGCCGTTGGGCTTGCGTGAGCTCGGGTATCGCCCAAGCACGATATGCTCGCTTTATCGCCCTTTGGCGATTTCTTGACTAAATCGCCTTAAAGCGATATGCTACGAAAATACTTTTAACCGATAACCGCCATGGACTATCCTGTCCAGCTCGTCAGCCAACTGCAGCAACTGCTGAAGTCCTTGCGCAAGTCACGCCAGCTGACGCAGGCAGAGCTTGCCCGACGTTTGGGTGTCGTGCAATCCCGTGTCGCAGACATCGAGCGTGACCCCGGTGCGGTGAGTGTTGAGCAACTGCTGCAGGTGCTGGCCATGCTGGGTGCTCAGGTGGTGGTCCGCCAAACCGCCCCCGGGCCCTCAGCAACAAACAAGCCAAGCATCGACTTGGAAGCGCATCTCCGCGCCCAAGCGACCGCGATGGCCAAGCTGGCGACGGGGTCCAAACCGGCCACGCCGGCGCCCGTCCCACCACCAGAAAGCCAGCCGGACGACGAGCCATGGGGCCAATGGTGATGAGCGTGAGGTCAACCGCCGTCGCCATGGACGCGGCCCCGCAGAACAAGCCCCAAGGGCGCAGCCATGGCTGACGTCCGCGAGCTCTGGGTCTGGATGAACGGCGAGCGCGTAGGCACGTGGCAGCGCACACGCACCGGCGGTCACCGCTTCGTCTACGAGGAGTCCTGGCTGGCATCCGCATGGGTGCGTCCCCTGTCGCTGTCGCTGCCCATCACCCCAGACCGGACGGTCGCTGGCCCGGTGGTAGCCAACTTCTTCGACAACCTCCTGCCGGACGACGAGCGCATCCGGCGCCGTGTGAGCGCACGCTTCAGGGTCGGCTCGACCGAGGTCTTCGACCTGCTGCAGGCCATCGGCCGTGACTGCGTCGGCGCCGTCCAGTTGTTGCCCCCCGAGCAGCCGCCGACTGGCTTTGACCGGGTCGAGTACGAGCCGATGGACGATGAGGCGGTCGCCCGACACTTGCGTGGGGTCGCTGCCGAACCGGGTTTGGGAGCAGACCAGGACCCCGACGATCTGCGCATCTCGATTGCTGGCGCGCAGGAGAAGACGGCGCTGCTGCGGGTCGACGGCCAATGGTGTCGACCACTCGGTGCCACACCGACCACGCACATCCTCAAACTGCCCCTTGGCCTGGTGGGCGGTAGCCGCCTGGACCTCACGCACTCGGTCTACAACGAGTGGTTGTGTGCGCAGCTGCTGCGCGAACTCGACCTGCCGGTGGCGACCACGGACATCGCTACTTTCGGCAACAAGACGGTGCTGGCGGTGGAGCGCTTCGACCGGCAGTGGGTGGAGGGGACCGACACCTCGCCCCGCTGGATAGCGCGCATTCCGCAGGAGGACTTCTGCCAGCTGCTGGGCAGGGCCTCCCACGAGAAGTACGAGGCCCAAGGTGGGCCGGGAATGGCGCATTGCCTGCAGGTGCTCCGAGGCAGCCGGACCGCCACCGCCGACATCCGCCACTTCCTGTGCGCCCAACTGGCCTTCTGGTTGTTGGCCGCCACCGACGGCCATGCCAAGAACTTCTCCATC